>DATBHE010000120.1:0-61210 GCA_036557605.1 Pseudolabrys sp.
TCGCCGTTGGGAAGTCGGCACTCATGCCCATCGAGAGAAGCTTCAAGCCATTGCGTTGTGCAATCTTCGCTGTCAACGCAAAATGCGGTCCCGGAGCTTCATCGAATGGCGGAATACACATCAAGCCGGAGATCGTCAGCCTGTATTTGTCACGGCACGCTGCGAGAAATGCATCGGCATCCTGAGGCAACACGCCGGATTTTTGCGCTTCAGCCCCGGTATTGATCTCTGCGAATAAAATTGGCCGTCGTTGCTGTTTGCTTATTTCCTTTGCCAGAGCTTCGCACAAACTTGCGCGATCGACGGAGTGGATAGCGTTAAACAATGCGACCGCTTCTTTTGTCTTGTTCGATTGCAAGGGCCCTATCAAATGCAGTTCAATATCGCCGTACTTATCAAGTAATTTCGGCCATTTCGCCCTCGCCTCCTGCACACGGTTTTCACCAAACGTCCGCTGCCCTTCGGCGATTACCGGTTCGATGGATTTCACGCCGAATGTTTTTGATACGGCAATAAGTGTTACTTCCGCGGAATCGCGGTTAGCGTCACGACAAGCACGAACGATTTCCGATTTGACGTGTTTCAAGCCTGTTTCGGCAGCAGAAGTCATGCAGTGTCTATATCGCACAGCAGCCGGCACCGCCACTTCAGATGAAAGGACGTGATGAGTGCTGAGTGATGCTGCTCCCCGCGATTCTTGTAAGCTCGGCGCGGTCTAAAACCTCGAATGTTCGGTCCTTCCATCGGACAACGTTCGTGAGAAACAGGCGCTTAAGGGTCTTATTCGTATGCACCAGCGACATTCCCAGCGTGTCAGCGACATGCTGTTGTGTGAAGGGCAATTGAATACTGGCATCCTTCACCAAGCCTGCCTCTTCTGCTCGCAAAAAAAGATGAAGGAGCAGGAACGCAGTACGCTCGAGCGCCGTGCGGCGACCCAGGCTGACCAGGTTTTCGTCGATGAGCTGCTCTTCGCGGGCGGCAAGCCATGTAACATCGAATGCCAGAGAGGGCAGACGGCTATACAAATCCCAGAGCTTTGCACGCGGGAAGACGCACAAGATCAATGGTGTCAACGCCTCGACCGAATGTTGCATTTCCTGCATTAAAGTGCCTTGCAGGCCAACCATGTCGGCGGGAAGGGCGTAGTTCAAAATCTGACGGCGGCCGTCATCAAGCATCTTATAACGAAAGGCCCAGCCTCTCAGAACTGTGTAGAGATGCTCGCTGCGTGCGCCTTCGCGAAGGAAACTTATGCCCGGATCGACGCGCAATTCATCGATCTTGAACGCCTTTACGAATTCCAGTTCTTCCTTCGAAAACTCACGTAAGCCTGTCCGTTTGCGTAGCGGGCAAAGCTCGCAAGGCGTGAATTGGCCGTTCGGCCTTCCATTCCCCAAAATCATACAAGCTCGCAAGCTGCTCCAGGCAAAGGGCCCCGCGGGGCACGCTGGTTAAATTGCGTTTCAACTGTCCAACCATGAATTTTCGCGGCCTATGTCATTTTTAAATGCCGCTTATCTAAATTCGTAGGACAAGGGAAAGTTCCGTCGGGGGAGACAATGACTCAGTCGAATGGCCTGCTTCGCGGCAAGCGCTGCATTGTCCTCGACGATGAATTTCTGATCGCTCTCGATATCCAGCAGGTCCTCGAACGTGCCGGTGCCTTGCACGTGGCAAGCGTCGCGCGCGCTGCCGAAGCAGTCCAACTGCTTGGCCGCGAAACAAAGTTTGATATCGCAATACTCGACGTGAAACTGGACGGGCCGGAGCGCGACAGTCTCCATGTGGCGGATTTGCTTCAGGCGCAGGGCACGCCCTTCGTATTCCTCACGGGGATGCGAGTCGATGACGTGCATGCCAAGCGTTTCCCGCAGGCTCCCGTGGTAGAAAAGCCTTACGACGCCGGCACGTTGTTGAGCGCGGTCCAACGGGCTTTCAATCGCTAGGATTTCTGAGTTGGCTGCCGAACGGCCACGGCGGTTGACCCCTCGCCCTCTTTCGTGTCTGTTCCGCGCGCCATAAAAAGACGCGCAAATGACCGCCGATTCGAGCAAAACCGAGCGCTACAACGCCCGCGAGGCCGAGGCCCGCTGGCAAAAAGTCTGGGCCGAGCGCGCAATCTTCGCCACCAGCAATGATGACCCGAGGCCGAAGTACTACGTGCTGGAGATGTTCCCCTACCCCTCCGGGCGCATTCATATGGGACACGTCCGCAACTACACGATGGGCGACGTAGTTGCGCGCTTCAAGCGAGCCAAGGGCAATGCCGTGCTGCATCCGATGGGCTGGGATGCCTTCGGCATGCCCGCCGAGAATGCCGCCATCGACCGCAAGGTCCATCCGAAGTCCTGGACCTACGACAATATCGCGGCGATGAAGAAACAGCTTCAGTCGATGGGACTGTCGCTGGATTGGGCTCGCGAGATCGCCACCTGCGACCCCGCCTACTACCGCCATCAGCAAAAGATGTTTCTCGACTTCCTCAAGGCTGGTCTGGTCGAGCGCAAACAGTCGAAGGTGAACTGGGACCCAATCGATCAAACCGTTCTGGCCAACGAGCAGGTCATCGACGGCCGGGGCTGGCGCTCAGGCGCATTGGTCGAGCAGCGCGAGCTCACGCAATGGTTCTTCAAGATCAGCGGGTATTCGGAAGATCTGCTCACGGCACTCGATAGGCTCGACCGCTGGCCGGAAAAGGTCCGGCTGATGCAGAAAAACTGGATCGGCCGCTCGGAAGGTCTGTTGCTTCGCTTCATGCTCGATCCGGCGACAACGCCAAACAAGGAAAATGAACTGGAGATATTTACGACGCGGCCTGACACTCTCTTCGGTGCAAAGTTCATGGCGCTGTCGCCGGATCATCCGCTCAGCCAAGCGGCGGCGAAGAAAAATCCTAAGCTCGCGCAGTTTATAGAGCAGTGCCATCGCATGGGTACGGCACAAGCCGAAATAGAGACGGCAGAAAAGCTCGGTTTTGATACTGGCATGAGAGCGATCCATCCATTCGATTCGAACTGGACGCTGCCGGTCTATGTCGCGAATTTCATTTTGATGGATTACGGCACCGGCGCGATCTTTGGTTGCCCGGCGCACGATCAACGTGACCTCGATTTCGTCAACAAATATGGACTTGGCAATACGCCGGTCGTTTGCCCGCCCGGCCAGGATCCGAAAACATTTGTCGTCACGGACATTGCCTATGATGGCGAAGGCACGATGATCAATTCGGGCTTTCTCGATGGAATGACAATCGAACAGGCGAAAGAAGCGGTGGCCAAGCGGCTTGAAAAGGAAACGCGCGGCAATCGTCCGGTCGCGCAACGGCAGGTAAATTATCGGCTGCGCGATTGGGGCATTTCACGCCAGCGTTATTGGGGCTGCCCCATCCCCATCATCCACTGCGAGAAATGCGGCATTGTTCCGGTGCCGGAAAAAGACCTCCCGGTCACGTTACCGGAGGACGTCACTTTCGACAGACCAGGCAACCCGCTTGATCGTCACCCGACCTGGAAAAACGTGAAGTGCCCGAAGTGCGCCGCGCCAGCGCGCCGCGAAACCGACACCATGGACACGTTTGTCGATTCATCCTGGTACTTCGCGCGCTTTACCGATCCATGGATCAAGACCGCGCCCACTGATCGAAAGATTGTCGACGAGTGGTTGCCCGTCGATCAGTACATCGGCGGCATCGAGCACGCCATTTTGCACCTGCTTTACTCACGCTTCTTCACGCGCGCGATGCGCAAGTGCAATCTGGTCGGAATGGACGAGCCTTTCGCCGGATTGTTCACGCAGGGCATGGTCGTCCACGAAACTTATCGCGCAAGGAACGGCGAGTGGATTGAGCCGGCGAACGTCAAAATCGAAGGCGTCGGAGATGCGCGTCGGGCAACCATCGCTGCAACCGGCGAACCGGTTGAAATCGGCTCCATCGAAAAGATGTCGAAGTCGAAGAAAAACACGGTCGATCCCGACGATATTATCGCCGCGTATGGGGCGGATACCGCCCGCTGGTTCATGCTGTCGGATTCGCCGCCGGATCGTGACGTGATCTGGACTGAAGAAGGAGTCCAGGGCGCCTGGAGATTCATGCAGCGCTTATGGCGATTGGTCGGCGAGATCGCAAAACTTCCGGCCACGTCGTCTAAGCCGCACGAATTTGATGATACGGCAATAAAAGTGCGTAAGGCTGCCCATCGCGCCCTTGCTCACGTGTCCGAAGATATCGAGAAATTGCGCTTTAACCGTTGCGTTGCGCATATCTATGAATTTGCCAATGCCCTGGGCGACGCCATCGGTAGCATCGAAAAAACCCCGCCTGACTCGCTCAATTGGGCCCTCCGGGAAGCCGGCGACATTCTGGTCCAGCTGTTCCACCCGATGATGCCGCACCTTGCCGAGGAATGTTGGGCAACGCTCGGTCATAAGACATTGGTCGCGAGCGAGACCTGGCCGAAGGTCGAATCTCGGTTATTGATCGAGGACACCATCACGCTGCCGATCCAGATAAACGGCAAAAAACGGGCCGAAGTGACGATCAATCGCAAGGCAACAAACGGCGAGATAGAGGCTGCCGTTCTCGCGCTCGATGCGGTAAAAAAGGCGCTGGGGGGCCAAAGCCCGAAAAAGGTCATTGTCGTCCCGCAAAGGATCGTCAATGTCGTCGTGTGAAATTACGCGGTTCGCCAGGGTATTCGTCGCTCTGGCCCTCGCCGGCCTGACCGCCGGATGCTTTCAGCCGCTCTATGCGGAGCGACCTACTCCGGTCGGCGTCAGCGGCGTTTCTGACCGGCTCAGCGGAGTTGATGTCGCCGCGATCGACGCGCCAAGTGGCAGCAGGCTTGCGCGGGTGAGCGTCGGCGTGCGCAATGAACTGATTTACGATCTCACCGGCGGCGCGGGTGGAGCTCCGCCGACCCATCGGTTGAACGTGCGCCTGAACGCAACACAACTTCAGGTCATCGTCGATATCAACACCGCGCGTCCCGACATCAGCAACTACGGCATCGATGCGATTTACACCTTGACCGATATGGCAACCGGAAAGCCAGTTGCCAAAGGCCAAACCTTCGCCCGTGTTTCGTACAATATTCCGGGTCAACAGCAGCGATTTGCCGGCGAGCGTGGTCTTCGTGACGCTGAAGACCGTGCCGCCAAGGAAATTGCGGAAAACATCCGGAACCGGCTGGCCTCCTATTTCGCGGCGGGTACATGATCCCCGCCGTGCAATGAGCACGAGCGGTGACGACCAATGACTGCCGTCAAGGCCGCCGATGTCGCCCGTTTTGTCGCGAAGCCCGACAGCAAACTGCCGATCGTGCTGGTGTTCGGTCCTGACGCGGGACTGGTGCGCGAGCGGGTCGACGCTTTGGTAAAGGCATCGGTCGATGATCCGAGCGATCCGTTCGCGTTGGCACGCATCGATGGCGACGAACTCGCCGGAAATCCCTCGCGACTTGTAGAGGAGACCCACACTGTCCCTTTGTTCGGGAGCCGCCGCGCCGTTTTGGTGAAGGCTGGATCGCGTAACATTACTCCTGCGGTCGAAACAGTGGTCGCCGCTCCTTCACCCGAATGTCGGGTCATCATCGAAGCAGGCAATCTCAGCAAAAACGCACCATTGCGTGTTCTGTGCGAAAAGGCGAAGACGGCAGCTGCTCTACCCTGTTACGCAGATAATACGCGTAGTTTGGCCGAACTCATTGACGAGGAAGTACGAGCCGCCGGCCTGACGATCGAAGCCGACGCGCGCGCCGCTCTGATCGGCTTGCTGGGCAGTGACCGGCTCTCCTCACGCAGTGAAATACGCAAACTCACGACCTACGCGCGCGGCAAGAAAAGCATCGACCTCACCGACGTCACCGCGGCAGTTGCCGACGCTTCGGAAATTGCGCTCGACGGGGTCGTCGATGCAGTTTTCGCGGGGCGGAGTCGCGAGTTCGACCATGAATTCTCCAAGGCCCGCGGCGGCGGCTCCTCTCCGGCGGCTATCATTTCAGCTGCCATTCGACAGGTTGCTAACCTGCATAAAATGAGACTTGCGATCGAACGCGGCGATTCAGCCCAATTCGCGATGAAACGTGCCGCTCCACCCGTGCACTTCACGCGCGAGCCCAGGGTGAGCGAAGCACTGAGCGCATGGAATGCCTCGATGCTGCTTCAGGCCATGGACCAGCTCGCCGAGGCTTCGCTTGAGATCCGACGAAACGCTTCATTGGCTGATGCGATCGCCCAGCGAACCCTGCTTACCCTCTGCAGAGGCGTCCGTACAAAGGCCTAAAACCGGCTGCGCGGTCTTTGCCACTTAAAATATATTACCTGTACCACGCTAATATTGTTTGCCATCTTTAGAAGTGATCAAGGCTTTTTCATTAAATTTTCCAAGAACAAACCCCATCCGTAATTCAATGAACGGCGTTGGGAAATGCAGACCTTAGAGGCTCGGCGAATTCCCGCTCGTTCGAACGAGGCCCGTACGCAAATCTGGCGTGTGGCGATAGTCACGTCGTTTTTCATCATTGTCTTTGGCGCCAGCCTGTTCCTCGGGACGGTAATGGTGATCGGAACGTTGAGCGGGCCCGACTCTTCCGCTGAGTTGACAGCAAACGGGCGCGCTGGACGCATTGCGCGTACACTGCGCGATGGCACGCTGTGTCACTACCTGGTGTTCGACAACAGGACCGCGCAAACGGTTGAAGACCGCATTGGCCGATGCGATGAAAGCAAGCCAAAGCCCAAACAGGAAAGGCCAGCGGCCTTCACCTGGGGCAAGTGATTATCCTTGATTGCCCGAGCTACAGGTTAAGTTGATAGCTGTGCGGCACCCAGCGATATCCGCCTGACCCTTTTTCCAGATATCCGATGCCGGGAAATGGCATGTGAAAGCCCGCCACAAACAGCCTTTCCGCCGCCAGCATATCGAGCATGCGTTTGCGTGTGACAACAGCCTTGTCCTTGTCGTCGTCCATTTCAAAATGCCACTCTGGCCGTTGTATCGCCATCACATACTGTGTGAATGTGTCGGCGGTGATCATGAATCGCTTACCGCTGCTTTCCACGTGAAATGCGAGCAATCCGGGAGAATGGCCCGCAGCATCGACAGCTGTAATGCCGGAAGCGACTTCATCGCCCGGCTTGATGAACACCGAGCGGTCGGCCAAGGGCGTGCAGATCTTCACATATAGTTCGCGATTGAATTTTCGTGCCTCGCGGACATTTTCGCCGCGCTTCCAGAAATCGAATTCGGCGGCGCCAAATACATACCTCGCTTTAGGAAATACCGGCTTGCCACCTTCAGTCAGGCCGCCAATGTGATCCGGATGCCCGTGGGTGAGAACAATCAGGTCAATATCCTCGGGCTTGTAACCCGCGGCGGCAAGGCGCGCCGCTGTCTGCCCAGGCGGCAATCGCTTGCTGAGTTGTTCATACTCGCGCGGCAGAGCCCCATTACCCGTGTCAAAGAGTATGAGCTGTTTTCCCGTATTGACGATGGTCGGGATATTCGGATGTTCAAAGCGTTGGATGTCGATATTGTTCGAGCGCGCCAGAGCGTGCACTTCGGCTGCCGACGCATTGGCCCCGTATTGCGGATGCAATCCATCGCGGATGGCCTTTGCGTCCAGAACCGTGGCGATTTCGAAGTCGCCAAGCTTGAAACAATAGAACGTCGGTTGCAATTCGCCCTGTAGTGAAACGGCCAACTGAGATCCTCCCGATATTGACGCGCCGAGCGACTGCTTAGCAGTTACGCCGGCGGACAATCCAGCGGCCGAAAGCATACCTCGCTGGTGAAAACAGCTTTGGAAGATCGCCAGACGCCGTTCCGGACATCCGACGTTTTGCAGCTGTGAACAGAAAGTCGCTGTCACCGCCAACTGATCCGCACCGTCGAGTATTTTCGTTCAATTTGTCCGAAAATGTTTAGAGAGAATGCACTATTTAAACCGAACGCGCAGGCGTCTCATGAATCTTTGTAGGCGCCGTATTCGCTGATGGCTTTTTCGTTTTTTGGCGACGAGTACCGTTGCAAGAGCGTCTTTCCTGCTTTTTTGAAACGCACGGTCCGAGTGCAGAATAAAGTTTGCTGACGGCGTTCGGTATTTTTCTAAAAATCTAACAGTAATTTCGGCAAGCCCTTTACGCGGGCTTCAAGAGCCATCGATACAGCTTGCGGCGAAACTGACTCAACTGCCGACGGTATTGATGCCTTCGCCAGCGTTGCGTTTTCGCCTCAATGCTATCCGCAAGCTTTCCGGTCGATACGGAGAAGCGCTGGCCACCCTTTTTCTTGCCGCCGTCTTCCTGTCCGCGATGGTCTGGGACGGCATCGAAAGCAACTACGCAGCTACGGTCGATTCATTGCGCCGGCCAGAAATCACTTCCGGCTCCGTGGTCCTTTCGTTCATAAACACCGGATCGTCAGCTGCAGCGGATTCAGAATTGATCTTGCTTGTTGACTTCGATCCCGGCGCAGAAACATGCAGTCTCGACGACAGCACGGTGATATCGCCGCTCGACCTTTCTGCCGGGGAAGCAACCACCTTGTCAGATTCACCGGGCACAAACGGCAGTGTGGTAAAATCAGTCGACGCTTTTTTCACAGATGCCAATGCCCGTGCAACCGATCTCGTTTCATCTGCACGGCTGGACTTGCTGCCGAACTTTATGACCGCCTATCGATCTATTCTGCGACTGGTAACGACGCTGGGATTGCCGCGTATCCAGGAAGAAGCCGACCTTTCACGGACCACGATCATCGGTACGGTTTCAACCTATAATCCTTACCGCGACGGCAAAGAGGAAGGCGGCGTCGAGACGGCATCCGGCGAATTCTATGACCCCACCGCCTGGACGGCCGCCATACAAACTGGCTTGCGAAAGCAGTTTGGCGGTGTTCGCTATGGCAGGCTCTACCAACCTACTTACGCTCTGGTGACGAGCGGCCCAAAGCAGGTGATCGTCAAAATCAATGACGTGGGGCCGCTGAAGCCCGGGCGTGTGCTCGATCTCAACGAACGCAGTATGCGTTTTTTCGATCCGTTTCTCACACATGGTCTGATTAGGGACGTCAGGATTACGCTCTTGCCTGGCGAAGACTGGATACCGGGACCGGTCGGCGAAGCCTATGCAATTGATTTTGATGCGGTGAGACGACGGCAAACAGCTCAGTCGGACAGTGAGGAAACTGAGTTGGCCACTATACGTGCCAGGTTTGACCATGCGCACAGCCCGGACGTGAAGCCGGGCGTACAGGCCGAACTAAGGCCAAGCGACTAGTCGCCGAAACAGCCGGCAGATTCGATACTCGACCACTATCCGCCCAGCTTGCGCAGCACGACGTCCAGCTGTTCAAGGTTGCGGTATTTGATATGCAGCGTTCCGCTGTCCCCACGGTGGTCCACGCTGACCTGAAGCCCAAGCGCGTCAGACAGCCGCCTCTCGAGGGCACGCGTATCGGCGTCTTTGGTGACCCCCTTGATGGGGTGAAAGCCCCTGTTTTCGTGCCGCAAGTCGCGAATCTGCGCGGCGACGTCCTTGCGCATATCTTCTTCGAGGTCGCGCACGCTCCAGCCATTGTCGATGATCTCGTGCGCAATCAACTCCGCGTTGGGTTGTCCGACCAAAAGCCGGGCGTGACCGGCCGAAATTTTTCCGGCGCGAACCAGTTGCTTTACGGGTTCGGATAGCTTGAGCAGGCGCATTGTATTCGCGACATGAGGCCGACTCTTGCCGACGATCTGCGCAACCTCTTCCTGCGTCCGATTGAAATCGTCCATAAGCGCAAGATAGCCACTCGCCTCCTCGATCGGATTGAGATCGGTGCGCTGCACATTCTCGATAATGGCATACTCAAGCGATTGGGCGTCGTTCGCTTCGATGACGGCGATGGGTACGTCGTGAAGTCCTGCACGCTGCGCCGCGCGCCACCGCCGTTCGCCGGCAATGATTTCGAAGTCATCGTCTTTGAGCGCGCGAACGACGATCGGCTGAATAATGCCCCGTTCGCGGATTGAAGCGGCAAGCGCATCGAGCTCCTCGTCGGTAAATAGCCGGCGGGGGTTGCGCGGATTCGGATGTAAATTTTCAATCGGCGCACGCCGAGGTTTCCGGCCGCTGTCGGCCGCAGATGTTTCTTCCCCCACATCACCCATGAGTGCGGCAAGACCGCGCCCCAATCGCGAGTGATCAGACATCGTCGCCGCTCCTGGATTCCGTGCCACGCTATTCTCTTGTGCTTTCGTTGGTCATCCGATGCGCGTACCCCGACAACTATCCCGCCTTCAATGCCCTCTCACGCTGAATAATTTCGGTAGCAAGCCGCAAATAGGCTTCGCTGCCAACGCACTTCAGATCATAGACAAGCACCGGCTTGCCATATGACGGCGCCTCGGAGATGCGAACGTTGCGTGGGATTATAGTCTCATAGACTTTGTTGCCCATGAATTGGCGCACATCGGCAACAACTTGGTTGGAAAGATTATTGCGCGAGTCATACATAGTCAGCACGATGCCGTGGATCGACAAGGTTGGATTGAGAGTCGTTCTGACCTGTTCGACAGTCTTCAAAAGTTGCGACAGCCCCTCGAGCGCGAAAAATTCGCACTGAAGCGGTACGAGGATCGAGTCTGCAGCCGCCATCGCATTGACAGTCAGCAAGTTGAGCGAGGGCGGACAATCAACGAGCACGTAAGTGAAATCGTAAGTGCGTGCGCCTGTATTGAGCTGGCGAAGCGCATTGCGCAGCCGGAACGGACGATCGCGTTGCTGGCCGATCTCAAGCTCCAATCCCGAAAGGTCGAGTGTCGACGGTGCGATGTAGAGTTGAGGCACCGTCGTCCGCAACACTGCATCGCGCATCGGAGCAGTGCCCGACAGCACATCATAAGTCGATGTCCGGCGCGCTTTACGCTCGATGCCGAGACCAGTTGAAGCGTTGCCTTGTGGATCGAGGTCCACGATCAGCACGTGCTCGCCAATCGCCGCCAGCGCGGTGCCGAGGTTGATCGCCGTTGTGGTCTTACCGACCCCGCCTTTCTGGTTGGCGATGCCGAGGACGCGCGGCCGGGCGGCATCAGGCTTGGCCACCGGCTTGCCGAAAGGGACGACTGGTGGCGCGGCGGTCTCGTCCGAGGTCGTCATGGCAGCATTTCCATTGGTCTGTGGGGCGCATTACAGCGCCCCTTCCCGAAGTCCCTTAATGACCTGATTCGCGGCCTAACGAGCCACGAGCCCGTGGATTACAACGATTGAACCGTCAGGACTGGTCTTACTAGGCACTTTTGTGACCTCAACTCTCCAATATTTAGCGGCAACGGTCAATTCAGCGTCTACATCTTGACCTTTTGGAAAGATTCCGATTGCCCCTCGCGAAATAAAAGGAAACGCCTGATCGCATAGTGTTTTCAATGGCGCGAGGGCACGGGCGGTGACCACGTGAACAGGTTCTGCACAGCTTTCTCCAAATTGCTCCGCGCGCATTTGGTGGACCAGTGCAGGTACCCTCGCCGCCCTCACCGCTTCGCGCAGGAATGCTGCTTTTTTCCCATTACTTTCAACAAGATGCACCCGGGCCTCCGGTTCGTCCGCGATTGCGCAGGCGATGACTGCGCCTGGAAAGCCGCCGCCTGACCCAAGATCCACCCAGGTGCGCGCTCCGGGCGCTAGCGGCAGCAATTGCAGCGAATCAGCGACGTGACGGGTCCATAAGCTCGGCAGTGTCGAGGCCGCCACCAGGTTGAGTTTGTCCTGCCAGCGCAGCAGGACCTCAATGAACCGGTCGAGCCGTTCTTCCGTTTCACGTGAAACAGGAAACAGCGCAAGCGCGCGCGACTTGTCCGTTGCAAGGTCCCGGGTCCCCTGCCCGCTTCTGCTCACGCCGATTTCGCGGAAGTTTTTTTGCCGCGCCGGAGATGCGCGACGAGCAAGGTAAGCGCCGCCGGGGTCACGCCATCGATACGACTTGCGTGCCCGATCGTGCGCGGACGGTGCGCCTGTAATTTTTGCTTCATTTCATTTGAAAGGCCCGGCAGCGCCGCATAATCGAAATCGTCCGGCAGCGCGAAACTTTCATCGCGACGGTACGCCGAGATGTCTGCGGCCTGGCGCGAAAGATAGACATCATATTTCGCATCGATCTCGATCTGCTCCGCGATTTCTGGTGCAAGCTCGCCAAAGCGCGGCCAGATCTTTGCGAGGTCCGCGGTCGACATCGTCGGATACGACAGCAATTCAAACGCGGTTCGCCGTTGTCCATCCTTGTTCAACGTCAGTCCATGACGTTCGGCTTCCTTCGGCGTAAGCGAAACGGACTTTGCAAATTCACGTGCATCTTTCAGCGCTGCATTTTTTTCTCGATGCATGCGTGCCCGCCCTGCACCGACGCAACCAATCGCTATTCCCTTGTCGGTCAGACGCTGGTCCGCATTGTCGGCGCGCAACTGCAACCGGTACTCGGCACGCGACGTGAACATGCGATACGGTTCGCTCACGCCGCGCGTCACGAGGTCGTCGATCATCACACCAATATAGGCGTCGGCGCGATCGAAGATGATCTCGTGCGCGCCAGCCGCTGAAGCTGCCGCGTTCAGGCCCGCAAGAAGCCCTTGTGCTGCAGCTTCTTCGTAACCTGTGGTGCCGTTGATCTGCCCTGCCAGAAATAGCCCGCGAAGACGTTTGGTTTGAAGTGTCGGCAAGAGCTCGCGCGGATCGACATAATCGTATTCGATCGCGTAGCCAGGACGAATGATGCGCGCATTCGTGAGTCCGGGAATGGTCGCGACGAGCGCGAGCTGAACGTCTTCCGGAAGCGATGTGGAAATTCCGTTTGGATAAACGGTGTGGTCGTCGAGACCTTCAGGCTCAAGAAAAATCTGGTGGCCGTCGCGCTCGCCGAACTTCACGATCTTGTCTTCTATCGACGGACAATAACGCGGACCGCGGCTTGCGATCTGGCCCGAATACATCGGCGAACGATGAACGTTGTCGCGAATGATCTTGTGCGTCAGTCCGGTCGTGCGCGTGATGCCACATTCGATCTGTGGATTTTCGATTTGCGTTGTCAGCAAGGAAAACGGCTCGGGTGGATCGTCACCTGGCTGCATTTCGAGTTCTGGCCAGTCGATCGTGCGTCCATCAAGGCGCGGTGGTGTTCCAGTCTTCAGACGGCCGAGCGCGAAGCCCAGATTGTTGAGCGTGCGTGAAAGTCCCATCGCGGGTGCTTCGCCGACGCGGCCGGCAGGAATTTGCTTTTCGCCGATGTGAATGAGGCCGCGCAAAAACGTGCCGGTGGTAAGCACCACGGCGCCTGCCGTAATTTCGCGGCCATCGGTGAGCCGGACACCGCAGGCGCGCGATGAGTCGATCGTGAGGTCGTCAACTTCCGCCTCGATCACTTGGAGATTCGGAAGGGCTCGCAACGCGGCTTGCATCGCCTGGGCGTAGAGCTTGCGGTCTGCCTGGGCGCGGGGGCCGCGCACGGCGGGTCCTTTACGGCGGTTGAGGACACGGAATTGAATGCCGCCACGATCGGCCGCTTGGCCCATGACGCCGTCGAGGGCATCGATTTCCCGGACCAGATGGCCTTTTCCGAGCCCGCCAATGGCCGGATTGCACGACATCGCGCCGACAGTAGCGAATCGGTGCGTCACGAGGGCGGTTCGGGCACCCATGCGGGCGGCGGCAGCGGCAGCTTCACAGCCGGCATGGCCGCCGCCAACGACCACCACGTCGAATCGATGCACCATTAAAGCCTCGAGAAAAGCGGGTTTTAGCGGAGGCGAGGGTGGGGGTCAAAGTTAGAAAAATGTTTCACGTGAAACATTCAAACGGCAGCTGGCGAGAGGGCTGACCGAGGAAGGCAGCTGGCCAGCGTGGCCGGAAGCGCTTCGGGCGAGGGCAGCCAGGGAGGGCTTCCGGGGCGTCCCCGAAGCGCAGCGGTGCCCCAGCTCGGTCCCCAGATGACCGTGCGGCGAGGGCTTCCGGGCCGTCCCCGAAGCGCAGCGCTCGCCCGCAAACGGCAGTCGGGGAGGGCTTCCGGCTTTTCCCGGTTTTGACTTCGCGGTGCGAACATCGGCGGCGCCTGGCTTATCGCCAAACTGATCCGCTCCCGAAGCGCGGCGCTGGCCGACATCCGCGGCTCCAAAAAGCTTCACAGCAAATCAGCCTATCCGTCACTCACCAGTATGGTCCACCGGCTCACTTCCCGACGCAAAAGTCGCGGAAAATAACGTCGAGAACATCTTCAACGTCGACGCGGCCAGTGAGGCGGCCGAGCGCGCGGCCCGCGATACGCAACTCTTCGGCCAGAAGGTCATCCTGGCCGAGGAGGCCGGGTGGCCGGGCGCGCCGCAGCGCCTCCAGGGCCTGGTTCAGGGTGTGGCGGTGGCGGGCGCGCGTCACAAGCGCGCTCTCAGTTCCGGCGAGAAACTTCTTGGCCGCCAAGGCCACTGCGTCCAGCAGCGTTTCTATACCCTCGCCGGTCTTTGCCGAGATATTGAATATAGATTCACTCGAGTTGAACTCAAATTCAGTTCTTCCTATTAACCGATCTTTAACCTTGTTTTTTAACTTTCTGTTAGTTTGAACGACCGGTTCACTTTTTAGATTGTCTTGTACTTCTTGTTCACTTCTTGCCCCAACACCTTGCCCCAAATCGATTTTACTGCGGACGCGCCAAAGTGGCGTAGCCATTTTGGACGCAACATCGTCATCCTCGCGAGCTTGGGAGGAAAGCGCAGCTTCTTTGTCGGGAGCGGTCGAGGACCGCGCGGCTTTGTTGTCGCGAGGGGTCGAAGAACGCTCGCTGTTCTCACGGGATACAAACGAACGCCGAGCTTCGCTGTCGGGACCTGTCGAGGACCGGGCGCCTACGTTGTCAGGAGCTTTCGAAGAACGCTCATTGTTCTCGCGAGGTGCCAACGAACGCCCGGCATCATCATTGTAGGGAGCTGTCGAAGAAAACGCCGCATCATTGTCGCCGGCATTCGAAAAACGCCCAGCGTCGTGCTCGCGACCTTTCGAAGAACCCTCAGCGTCAGCGACCGCCACACTCCAGTCGGCACCCTTGGTACTCTTGGTACCGTTGGCAACTTCCTCGGCAGCCTCCTGACCCCAGTCATCCGAATCCACAATCCACAGGATCAGGTTGGCGGCCGCAGCACGCTCTCGCGCCCGCCGCACGCCCTCGAGTTCCACCGGATCCTCGGTTTCGCGAATGCCTGCAGTGTCAAGCAACGTGACCGGCAGCCCACGAAGATCGAGGTGGACCTCGATCACATCTCTCGTCGTTCCGGCATAAGGCGACACAATCGCCGCATCACGCTTTGCGATCCGATTGAGAAGGGTCGATTTGCCGGCATTTGGCGGACCGGCAATAGCCACGACGAATCCTTCTCGCAGACGTTCGCCGCACCCGCCATCCGCAAGCACCGAGGCCATCTCGGCTTCAAGCGTGTGCGCAATCTGCAACGCCGGCGTCACAAGATCCTGCGGAACGTCGGCTTCATCGGAAAAGTCGATACGAGCTTCAATAAGAGCAAGCGCCTGGATCAGTTGCGTGCGCCATTTTTCCGCGCGCTCGCCAAGCCCGCCCGTCATTTGCCTGAACGCCTGACGCCGTTGTCCTTCTGTTTCGGCCATTACCAGATCGGCAAGGCCTTCAACCGCCGTCAAATCCAGCTTGCCATTTTCGAAGGCGCGACGAGTGAATTCACCCGCTTCCGCGGGACGGAGGCCCTCCATATCGGAAAGTGCCGCCATGACTGCCGCAATGATTGCACGGCCACCATGCAGCTGAAGCTCGGCAACATCCTCACCGGTTTCGCTTTGCGGTCCGGGAAACCAAAGTGCCAGCGCCTGATCGATGATCTCGCCATCGCGCCCATGAACACGTGCAAGCGCGGCCTTGCGCGGGTCGGGAATTCTGCCCATCAGCGCATTGAGCGCGTCGCCGGCACGTGGCCCCGAAATGCGCACGACCGCAATGGCCGCCGGCGGACGGCCGGAGGAGAGTGCGTAAATCGTGTCACGCGCTACATTTGACATCGCAGCGAACCGAAGCCCCCGGACGGGGCAGGGGTCAAGCCCCGTCATTTAGGCATAGGCACTCGCGCGCTCCATGAATGAGCCAGGTACGGCATCGTTGCGCGCGATATGATCCGCGAAATTCACGATCTATCGGGGAAGCAACATGACACCCATTTTCCGCCTTATCATGCCGGCGATCTTGGTCGCATGTTTCAGCCAGCCTTCGGTCGGGGCAGAAAACGATCTCGCGCGCGCCTATCGCGTGATCACGTCAAAACGTTTCGTCGATCTCACGCACAGTTTCGACTCGCGGTCCCCCGTGTGGTCCGGCTTCGGGCAGGCAAAAATGACGCCCGCAACCGACCCAAAAACCAAACGTCCTTACACGATTAACGAAGACGGTTTCCGCACGACCTTCTATGAGTTCGCCGGCCAGTACGGCACCCACGTCGATCCGCCAGCGCATTTCGACGAAAAAGGGATCACTATGGATGCGATCCCTCTCAAGCAGATGATCCTGCCGCTCGTCGTACTCGATGCAACGCCTTATCTGGAAAAGGATCCGAAACACGCCTTTTCCCTCGCGGATTTGCACGCGTGGGAAAAACGATACGGGCGCATCCCGCGTGGATCATTCGTCGCGCTGCGCACCGACATGTACAAGGATTGGGATGCCAACCCCGAACGATTCAAGCGTGTGCCGTTTCCGGCGTGGTCCTTCGAGACCATCAAGTTTCTCTACGAGCAGCGCGGCGCGGTCGCGACCGGCCATGAGTCGCTGGACACCGACACGACTGACAAGATGGAGTCCGAAACCTACATTCTGCAACACGGTCACTATCAAATCGAAGTCATGGCCAATCTAGACAAGGTGCCGCCCAAGGGGGCGCTGATCGTGGTGACCTGGCCGAAAGTGCGCGACGGATTGGGGTTTCCCGCGCGGGCCTTCGCAATATTGCCCTGAGTTAAATGCACGCAACCGGAACGTTCAGCTAAGGGCACCGTTCTATTAGGAGCGGCAGTCAACGTTCGCCCACGGCGATGCTGTCCGTTTCTGCGGTACCGAAATGCGTGCCTTTGTAGCTCCTGTTTATGCCATATCGCTCGTACTGCTGCTCGGCGGATGCGGCGACAGTTCCAAAGTGCCGGAACAAGCATCGACCGGTGATAATCCAACGATCCCTCCACCGCACAAATCTTACATTCCGACAGTCAACATCGCGCCGGCCAAAGGCTGGCCCGAAGGCGGCAAGCCAGCCGTAATCGCTGGTCTCAGCGTCAATGCCTTCGCTAAAGGCCTCGAGCATCCGCGCTGGCTTTTCGTCCTGCCGAACGGAGACGTTCTCGTTGCCGAAAGCAACGGACCGGAGCGGCCGGAAGACGGAAAAGGCGTCAAAGGCTGGATTTACAAAACCGTACAGAACTGGGCTGGAGCAGGCGTTCGCAGCCCCGATCGGATTACGTTGCTTCGTGACAAAGACGGCGACGGAGTCGCCGAGACGAGAGCTATCTTTATCAAAAATCTGCACTCGCCATTCGGCATGGCCCTCATCGGCAACGATCTGTATGTCGCCAATGCCCATGCGATCGTCCGCTTCAAGTACGAAGATGACGCGACAGAGATCACCAAACCGGGAGAAACAATCATCGATCTTCCGGGTGGTCCGATCAATCATCATTGGACGAAAAACATTATTGCCAGCAAAGACGGCAGCAAGCTCTTCGTGACCGTCGGTTCAAACAGCAACGCGGCCGAGAACGGGCTCGATGCGGAGAAATTACGAGCGAATATTCATGAGCTCGATCTTGCCAGCCGTCGGATGCGGATATTTGCATCCGGTCTTCGCAACCCGAACGGACTAGGATGGGAGCCGAAGACCGGTGAACTATGGACGGTGGTCAATGAACGCGACGAACTCGGCAGCGACTTGGTCCCGGACTATCTCACATCTGTGAAAGACGGTGCATTCTACGGCTGGCCATTCAGTTACTGGGGACAGCACGTGGACGATCGCGTGCAGCCGCAAAATCCAGAGCTGGTGGCAAAGGCCATCTTGCCGGATTTTGCACTCGGCAATCACGTCGCACCACTCGGCATGACATTCGCCGAAGGAGCCAGGTTAGGCGAGCGCTTTGTGAGCGGCGTGTTCATCGGTGAGCACGGCTCATGGAATCGCAAACCCCTCAGCGGATACAAAGTGGTGTTCATCCCGTTTAGCAACGGCAAGCCTTCGGGTGACCCGCAGGACGTTCTCACAGGATTTGTGAACGACGACGAGAAAGCGCTCGGAAGGCCGGTTGGGGCAACCATTGCCCACGATGGCTCTCTGCTGGTGGCGGATGACGTGGGCAATACCATATGGCACGTACAACAGGCGGCCCAAACCAGCGCGCGATGAGCAGTTGCCGATTTCGGACACGCGTCAAATCACGCTAGGCTTGGGCATGTCGTCTCACCACAGTTCCGCACATATAAATCGGCTCGCCCAAGCGACGTCCCCGTACCTGCTTCAGCACAAACACAATCCGGTCGACTGGTGGACTTGGGGACCGGAAGCGCTGCGGGAGGCCGAGCGCACAAACAAGCCGATCCTGCTGTCGGTCGGCTACGCCGCCTGCCACTGGTGCCATGTCATGGCGCACGAGTCTTTTGAGGATGAGACGACTGCGCGTGTGATGAACGAATTGTTCGTCAACATCAAAGTCGACCGCGAAGAGCGCCCGGATATTGATCAGATTTATATGAGCGCCCTGCATTTATTGGGGGAGCAGGGTGGCTGGCCTTTGACAATGTTCCTGACCTCCAAAGCAGAGCCGGTTTGGGGCGGCACCTATTTTCCAAAAGAGTCGCGTTTCGGACGGCCGGCTTTTGTCGATGTTCTCCGCGAGGTGGCCCGGCTGTTTCGCGAGGAGCCCAGCCGGATCGAGCAGAACCGCGCCGCGCTATTGGCTCGGCTTGCTGAGAAAGCAAGACCCGCGGGTAAAGTGACGATCGGGTTGAAGGAGCTCGATGCGGCCGCCATGCAGATCGGCAACATGTTCGATCAGATCAACGGCGGTTTGCGCGGTGCTCCGAAATTTCCGCAGCCGGCCATCCTGGAAATGCTTTGGCGCGCAGGCCTGCGGACAAACGACGCTCGCTTTTTCCAGGCCGTCGAGTACACGCTCGCGCGCATGAGCGAGGGGGGAATCTACGATCATCTGGGCGGAGGCTTCTCACGATATTCAGTCGACGAACGTTGGCTCGTGCCGCACTTCGAAAAAATGCTCTACGACAATGCCCAACTACTCGAATTGCTGGCGTTGGCGTGGCAGCGCAGTGGAAATCCTTTGTTTGCCGAGCGCGCGCGAGAAACCGTCGCGTGGCTCAAGCGCGAAATGATTACGAGTGAAGGAGCATTTTCAGCTTCGCTTGATGCCGACTCGGAAGGCGAGGAAGGAAAATTTTACGTCTGGTCATACGACGAAGTGATCAAGAAACTCGGCAAAACCGACGGTGATTATTTTGCACGACACTACGATGTGAAGCCGGGCGGCAACTTCGAAGGCCATAGCATCCTTAATCGCCTCGCTGGCCTCGACCGCACTGCGGAGGACGACAATCGCCTGGCTCAGTTGCGCATGAAATTGCTCGCGGTGCGCGAGATGCGCATCCGTCCCGGCCTCGACGATAAGGTGCTCGCCGACTGGAACGGACTGATGATTGCGGCGCTCGTTAATTCAGCGCTTGTTCTCGACGAGCCGGACTGGCTCACGATGGCCGGCCGTGCATTCGATTTCACTGCACGAGCAATGACAAAAGGAGATCGCCTCGGTCACTCCTGGCGCGGGGGACAATTGCTGTTTCCCGGTCTTGCATCCGATTTTGCAACTATGATCCGTGCCGCACTGTCGCTTTATGAAGCGACGGGTGAACGGCGCTATCTCGAACAAGCTCTCGTCTGGCAGACCTCCTTCGACACGCACTACGCCGACACCGAGACTGGTGCTTATTATCTTTCGTCTGACGATGCGGATGACCTGGTGCTGCGGCCACATTCGACCCAGGACGACGCCACGCCAAATCCGAATTCGGTGGCCGCACAAAACCTTGTCAGGCTCGCAATGCTGACTGGCGACGACAAATGGCGGTTGCGGGCGGATCGCCTGATCGAAGCGGTTCTTTCGGGCGCGGAGCGCAATCTATTCGGCCATGTCGCGTTGCTCAACGCCCTCGACCTCCGGCTGCGGGCTGCCGAAATCGTGGTGACTGGTCCTGATGCGGCGCGTCTCGCGAAAGCGGCGCTGAAATTGCCTTATCTCGATCGCATCATTCTTCGCGCGTCGAGCTCGGACGATCTGCCGCCGTCACACCCGGCCCAGGAAAAATTGAAGGCGGCACGGGTAACCGCCGCCTTCGTGTGTGTCGGCGCGCGCTGCTCGCTTCCGGTAACCGATGCGGCACAGATTCAGCAGGCAGTTTCGGCCATGCGGCAATAGCCGCCGTTATGTATTCATTGACTCGAAGAATTCGGAATTGCTCTTCGTATTGCGTAACTTGTCGAGCAGGAAATCGATGGCGTCCATCGTGCCCATCGGGTTCAAAATCCTCCGCAAAACATACATTTTCTTGAGAATTGCCGGATCAGTAAGAAGTTCTTCCTTGCGCGTGCCTGAGCGCGTGATGTCGATCGCAGGGAACGTGCGCTTGTCGGCGACCTTGCGGTCGAGGATCAGTTCCGAATTACCGGTACCCTTGAACTCTTCGAAAATCACTTCGTCCATGCGGCTGCCGGTGTCGATCAGAGCCGTGGCGATGATAGTGAGGGAGCCGCCTTCCTCAATGTTGCGTGCCGCGCCAAAGAAACGTTTCGGACGCTGAAGCGCATTGGCGTCGACGCCGCCGGTCAGCACCTTGCCCGAGGAAGGCACGACAGTGTTGTAAGCGCGGCCGAGCCGGGTGATCGAATCGAGTAGAATCACGACGTCGCGTTGGTGTTCGACCAGACGCTTCGCCTTTTCGATCACCATTTCCGCGACCTGCACGTGACGCGAAGCCGGTTCGTCGAATGTCGATGAAATCACCTCGCCTTTTACCGACCGTTGCATGTCGGTGACTTCTTCCGGTCGTTCGTCGATAAGCAGCACGATCAGATAAGTTTCGGGGTGATTGGCGGTGATTGAATGCGCAATGTTCTGCAGCAGCACGGTCTTGCCGGTACGCGGCGGCGAAACGATCAGCGCCCGCTGACCTTTGCCGATCGGCGCTACAATATCGATGACCCGGGCGGAAAGATCCTTTTTGGTCGGATCCTCATATTCCATCCTGAGGCGTTCATCCGGGTAGAGCGGAGTCAGGTTATCGAAATTGACCTTGTGCCGCGCCTTTTCAGGGTCCTCAAAATTTATAGTGTTGACCTTGAGCAATGCGAAATACCGCTCGCCTTCCTTCGGAGAACGGATGTGACCTTCGACCGTGTCGCCGGTGCGCAGGCCGAAGCGGCGGATCTGACTTGGCGAAACATAGATATCGTCAGGTCCTGAGAGGTAATTCGATTCCGGCGAGCGAAGAAATCCGAAGCCGTCGGAGAGCACCTCAACGACGCCTTCGCCGATGATGTCGACTTCTTGCGTTGCGAGCTGCTTCAGGATCGCGAACATCAGCTCCTGCTTGCGCATGGTGCTAGCGTTCTCGACCTGGTGCTCCTCAGCGAACGCAACGAGTTCGGCAGGGGTCTTAGACTTAAGATCTTGAAGTTTCATTTCCCGCATTGGGGGTTTACGTCCTTGGAAGCGTTACCGGCGGAGATTTGGAGATAAAAAACTTGCGCCGTTTAACTTTGGAGAGAGATCGCAGGTCTGGGGTGACGAGTATTTGGGAAGGCCCGGAACCCGATGCTGCGACCGGCCCAAACAACTCGGGAGCCGGAACGCGACCGCATCCGCCTGCGTTCGGTGGGATGCATCAACATAAGTTGAGCGATTGTCCGGCGCAAGAGGGTCGCTGCTTGTGCAAATGGGGAAGCAGCTAAAACGGCTTAACGGTCGCCAACACGACTATTATAAGGAGAAAGATTGTTGGTATCTCATTGATAATCCGAAAGAATTTTTGAGAGTGTGAGTTTCGATCGTAGCGGAATTCATTTACCCAATGTGAAAATAAGCCGTGCATGACGGTCATCATGACCACCACGACAAATTTGGCTTGAAACCAACCGGCACTGAACCATTGCCCCAACAGCACCAAAGAGATACCCGCGATCCATGTAATGATCATGGCAGGCATCATGATATAGTTGAGAAGTCGATGCTCCATCGTCTTGAATGTCTCTGATTGCTCAGAGCCCACAACCACCTTTGCGTGATAGACAAACAGCCGAGGCAGATAGAGCATCCCGGCCATCCAGGCGATGACTGCAACGATGTGCACGGCTTTGAGCCAAAGATACATGACGTTTAGCTTCGCACGCGCTTTAGCAAACGTTCGACATGAGCGATCGGTGTGTCCGGCAATATTCCATGCCCGAGATTAAAAATCAGCGGACCATCGCCGAGATGGCGCATCACATCGTCGACCTCACGATCCAACGCAGCTCCACCGGCTAAAAGAGCGATCGGGTCGACATTGCCTTGCACCGGTAAGCGAGACTGCAGTGCGTCCCGCGCAATAGTCCTTTCAAAAGTCCAGTCGACACCAATAGCGCTCACTCCCGTCATTTCAGCATAAGGTAATGTCATTGCACCCGCTCCGCGTGGAAACCCGATGATCTTTGCGCCCGGCACATGCCGGCGTACGCCTTCAACAATTTTTTGCGTTGGAGCGATACACCAGTTATCGAACTGTTCGGGACCAAGCACACCAGCCCAAGTGTCGAATATTTGCACGCAATCTACGCCTGCCTGTAATTGGCTCACCAGGTATTGGACCGACGAATCTACCAGTCGGTCAATCAATCGGGAAAAATTCTCGCGGTCGCGATAGGCAAAGAGCCGAGCCGGTGCTTGGTCCGGCGTGGCTTTTCCCGCAACCATATAGGTTGCGACCGTCCAGGGAGCTCCGCAAAATCCAATCAGTGCAATGTCGCCATCCAACCTCGCTTTCACTTCTCGGATCGTTTCATAAACCGGGGCAAGGACGTTTTGATCGACACTTTCCCGCAAGCCAGCAAACCCGGAAACATCCGTCAATGGTTCAAGCTTAGGGCCTTCACCGCTCAAGAATTGAACCTTCCTCCCAAGCGCCAGCGGTATCACAAGAATGTCGGAAAAAAGAATCGCGGCGTCGAAGCCAAATCTTCGAACTGGCTGCAACGTAACCTCAGCAGCAAGCTTTGGACTAAAGCAAAGATCGAGAAATCCTCCTGCTTTCTCCCGGACAGCCCGATACTCAGGCAGATACCGGCCCGCCTGCCGCATGAACCATATCGGGGGGCATATCTCGCGTTTCTTTTCGAGCACGCGCAGAAGCTTTTTCCCCAAGGCCCTGCCGATCCCATCTTCGTTCATAAAGAATCTTCTTAGAATCTGTAGTGGTTATTGGAGCGTTGATTAGACTCATGCCCGTCGATTAACATGCTGTCCACCGGCTGAAAGATATTGATCCAGAAGCCACCGCAATTCTGCTTCCCATCCATCCACAACAGTGGCGTTGTTTTCCGGGCTTTTCCTGAGGCTATCCCCTTTATTCCACACACGTTCATCGACATCGCACAATCCGGTTTGATTCGTATCGCGTAATTGTCCCGATGTTTGCGGTGTGGACGGAAATTGAACTTCCGGCCAGAGTTGGCTTGCTTGTTGGTGCATGCCGTGGCCTTCTCCCGTCGTACCCACAGGCTTTCCGGCCGATATACAGATGCGCGAGACCGGTTATTTCCACTTACACCTCGTGTCCGACGCGACAGGGGAAACCCTGATTACCGTCGCGCGGGCAGCTGCGGCGCAATACGCGAACGTATCTCCGGTAGAGCACTTATATCCGATGGTGCGTTCAAAAAAGCAGCTCGATCATGCGCTTGCCGAGATCGCGGAATCTCCCGGCCTGGTTTTGTATACCCTGCTTGAAGAAGACCTCATTGAATCTCTGGAGACCAAGTGCCGCGAGCTCGGGTTACCGTGCATGTCTATTTTGGGACCAGTCCTGCGGCTATTTCAGTCATATCTCGGCGCTGAGACGATCCACCGGGCCGGCGCTCAGCACGTGCTCAATGCGGAATACTTCCAGCGCATCGATGCATTGAACTTCACGATGCTGCATGACGATGGGCAGCATGCAGAAGGTCTCGGGGAGGCGGACGTCGTGCTTGTTGGCGTCTCACGTACGTCAAAAACGCCGACGTCAATCTACCTGGCGAATCGCGGCGTAAAGACCGGAAACGTGCCTCTGGTGCCCGGCGTGCAGCTGGCGCCGGCGGTGGAAAAGCTCGACCGGCCTCTTGTCATTGGGCTCTACGCAAGTCCAGAGCGCATCGTACAGATTCGGGAGAATCGCCTGCTCGGATTGAAAGCTCACCGCGATGATGATCAGTACATTGACAAAGCCGCGGTTGCCGAGGAAGTCGCGTTCTCGCGGCGCCTATGCGCCAAGCACAATTGGCCGACAATCGACGTTACCCGCCGCTCGATCGAGGAGACGGCAGCGGCTGTTATGCGTCTGCTGGCCGAGCGCCGGCGGCATCCGGCAGGATGATCATGGCTGTCTGGCTTGCGTCACAACCATTGGTGCTTGCTTCGCGGAGCGATATCCGCGGTAAGCTCCTGGCGGCAGCCGGGCTTCGCTTCGAGATAAGACCATCGACGGTCGATGAGCGCATAATCGAGGCTCAAGCCAATATTGATGATGCCGCCGGGATTGCACGCCATCTGGCACACGCCAAGGCAAGTGCCGTGGCAGCCTCGTTCCCCGGGCGAGTGGTCCTCGGTGCGGACCAAACCTTGGCGCGCGGCACAAAGCGCTTTACCAAACCAGCCAACCGCGCAGCTGCCGCCGAGCAACTGCGCGAACTGCGGGGCCGCGCCCATGAATTGCACTCGGCCCTCTCCTTGGTACGAGATGGTTCGTTGCTCTTTTCCTATGTCGATACCGCGAGGCTGACGATGCGCGACTTCAGCGAACGCTACCTCGGGGATTATCTCGATATGCTGGGCGACGCCGGGCTGAAGAGCGTCGGCGGATATCAGCTTGAGGGTATCGGCATACATTTGTTCGAAAAGGTGGAAGGCGACTACTTCACGATCCTGGGCCTGCCCCTGTTACCACTGCTGGCGTACCTCCGGCAAAGTAAGTTTATCGACAGCTGATCAATGTTTGTGCTCGGTCTCACCGGATCGCTTGGTATGGGCAAATCGACGACGGCGGGATTTTTCGCCGAACTAGGTGTTCCTGTTCATGATGCGGACGCAGTTGTCCATCGCCTTTATAAGGCTGAAGCGGTACCGCTGATTGAAGCAGCATTTCCTGGCACGACCGCCAACGGCGAAGTCGATCGCGAAAAGCTGGCCAACCGTGTGCTGGACAACCCAGCGGGGGTCAGGAAACTCGAAGAAATTGTGCATCCACTAGTGCGGGTGGCGGAGGAGCGGTTTCTTGCCGAAGCAGAAATAAATAAGGCGCAGGTCGCCGTGCTGGATATTCCCTTGCTATTCGAAACGGGGGGCGACCGGCGCTGTGATGCCGTTGTGGTCGTATCTGCGCCTGAAGACGTGCAGCGTACCCGTATTTTCGAGCGGCCTGGCATGACTTCACAGAAATTTGCGGCGATCGCCGCAAACCAGATGCCAGATGCGGAAAAACGAAAGCGCGCGGATTTCGTCGTGGATACCTCGGGAGGGTTCGATGCTGCACGCGCGCAAGTGCGTGAAATTCTCGCGCAGGTAGCTACAATGCCGAAACGGCGTCACTGATTCTGCAGCACGAATGCGCGAAATCGTTCTCGATACCGAAACAACCGGCCTCGATCCGGCACAGGGCCACCGACTCGTTGAGCTCGGCTGCATTGAGCTGCTTAACGGTATACCGACGGGGGCGACCTTTCACGCCTATCTCAATCCCGAACGCGAGGTACCGGCGGAGGCCTTCGCCGTCCACGGCCTTTCCACCGAATTTCTCAAACAGCATCGGCGTTTCATCGATATTGTCGATGATTTTCTTTCGTTCATTGGCGACGCGCCTCTCGTGATTCACAACGCCGGATTCGATCACGCTTTTTTGTGTGCTGAACTCAAGCATGCAGAACGCGAATTGATTGGCCGCGAGCGGCTCGTCGATACGCTACTACTTGCACGCCGGAAACACCCTGCCGGACCCAATAGGCTCGACGACCTTTGCACACGTTATGGCATCGACAACTCACGCCGGACAAAGCACGGCGCGCTGCTCGACGCAGAAATATTAGCCGAAGTTTATGTCGAACTGATCGGGGCACGGCAGGCGCAGCTTGGCCTCACCGAATCCATCGCCTCCCGACTGGGCGAACGTGACGACAGAATCGTTATACGCATGCGGCCCGTTGTTTTGCCATCACGATTGACCGAGGCTGATCTCACAGCGCATCGAGATTTTGTGGCAAGCCTTGGCGAAAATGCGTTGTGGCGCGATTATCACGTTAACGACACGTGATTCAGGTTTCCGCGGTCGGGGCAGGTGTCGGCTGCGTCTGCGCCATCTTTTGCCGGTACAGGCTCACAAAATCCACCGGATCGAGAAGGAGCGGCGGGAAGCCTCCGTTTCGAACTGCGTTCGCGATAATCTCCCGCGCAAACGGGAATAGCAATCGCGGGCATTCAATCATGACAACCGGATTGAGACTTTCCTGCGGAACGTTCCGGATCCGGAACACGCCCGCGAATTCCAATTCGAATCGGAATAACAGCGTAGAAGGCGTCTCAGCCTTGCCATCTAGTTTTATGCACACCTCAACGTCGGTTTCCGACAAGGGTGTGGCATTAACGTTGATTTGAATTCCGATTTGCGGCTGCTCCTGACGTACGTTGAGCGATTGTGGAGCATTCGGATTCTCGAACGAGAAATCCTTGATGTATTGGCCGACGACAGTGAGCTGCGGCTGATCCTGACCAGCTCCCGGTGCCGGACCGCTCGATGCCGGCCCCCCATTCGTTGTCGCCATGGATGCTCCTTCGCACTCCGTTAACAGTTGCGCGGTTGGCTAACATAGCGCTGGTAAGGGAACAAGGACGTGCGCAGCGTCAGTGCTCGGTGTTACGGCGGTCAGGCAATGAGGCGTCAGGCACTTGATGCCATTGCTCGGGCGCAAGATCGACGACGCCGTTTTCCCGGGGTGGCGTGGCGACGAAAGTGCGGTGCCACAGTTTGATCAGCAGCAACAGGGCAACGATGTCCGTGATAAACCCCGGAATCAGCAATAAAATCCCCGCGAGCAGCGAAAGGCCGCCGCTGGTGTCGGTCTGCAAGGCGGTAAATGAACCGTGGTCCCTAGCGACACGAATGCGCGCAACGTGACCACGGCCGGCGTGGCGCAATAAAAAGGCGCCGCCAAATGATCCGGCTAAAATCAAGCTTAATGCCCACCCGAAGCCAATTGTCGCGGCAACCGAAACGAACGCCACAAGTTCCAGAATGGGCAGTGCCAGGACCGCCAACAACACCCATTTTGCCACATTCATCGGCGTTTCTCTGTCAGTGCGATGTTGGCCTAAGCGTCCTGATCGTCTAAGGTTCAACTAGGAAACCTGAATTGCGCCGAGGTACCGGCGTGAGACCTGGCCCAGGATTGATGCGGCCAACAGCGGATGCTAGCGGCGGTGCCGTTTTACGGAACAGACCGTACGCAATCCGGCCCGCAAGCGGCCACGGTAACCCGAAAGCATGCGAGACGTGTTCGACATCTATACCATCATTTTCCTGGCACTCGCGGTGTTCATCTTTCTGCGACTTCGCAGCGTTCTAGGCCAACGGACGGGCAGGGAGCGCCCACCCTACGATCCTTATTCTGCGCGTGAGCCTGTGCGGCCGACGCCGGAGAAAGTCGTCGCGCTTCCCAATCGCACGGCGGAGACTGTTGTGCCGAAACCCGCCGAGACACCCGAAATTCCATCAGAACGCTGGAAGGGCATTGCCGAATCCGGCTCCATCATTGCTGGAGGTCTCGATGCAATCGTCGGCGCCGATTCCGGTTTCGATGCCAAGCACTTTCTTGTCGGCGCGCGCGCGGCCTACGAAATGATCGTCAACGCATTTGCGGAAGGCGACCGGCGTGCCTTGAAAAATCTTCTCGCCCGCGAAGTATATGATGGGTTCGAGAACGCCATCGCAGAGCGTGAAAAGCGCGGCGAAACCATGGAGAGTCGTTTCGTATCCATCGACAATGCGGATATCACTGCTGCCGAGCTGCGCGGCCGAAATGCGCAGATCACGGTGCGTTTCCAGTCCAAGCTCGTTTCCGTTACACGCGACAAGGACGGCAAAGTGATTGATGGCAATGCCGACAAGGTCACTGACATTACCGACGTCTGGACCTTCGCGCGCGATGTCACCGCACGTGATCCCAACTGGAAACTGATTGCTACCGAAGCGGGGCAGTGAGTGCATGCCGGAAAATTTTTCCCGCACGCTCGTTCGATTCAGCTTTGGGTTTTTGGGGATCGTCGTCGCTATTGCGCCGGCCTGCGCTGCCAACGTCCACCTTCGCAACGCGAAGACCGAGCCTCTTAGTTTTGCGGCACTCGACGGCTGGAAGGGTGATGATCAGAAGGCAGCCTTCGATACCTTTTTGAACAGCTGTCGCGCTATTCTTAATGGTACCCGGGCAATGCGTGCGGTGCGGCCGTTCTACGGCGCGTTGTTCAACGTGTGCGGGCGGGCGGTCCGGGCCGGTGAGCTTGATCGCGAGGGTGCGCGTGCATTCTTCGAGGAAAACTTCAAACCGGTAAGAGTGATGCCGGCGGGCCAGACGCAGGGTTTTTTCACCGGATATTACGAAACCGAGGTGGAGGGCTCGCGCTTCCCCAGTGATGAGTACACGATTCCAATCTATGCTGCGCCGGCTGAAACCGTAAGACAGCGCAAGGGCAAGGTCTTTGCCGAATTCGATCGCACAGAAATAGAGGACGGCGCGCTTGCGGGGAAAGATCTGGAGATTTGCTACGTCAAAAGTCCGATAGATGCGTTCTTCGCGCAAATTCAGGGTTCCACACGCGTAAAGCTCGATAGCGGCAAACTGCTGCGCCTCAACTATGTCGCCAGCAATGGAATGCCCTACACGCCGGTCGGGAAATTTCTGATCGATCGCGGCATCGTCTCCAAAGAAGAAATGTCGATGGATAAGATCCGCGACTATATGGAGATGAATCCCGAAGAAGGAAAAGAACTGCGACGAAAAAACCGCTCTTTTGTTTTCTTTCAGGAAAGGCCTTTAGGTTCGCACGACGAATGTATCGGTGCGCAAGGCGTTCCTCTCACACCTGGCCGCTCGCTGGCGGTCGACAAGAAGATCCATATTTACGGAACTCCGATCTGGATCAATGCCGAACTTCCGATCGAGAGTGAAAAGCCTGAAACCAGATTTCGTCATTTGCTCGTAGCGCAAGATACAGGATCGGCGATCGTCGGACCGGCGCGTGCCGATATTTATTTCGGACATGGCGAGGAGATAAGTCATGTCGCGGGACGCATCAAGCAATACGGAGATTTCGTGATGCTGGTACCGCAGAGTGTCGCCGTGAAAGGTAGTGCGGTAGCCGCAGCGAAGGTACCGCTTCCGGCGCCGCGTCCCAAGATGGTAATGACCGCAGCGGCTCGCTCGAACACGACTGGAAGTCCGCCGATACGCCCGGCAAGACGGCGTCGTTGAAATTGTGAAGCCTGGCGACAGCAAACGACGCCGCCTTTTGTCCGCCGAAGAGCGGGTGTTGTGGTCCACGGTCACAAAAACAATCGCACCACTGCGGGATTCGGAGGTGCCAGATGCCGTTGAATTGGTGGAACAGGTTGTTCCCTCGCGACCTGAGGCATCCGCAAAAAGTGGATCTGCCGTTAGGCAAGTGCCGCCACTCGCTCCGCTCGGTCGTCGGATGCGGACGCGAGTAGTCCGGGGCAAAGAAGTAATTGACGGGCGTCTTGATCTACATGGCCTTACGCAAAGTGAGGCCCACGCGACACTTTTGCGGTTTCTGAGGACTGCGAGCGCGCGGGATGCCCGGCTTGTGCTCGTCATCACCGGCAAAGGTATGCGTGCGGATGGCGAGCGGGGCGTGCTTAAGCGCCAGGTGCCACAGTGGTTGGCTCTGCCGGAATTTCGTTCGCTTGTGATTGGGTTCGAGGACGCACACATTGCTCACGGAGGCGAGGGAGCGCTCTACGTGCGCGTGCGCCGCAACCAGCGAAGCTAGAGTAGGAGAGTATTCTCCCATGTCCAAAAAATTGAGCACCGAGAGACGAAAATCCGATGACGAGAACAGGACCCCTGTCCGACGGAATGTTGACCGTGCGCTGGACGAAGCACTGGAAGAAACGTTTCCGGCTTCCGATCCTGTTGCTGTCACCGATCCGACCGTGGAGGTCATAAAAGAAGGCAAATTAACGCAATGACCAAACGGAGCTTGGTGAATGAGGTCAAAGAATAAAACGGCTGAGATCGGTATTTTTGGCCAGATCCCCAATATGCTCTTGAACGTACGCGGCATCGATTCTGACGCGTTCGCCAGATCGATCTGGCGCTGCAAACGAGACTTCGTCCAGCACTCTTTCCATTACCGTCTGTAACCGCCGCGCACCGATATTCTCGACGCTCGCATTTACGGCCACTGCGATGTCGGCGATAGCGTCGATTGCATCTTCGCTGAATTCCAGCGTCACGCCTTCGGTGTTCAGCAGCGCGATATATTGCTTAATCAGCGAGGCTTCCGGCTCGGTCAGGATGCGGCGTAAATCGTCGCGGGTGAGCGCTTTAAGTTCCACCCGGATGGGCAATCGGCCCTGCAGTTCAGGCAACAAGTCCGACGGCTTTGAGATATGAAATGCGCCGGAGGCAATAAACAGGATGTGATCGGTTTTCACCGACCCATGCTTTGTATTTACGGTGGTGCCCTCGATGAGCGGAAGCAAGTCCCTTTGCACGCCTTCACGTGAAACATCAGCGCCGCGCAATCCCTCGCGCCCGGCGATCTTGTCGATCTCATCGAGAAATACAATGCCGTTCTGCTCGACCGCCTTTATCGCTTCCTGCACCAGCTGATCGTTGTCGAGCAGTTTGTCGGATTCTTCGTTGACCAAAATATCGTGTGATTCATCGACCGTCACACGTCGCGTTTTTGTGCGACCACCACCAAGCTTCCCGAAAATGTCACCGATATTGATCGCGCCCATTTGAGCGCCAGGCATGCCTGGGATCTCGAACATCGGCATGCCGCCGGTTCCGGTCTGGACTTCGATCTCGATTTCCTTGTCGTTCAATTCGCCGGCCCGCAATTTCTTGCGAAAGCTCTCACGTGTGGCTGGACTCGCACCAGGCCCCACCAATGCATTGAGAACGCGCTCCTCCGCCGATTGCTCGGCGCGCGCCTGCACGTCTTTTCGCTTTCGTTCGCGCACGAGCGCAATACCGATCTCGACGAGGTCGCGCACGATCTGCTCGACGTCCCGCCCCACATATCCAACTTCCGTAAATTTCGTTGCCTCGACTTTGAGAAATGGCGCACCCGCAAGCCTGGCCAGCCGCCTGGATATTTCGGTCTTGCCGACGCCGGTTGGTCCGATCATCAAAATGTTCTTCGGCAGCACTTCCTCGCGCAACCTTTCGTCAAGTTGCAGGCGCCGCCATCGATTGCGCAGTGCGATAGCGACGGCTCGTTTAGCGTCGCCTTGGCCGACGATGTAGCGGTCAAGCTCGGAGACGATTTCGCGGGGAGAAAAGTCAGGCATGACGTGGGTTCATTGCTAGAGTTCAGCCGCCGGCTTGCCACGCGCGGATGACATCAATCGGATACAAGAGCATCAAAATGTTCAAGGTCAGGTTGTCCCTAATGATGTAGCCCACCACCAGTTCCATGGCCACCGCAAGGCCGACTACCGCTGATATAGGCAGCAAGCGTGCAAGCGCAAAGCCGGCGATCATCGAAAGCGTGTCGGCGAGAGAATTAACGATGCTGTCTCCGTAGTACTGCAGCGAGATCGTACCGGCGCGATAACGCTCGATCACGAATGGCGTGTTCTCGATGATTTCCCACGCACATTCGAATCCGACAGCGAACGCAAAGCGTGTGACCAGTTGAGTGCGAGGCAGAACGAGCCACGTCAGCAGATAAAAGCCAAATCCGTGAATTATGTGGGAGAATGAATACCAGTCGAAAATATGCTGGGAATTTTCAGGGCTTTGGACGACACCGTGCCAGAGCTTGACGGTACCGCAGGTGCAAATCGGCACACGCCCCAGCAAAAAAAGAACGGTGGCTTGCAACGCAAGAAATCCCGTCGCGACAAGAATGGCTGTCGGGGGAGGAAATCGGGCGCTTTCGCTCACGACTTCAGCGTCTCGAGCGTGACACTACGATTCGTGAAAACGCATATCTCCGCAGCGATATCGAGCGACTTGCGCACGATCTGTTCCGCATCGAGGGGACCGTCCAGCAAGGCCCGGGCTGATGCAAGTGCGTAGTTGCCGCCGGACCCGATCCCCATAACGCCGTTTTCCGGCTCAAGAACATCTCCCGTGCCGGTGAGAATCAACGAAACGTTCACGTCGGCCACAATCATCATCGCTTCGAGGCGGCGCAAGTAACGGTCCGTACGCCAGTCCTTGGCGAGTTCAACTGCCGCACGCGTAAGCTGGCCCGGATACTGCTCGAGCTTTCCTTCAAGACGCTCGAACAAGGTAAAAGCATCGGCGGTGGCACCCGCAAAACCGCCGATAACATCACCTTTGCCGAGCCGGCGCACTTTTTTGGCGTTCGACTTTACGATCGTCTGACCAATCGAAACCTGGCCGTCCCCACCGATGACAACGGTGCCGCCCTTGCGGACGGTCAGAATTGTCGTGCCGTGCCAGGAAGGGAGCTCGTTTGGTGACATCTGCCCTAAAACCCCACGATCCGCGTCATCTAGTCATAGCGCGCGTTATTTGCAAACCGTTCGCAACGATGTGGCGAATCCGGTAAAGCCCTGATAAAAGTCGCGCGAATAAAGGACATCTGCATGCGCAGGGGTGCCGTTAAGCGCAAGACCAAGGAAACCGACGTCGAGGTTGAAATCAATCTCGACGGAGCCGGACACGCGTCGATCGCGACCGGTATTGGATTTCTCGACCACATGCTTGACCTGCTCGCACGGCATTCGCGGATTGATATTGTGGTCAAGGCCAAAGGCGACCTGCATATAGACCATCATCACACAACTGAAGACGTGGGCATTGCGCTTGGTCAGGCTGTGAAACAGTCCCTCGGCGACATGAAAGGTATTACACGCTACGCAGACGTGCACGTGCCGATGGACGAGGCTTTGGCCCGGGTAGCGGTCGACATTTCCGGACGACCATTCCTGGTGTTCAAGGCTGAGTTCGTGCGTGACAAGGTCGGGACGTTCGACACCGAACTTGTGCAGGAGTGGTTCCAGGCCTTCGCAATGAATGCGGGAATCACACTGCATACGGAGGTGCTATACGGCACGAACGACCATCACATCGCCGAGTCATGCTTTAAAGGTCTGGCGCGGGCTTTGCGCGCGGCCGTGGCGATCGACCCTCGCGCGAAAGACGAAGTGCCGTCGACCAAGGGTTCTCTGGGCGGCTGATGTTACCGGAAGCCGGGATCGCCCGACGTCGCAGTATGGGGGGCCAACGAGCCGGTCACGTCAAGTTTGAGTATGAGGACGTCAATGCCCACTTACACCGTACACGCACCACCGCCACCGCCGACGAGCAATACCGCGCGTGCACCGGAGCATTTCGTGTTTGTGCGCGATGGGTTTCACTTCTGGGCATTCGTGCTGGCACCTGCGTGGCTGATGTTTTATCGGCTCTGGCTGGCACTGCTCATTTACATTGTCGGCTACGGCATCCTTGGCTTTGGATTCGCGTTCGCGCGGGTCTCGTCAAATGTCCAACTAATCGTCGCTCTGCTGATCGCGGTATTGATCGGGTTTGAGGCATCGAGCATTAGGCGATGGACCTTGGGTCGCCGCGGGTGGACAACGTTGGGCTTTGTTGTTGGGGAAGACTCTGAATCGGCGGAGCGACGCTTCTTCAGCGAATGGCAAAAACACAAGCCTGACGAGCGGCCGACACCCGTTTCGACCGAATCGAGATATTCAACACCGGTGCGGCCGGGGCCGCCTCCACCGTCAGATGTCATCGGCCTGTTTCCGGAGCCCGGAGGTCAGCGGTGAGCGTTGCCATTGTCGACTATGGCTCCGGCAATCTGCACTCGGCCGCCAAAGCGTTTGAGCGTGCAGCGCGCGAAAGCGGGCTCGGGCAGCCTATTTCAGTTACGGGTGATCCGGGAGCCGTCGCGCGCGCAGAGCGCATCGTGCTGCCGGGCGTCGGCGCGTTCGCGGATTGCCGGCGCGGCCTCGATGAAATACCGGGCATGATCGATGCGCTTGAGGAAAATGTCCGCAGAAAAGGCAAGCCGTTTTTCGGAATCTGCGTTGGCATGCAATTGATGGCGGAGCAGGGACGCGAATATCAGACGACGCCAGGTCTTGGGTGGATATCCGGTGAAGTCGACCGCATTGCACCGATCAATTCTGATCTGAAAATTCCGCACATGGGCTGGAATACGCTTGACGTGGTGAATGGCCATCCGATCCTCGAAGACATTCCGCTTGGGCCCGACGGGCTGCATGCATATTTCGTTCATTCATACCAACTGAAGACGGCACGCCAGGGCGATCTCGTCGCGCAAGTCGACTACGGTGGACCGATTACCGCAATCGTGGCGTGCGACAACATGGTTGGCACGCAGTTTCACCCTGAGAAGAGCCAACGTCTTGGGCTGGCGCTGATCGCCAATTTCCTGAAGTGGAAGCCGTGATCCTATTTCCTGCTATCGATCTCAAGGACGGGCTTGCAGTACGTCTCGAACAGGGCGACATGGCGCGCGCGACCGTCTTTCATCGTGATCCTGCTGCACAGGCGAAAATATTCGAACAGCAGGGTTTTGAATGTCTGCACATCGTCGATCTTGACGGTGCCTTTGCGGGTAAGCCGGTAAATGCCACCGCCGTAAACAATGTGCTCAAGGTAGTCAGCATTCCCGTGCAACTAGGCGGTGGCATTCGAGACACGGCGACAGTCGAAACGTGGCTGGAAAAAGGCGTCGCCCGAGTTGTTATTGGTACCGCCGCAGTCCGCGATCCGCCGTTCGTCAAACAGGCAGCCCGAGACTATCCCGGGCAGATCGCGGTCGGACTCGATGCGCGTCAAGGCAAGGTTGCCGTGGAAGGTTGGGCGGAAACTTCCGAATTGTCCGTACTCGATATTGCGCGACGTTTTGAGGATGCCGGCGTGTCCGCGATCATTTACACCGACATCACTCGCGACGGCATGATGCAGGGTCTCAATCTTGACGCCACGATTGCGCTCGCGGATGCAATCTCGATTCCGGTGATCGCGTCGGGCGGCCTTGCTTCGATCGAAGAAGTCAGGGCATTGCTGACGCCACGCGCAAGGAAACTCGCGGGAGCGATAGCGGGCCGCGCGCTCTATGATGGCCGGCTTGATGCGGCGGAAGCACTTCGTCTCATCCGGGCTGCAAGGACGGCAGGCTGATGTTGAAGGTTCGCATCATCCCTTGTCTCGACGTGAAGGATGGCCGGGTCGTAAAGGGCGTGAATTTCGAGAATTTGCGCGATGCGGGTGACCCCGTTGAGGCGGCGATTGCGTATGACGCCGCGGGTGCCGACGAGCTTTGTTTTCTTGACATCACCGCCAGTCATGAAAATCGCGATACGATTTACGACGTCGTGACACGAACTGCGGAGGCCTGCTTCATGCCGCTTACAGTCGGCGGCGGCGTGCGCACGGTCGAGGACATCCGCAAGCTGCTGAGCTATGGTGCCGACAAGGTGTCGATCAACACGGCTGCTGTGGCCCGCCGCAGCTTCGTCAAGGAGGCAGCCGAGAAGTTCGGCGATCAATGTATCGTCGTTGCAATCGACGCCAAAAAAGTCTCGAAAGCCGGGGACAAGGCTCGATGGGAAATTTTTACTCACGGCGGGCGCAATCCGACCGGCCTTGATGCGGTCGGCTATGCCAAGGAAGTCGTGAAATTGGGTGCGGGCGAGATCCTGCTGACGTCCATGGATCGCGACGGGACCAAAGCCGGTTACGATGTCGCGTTGACCCGCACGATAGCTGATGCCGTAAAGGTCCCGGTCATTGCCTCGGGCGGCGTCGGCACGTTGGATCACCTGGTTGAAGGTATTCGCGACGGTCATGCCGCCGCGGTCCTTGCGGCCTCGATCTTCCATTTTGGCGAGTACAGTGTGCGGGAAGCCAAGCAATATATGGCTCAAGCGGGCCTGCCGGTTCGGATGGATGCCTGAAAGCTGTGCCTCTCCCCGCAGACAGACAGAGGTGATAAAGGACCGCCAGAGGACCACATATGAGCAAGTTCACTTTGGCCGATCTGGAAAAACGGGTTCACGAGCGCGCAAAGGCAAGCGCCGCGGAATCGTATACGCGGGCCTTGATCGATAAAGGCGCTGCTCATTGTGCCAAGAAACTCGGCGAAGAGGCGATCGAGACCGTGCTTGCCGCCGTGCAGGAAGACAACAGCCGGCTCACCGCCGAGGCGGCCGATCTTCTCTATCATCTACTCGTGCTGCTCGAGGCCCGTGGCGTAACCCTGGCGGATGTTGAAGGGGCGCTCGAAAAACGCACGGCACAAAGTGGACACGCGGAAAAGACCGGGCGCCAGCGCTGACGGACAGCTCTGATGGAACAGCGTATCGAGGAAAATCTATCGCCTTACCGCACGTTCACACGTGCTGAGTGGGCGGCCTTGCGCGAGGATACCCCGATGACGTTGACCTCGGAGGAGGTCACGCGACTGCATTCGCTGCATGACCGGCTCGATATGATTGAAGTTGAGGAAATTTACCTGCCGCTGTCGCGGCTGCTGTCGATGTACGTAGCAGCGACGCAACGCCTGTTCCGAGCCCAACAGCGCTTCCTGAGCACGGAAGATGCCAAGATGCCTTACATTATCGGCGTCGCCGGTTCAGTCGCCGTCGGCAAGTCGACCACTGCGCGCGTGTTGCAAGCTCTACTGGCGCGCTGGCCAAACGTGCCGAAAGTTGACCTCATTACGACGGACGGCTTCCTTTATCCAAACGCAATTCTGGAACGTGAAGGCCTGATGGAGAAGAAGGGCTTTCCCGAAAGTTACGACCTTCAGGCATTGCTGCGCTTTCTCTCGGACATCAAAGCGGGACGCCGTCCGGCCCGCGCGCCAATCTACTCGCATCTCGTCTACGACGTTATTCCCAGCCAGTGGATCGAGGTTGACCGGCCCGACATTCTTATCGTTGAAGGCCTCAACGTCCTGCAGACAGGGCGTTTGCCGAAAGACGGCAAAGCTATCCCGTTTGTGTCAGACTTTTTCGATTTCTCTGTCTATCTCGACGCGGACGAGGATGTACTCAAGTCCTGGTACGTCGACCGGTTTTTAACTCTGAGAAGCACGTCTTTCCGTGATCCAAAATCATACTTCCATCGCTATTCGAATTTATCGGATAAAGAAGCAATCGCAACCGCATCATCAATCTGGTCGCGTATAAATCTTGTCAATTTGCACGAAAATATCCTGCCAACACGCCAGCGGGCCGATCTGATCCTCAAGAAAAGTGAGAGCCATCTCGTCGAAGAAGTTTCTCTCAGAAAACTTTGATCACGCGGCGCGGCGGTTAAGATCAAAGTGATCGAGGTAGCGGCGTTTGATCATTGATACCGGCAGGACAATGAGCACGTCTGTGGTCCCGAATTCGTGGTCTATCACCGCGCCATCACCGATATAGGCGCCAAGCCGCAGATAACCCTTGATCAAAGGTGGCAGTGCGCGCAGCGCGGCTTTCGGATCGATGGTTTCCTTCGGCTTCCAGTTCATTTCGACATAGCGGTCGGAAAGAGCCCGAGTACGCCATGGCTCCGGCGCGCGCGCATAGTGATAGAGGAATGACAGCGGAAGCGCCATTTGCTTCGGATCGATGCCATCAAGACTTGCGCACCCGAACATCACATCGCAGCGATTCTGCAAAATGTATGCGTAGATGCCGTGCCAAAGAAGCTCGACGGTGTGTTTGTTGCGATATGGTGCGAGCACGCAGGAGCGTCCGAGCTCGAGGAAGTGCAAATCGCGGTGGCGCGAGACCAACGCGGCGATATCGAATTCACCAGCGGTATAGAAGCCACTATATTCTTCGGCGAGGTGTTGGCGCAGCAACCGGTAAGTGCCGACGACCGCCGGACGGTTCGATGCATTGCGGTCTCTGGCCGCATGGTCGACCACAAGTAAATGGTCACACATCGCATCGTATCCGTCGATGTCGCGGCGCGCGAGAAGCCGCGTGGGACCGGGGATGGCGGAGCCTTCCCGGTAGAAGACCTGATAGCGAAGCTTTTGGGCCTGGCGCACCTCGGCGGCAGTCTGGGCTAACCGTACCTCCAGCGTTCCAACGCGTCCCAGTGTTTGCGCCGGACGATGGGCACGTACGTTCCCCGCGCGCAAACCGCCATACGCCTGCAGCGAGGTTATAAATCCAGGCAGACCCAGGCCTGGTGGGACCGGCCTGAAGCGGTCAAATAGGCCGCGTGGCGGCTGGATGGCGGTTCGCGTGCTCATTGAACGTTCCGGTTCTTTGTACGGTTTTGGAGCCAGAATAGCCGAATCAGGCCAGGAAATCTGGAACTTCCTACAGCACGAGCCCGACACAAAAATATGACAATGCAGAAAGCGCCGCGAGCGCGCTGGTGGTATCCACAACTGTCGCAACCGTTCGCGAATCGAGCGGCTTGAGAAGAAGGCGGTCTGTCTTCAGTTTATGCATTAGCGGTCAGTGCGATCATTTGTGTGGGCGAATCACGCGGCGCGGCGGATGTCGTCCGCAATGGCACGGTAGGAAAGCGCCTCGGCGAGATGCACCCGGCCGATACGATCAGCGGCGTCGAGATCGGCGAGAGTGCGCGCAACGCGCAGGACCCGATGATAGCCACGCGCCGACAACCGCATTGAATCCGCTGCGTCACGCAGCAGCTCGAGTCCGGCAGCGTCGGCGCGCGAAATTTCTTCCAATATTGGGCCGCTTACCTGTGCATTTGTCCGGATGTTGTTCATGCCCATTGTTGCGTAGCGCCCGGCCTGAATATCCCGAGCGCGCGCGACCCGGGCGGCCACTTCGCGGCTGCCTTCGGACGGTGCAGGCAAGATCAGGTCCGCGGCTGTAACGGCTGGTACCTCGATATGCAGATCGATGCGGTCGAGAAGCGGACCCGACAAGCGGCCCTGATATTCGGCCGCGCATCGCTCATTCGCCCCACGTTTGCATATGAAGCCAGGGTCGCTTGCGCGACCACAACGGCATGGGTTCATCGCCGCCACCAGCATAAAACGTGCAGGATAGGTGATGCGATGATTGGCACGCGAGATGGCAACCTCCCCGCTTTCAAGCGGTTGCCGCAACGAGTCGAGAACTTGCCCGGAGAATTCCGGCAATTCGTCCAGAAAGAGAACGCCATTGTGGGATAGCGAGATTTCGCCAGGTCGGGCGCGCAATCCGCCGCCAACCAAGGCGGGCATCGATGCAGAGTGATGTGGCGAGCGAAACGGTCTTCGGTTTGTGAGCGCGCCGCCTTCGATCACGCCGGCGATCGATGCGATCATCGAGACCTCCAGCAGCTCTGCAGGCGACAGCGGCGGCAATATTGTCGGGAGCCGCGCGGCCAACATCGACTTGCCCGCGCCTGGCGGCCCGACCATGAGAATATTGTGTCCACCGGCTGCGGCCACCTCGAGCGCGCGTTTTGCGCTTTCCTGGCCTTTGATGTCCGACAGGTCGATGCGGGACTCTTCGCGCTCGTGAATTTTTGGCTGCGGTCGGGCCAGGACCTGCGTGCCCTTGAAATGATTGGCGAGCTGAATCAGTGATTGCGCGGCGAGGATCTCGATCTCGGGGCTTGCCCAGGCCGCCTCCGCTCCGCAGACGCTCGGGCAGATGAGGCCCTGGCCGCGTGCATTGGCACCGATGGCAGCCGGCAAGACACCCGCGACGGACGCAATCGAACCGTCAAGTCCAAGTTCGCCCAGCACCGTGAAACCATTCAGCGCGTCATGCGGAATAGCGCCGATCGCTCCCATGAGTCCAAGGGCAATCGGCAGGTCGTAATGACTGCCTTCCTTTGGCAGGTCTGCAGGTGCAAGATTGACCGTGATCCGCCGCGACGGCAGTGCGAGGCCGGATGCGATCAGTGCAGCACGCACGCGCTCCTTCGCCTCGGACACGGCCTTGTCAGGAAGGCCTACGATGTTGAATGCCGGCAATCCTGGTGCGACCTGAACCTGGACATCGACGGCCCGCGCCTCGATGCCTTCAAACGCCACGGTCGCAACGCGCCGGATCATACAACCTCGTCTCGCAGATGCTCGCAAAGGTAGTATCGAAAGCAAAATGATAAAACAAGAATTTGAAATCGACGCCGGGCGGGATTGATCTCAGCCGTTTAGCTGATGATCATAAGTGCAGAGCATTGGAAGGCGGACATGATTATTTCTCGACACGTTGCTGTTGTCACCCTGCTTGCGCTTGCAAGCCCGGCGTCCGCCCAAGATCTGAAATCGTGGAAACATGTCGTGATCGAGCCCAAGGGCGATGCAGGCTTCATGCTCATGGTGGGCGAGCGCGACTTCGCGTCCCGACATGGCCTCAAACTCGAGATCGTGCCCATGAAAAATGGAGCGCTTGCGCACAAGGCGCTTCTGGCCGGCGAGGTGGACAGCATCGAGTCGAGTCCGGGTGCGGCAATTCTTGCGGGCTCACGCGGGGCCGACATCAAGATCATCGGATGCGATTGGCCCGGCGTGCCTCACGGACTGATGGTAAGATCAACGATCAGCAAAGTTGAAGATCTGAAAGGAAAAACCGTTGCGGTCGCGGCTCCCGGCTCCCTGCCGAACCTGCTAGTCAATGCCATTCTCGATCAGCACAAGGTGCCTGCATCTGATGTGCGCTTTGCAAACCTTGGCGGCGACCTTGACCGGTTCAAGGCGGTGGTCGCGGGCGTTGCCGATGCGGGCATCGTTGCTGCCGAGTTTATGGCAGTGGCACCGAAAGACGTGAAAATGCTGATCTACGGACATGACGCGCTGCCGAATTATGTGCGTCTGTGCCTGACCATGACCGGAACGACGATTACCGCCCGGCGGGAAGATGCCATAAATTTTGTGGCTGCGGAGATCGACGCGCTGACATTTGCCGTTTCCCATCGTGACGAGACGATAAAGTTGACGAAAGATGCGATTCACGCCAAGGCGGACGATCCACGGCCCGCCTATGCCTTTGATGATACGGTCAATCGCCACGCGATCGATCCAGCGGTTTCTCTGCCGCTCGACAAGCTGAACTGGATGCAGAACGAGCTGGTGAAAGCCGGCAATATCAAGACGACCTTCGATCTTGCAACGATCACGGCCCCCGAAATTCGAGCCGAGGCTTTAAAGCGCGCGAAAAAATAGTCAGACTTTCACCGGCGCCATGATGCCGGCAGGGAAAATGTCCTCGGGTTTTGCGAGGTGATGTGCGATGCCTTGCTCGTGCGCGTAGCGAAGAAACATTTCCAGCGTTGGCCGGTTCGGCTCTATTCCATATGGAAACGGATCGCCAAATAGTTGCTGCATTCGGGAGGCGTAAGCCGTCAACCACGGCAACGGATAGCGAGAGACCGCCGGATCGAGAATGCGCTCAAGGCTGCGGCGCTTTGATTCCTCGAACGCATTGTACAGGTTGCGCGCCACCCATGGCCGGCCATCCAAGACCGCTTTCCGCATCGCGATGACGTGCATGATCGGATAGACATGCGTCTCCTCGTAGTAGCGCCGCTCCAGTGATTCATAATCAGGAAACAAGCGGACGACGTCAGGATGTTTCTCTCGGAATGAATTCGGCGGCCGCGCGATGATGACGCAATCGAGTTCGCCGGTCGCAATCATGTCGCTCAGAGTCTTCTCGGGCACGCCGGTAAGCCGCACACCATCGGGCAGCGACAGCTCGACCTTCTCGATGCGGCCGGCTTCATTGGTGCCGGCCTGCACCCAATCGATGTCGGAGAGCGCAACGCATGCGTCGTGCATGAGCCAACCGCGCATATAGACGGCAGCCGTGTGCGCCCACTCGGGGAGGCCAACACGTTTGCCACGCAGATCCCCGGGCGCTTTGATGCCGGCCTTGCGATTCACATAAAACGAGGCAAAACGAAACAGGCGTGAGGCATAGACGGGCAGACCGATAATGTCGGAATCCTTGCGTGTCACCTGCGCCGCAAATTTTGCGAACGAAAGCTCGGAGACATCCCATTCGCGGTTGAAGGTGAAGCGGGAAAAAATCTCGTGATGCCCCAGCGTGAGCCAGTTGACCTCTATGCCTTCCGCCCGAACAAGCCCAAATCGGAAGTCGCGGAAATGATCGTAATCGGTCGTTGCGATCGTAATCGCGACAGTCATGGCTTTGCGCGCCGCTTCGCCTCGATCTTGTCCCAAATGAGTGCTGCCACGTCGGGGCCGCCCAGATTCTTGATGGCACGGATTCCGGTCGGCGAGGTGACGTTGATCTCGGTGAGGTAGCCGTCGATCACGTCGATGCCGACGAACAGCAGTCCACGCTCGCGTAGGGCCGGGCCGATGCGCTTGCAGATCTCGCTCTCCCGCCTGGTCAGTTCGGTCGCCGCCGGCACTCCGCCACGGACCATGTTCGAACGCAAATCATCCGCAGCCGGTATTCGATTCACCGCTCCTGCATATTCTCCATCCACCAGAATGATACGCTTGTCGCCGTTCTTGATGTTGGGAAGAAACTTCTGCACGACCCATTGCTCGCGGAAGGTCGTGCTGAACAAGTCGAACAGCGATCCGAAATTAAGATCCTCGTGCGCGAGACGGAAGACCGCCTCGCCACCTTTGCCGTAAAGAGGCTTCATGACGATATCGCCGTGTTCGGCACGGAATGCCTTGATCTCGGTGAGGTCGCGCGAGACCAGGGTCGGGGGCATCAGATCGGGAAACTCCGTCACGAAAACTTTTTCGGGAGCATTCCTTACGCTCGCCGGATCGTTGACGACGAGGGTCTTGGGATGGATACGCTCAAGCAAATGCGTTGTGGTGACGTAAGCCAGATCGAACGGAGGATCCTGGCGTAGCAGCACGACGTCGAATTCTGTCAGCTCTGCGCGCCTGGGTTTGCCAAGACTGAAGTGATCGTTCTCCTTATCGCGGACATCGAGTGGCTCGACGTGCGCCCATACCCGGCCATTGAGCAAAACCAGCCGGTCGGGCGTGTAGTAAGCCAGCTTATGGCCGCGTTTCTGGGCTTCCAGCAGCAAGGCGAACGTCGAGTCGCCTTTGATGTTGATCCGCAGGATCGGATCCATTTGCACGGCGATTTTCAGGCTCATGATGACCTTTAGGCAAACAAAGCGTTAACAAATTACCAGCACTATAGCCGCGTTGGACGGTTTGTTGCAGGGCTGGGGGGCTCGTTGGTGAATCTGCCCAAACTTTCGATCGCGGCGCGACTCTATACGATCTTTGCATTGATGGCCGCCACCACCGTGGCGTTGTCCATGGTGGCAGTGTCGAATTCTCATCATCACGCTGCGCTGACGGAAGAGTTTGAATCCGCCAATGCCGGCAGCTGGAACGTTGAGCGCATCAACGGACTGATTTATGCCAGCACGATGGAGATGCGCGGCATCTTCATGTCGGCGGACCGCTCCGACGCCGCCAAGTACGCGGATTCGCTGGTCAAAGTGACCGACCAGATCAGTGGTGTCATCGGCGATTGGCAGCGCAGTGTCCGCAATAGCGATGCGCTCGCATTCAGTAATTTTGCGGTCCGGATCAACGGCTATCAGGATTCACTGTACAAGCTTGCACCGATCGCAAAGCAGTCCGGCGCTCAGGCGGCGCGCGAATGGACCGACAAAAATCTGCCGGCGCAGATCCGGACTGCACTCAGCAAAGATCTGGAGAAGCTCAGTCAGCACTATTCAGACCGGGCCAGCCAGATCTACACGCAGATCGATGAAGGGATCGATCGCACCGCAATGCTCCTGAGTGTTCTCGCGTGTTTTGCAGTCATTCTTGCAATTGTAGGTGTGCTGATCATCGCCCGAAGCGTGATCAGGCCGATCGCCGAAATCACCACGGTTACACAGGCTGTTGCCGCCGGCGACGGCTCGGTGAGCATACCATTCAGCGAGCGCCACGACGAAATTGGCGCATTGGCAAAATCGATCGGCGTCTTCCAGAACGCCATGCGAAGCAATGAAGATCTCACTCGTACGGTGCGCAACGATGCCGATTTGCGCGAGCGACGCCAGGAGAAAATGTCGAACGAGATCGCCGGTTTCTCGGCGGAGATTGAGGCGACATTAGCGGAGCTCGGTCGTATTTCCGAAGAGATGCTCGCGGCCTCGACGCAGCTTGCCGCCGCCGCCGATAACGCTTCAAGCAAGACCTCGCGGGCTGAAGAGGCCTCATCGGAAGCAAGCAGCAATGTGCGTGACATTGCTTCGGCTGCCGACGAGCTCTCGGCGTCGGTAAATGAGATTGACAGGCAGGTCGCGCAGTCCAACGCCATAGCGACCAAGGCGGTGAATGAAGTCGAATCGACCAATCTCGCCGTGAAGGAGCTCGATGAGGCCGCTGCCCGTATCGGAGATGTTGTCAAGCTCATCACGGATATTGCGGAGCAAACGAATCTGCTTGCGCTCAATGCCACGATCGAGGCGGCTCGTGCCGGCGATGCCGGCCGCGGCTTTGCCGTGGTTGCGGGCGAAGTGAAGGCGCTTGCCGGACAGACCAGCCGCGCGACGGAGGAGATCGGATCCCAGATCGCAGGCATGCAGCGCGCAACGCAGCGCTCTATTGCGGCCATCACCGGCATCGAACAGACGATCCGTGAAATCGGCAATATCAGCAGTGCCATCGCAGCTGCGGTCACGGAGCAGGGAGCGGCCACGCAGGAAATAGCGCGTGGCGTTGAAATCGCCGCACGGCGCACGGTGGAAACCGCCACTGAAGTCAATTTGATGGGCGACGCCACGCAAGACACCCGCTCGAGCGCTACGGCGGTCAAAGCTGTTGCCGATGATCTCGGAGGTGCGGCCGCCCGCATCCGCGCCCAGGTCGATCAGTTCTTCGAGCGGCTCAGCGCCTAGCCACGGTGTGTCATCACGCCTCGAAGGCCCCCGGTATATGTCGCGGTATTTTACCGGGCGCTACCAGGATCGCGTCAAAGCGGATGTCGAGAATTGATGCGTCGGGGTTTGCCGAAAGCCAGACCTCCGCTGCGGCGGCAATTCTCCGGCGCTGACGCACTTCGACAGATTCCGCGGCCTCGTCGAGGCTAGGCCGAGCCTTAACCTCGGCGAACACGAGCAGACGCCTCCGCCTCGCGACGATGTCGATCTCGCCCAGTGGACTTCGCCATCGCCGCGCCAGAATACGGAATCCCTTGGCGACCAGAAGCGCGGCAGCGCGGCTCTCAGCGGAAATACCGGTGCGAAAGGCCGCCTGCCGCTCCGGCCGCGGGCCTCGCTTGATTGAACGCGGCGGCAACTCACCGTGCGCCATTCTCGCCATCTTTGCTGAGTGCAAGCGCCCGTTGATAGACTTCCCGCCGCGGGCGTCCCGTCGTAACAGCGACCTCTCCAACTGCGTCCTTGACCGAGGCGCGCGACAAGGCGCGTTTCAAAAGTGCGTCGAGATCGTCGGCGCTGTCTGCTTCGGTGGGCGGCGCGACCACAACCACGAACTCGCCGCGTGTCTCAGCATCGCCGGCATAAAGTCGAGCGAGGACATCAAGCGTTTCGTATTTCACCTCTTCGTGCAATTTGGTCAGTTCGCGGCAAATTGCGGCGGCGCGGGGCCCCAGACCTCGAGCCAGATCGGCCAGCATCGAAGCCATGCGTGGTCCGCTCTCGAACAGCACGAGGGTCGCCGGGATGTTGGCAAGCGCAGCCACGCGCTTTTGACGCGCCGACTGTTTCGTTGGCAGGAAACCCTCGAAGAAAAAACGGTCGGTCGGCAGTCCAGCGACCGTCAGTGCGGCGAGGACGGCCGATGGCCCCGGCAATGCGATGACGGGATAACCCGCTGCGCGCGCGGCGCGCACGAGCTTGTATCCGGGATCGGAGACAAGCGGTGTGCCTGCGTCCGATACCAACGCGACCGACTGACCCTCGGCAAGCCGCGAAAGCAGCTTGGGACGAGCTTCGGTTGCATTGTGTTCGTGATAGAGGGTGAGCGGCGTCTTGATGCCGTAGCGTTCAGTAAGTTTGCGTGTCACGCGCGTGTCTTCGCAGGCGATGATATCGACGCCGGCGAGCGTCTCCAGCGCCCGCAATGTAACGTCGCCCAGATTTCCGATCGGCGTGGCAACCAGATAAAGGCCGGGCGAGACCCCTCGCGCCTCCATTGGGGCGCCGAATGGCGCATAGCTGCGCGATTTGATTTTTCCGTCGGCTGCCATGAACGGCACTTTAGACGGGGCTCCGAGGGGCGTCATCGGGAACAATTCGATTTGCCTGATGGCCTTAACTTTTCCCGTGATACCGGTTACGACTAACGCAGAATTGTCGCGGCGGGGAGCGACTATGTCGGAAATGTCGCGTGTGGGGGCGATCGCGCGCGCGTGGCGTCATACGCGCATGGGTCTGTCCGTTGTCGCGACAGGCATGGTGCTTGCCGCCTGCGCTACTCAGTTGGGTGGCGGGGCAGCGGGACCTTCTGCCGGCGACTCGGCTGCAGGTGTACCCGCTGCGGACGGGCAGGTGCGCATCGGACTTGTGCTGCCGCTGACGGCTCAGGGCAACGCCGGGTTGGCCGCGCAATCGATGAAGAACGCAGCCGAGATGGCGCTTGCCGAATTCAAGGTCGCGAACGTCCAGCTTCTTGTCAAAGATGACGGTGGATCGCCACAAGGCGCACAGAATGCCGCCCAGCAGGCAATCGCCGAAGGGGCCGAGATTATCGTCGGGCCGCTCTTCGCGCAGTCCGTGAGCGCGGTGGGGCAGATCGCGCGCTCGCGCAACATACCAGTAATCGCCTTTTCGACGGACGCTAACGTGGCATCGCGTGGCGTCTATCTTTTGAGCTTTTTGCCCGAGACCGATGTACGACGCATCGTCTCGTATGCGGCTTCACGCGGCAAGCGTTCGTTCGCGGCGCTCTTGCCGGACAATGCTTACGGCACCGTCGTGGAAGCTGCATTCCAGCAGGAAGTTTCCCGTCATGGCGGACGTGTCGTCGTGCTCGAAAAATATCCACATGATGCAAACCGGACAGCGGAAGCGGTGCGCCGGGTGGCGCAAGCCGGGAGTCAGATCGATAGCATCTTCATTCCCGATAGTCCCGATGCCGTGCCGCAGGTCGCACAGGCGCTTGCGGCCAATGGTATCGACATGAAGCGCGTACAATTATTCGGCACGGGGCTGTGGGGCGACGATACCAGGATCTCATCTGAAAAACTGCTCGATGGCGGCTGGTATCCTTCGCCCGAGCAAACCGGCTTTCGCAATTTCTCAGGCCGCTATCGTGCGCGTTACGGACAAGATCCTGTCCGCACTGCGACGCTTGCCTATGATGCCGTCGCCTTGGTCGCGGCACTGGTCAAGACACAGGGAACGCAGCGTTTCAGCGAGCAGGTCCTCACCAATCCTTCGGGTTTCGCGGGCATCGACGGCGTCTTTCGCTTCCGCGCGGAGGGAACGAACGACCGGGGTCTTGCGGTGCTGCGGGTAACCCCGTCAGGCAGTCAGGTGATCAGTCCAGCGCCGAAGTCTTTCGCGCCGGGAACATAGCCTCAGGCCGCGAGATCCGCGACCACTGCATCGAGCAGTGGAAAGCCGCTCTGGGTGACCCGCAAGCGTCCGTCAGGAGTTGTTTCGATAGCTCCTTCGTTACGCAGGATCGAGATCCGTTCAGGATCGAGGACACGGCCGGAGAGAGCTCTGTAACGCGCGAGGTCGATTCCTTCGGCAAGCCGCAGACCCATCAGCAGATATTCGTCGGCGGTCTCGCCGGCTGTCAGTTTTTCCGAGACCGTTACGCCAGCGCCGTTTGTCTCAACCCGCATCAGCCATGCTTCCGGCCGCTTTGCGGTTTCGGTCGCCACCCGGCGACCGTCGATGGTCAGCCGTCCATGTGCGCCGGGTCCGACCCCGGCATAGTCGTCGCCCCGCCAGTAAACCAGATTGTGCCGGCATTCCGCACCAGGGCGTGCGTGATTGGAGATTTCGTAAGCCGGCAACACGGCGTCGGCGCAGATTTCTTGCGTAAGGTCATAAAGGTCGCGGGCGAGATCCTCATCCGGCACAGGCAACTTGCCGGACCTGTGCAATCCGAAAAACGGCGTGTCCGGCTCGATCGTCAATTGATAAAGTGACAGATGCTCGGCGGCTTCCGCGATCGCACGCTTGAGTTCCGCCGCCCAGTCATCAAGACTTTGCCGCGGACGCGCATAGATCAGATCGAACGAGTAACGATCAAAGATCTTACGGGCAATGGCAATCGCATCGAGCGCCTCTCGTGCGCTATGCAGGCGGCCAAGCTCCCTGAGTGCGGTGTCATCCAGTGATTGCACGCCGAGCGAGACACGGTTGACGCCGGCCGCGCGATAGCCGTGGAAGCGCGTTGCTTCGACGCTGGTCGGGTTCGCCTCCAGCGTCACCTCCACGTCCGCTGCAATATTCCAGTGCCTGGCGATGCAATTCAGGATTGTTTCCACCGTTGACGGCTGCATCAATGACGGCGTGCCGCCGCCGAAAAATATCGTCGACACGGTACGGTTCGGCACCCGCGCCGCGGTGGTGGCGATCTCGATTTCATAGGCGCGAAGGAAACGTATTTCGTCGATACCGCCGTGGCGCACATGGCTGTTGAAGTCACAGTACGGACACTTCGACTGGCAGAAGGGCCAGTGCACGTAAACACCGAAGGGAGTCGTTAACGTCATGTTAAGCATCATAGTCCGTGCGTCGTGCCGCAGCCAGCACGTGCGATCTTTGCCGACAAGAGTTGATTAAGATTGTAACGATCAAGACCCGCTCAATGCCGAGCAAGGCAGGCTTCGGCAAGTTTCATGAATGCGCGCGCCCGATGCGAGAGGCCACGCCCTTTTGGAGGCAGACCGTGTTTCTCGTCCGCGGTCATCTCGCCAAATGTGATGTCAAATCCATCTGGCCGAAACAGCGGATCATAACCAAAGCCGGAGGCGCCGCGCGGCGGCCACACGGCCACCCCGGCCACTCGGCCTTCGAACTCCTCCACGTGGCCATCCGGCCAAGCTAGGCACAAGGCGGCAACGAAGTGCGCGCGACGTTGTTCGGGCGTTTTTGCACCACGCTCGATCAGCAGTGTCTGGATTCGATTCATGGCCGCGCGGAAATCCTTCTCGGGTCCGGCCCAACGCGCGGAATGAATGCCGGGTTCGCCGCCGAGCGCGTCGATGACCAGCCCGGAATCGTCGGCGAATGCCGGCTCCCCGCTTGCGGCCGCAGCGGCAAGCGCCTTGATGCGAGCGTTCTGCGCAAACGTGCTGCCAGTCTCTTTCGGCTCTGAAAGGCCGAGTTCGCCGGCCGACCGCGCTATAATTCCGTACGGCGCCAGCAGCTCGCGCATTTCCCTAAGTTTCCCCGGATTATGGGTGGCGATGACGATCGGGCCGGTCAGCTGTCTGGCCATACTTTGCTACGCCACCGCCAATTTCTGCAGGCTCACGAGCTTTGCGATGCCTTTGCGCGCAAGTGCCAGCAGTGCGGCAAATTGATCCTCACTGAAAGGGATCTTCTCCGCGGTCGCCTGGATCTCGACGATATCGCCGGATCCGGTCATGACGAAATTGGCATCCGTGTCAGCCTCGGAGTCTTCGGCGTAGTCGAGATCGAGGACGGCGGTGCCCTTGCAAACACCGCAGGAAATGGCGGCGATATGGTCGCGCAGGACCTGTGCCTTGATCATGTCGCGCGACTTCATCCAATTGAGACAATCGGCCAATGCGACCCAGGCGCCGGTGATCGATGCCGTACGCGTGCCGCCATCCGCCTGGATGACGTCGCAGTCGATCGTGATTTGCCGTTCGCCCAATGCCGGCAAATCGACGACCGAACGCAGCGAACGTCCGATCAGCCGCTGAATTTCAACCGTGCGGCCGCCCTGCTTGCCGGCGCTGGCTTCGCGGCGCGTGCGTTCCGAGGTTGCGCGCGGAAGCATGCCGTATTCGGCGGTCACCCAACCGCGGCCCTGGCCCTTGAGCCAAGGGGGCAGGCGCTCCTCAAGGCTGGCTGTAACGAGGACGTGGGTGTCGCCAAACTTCACGAAACACGAGCCTTCGGCGTATTTGACCACCCCCCGCTCAAGCGAAACGGCGCGCAGCTCATCGACCTCTCGGCGGCTTGGCCGCATCGGGCATGCTCCCCCTGGTATGGGCGCTCACCATAACCATACGCCCGGCTTGAACAATACCGCGTCCATGGTCAATTGTTGGCAGGATTCGAGGAGCGAGACGTTGGTATCCCACGACATACCGATCGGCGCGACACAAGTGAGCCTGGCGGCGCTCAATGAGCGTTCGCGCGAGATCTTCCGCCAGATCGTGGAAAGCTATTTGGCCACCGGCGAACCTGTCGGCTCGAGAAATCTGTCACGGTTGCTTCCCATTACGCTATCGCCTGCTTCGGTGCGCAACGTGATGTCGGACCTCGAGCAGCTCGGACTGATCTACGCTCCGCACACGTCGGCTGGCCGGTTGCCCACCGAAATAGGCCTGAGGTTTTTTGTCGATGCATTGATGCAGATCGGCGACCTGAGCGACCAGGACCGGCGCTCTATCGAAGCGCAGGTCGCAGGCGCGCACACCGCGAAATCGATGGAGGCTGTTCTCACCGAAGCGTCCCAGATGCTGTCCGGTCTGACCCGCTCGGCCGGCGTGGTGCTGACGGCCAAGACGAATGTTCGGCTCAAACATATCGAATTTGTTCGGCTGGAGCCTGAGCGGGCTCTGGCGGTGCTTGTTGCCGAGGATGGACAGGTCGAAAATCGCGTTCTCAATGTGCCTCCAGGACTGCCCGGATCGTCGCTTACCGAGGCGGCGAATTTTCTAAATGCACGTATTCGCGGCAAGACGCTTGCCGACCTGCTTGCCGAAATTGAGAAAGCCGTCGCCGCCGGGCAGGCCGAACTGGATCAGCTGACCCAGAAAGTGATTGCGACCGGCCTCGCCAGCTGGTCGGGGGGCGACAGTGAGGAACGGCAGTTGATCGTGCGCGGTCATGCCAATCTTCTGGAAGATTTGCGAGCCCTGGAAGATCTCGAACGCATACGATCGCTATTCGATGCGCTTGAGACAAAGCGCGGCGTGATCGACCTCCTGGGACGCGCCGAACGTGCTGACGGCGTACGGATCTTCATCGGATCTGAAAACAAGCTGTTCTCGTTATCCGGGTCATCGACAATTGTTGCGCCGTACCGGGACGGAAAGGGACGAATTGTCGGTGTGATCGGGGTTATCGGGCCGACCCGGCTGAATTACGCCCGCGTTATTCCGATGGTTGACTATACTGCGCGGGTTGTCAGCCGCTTATTGGCCCCATAACGCTTGATTTTTAGCGCGATAGCCCTGATATGCCGGGCATCCGCATATTGCCGAGGATGGATTGAACACGATGACGGACCCAACCGCCCGCCAGGCCGAAACCGTGGCCGCCGAAGCTGAAAGTCCGATGGCCCCCGAGCAGACCGACCCGGTCACTGAAGCCAAGCGCGAAGCCGCCGAATTCAAGGATAAGTTGCTGCGCACCCTGGCCGAGATGGAAAATTTGCGAAAGCGCACCGAGCGCGAGGTTCTCGACGCACGCCTCTATGGCATCGCCGGATTTGCGCGCGACGTGCTCGCCGTCGCCGACAACATGCATCGGGCATTGGAGGCCATCGACCCGGAACTGCGTGAAAGTGCCGATGCAAAGGTGAAGGCATTGATCGAAGGCGTGGAGCTCACCGAGCGCGAACTGCTCAAGTCTCTCGAGAAAAACGGCGTGAAGAAATTTTCGCCCCGCGGCGAAAAATTTGATCCGAATGTGCACCAGGCGATGTATGAAGTGCCGACATCGGATCTTCCACCTGGACAGGTCGCTGAGGTGATTCAGGCCGGCTATATGATCGGTGATCGCGTCCTGCGTCCCGCGCTGGTTGCCGTCAGCAAAGCCGCTCAAAAGGCCTCGGCTTCCGCCAATGATAATCCGCCGCCGGATGGCGGGAAGTGACCGTCACCGCATAACAATGCCGTCGCGGACTGCGCGGAATCGTCCAAACATTTGATCCCATTCGTTGGTGGGACCTGCGCCGACAATCCGCAGGTAGCCACCTCCGCCGAAGCGCAACCACTGCACCATGGACAGGGCTTTCCCCGCCGGGTCTTTGCCCTCTGCCCTGATCTCATAACCGGGCGCGTTATTTATCCGCATGGGTTCGGCCGATCTTATTGAAAGATCGCGTACCGGTGCTGTGGTAACCAGGTCGCGGGCAAACCTGCTGCGGTCGGCTGCATCGGAAGGCCCAGCACGCCCAATCGAAACGATCATGATCGGTCGACTTGTCGTTTTGTCATCGGATTTGTCGGCGAGAACGACCGTACCCGTAGGCATGACCTGCACGACCTCAAAGCCCGCGAGGTCCTCCAATCTGAACGGCAAAAGGCTGAGTTGCTCGCCAACCGGCGCGGGGCGAAATGAGACAGTTGCGAGGGCCTTCCGGATAACGGCATCGGAATAGACCGAAAGCTCGGATTCCGGCACCTCCACGTTAATGAGGGCGGTGAGATCTTTGATCGTGCCGCCGACAGCCTGAGCCAAAAGCGACCAGCGATGCAGCACTGTGCCGTCCTTGTGGGTAATGCCGCTGACCAGAAACCCGACGCCGCTGTCGAATGGAAAACTTTCACGCTTGGCCTGCTGCAGGTCCTGCGGAAGCCTCGTAAAGGCTGCGGTTTCAAGTTCGGGGTAGGCACTTGCCGGCAAATCAAGGATCGCAATCGATACTTTGCGGTCGATATCCTCGAAGCCCGGGAAGCGCGTGCTGGGTTTAAGATCTCCAGGAGCTTCGAGACCGATCCGGGAGCCGGGCGGATAGATCGGGTCCGAACCAGCCTCGGCGGTGAGGACCAGCAATCCGGCCAAGGCCGCAAATCCGCAAACAATCAACCGGCAAACCATGGAGAGGACGACTTTCCAGCTATGAGCGATAGGGCCGTCCTAGCGGTCCCGACGCAGCGCAGCAATGACCCGATAACCAATCAGGCATCCGGAGCGGCCGCGCCTCGCGATTTCGTGACAGACTGACTTGCGGCCTTCGGGTGCCCTCCTATATGAGCCAATAAGCCGCGAAAATGTGGCGAATCGCGTATCCAGGGGGCTGGACAGGGGGTCTGCGGATGAGCCGCTGACGTTCCCCATTCGGGCGCCGAAAGGCCCGGCCGGCCTGCCGCAATTTGAGAGGAAGAACCATGGGCAAGGTCATCGGCATCGACCTCGGCACCACGAATTCGTGCGTTGCTGTCATGGAAGGCAAGACGCCGAAAGTTATCGAGAACGCGGAGGGCATGCGTACGACGCCTTCGATTGTCGCCTTCACGGATGACGGCGAGCGCCTTGTCGGCCAACCAGCCAAACGTCAGGCAGTCACCAATCCGGAAAAGACCATCTTCGCGGTCAAGCGCCTTATCGGACGGCGCTACGACGACCCGATGGTCGAAAAAGACAAGAAACTTGTCCCCTATAAGATTACCAAAGCGTCGAACGGCGACGCATGGGTCGAGGTGGACAGCAAGAGCTATTCGCCGTCGCAAATCTCAGCCTTCATTCTGCAGAAGATGAAGGAAACGGCGGAAGCCTATCTCGGCCAGAAGGTCGAGCAGGCCGTCATCACAGTTCCAGCCTATTTCAATGACGCGCAACGTCAGGCCACCAAAGATGCCGGCAAGATTGCCGGCCTCGAGGTGCTGCGCATCATCAACGAACCGACGGCTGCTGCGCTCGCCTATGGGCTCGACAAGCAGAAGACCGGTACTATCGCGGTCTACGATCTTGGCGGCGGCACTTTCGATATTTCTATTCTCGAAATCGGCGACGGCGTGTTTGAAGTGAAGTCCACGAACGGCGACACGTTCCTGGGCGGCGAAGATTTCGACATGAGACTCGTCAATTATCTCGCCGATGAATTCCAGAAAGAACAGGGCATCGATCTGCGCCGCGATAAGCTCGCGCTGCAGCGGCTCAAGGAATCGGCAGAAAAGGCGAAGATCGAGCTGTCGTCGACGACGCAGACCGAAATCAACCTGCCGTTCATTACAGCCGATGCCTCAGGGCCCAAGCACCTGACGATGAAGCTCACTCGCGCCAAGTTTGAGGCGCTGGTTGACGATCTCATCCAAAAAACGATGCAGCCGTGCAAGCAGGCGCTCAAGGACGCCGGCATTTCCGCGGCGCAGATCAACGAAGTTGTTCTGGTCGGCGGCATGACCCGCATGCCGAAGGTGCAGGAAGTGGTGAAGCAACTGTTCGGCAAGGAGCCGCACAAGGGTGTGAACCCGGATGAAGTTGTTGCGGTCGGCGCCGCTATCCAGGCCGGCGTATTGCAAGGTGATGTCAAGGACGTGCTGTTGCTTGACGTGACTCCGCTCTCGCTCGGCATCGAGACGCTGGGCGGCGTGTTCACGCGCATCATAGATCGCAATACGACGATTCCGACCAAGAAGAGTCAGGTATTCTCGACCGCCGAGGATAATCAGAACGCAGTTACGATCAGGGTCTTCCAAGGCGAGCGCGAGATGGCGGCCGACAACAAGATGCTCGGCCAGTTCGACCTGGTTGGTATTCCGCCGGCGCCACGCGGCGTGCCACAGATCGAGGTCACCTTCGACATCGACGCCAACGGCATCGTCAACGTGCAGGCGAAGGACAAAGCCACCGGCAAGGAGCAGCAGATCCGCATCCAGGCTTCGGGCGGTCTGTCCGAAGCAGACATCGAAAAGATGGTCAAGGACGCGGAATCTCACGCCGAGGAGGACAAAAAACGTAAGGCTGCGGTCGAAGCGAAGAACCACGCCGAAGCACTTGTGCATTCGACCGAGAAGGCGCTCTCCGAGCATGGTTCCAAGGTCGGCGACGCCGAACGCACAGCCATCGAAAATGCCATTGCCGATCTGAAGGAAGCGCTCAAGGGCGATGATTCTTCGGCGATCCAGGCTAAGACCAATGCGCTTGCGCAGGCATCGATGAAGCTCGGCGAGGCTATGTACAAGCAGCAGCAGGAAGCGCAAAGCAATTCCGGCGCTGGTGGTGATGGCGCAGCTTCGGGCGAGAAGAAAGAAGACGTCGTTGACGCCGAATTTACCGAGGTCGACGACGACAAAAAGAAATCCGCTTGACCGCGCTCTGAGCCATGCGCAGGCGGGCCGCGAACGATGTCACCCCCGGACGTATGTCCGGGGGTACATGTTTGCGGAGACGTTGGACGGTCGAATCACGTACGGCTGTCCGGCAGGGGTAAATTAGGGCGGTAGCCGGATGTCCAAGCGCGACTACTACGAAGTTCTCGGCGTCTCGCGAAGCTGCACCGAGGTCGAGCTCAAGGCGGCATTCCGCAAGCTCGCGATGCAGCACCATCCGGATCGCAATCCAGGCGACAAAGAGTGCGAGCATCGTTTCAAGGAAATCAACGAGGCCTATGACGTCCTCAAGGACGGCGACAAACGCGCCGCCTATGACCGGTTTGGCCATGCAGCATTCGAACACGGCGGTATGGGAGGCGGACCGGGATTCGGCGCTGATTTCGGCTCGACCTTTGCCGATATCTTCGAAGGTATTTTCGGTATGGGTTCGGCGCGGGGCCGGGGTTCGGGCCGGGAGCGTGGATCAGACCTGCGCTACAACATGGAAATCACGCTTGATGAGGCATTCAGCGGCAAAACCGCGCAAATCCGCATCCCCACCTCGGTAACCTGCGAAGCGTGTTCGGGCAGTGGAGCAAAAGCCGGCACCAAGCCCAAGCCATGCGCGAGCTGCGGGGGCCTTGGCAAAATCCGGCACGCGCAGGGATTTTTCACTCTCGAACGCACATGCCCCACCTGCCATGGGCGCGGCCAAGTGATCGATGATCCCTGTAAAATCTGCGGTGGCGGCGGCCGTGTGACGCGCGAGCGTACGCTTTCGGTAAACATCCCCGCGGGTGTCGAAGACGGTACCCGTATCCGGCTTGCCGGCGAAGGCGAAGCGGGCTTGCGCGGCGGTCCACCGGGCGATCTCTATATTTTTCTGGAGGTCGCCTCGCACGAATTCTTCCAGCGCGATGGCGCGGATTTGCATTGCCGCGTACCTATTTCAATGGCCAGTGCCGCGTTGGGCGGCGAATTCGAAGTCCCTGCCATCGACGGCAGCAAAGTACGGGTGAAAGTTCCTGCCGGGACTCAGACGGGACGTCGCTTCCGCCTGACAGGCAAGGGAATGCCGGTTCTGCGGGCGAAACAAACAGGCGACATGTATGTTCAGGTGGCGGTGGAAACGCCGCAAAACCTCACAAAACGTCAGCGCGAGCTGCTGGCGGAGTTCGAAAAACTCTCTTCGGAGGCGACGCAGCCGGAATCCGCTGGTTTCTTCAGTCGAGTCAAAGAGTTTCTGGATGGCTTTGGGACTGGGACAGCCAATCGGCGTAATCCATCTTGACCCCCTGCCTTGCGCCCTATACCCGTAAATGTTGCGGCGAGACCCGCCGCCCGTACGCGTGACCTCCTCAGCAATGCCCTTACATTCTGTCGCCCGCGTCGAAAAAAAAGCTCTGCGTCTCGATGACGAGATGCAGTTCATCCGCTCCTGGATCGAAAAGCCGATTTCGACTGGCGCCGTGATGCCATCGAGCCGCGTGCTCGCGCGTGCGATGGCGCGCTATGTCGATCCGCGATCGCAAGGTCCCGTGATCGAACTGGGACCGGGAACGGGTCCGGTGACCGAGGCTCTCGTCAGACACGGCATCGATCCCGCTCGATTGATTCTTGTAGAATTCAATCCGGATTTCTGTCGTTTGTTGCGGACGCGCTATCCGGCGGCAACCGTCGTGCAAGGGGATGCGTATCGCCTGCGGCGGCTGTTGGAAAGTTCTGTGGATGAGCCGGCTGCGGCGGTCGTGTCCGGACTTCCTCTTGTCACCAAGCCGTTACGCACGCGGCTACGCTTGATCTCCGACGCGATGACCTTGTTGGCACGGGGTGCTCCATTTGTGCAGTTTACATATGCGATGGTGCCGCCGATTCCGAAGAAATTATCCGGCGTGCGCGCCGAATCTTCCGAACTGATCTGGATGAACCTGCCGCCCGCGCGCGTGTGGGTCTATCGCGGCCGCTGATGGTGTGGTGTCATCGCCCGCGATTGCGGAGCAGCTGATGCCAATCCCCAAAATTCTCGTGTTGCCCGGCTCGACACGGACGGGCTCGCATAACGTGCGGCTCGCGGCATTGGCGGCGAAGGAATTGACGCTGCTTGATGTCGATGTCACGCGCATTTCGCTTGCCGATTATCCCTTGCCAATTTACGAGGCGGACTTCGATGCCCGCACAGGGCAACCTGCGAATGCCGTCAAGCTCAAGCAGATGATTATGGCGCACCACGGCGTCTTCATCGCCAGTCCCGAGTACAGCGCGTCAGTGACCCCGCTGTTAAAAAATGCAATCGATTGGGTCTCGCGCGTGCGCGAGAGGGGCGACCCGACCTACGCCGCCTTCAAGGGCCGCGTTTTCGCAATATCCTCTGCCTCACCTGGACGTGCCGGCGGTCTGCGTTCGCTGATGGCGCTTCGGCAGATCCTTGAGCTCGGGTGTGGGGCACTGGTCGTTCCGGAGCAGGTCGCCATTCAGCGCGCCGACACCGCATTTGACGAGATGGACAACATCACCGATATCGGCCTCGCCAATCAGCTTCGCACTCAGCTGGAAAGACTTGTCGAGATGGCGAGAATGGTCGCGCGGGGAGGCTGAGATGTCGTTGGACCCGCGCGAGCGCCTGATCGTGGCGCTCGACGTACCTTCGCTGTCGGCTGCCGAGGCAATGACCTCGCGGTTGGGCGATTCGGTTTGGTTTTACAAGATCGGCTATCAGCTTGCATTCGCCGGCGGTTTGCCGTTCGCCGGACAACTCATCGCGTCCGGCAAGCAGGTGTTTCTCGATCTCAAGCTGCACGACATTGGCAACACGGTGGCAAGGGGAGTTGAGAGTGTGGCGCAATTGGGCGCAACCTTTTTGACAGTCCACGCCTATCCGCAGACCATGAAGGCCGCAGTTGAAGGCAAGCGCGGCTCCAAGCTTCGCATCCTCGCGGTTACTGTGCTGACGTCCTATGACGACGCCGATCTTGCCGCGGCCGGTTACGAAATGAATGTCAAGGAGCTTGCCGCGGAGCGCGCCGCCCAGGCGCGCGATACCGGGGTCGACGGACTTGTTTGCTCGGCGGAAGAAGCAGCCTCGCTGCGCGACATCGTTGGTCCCGCCATGGTGCTGGTGACGCCCGGGATTCGGCCGGCCGGAAGCGGCATAGGCGACCAGAAAAGGATCATGAGTCCGGCACGTGCAATCGAGGCCGGCGCCGATTACTTGGTGGTCGGCAGGCCCGTTCTTGAGGCGGGTGATCCCAAGGCCGCGGCAGATGCAATCGTGGCTGAGATAGCCCGGGCGGCCAAATCATAAGGAGTGCATACGTGGCGAAGGGGTACTGGATCGGGCGGGTCGATGTGAGAAGTGACGAGGGCTACAAGCCCTATGCCATGGGCAATCAGGCGATATTCAAGAAATACGGAGCACGTTACGTCGTGCGCGCCGGCAAGTTCGAATGTGTCGAAGGCAGTGCACGCTCCCGGAACGTGGTCATCGAGTTTCCCGACTACGCGACTGCGCTCGCCTGCTACAATTCGCCGGAATACCAAGCAAACATGAAGCTGCGCCAACCGCATTCCACCGCGGATATCGTGGTTATCGAGGGTTACGACGGCCCGCAACCTTGATGCTTGCTCCAGTCGCCTTTTGCCGGTCTCCGCGCTATACCCACGCCACGTTCCAGGAGTTGACCCATGGCCGAGATGCGGCTTGTGGTCGCCGGCGCCGGCGGGCGGATGGGCCGCACACTGGTCAAGGCGATCACCGACAGCAAGGAATTTGCGCTTGCAGGCGCCATCGAGGACGCGCGCTCGCCGCTGATCGGATGGGACGCGGGCGTGCTCGCCGGCCTCCCGGAAAATGGCGTCAAGCTGACCGGTGATGCCGGTCCTCTGCTAGCCAAGGCCGACGGCATCGTGGATTTCACCGCGCCCAGCGCTACGCTTGAATTTGCAGCGCTGGTTGCCAAGGCCGGCAAGGTGCACATCATCGGCACGACCGGATTGAGCGCTGCCGATGAGGCGAAAATCAAGGAGTCCGCCAAAGGCGCGGTCATCATCAAGTCGGGCAACATGAGCCTTGGCGTCAATCTGCTCGCGGCTCTCACGAAGCGCGTCGCAAAAACGCTCGACAATTCATTCGACATCGAAATCCTGGAGATGCACCACAACCAGAAAGTGGATGCGCCGTCAGGCACCGCGCTGATGCTCGGGCGTGCGGCAGCAGACGGGCGCGGCATCGCACTCGACAAGCATGCCGTCAAAAGCCGCGACGGCCACACCGGCGCCCGCAAGGCCGGCGAGATCGGCTTTGCCGCGCTGCGCGGTGGAAGCGTCGTGGGCGAGCACAGCGTGATCTTCGCCGGGCCGGCCGAGCGCGTGGAGCTTACCCATAAGGCCGAGGATCGCATGATCTTCGCGCGCGGCGCCCTGCATGCGGCGCGCTGGGCGCGCTCGCAGAAGCCGGGACTTTATTCGATGATGGACGTTCTGGGTTTGAAAGACTTCTGAGGAATTCATGACTGACCGTCTTCTCGTGCTCGTGCGGCATGGCCAAAGCGACTGGAACCTGAAGAACCTTTTTACCGGCTGGCGCGATGTTGATCTGACTGAAACCGGCGTAGCTGAGGCGCGCGAGGCCGGCCGCAAGCTCAAGGCTCAGGGCATCAAGTTCGACGTAGCGTTTACGTCAGCTCTCAAGCGCGCCCAGCGCACCCTCGATCTGATGCTGACCGAATTGGACCAGACCGGAATCCCGATTTTCAAAAATCAGGCGCTGAACGAGCGCGATTACGGCGATCTTGTCGGGCTCAATAAGGATGACGCGCGCAAGAAATGGGGCGAGGAACAGGTGCACATCTGGCGCCGTTCCTATGATGTGGCGCCACCGGGCGGCGAAAGCCTGAGAGACACGCTTGCCCGCACCTTGCCGTACTACGTTACGGATATACTGCCGTGCGTGCTCCGCGGACAACGCGTATTGGTGTCGGCGCACGGGAATTCGTTGCGTGCGCTTGTCATGGTGCTCGACAAGCATACGCCCGATAGCATCACCAAACTCAATCTGGATACCGGCGTGCCGATGATCTACCGGCTGAACGCCGATGCGACGGTTGCGTCGAAGCTTGATCTGGCCGCCTGACCCGCCTGCTCGAGCAGAATCTGTTCAGATTGAACCGATGCGCCGTCATGGCCGGCGGTGAGCTGTTGCATGCGTTGCCTCTCCCCGTCATGGCAGGACTTGTTCCGGCCATCCACGCCTTCTCTGCGGCGCTGCAACTCAGCAAGACGTGGATGCCCGTGACATAGGCGTGCGAAGCACGCCGTCCTTCGGACGGCTATGCACGGGCATGACAGTGGCGGGCGGCATTGCCACACACTCACTGTCATGAAATCCGCTCATCCCCGCGGATGCGGGGATCCAGGGCAAAATCGCACGGCATTTTTTATGCTTGATTCCCGCCTGCGCGGGAATGAGCGGTTGAGAGTGACGGCGTATCGATTCAATCCGAACAATTTTGATCTAGGCGGGAACGAAATCCGTGTAAGCGAACCCGT
>DATBHE010000121.1:0-14590 GCA_036557605.1 Pseudolabrys sp.
GGGAGAGCGTTCCCTTCACACGGGAGAGGTCGTAGGTTCAATCCCTACAGCGCCCACCAGTATCATCAAAGACTTAGCTCAGAGCTGTTCTCATCGCGCCCATGTTTCGCCCATGAAACGCGCTTTCATGGCTAGCCGAACGCGCAGTGCCCCGTTGACTGTCGTGTCAAACTCGAAGCTGCACATAGCCTCTCGTCCTAATCGCAAGCCGCCCCGACTATCCTGTTCTCGTTGAGCCCAATTTAGGACGAGTGCGCACTGCGCTGCGAAATGCTCGATGTGGACGATGTCACCGGTGGATAATTTAGGCGACCAATGGGGTGCTGCCGCCTTGGCGCGATCTTATTCCCACTGGAGGAGATCGCAGACGGCGTACAGATAGGGAGCAGCCCAAATTGTGATCGAAGCGAGAGTGATCCAGCCAATGAACTGGTATTGCATGGTGCCCTCCGTTTGCCCCTGACCAGGCGATCACGCTCGGTAGGCGGTGCCTGTGTAATTTAGACGCGACATTCGAAGGTGAGGTTCAAGGCCGCTGGGACCACGTTCGGAACGGCGCTATTTAGCCTTTCTCACCGGCGCCGCACCCGGCGTTCCTTCGTTCTGGGTTTCGTGTGGCCACTGTATAGTGCATTTGTAGGAGGCGAGGGCTGGCAATATGAAGCGCGAAACCTTCGTAATCGCCCAAATCTACGTACCCGTGAAAAAACGGGGAACCATCGATCCGGAGGTCGTGCGGGAGATTGCAGAGAGCATTCTCGAAGTCGGCCAGCAGACCCCCATTCTCGTTCGACCCGATGTTGACCGTTACGTGCTGGTGGAGGGGCTCCATCGGATTGAAGCATTTAAGGCACTAGGCGAAGAAACAATCATGGGATTTGTGGTTTCGGCCCATGCCAACGCCGATACAGTCAAGTCACCATATGAGACCGATTTGGACGCCCTTCGCCAAAAAACTGAACGTTTGCGGCAATTGCGGCTTGCTAAGGAAGCCTTGGAACGAGCTACGGCGCAAGAGAAGCGAAGTGATTCTGAACAAGAAAGGTCTCGCAACCAGGCTGCATCACGCCGGACCGAAACTCCCTCGCTTGCAGACTGGTTGGCTGAGCGAGAGCACTATGGGCTCCGCAAATAAACTCAACAGCCTGACGGTGAATACTTACTTCCGCTACTATCTCACCCGCTTTCGGCACCCAAACCGTTCATGTCCCACTGGGCCAGAGCTCCGTCGGGATTGCCGGACTACAATCTTCCAAGGCTCGCAATGTAAGCTGCTAGATCCGCTGCCTCGGTCACCGATAGGATTAAATTCATTCTCGAGTGTGGCCTCAGGACTGCGTGTGCGATCATATTGGCATCCATGCCGTATTTCTTGCGATTACGTCGAAAGGGGGAGTTGGCCAGTTAATCGCGGGCGTGCGGCTTTACGATGGAACCCGTCCTGTGATGAGTCCAAGCGCCTGTTACGCACTTCGCAGCCTTTGACATACTGCCAAGGAGCTTCATGCCCACGAACTTCTGGAACCAACACCGGACACTGGCGAAGCTGGCCCGTGGGCGCGGCGTGTTACTCGGCCCGATGTCATTGTTGATTGCGGCAGTGTTGCCAATCGTGTTCTTCGTGCCGCTACTGACGACAAGGTTGTTATTCCTCGTGCGAACAGACATCACCCTCGCGCACGCGATAAGCGAGCTGTTTCGAATTGATAAGTTCCTATTCGCCATTGTCGTCGTCTTCGGAGTTATATTTCCCTTTCTCAAGGCGATTATGTCCGTACTCTGCTGGTACTACTTCGATATATCCAGGACAGCACGTTACTTGGAGGCCCTTTCCTACATGGCAAAGCTTTCAATGCTGGATGTTATGTTGCTGGCCTTCTTTGTGGTTGCCTTCAAGGGAATTGGAATAGGTACCGTGGAGGTAAAGTACGGTTTATACGTCTATGCGTCGCTAATTCTCGCGTCGCATTTGCTCAATCTCGCAATTGGGCCCGCGGCCAGGAGAATTGAACTTGCGCAAAGCTAGTTTAGCGTGGATCCGTGAGCCGCATCACTTGATGCGCCTTATCCCTATGCTTTTGCATGATATTCCTTGTTTTCTCCCCGGAGTTATCAACAAACCTCAAGAATGCCGCTAAAGCGGGACTTTAACTTGCTCGCTGGAATTTGCGGAGTATTCTCTTTCTCAGATCGCTCGTGTTTTGGTTCTGCTGGAATGCGAGAAAGATCGCCAAGATCGGATTTGGCTTCAGTGCTTAAGCCGCTACCGGTGCGGCACGAGAAGCGGATTTGGTTCTGGCTCCCAGCAAGCCGGTAGCAGCAAGCTGAGAACGTGATGGGCGAGCCCGCGCAGCTCGCCCATCATGATTTTATTTGCCGTTATCACGGCATTGAGTAGTCCGGGGGGCGACCTACCTAGCTTACCGGCGACTATATTACGGTCGCAAGAGTTCGCTCCTCGCCGCGCATCTCCGCAGCTTTGGTGCCTGCCGGTAGCTGCAGGACAGTGGCGCGCTGGCCTTCAGTTAAGAGTGTCAAAAGCACAATTTCGCCGTTTGGAAACTCGAGAGCATCGTGGTGCGCTGCTACTTTTTCCTGATTGATCTGGCGAAAGATCGCAGTTGTGTAAGGGATTTTCTTGTCCCTCCAGGTGAGCCTTGCCACGCACCTGACTTCCCGCGAAAACGACAACTCTGTCCCTGGCAGTACGCAGACTGCGGCGCTCGCATCCTCCGCAGCCGCAAAGCCTCGCGTGCCTGAGCCAAAATCTCGTGTAGTAAGCTCATCGCCTACTTGTGCGGGGCGTGATCTAACGTTGTGAAGGCTGTAGTCACACATAGGCGCAACTCCTTCGTTGCAGCCCTCCAGCCGTTATCTAGCATACCGCACGGCAGTTGTTCTGTCAGCCGCTTCGTGCCTATTTTTGGTCATCATCTGTAGAATAGATCGAGGGAATTCCCGGGTATACAGTCTGTCTCCCTTGGAGCCCACATGAACATCTCCGAGCCGTTAAACACCACCGAGACCCACCACGAAAATGTCGTCCAAGCCTTTAGGAACTGGCGACCTCCCACAAGCCCAGAAGGAATAGCCCTCCGCAAAAATCTTGCACGTCCCTCGGTTCTCAGTCGGGTATTTCGCACCATCACTTTCGGCTTCATCGCGGTATTCATTGCATTGGCTGCAGTGGTTTGGCAGACGGGCAGCCACGAATTGGAAATGGCTCTAAGCGCCTTTGGATCGCAGTTGAGCCGCTTCACCGCTGCCGATCACGGTGCGTCAACCGTCACCGGCTCGACCAAAACGGTAGCCGAGAATACCGCTGCGTCACAAGCTGCACCAGCCGCAGCCACGTCACAGCCGAATGAGCAAGAATACAACGCCCTGAAACAGCAAATCGAAGGCGTAGCGAGCGAACTGGCTGATCTGCGTGGTATTGCGGAGAGACTTGTTGCGAACCAAAAGCAACTAAGTAACGATCTTGCGGCTCTCAAGGCCAGCGAAGAGAGTCTGAAGCAACAATTGCTCTCAGCCTCCACGCGTTCAGCCACGCCCGCCGCTGCGGCAAAGAAAAAGCCGCCAGTGCCCTCTCGATTAGGAGTCGCAGGCCGATCCTCCAATGAACATTCGTCTGCTGGAGCGCCGCTCCCCTTACACTAGGCGGCGAAATAACCGAACCACGTGGGGCATACCAGCACGTTAAGGTCCATCGGGATCGTGATACTGGAACCGGCGATTATGCCATGAAAGATTTGCCACGCTCGAGGCCCATGTATCTCCAGCGCATCGCAACTGCCTGACATCCTACACTCCTGCGCGCCGCGAGACAGGCGGCAATACGTCCGGAGCGACGAACGAGCAAGGGCTATCCGCCCGAACTTCTTTGGTCCGCCTCTTCTATGGAGCGGAAGCGAGACGTTCAAGCGCGCTTGCTCCCACCAGATTCATCAAAGACTTCGCTCTAAGCCGTTCTCATCGCACCCTCCTCGAATATGCCATCGCCTGCGCCCTGATCCGCGCCTGCAAGATCTCGTGCGCGGCATGCGGCAAGGACTGACAGAAAGCCGAACGCTACGCGGTTGCCGAACACGTCGTCGGCCAGCTCAAAGAACACGGCGACCCATGGCGCTTGAACGACGAAGCCAAGCCTACGCGCGGCCACACGACTTAGGGACCGCTATCTCTTGGCGTGGCGATGGTTGCCGAAGAAGAACGCCGCATGATCTCGAAGCGGACCAAAGAAGCGCTGGCGGCAGCAAAGCGCCGTGGCGTCAAGCTGGGCGGTTATCGTGAGAACGCTTCACCCGCGCCGCACGGCAAGCCCGTCCAAGAGGCCGTAGAGCGCGCCGCAGTGTCACGGTCGCTGATCTTGCCCCAATCATTTCCGAACTACAGGCGGCCGGCGCAACGTCATTGCGGGCCATCGCAGCGGGCTTGAACGAGCGCAAGATTCCGACGGCGCGCGGCAGCGGTGACTGGTCCGCGGTGCAGGTTGCGCGCGTGCTGGCACGTCGCCGTGGCTGAGCTGAGGAAGCTCCGCCTACTGAGAGATGCTGTCAGTGCTGTCGCTGACAGCCCCCACCGCCCGCTTGGCAGTTGATGGTCTTACTACCGGCGCTGTTACCACTCCCCGCGGGCGGCTTCTGGTTGACGTTGCCTCCCCACCCATGGCCACCCGTGGGGTGGTTGCCACCGGGGTGAGGCCCCGCTCCTGTGGAGAAATGTTGCGCTCCGCCACCGCCGCCGCCCCCACCACCGCCCTTGGCGAAGCTGGTGGCGGGTACAATGGCTAGTGCGATGCCGAGCGCCATGATGCTGATAACTTGGTTGCGCATTTAAGCCTCCCTTTACTTTGGAGCGTTCTGTTGCTCCTTGCACGAACGAGCGTCGCTCGCTTTTTTCTATTTGTGACCGCCTCCGTGGGAAACCGCTGGCTGAGTTTGCCTAACTCCAATCGGTGATCTGGAGCCGGACTTCGTACCGCCCCGAGCTTCCACGGTTATCACAGTGCATTTTTTTCCTTTGCAGCCTTGCACCATATAGCACTTCTGCTGTGAAGGACTGCAGAAGGTGCAACCCGGAAGACCGTGGCCATCGCCACAGGTGCCCAGGTGACTGACAGCACCTTTTGACACCGTAAGGGCCTCAGCGGGTGAAACAGCCAAAACCGTACCGGTCAACAGGCTGAGGAAAGCTATGGATTGCGCATATCGTCTCAGTTGCTTGGACATGTAAGCCTCCCTTGAACGAAGCCCGCAAGACCGGCTCCGACCCAATTGTTTGTCGTAAGCGGAAGCGTCTTGGTTCAACCAACATCAAACATCGGCCTGCCGGCAAAGGCAAATGGGCGGACGGACGGGCCAACCACTGCATAGTCAGACATCCGGCGCGCTCGTTCAAAAGGGCGGCGCGCCCTTCGGCGGCAACGTCCATACGCCGACGGTCAAGTCAGCAAGTGACCGTGACAACACTGACAGCCGGTGCGACCCGCCACCTTTGGGCCGGCGACCGGCATTTCATTCACAACAGAGAAAGCACGATGCCCGCAACCAAGAAACCCAACGCGCCCGAGCCCAAACCGGCGCAAGCTAAAGAGCCCAGCATCCGATTTACTAGAGTACATCGAGAAGCATTCCGAAAAACCTAAAGAACTTGATATTCTCCCGATCATAGGCAGGGCTGCCACCAAAACTCATGAATCAATTCTCAAACTGCCCTAAAACGCACCGCGATGCCTTGCCCGATAGCCGACATCGAATGTCCTGCTGCCGATGTCCGCTTTGTGCCAATAGCGACATTACCAAGCAAGCCTGGGAAATGCGGGCGGGCGAGCGATTACCGGCGTGTCCTAGCATCCACTGGCGGTTAATCCCCGGGAAACTGTTGACCCATCAAACGTTGTTCTATTCCCGAATTTGTCCAGGAGAATGCTTTGATGAACCGTCCCGTATCGCTATCTAGCGTCAATCATATCCTGTCGAGCTTCGACCTAGAGATGATGCAGCGCTGCATCGCGCTGTCAGCCGAAGTGGGCCGAGCCGGCGAATTTCCCTTCGCCAGCGTAATCGCGAAAAACGGTCGCGTAATCGCCCAAGCTGGCAATCGCGTCCGCCGCGACAGCGACATTACCCGTCACGCCGAACTACTTGCCGTGTCCGAGGCGCAGAAAGTGCTTGGCAAAGGCAGGCTCAAGGGATGCGCGCTCTACTCCAACGTTGAGCCGTGCGCGATGTGCTCATTTCCAATCCGCGAAAGCCCGGATCGGTCGCGTGCTCAGCGCCATCCCGTCGCGTTCGATGGGCGGCTTTTCAAAATTCTCCATACTCACCGATAGCGATCTAGCGCGTGATGCCGGAAGCATTCGGCCGCCCACCCGAGGTGATTCTCGGAGTGCTAGAAAACGAGGCGGTGCAGATGTGGCGGCGCTGGAATCCGCTGATTTGGGGAGTGATCTCGCGCCGCGGCTGCCTTGGCGAGCGACGCAGCAAGCGCGAAGCGGTCTAAGCGCGTTCCAGAACTCCGTGGTCTGCTTGGTCAGCCCCGCTTCCGCCTGATCCGGACCACCACGTCGATGCGGGCGATCTCATAGCCTTCGGGCGGGGTCGGCGCCTTGCCGAGCAGCGCGTCCTTCGCCGGAATATCCAGGAGGTCGTTCTTGTCCTCGACGAAGAAGTGGTGGTGCTGCGAATTGTTGGTGTCGAAATAGGATTTCGAGCCGTCGACCGAAACTTGGCGGAGGAGGCCCACATCGGTGAATTGGTGGAGGGTATTGTAAATCGTAGCAAGCGAAACCGGCACCTTTGCTAGCATCGCCTCCTCATGGAGCATTTCCGCCGTCAGATGCCGATCACCTTTGCCAAAGAGAATGCATCCCAGCGCCATGCGCTGCCGAGTCGGACGTAAGCCCACATCGCGGAGCCTCGCCCGAACATCGTGCCACTTTAGCCTGTCAGCAGGCGGCTGAGACATCTGAGGGACTCCGGACAGGGCGTCGGGTGCAGAGGATGTTTAAGCTAAACGCCTATCCGGCGCAATTCTCCTGACGCACATTCTCCATGTTTTTGTGACGCAGCCGTCTCAGAAGAAAATTGTCGGACGCTGGCTCCAGCGCAAAGCACTTTCCAGTCTTTCATTATTCTAACTCTGATGTTTGCTGAAAAATACGATCTTTGTTGTGGCGGACTTCGTCCCGATGCTAAGAAGTATTTGATCGATATACAGTTTTTCATTGTTCTAAACTAGAAAAACGGGGAGTGTCGGTGGTGCAAAGCTGTCGTCGGCGGCGTCGCGGTCGCGGTGTTTCGCGTAACTGCTCGTTGGCGATTTGCGCCGGAGCGATTTGCCTTAACGCTGCTCCGCACGCCATGGCGCAAACGCCGGCGAATGCACCGAGCGTGACAATGCCGGAGATCGTCGTCGCGGCGCCGAAAACAAAACCGAAGTCGAAGCGCGCCGCGCGGCGGCGCGCGCCGGCGGCTCCGGTCGGAACCGCGAATGGCGGCCCCGCACCGGCGCCGGCGCCGGCGCAGACCGTGGCGGGTGGAGCGGGCGGCACCCTGACAAATCTGCAGGCCGTTCCAGGCTTGGGCAAGACCGGCACGCCGCTCGCCGATCTGCCGCAGAGCGTGGTGGTGGTGCCGCGCGCCCTGGTGACCGAGCAGGGCGGAACCGACCTGAACGACGCGATTCACAACGTCAGCGGTGTCAATATCGGCGGCTCATCCACCTACGGCTTCTTCGATCGCTTCACCATCCGCGGACTGGATGCCCGGATCTACAGCGACGGCATCCCGGACGGCGACCAAGTCAACGGCTTTCCGCACTCGCTCAACGGCGTGCAAAGCATCGAGGTGCTCAAGGGGCCCGGCTCGGCGCTGTTCGGCACCACGGCCCCCGGCGGCGTCATCAACATCGTCCACTTCACCCCGTCGGCGACGCCGGGCTACGGCATCAGCCAGCAACTCGGCTCGTTCGGCTCCTGGACCACCAGCCTCTACGCCACCGGCCCGACCGCGATTCCCGGCCTCAACTACCGCGTCGACGGTTTTTTGCAGCATGCCGACGGCTTCCGCGACCTTAGCAGCGCGGATTTCGAAGTTCGTCCGGCAGTGACCTGGAACCACGACAATCACGTCACCACGTTTGCGCTCGACCTGCGTCATCTCAAGCGCACGCCCGACCCCTACGGCATCGTCTATTTCAACGGCGCCACCACCGGTAACGCCGAAGGCGGCACGCCGCTCACCGGCGTGCCGAACACGACAAAATATTCGACGCCGTTCAGCTTCGGCAATCAGGACTTCTATCGCGCCACGGCGATCGATTCCTGGTGGATCGCGGACTACCTCACGGTAAACAACCGCCTGTCGTTCACGCACCGCGACCTCAGCATCCTGCGCAATGCCGGCGGCGGCACCATCACGGACGTCGGCGGCCTGTTTCAGCAGCAGAAAAGGCAGCTGCGCGAGCAGACCGACCACACCAACGACTTCGTCTACCAGTTGGAGCCGGTCTGGAAATTCCACACCGGTTCGGTCGGCCACACGCTGCTCACCGGCGCACAGGTCGAATGGCAGGCTATCGCCGACAACCGCGCCACAGCGGATTTGGCCAATATCAGCAACATCTATGCGCCGGTGATACCGGAGACGTCGGTTGCAGGGCTGACTTTCCTGCGCGACGCCAACCACAGCGGCATGATCGACGATTTGAGTGCGCTTTATTTGGGCCTATACGCCACCGACCAGATCGACGTCACCGACCAGTGGAAAGTGCGGCTCGGCGCCCGCCAGGAGCGCTGGTACGAGTCCCTCACCCCGCTGGCTTTTGTGCCGGGCCGCGCCGAACCGAACGGCACACCGCTCGAACCCGGCGTGGTCCAAACGGAAATCGACACGCCGACCAGCTGGAGCGTCGGCACGCTGTACAAGATCCTGCCCGGTGTCGCGCCGTTTGCCGGCGTGTCGAAAAGCTACTTGACCAATTTCAACTCGGAAGCGACGCAAACTGGACTCGCTCCGCCGGAATCCGGGCTCGAATACGAGGCCGGCATTAAGCTTTCCACGCCGGACGGCCGCTTGGTCCTGACGACCGCGGCATTCGAGATCTTCCGGGACAACGTCTTCACCGAGAATACGGCTGTCGTGCCGGTGCAAGTCTCGTTCAATTCGCAGACCAGCAAGGGTGTCGATGCCGACCTGCAGCTCGCGGTAACGCCGCAATGGAAGATCATCGCCAACGGGATCGTGCAGCAGGCTACGTTGACAAAGGTGCCCTTTACACCTTCGCAGGTCGGCAATTGGCCGGTCGGCGTGCCGGCCCACATCTTCAATCTGTGGACGACCTACGATTTCGCCATCGCGGGCGTGCACGGCTTTCGGGTCGGCGGCGGCCTGTCGTACAACGACAAAAGCTACGCCAACACCGGCAACACGTCGTGGATTCCGCCCTCGACGGTGTACAGCGCCATGTTCGGCTATTATCAACCCCACTGGGACGCGCAATTCGGCGTCAAGAACATCACCGACGTGACCTATTACACGTTCGCGTCGAGCGCCGGCGGCTTTGTCGGTGACCCGCGCACCTACTACGTGAAAGCCGCGTGGCACTATTGAGCGCGGGCGGACCAATGAAGGAAGCGGCAACGATGCGAGTGAAGGGTAGGACGTGAGTATGCCCGTGCCTACGATTTATCGCGACCGGACGAATGGGTATGGCCGTGCACTTCATGATGCCCGACGCGATACCATTCATCTCCGCATCGAGCGCAGTCGCCCATGAAACCGTGGCTTCTCAAAGCTCACCGCTGGATCGCGCTGGTATTCTCGTTGCCGCTCGTCACGGTGCTCGGCACCGGCCTCGTCTTGTCGGTCGAGCCATGGCTCGTCGTACAGGCGATCAAGCCCGGGACGCTGACCACCGAAAAGGTGCACGCACTGCTCGACAAGTACGATCCGAGCGGATCGGCGAGCGGGATAAGCTACCGCAGCTACGACAATACGCTCACGATCGGCGGCCGGGGCTCCGGCATGGTAATCGATGCAGCAACAGGCGCGCCTACCGCGCCATCGACGGCCGCCGCGCTGCTCGGCACCATGCGGCGCACGCACGAACGTTTTATCTTTGACCAGCGGTGGGTGGTCATCGCTTCAAGCTTTGCGATGCTTGGCTTGGCGCTGCTCGGTCTCTTGATGGGATGGCCGCGCATTCGCAACACCTTCGCCGGCTGGCACAAAACGATGGCGTGGGGCGGGTTGCCGCTGATTGTACTGTCACCGCTGACGGGTGCATTGCTCGGCTACAACGTGACCTTTACCGGCTCTGCGTCGTCCGGACGAGTGCAAGGGCCGCCACTCAATCTGAAAGAAGCTGTTGAGATTGCGGGGAAGAGTCACGATCTGTCAGCACTGCTGTGGATCCGGCCGCGCGGTGGACGCATGGCAATGCGGATCGTCGAGAATAGCGAATACAGAAACTACGCCATCACGCGCGCGGGCATGGAGCCGATGACGCGCAATTGGCCGCGGCTGTGGCACGAGGGAAATTTCGCCGGCATGTGGTCGTCGCTGATGAACCTCGTCATCTCCGTCGCCATGCTCGGACTCTTGATCACCGGCGGTTGGATTTGGCTTCGCCGCAAACTGCGAGCGCAAGTAAAAAGGAAGTATGAAAATGCGAATGAATGGGCAGCGGCAGCGATCAAGCCGCGTTGACGCTCGTTGGCACTGCTGCCCACCGGCACTGGCGCTCCTTGCCGCCACTGTGCTGCTCGCAGCCGCTCCGCTTGTCGGCGCGCACGCGCAAGGCGCGCCGACGCCGCAGGCAGCGCAGCCTGCTGCCGCCTCGCCTGTGCTGGTGCAGTCCAATCCCGGGACCGTAGCCCCACGGGCGGGCGCACCGAATGCAGGTGAGCCAAATGCCGCCGCCCGGGCCGCGCAACAGCCGGCCCCGAATGCGCCGGCGCCGGCAGCGGCCGAACCAGACACGAATGCGCCTGCGGCGGCTCCGACCTCCGGCCAGCCGGCCATCGGCGGCGAATTGCTGCCGCACCGGCTATCGCTGGTCGGCATGTATCTCGACGCCGACGCGGTGGTGAAGGCGGTGATGATCGGCTTGGTCTTCGCCTCGCTCGTCACCTGGACGGTGTTCCTGACCAAGACGTTGGAGCTGGGGCGCGCCCGCCGCAAAGTGCGGCGTGGCCTGCGCAGTCTCGGCGACGCGACGACGCTGATAGAAGCCCGTGAGGCGCTGCGCCGCGGCGACGATCCGGTGGCGCAGGCGCTGCAGGCAGCCGGTGAGGAAGTGCGGCTGTCGATGCGCGGTTCCGGCGAGGGCATGAAGGAACGCATCGCGCTCCAGCTCGAGCGTCTCCAAATGGCCGCCGGCCGCAAGATTTCGCGCGGCACCGGCGTGCTCGCCACCATCGGCTCGACCGCGCCGTTCGTCGGCCTGTTCGGCACGGTCTGGGGCATCATGAATAGCTTCATCGGCATCTCCAACGCCAACACCACCAACCTCGCGGTGGTGGCACCGGGCATCGCCCAGGCGCTGCTTGCCACCGCCATGGGGCTGATCGCGGCCATCCCGGCGGTGATGATCTACAACGTGCTGGCGCGGCAGACTGCGCATTACCGCGCGCTGATCGGCGACGCCTCGGCGCAGGTCATGCGGCTCGTCAGCCGCGATCTCGACCGCGCCCGGCTGCCGCTCGTTCACGCCGCCGAGTAAAGCGGAGCGTCGCCATGGCCATTCGTCTCGATCACGGCGAGGACGATCTCACCGAGGTCCACGACATCAACGTCACGCCGTTCATCGACGTGATGCTGGTGCTGCTCATCATCTTCATGGTGGCGGCGCCGCTTGCCACCGTCGATATCGCCGTCGACCTGCCGCGCTCCGGCGCGCTGCCGCAGCCGCAGCCGCAAAAGCCGATCGACGTGGCGCTCAAGGCCGACCGCATGCTGACCATCGACAGCGCGGATACCACCTTGGCGGCGCTGCCGGCGCGGCTCGACGGCATCAGCGGCGGCAACAAGGACCGCCACGTGCGGCTCAGCGTCGATCGCGCCGTGCCGTACGGCGATTTCTATCAGCTGATCGAAACCGTGCGCCAAGCCGGCTATCTGAAATTCAACCTGCTCGGCCTGGAGCGGCGGGACGCGCAATGACGGCACGCGCCGCAACCTCATTTGACGGTTTGTGGTTCGGCGACGAGACGCCACGCGATTTCGCGCGCTGGGCGCTGGCCGCGGCGCTGGTCGCCATGGTGCACGCCGCGCTGCTCGGCGGTTATTTGTTCTGGCGCGCGCCCGACGACGTCATTGGCGACATCGACGACAATATCAGCATCGAGCTCGATCCGATCGACTCGACCGCCGACGCCAAGCTCAACCTGGCACCGGCGCCCGAAGAGATGATCGAACAGAAGGCGACGCCGGTGGCGCCCGAGAAGCCGCCGGAGCCGCAGAAGGTCACCCCGCCGCCGCCGCCCGATCCGGATCTCACCACGACCGACGTGCCACCGCCGGAGGTCAAGCCACCTGAAAAGGTCGAGGAGCCAAAGGCGCCGGCACCAGTGACCGCGGCGCCCACCAGGGGCGGCGCGCCGCATGTCGAACGCTCGTGGGAGACGCTGTTGATGCGCAAGTTGCAGCAACTCAAGCGCTACCCGAGCGGCGCCCAGGCGCGCGGTGAGCAGGGCGTCGCCATGCTGGCATTCTCGGTCGACCGCGACGGCCGCGTGCTCGATCGCAAGATCGTACGCAGCTCCGGCCATCCCGACCTCGACAACGAGGCGTTAGCGATGATCGAGCGCGCGGAGCCGCTGCCCGCGTTTCCGCGCAGCATGACGCAGGCGCAACAAAGCCTCACCGTGCCGATCCGGTTTTCGCTGCGGTGAGGCACCTCGCACGACTTCCGCTTAGGGTTCATTACCGGCTTTTCACCCCAGCGCCGGTGATGTCGCCTGTGCCCCCCCTTAGCGACTGCAAAAGCGGACATGTGCCACTTCGGCATTGTACCAATTGCGATCAAAATACAGCGTACTAACTCTGCGGCGCTTCACAAAGGAACACGGAGATATCCTGCTGCGGCGGTCGCACACCCGCTTCAAAAAACATCTCCGCCACCCATCCGCGGTGATACGAGGCGTGAGTCACGAGATGGAGGAACATCGCGGCGCGCTTCATTGACGCGCGGGTACCGTTGAGGAAGGTGAAGGACACCTCCTCGTCAAGCGACGCCTCGCTCTGCGCTGCAGCCCAATCGATAAACCAATTGTTTATTTTCTGCTGCGCTGTCCAGAGCGCGGGCAATTCCGGATGCAATACGATGTTGCGCGCCTTAAAGCCATGCGCGCGACCTTCAAGATGCGCCTGCCAGATCAGGTCGACGACATAGTTGTGATTAAGGGTGCCGATAATGGTCTTAAAGAGTGTCTTCCGTTCTTTGTCCGCCTCGCCCGGCGGCAAGGCGGCGACGCCGTCAAACACCATCTTATCGGCCCAGGCCCTGTACTCGGCGAGCATCCTGACGGTGCGCTTGTCGATCATTTGAGTATCCTCCCGATGGGCATTATGTGATCATTTTGGAAATCTCCGGCGCGATCAAGGGGTGAGTCGGAGATGCGGCCGGGGTAAAGATGGAGAGTCCGCGCGGTCTAAATTCTTGCGCTTGTCATGTCGCCGACGGGTCAGAGTGGGGTCACGCACGTCATTCTGGGCGCGATGTGCGGAGGTCCGCTTTGCCCAAATAGCGTCGATTGCTGGGGTCCTCCATCGGGTCGCGACGTGCCAGGAACGTCATTTTGCGCCGCAGCAGATGGAGTCACTCCGGCCTATGCGTGCTGGAAAAGGCTGCCGGCCAGCATCTGGCTTGCGTTGCTGCCCGTCCACGTTGGCGCCGAAATTTCAGCGGCTGGTGCACCGCTGCCGGACTGACCCGTCATGAGCGGGTCGGCGGGGACGGCCAGACCGGGCGGGCTAGTTGGATCGAGTCCCGCCGCGATAGAATTGAGAAAAGCGTTTGCGGAAGACGCGACCGCGGCCGCAGCTGACTGATACGGCGTGATGCCGACACTCTGCCAATCGGTACCGGCAGCCCCGATCGCCGAACCAGATGCGATGCTGGCGTGGTGGATGTCGTAAATCTCCGAAAGAGCGGTATCGAGATCGCGCAGAATCATGTTGGTCTCGCCCGGATTATCGGAAAAGTCGCCGATCCCAACCGGCGCCCGGTCGAGACCTGCCACACTCGTGGCTTGGGCGCCGACGATCTGATCATTGTGGACGTTGTTGTAAGTCGGCCCAGCGATGACGTGGTTATCCTTGAGTATGTTCCAATACGCATCCGGCGTGTTCGGATGGATGTCGGTCAAGACGCCGCCCGTGTCCCACGCCGTCTGAAGGCCACTGAGCGAGGTTACCAGCTGATTGGCGTTGAACGCCTCGAGGCCATTCTTGATGTCCCGACCGTTCACCAGAATGTCGCCCGTTTGGGGCGGACCGTTGATTGGATCGATGTAGGACTGCCATGCTGACGCACTCGACTTTACAGGTGCACTGGTGAAGGCTGCGGTGAGCAGGTTGTAATC
>DATBHE010000122.1:0-28240 GCA_036557605.1 Pseudolabrys sp.
CGAACATCAGACCAGGCAAGCCGTCATAGCCGCCGGTAATATCGGAACGCAGATTGCCCGACTCCTGCAGCATGGCGGCGAATGCAATGGTCAGCATCAGCAGCGTCAGGCCGCGATAGCGCAGGATGAACCAGCCCACGACCGCGCCGACGAACCCCGCCAGTATTCCGCTGGCAACGATCCCACTGATCGGCTCACTCCAGCCCAGCCGCAATGACGCGAGGGCAACCGTATAGGCGCCGATGCCAAAGAATGCGGCATGACCGAGCGTCACGATGCCGGCATACCCGAGGATCAAGTCGAGTGAGAGCGCGAACATGATCATGATCAGAACCTGGCCACCGAAGGTCATGCGATCCGGAAAGACAAAGAAACACGCGATCGCGATCAGCCAAGGCAGCGCCTCCGGCCAGCGGAAATAGTGGCGGCGAACGAGATAGTCGGCACCGCGTTCGCGCGCGTCGAGCATTGCCGGGTTGCGTGCTTTGCTCTCACTCACGGCCAAAGAATCCCGTCGGCTTGTACAAGAGCACGATCGCGGTGATCGCATAGATGAAGAGATTGCCCGCAACCGGGAAAGCATATTTGCCGCCGGTATCGATGATTCCGATTACCAGCGCCGCCAGCAGCGTGCCCTTGAGACTGCCGAGGCCGCCCACCGCTACCACGATCAGGAAAAGCACGAGATAGAGGACGGCAAAGGATGGCGTCAGCCCAAACAACTGGATAGCGAGACCGCCGCCAAGCGCTGCAAGGCCCGACCCAACCGCGAAGGTCAGCGTGAACAGACGGTCGACATTGATGCCGACAGACTCCGCCATGCGCCGGTTGTCGACGGCGGCGCGGATCCTGGCCCCGATATTGGTGCGCTCGAATGCGTACCAAAGCACGGCGATGAGCACGACACCAACCGCGATCAGAAAGACGCGATAGCTCGGAAAAGCGCGGAAGCCAAGATTGATGTCGCCTTCCAGCCAAGCCGGAAGCGGCACCGATTTCGGGATTGGCCCGTAGAAATAGGTGGCGGTGGCGATCGCCATGAATGCAAGGCCGATGGTGAGCAGAACCTGCTCGAGGTCGGTGGACTTATAGAGGCGCCGGTAAAGCCGGCGCTCGAGACGCGCGCTGATCAGACCGATGAGTACGGAGGCGAAGACCAGAGACGGCAAAAAGTCGACGCCATAAAAACGCGTCAGCGACACCACCACAAATCCGCCTGCCATGGCGAAAGCGCCGTGTGCCAGATTCACGAAGCCCATCAACCCCATCGTGACCGAAAGGCCGACGGAGGTGATAAACAGGAACATGGCGTAAGCCAGACCGTCGAACAGGATGCTGACGGCAATGATGGCGAAATGCGGCACGAGCCCCACCTCGTGTTGAAGAAAACGCCGCCGCGCCCTTATGCGCGGCGGCGCCCGTATGTGTCAACGAAAGCCGAGGATCAGGAGCCGGTGCCGCAGCGGCCGAGCTTGAGCACCTTGCACTCGTCCTTCACCGCCTTGGTGGTGCCGAGGATGCGTTCGCCCAGCTTTCCGTCCGGCTTGCGATAAACCTCCATCGCATGCTCGTCCTGAACGATGTCGCGCGTCTGCGGATCGATCATTACGTGTCCGCGCGGACCGTCCGCCGACCAGCCCTTCATCGCATCGACCACCTTGGCGCCATCCGACAAGTTGCCGTTGAGCTTTTTGATGGTGTCGAAGATCGCATGCATGGTGTCCCAACCCGCCGCCGACATGAAATCCGGATAGGAGTCCTTGCCGTAGGCCTTGTGCCACTCTTCCTTGAACGACTTGTTCTGCGCGTTGGTGAGATCGACCGCGTAGTGGCCCATCACGATAGTGCCGATGGCAGCATCGCCCATGTCCTGCAGCTTGTTGTCGGGAATGAGGTCCATCGGACCGATCAGCTTGATGCCGGCCTTGCGCAGGCCGAGCTCGCCGTAGGCTTTCATGAGTCCGGTCGCATGCGCGCCCGAGGGGATGAAGGCGTAGAGGCAGTCGGGGTGAGAATCTTTGACGCGTTGCAGGAACGGCGTGAAGTCGGGCACCTGCACCGGGCTGCCCATCGGGATCGATTCCGTAATCTTGCCACCGGCCTTCTCGAAACCGGTCTTGAAGGCTTCGGTCGAGTCCTTGCCGGGCGGGAAGTCGGTATAGGCCATCGCCGCAGTCTTGCAGCCGATCTTGTCATGCGCATAGGCGCCCATGGGGTAAGCCGGATGCCACATGCTGAACGACAGGCGCACAATGTACGGTGACAAATTGGTGATCCAGGCGGTGCCGGCATTCGCGATCACCATCGGCACCTTGGCCTGAGTGATCACAGGCGCCAGCGCGATGGCCGACGGCGAGAACACAAAGCCCGTCACCAGCTGAACCTTGTCATTGGTGATGAGTTCGGTGGTGACGGTTTTTGCCTGCGCGCCGGTCGGCGGGCCTTCGTCACGCTTGATGATCTCGACCTTGTGCGGCGCGATGTCTTTGGCGTGAAGTTTAACGTAAAGGTCGAAAGCCTTGTCGATCTGATGGCCGAGATCGGCATTGGCTCCGCTGAACGGAAGCACCACGCCAATCTTGACCGTTTCGGCCTGGGCCGCTCCGCCCATCGCAAGAGCGAAGGCGGCTATCCCTAGCCAACCGAACTTGCGCATCTCATCCTCCCTAAAGTTTTGGAATAGTTTGGAATCCCACTAATCAGGGCCCGCCCCGTGCCCATTCGTCCTAAACTGGACTAACTTAAAGGCATCGGTCAATTGGTAACGTTGTTGCGCCGCGTCAGATGCCGACGGACAACGGAATTGCCGGAGAGTTTGCCGCCGCCCGATCAGGCGGCGGTTCGAGCACCGATTGCGCCGACCGCGCTCATGGACGCCGCCTCGAACTTCTTACGGTCGCCGATCATGTCGAGGGTGGCTATTTCCACACGATTGCGTCCACGTTCCTTGGCGTAATAGAGCGCGTGGTCCGCCTGCGCCAGCAGTTCGGTAATGTCGAGGACTGACCCTTGGCAGTGGACCAGACCAATACTGACTGTCCCGCATACCGGGTGGCCGTCAACCTCCTCCGCCATCTGGGCAAAGGTCTCGCGGATTCGCTCCGCGACCATGACCGCTTTTTCCCGGCTGGTGTCTGTGAGCACCGCCGCGAATTCTTCACCGCCCAGCCGGCCTACGAGATCCGATCCGCGCGTCGATTTGCGCGCCGCTTCCGTGAAAATCTCCAGTACGCGGTCACCCAGCGCGTGTCCGAACTGGTCATTGATCGATTTGAAGTGGTCGAGATCAATGACGAGCACCGCGGTCGGACGCGGATTGGCGAGGTGCATCTTGGCGAGGACGGATGCGTCCTGCAGGAACGAACCGCGGTTGGCAATGCCCGTCAGTGGGTCGACCATTGCAGCCTTGCGGTGACGGAGCTCGGTACGTTCCTTGGCCATCGCCAGCAGAAGAAACGCACTCGAAATCGTAAGCAGCAGGGCTTCAAAGCTCAGCACCGTCATCCAGACGCTGCTGAACAAGCCGTCGCTGACCGTGGAGGCTGGCAGAAGCGCGATCATCGGCGTGCGCAGCAGGAAGAGCGTGCCGTGGGCGAAGAATATGACGATTGCGGGCCAGCGCGAGACAAGCGCCTCGCTGCGTCCGCACCAGAATTCAAAAGCGGTAAGCCAGACGTAGGCGGTAATGATGCTGGACACGATCAGTGACCGAAGGTCATTGTGCTCGGTCACCACCGGCAGGCGGCAAACCAGCAACCAGAGCACGGCACCTGTCACGAGATAGACCGGCTCGACCCGCCGTCCGTCGAACACACGCGCGCCGGTCCAGGTCATCGCGAATGCCGTGAACAACAACGCGTTGGCAACATCGATGCTGACGAGATCGGGGGCTGACCCGTGCAGCCCGAACAAGGCGATCGAGGCAAGCCGAGTTACATGGGCAAAGCCCCACCAGCAGACGGCCCGCAGCGCCATGTTCTGCGCCCAGGCAAAGAGCAGCAGCAAACCGAGGATTCCCTCGACATAGATTGTCACCAGAAAAAGCGTATGGACGTCGAGCGTCATTCGTCAGCCAGCCGACCTGCCCGGACCTTGCTTCCGGAACGCAACGACTAGACGTGCGGCGGAAAAAACTAGTGAACGTAATCACTCCCATTGCGCCGATACGCCGTTATGGTTTCAAAGTTGTTGCGGCTGCAGCTCTAATCATTGGCAATCAACGCCGATTCCGCTTTCGATCGGCGCTATTGCCGACGGGTTCAGACCCTTGTGGCGTCTTGGAGCCTCCACTAGGGTCAAAGCTTCCATCATCCGCGTTGGAACAGGCATGGGAATCCGCGACGGCATCATCGAGGCGATCGGCCATACGCCGCTCATCAAACTCAGACGCGCGTCAGAGGCGACGGGGTGCACGATTCTGGGCAAAGCCGAGTTCATGAATCCGGGCGGCTCCGTGAAGGACCGCGCCGGCCGGCAGATGATTCTTGAGGCGGAAAAGCGTGGCGAACTGCGTCCAGGTGGTCTGGTAGTGGAGGCCACTGCCGGCAACACCGGGATCGGTCTGGCGCTGGTCGCCAATGCGCGGGGCTACCGCACGCTGATCGTCATTCCCGAGACGCAAAGCCAGGAAAAGAAGGACATGCTGCGTCTGTGCGGCGCCGAGCTTGTGGAGGTGCCGGCAGCGCCCTACTCCAACCCGAACAACTATCAACATATCGGCCGGCGCCTCGCTGAGCACCTCAAGAAGACTGAAAAGAACGGCGCGATCTTTGCCGACCAGTGGAACAACCTCGACAACCGCAAAGCCCACTATGTTTCGACCGGGCCGGAGATCTGGGAAGAATGCGGTGGCAAAGTCGACGGCTTCATCTGCGCGATCGGCACCGGCGGTACGATCGCGGGCGCATCGGCCTTCCTGCGCGAGAAGAACAAAAATGTCGTCATTGGCGTCGCCGATCCGCGCGGAGCAGCGATGTATCATTTGTTCAAAGACGGCAAGGCAACCGCAACCGAAGGCGGTTCGATCACCGAAGGTATTGGTCTCGGTCGTGTAACGCCGATCATCGGGGGGCTGAAGGTCGATAAGGCCTATCTCATTCCCGACGAAGAAGCGCTCCCGCTTATCTTCGACCTGCTCGAGCACGAGGGCCTCTGCCTGGGCGGATCTTCCGGCATCAATATTGCCGGCGCGATCCGTCTCGCGAAAGAGCTCGGTCCGGGGAAAACTATCGTTACGATCCTCGCTGATTACGGTACGCGCTATCAATCCAAGCTGTTCAACCCGGCCTTCCTGCGCTCGAAGAAATTGCCTGTACCCGACTGGCTCGATCGCAAATCGACCATCAAGCCACCGTTCGAGAAGGTATAAATATATCCGCTCGTCCCCGCGGAAGCGGGGACCCAGGGTTGCTGACTCTGTCATCTGTTGGATTCCCGCTTACGCGGGAATGAGCGAAGCGGGATGCAAATAGGATGTTTCAGATGGCGACCGACTGCCTGTTCCGCGAGGATTCCTATCTCAAGGATTGCGAGGCGAGCGTTGTCGGCCTGACCGACCAGGGCGGCATCGTGCTCGATCGCACGGTCTTCTACGCGACGTCGGGTGGCCAGCCGTGTGACACAGGATCGCTTACAACCGCCGCTGGCGTTCAAATTCCAATCGGCACCGCCATCTACACCGACGCAGCAAAAACCGAGATTGCTCACGTGCCGCCGGTGGGCTCACCGGTGCTGAATGTCGGCGATAAGGTCATGGCGAACATCGACTGGGACAAGCGCTACGCGCGCATGCGCATGCACACCGCGTTGCATTTACTATCCGCCGCGCTGCCTTATGCCGTGACGGGCGGCTCCGTCGGCGACAGCGAAAGTCGTCTCGACTTCGATATTCCGGAGGCCGGTCTCGACAAGGACGCGATCACCGCGAAGGTCGCTGAAATGATCGCAAGCAACGCGGCGGTGACCAGCCGTTGGATCTCCGACGCGGAACTCGAGGCCAATCCCGGCCTGGTCAAGACCATGTCGGTGAAGCCGCCGATGGGCACCGGCCGCGTGCGGCTGATCGAGATCGCCGGACTCGACCTTCAGCCCTGCGGCGGAACGCATGTTCGCGCAACGGGCGAGATCGGCGCGGTTCGCGTCACGCAGATTGAAAAGAAGGGCAAGCAGAACCGGCGCGTGCGATTGGCCCTTGCCTAGTTGCCTGGACGGAACGATTGGACGATTGTGCGCATTAACATTGATTGGCCATATCCATGAACGTCGCAACTACATCGAGCCGCTGGCTCAAGTCCACCGAATGGCTTGCCGGTGAGCTCGGCAAGCCGAATGTCACTGTTGTCGACGGTTCTTATTACCTTCCAACACAGAATCGCGACGCCATGGCTGAGTACCAGGCCGCGCATATTCCCGGCGCGGCGTTCTTCGACATCAATGCGGTCGCGGATCATTCAACCGAGCTGCCTCACATGCTGCCAGGTCCGGATCAGTTCGGAGCCGCCGCCGGGGAGCTCGGAATATCGGAAAATGACGTGATCGTGGTCTACGACGGCAGCGGACTTTATTCAGCGCCACGCGTGTGGTGGACGTTCCGCATTTTCGGCGCGCGCAATGTCTTTATCCTCGACGGCGGTTTGCCGGCCTGGAAGGCGGAAGGCCGGCCGACTGAGACGGGCTTCGTCAAGCGGCCAAAGCGCGTCTTTAATGCCGAGATGGACACGAGCGCAGTGGCGATGCTCAGCGACGTGCAAATGGCGCTCACCGATCAGAGCGCACAGGTCGTCGATGCACGCTCGTCAGAACGCTTTGCAGGGCGCGAGGCCGAGCCGCGAGCGGGACTGCGCTCGGGGCATATGCCAGGCGCCATCAGCCTTCCCTTCACCGAAATCGTCGAGAATGGACGGCTTGCATTACCCGAGCGCATTGCCGCAGCCTTCAAAAAGGCCGGTGTCGACACTGACCGGCCCGTGATCACCAGCTGCGGCTCGGGCGTCACCGCCGCGATTCTGACATTCGGTCTCGAAACACTCGGCAAAAAGCCAGGACGCATCTACGACGGCTCATGGTCGGAATGGGGCGGGCGCCCCGATCTACCCGTCACTAAAGGCTAGCGGCGTCACAGGCAAGCTCAACGCAAAATCTGGCTCAGGAACAGCTTGGTCCGCTCGTGCTGCGGATGCGCGAAGAATTCGTCGGGCACGTTCGCCTCGACGATCTGCCCTTCGTCCATAAATACGATCCGGTTGGCCACCTGACGGGCAAAACCCATTTCATGGGACACGACGAGCATAGTCATTCCGTCGTGGGCCAGCGCAACCATCGTGTCGAGCACCTCTTTGACCATTTCCGGGTCGAGCGCTGAGGTCGGTTCGTCAAACAGCATGATCTTCGGGTTCATGCACAGGGCCCGTGCGATCGCGACCCTTTGCTGCTGACCGCCAGAGAGCTGGCCAGGATATTTGTCGGCCTGTTCGGGAATTTTGACGCGCTTGAGATAATGCAGCGCGACTTCTTCTGCCTCTCTCTTCGGCATTTTTCGTACCCAGATCGGCGCCAGCGTGCAGTTCTCCAGCACTGTCAGGTGCGGGAAAAGATTGAAATGCTGGAACACCATGCCGACTTCCCGGCGCACCTCGTCGATTTTCTTGAGGTCGGCAGTCAATTCAACGCCGTCGACCAGAATGTGTCCGCTCTGATGTTCTTCGAGGCGATTGATGCAGCGGATCATCGTGGATTTGCCGGAGCCAGACGGCCCGCAGATGACGATGCGCTCACCCCCGCCGACTTTCAGGTTGATGTCACGCAGAACATGAAAGTCGCCATACCACTTGTTGAGGTCGATGAGTTCGACGGCGGTTGCGGTTCTTAAACTGCCTGGTTTGAGCAGCGATCCGGAATTGGCATCCGCCGCCATGTGCCGTCCCTCACCGCCGACCGCTTTTGGCACGACGCGCTTCCATTGCACGAGCATAGCGCGACATACCGTAGCAGAAGACCAGATAGAAAATGGCCGCAACCGCGTAACCTGTTGTGCTGGTAACAGGGGTTGCCCATTTCGGATCGATGCGCGCCACTTCAATGGTACGCAGGAGATCGAAGATGCCGACGATAAAAACCAGCGTCGTATCCTTGAACAGCCCGATATAGGTGTTGACGATATTCGGGATCGTCACCGTCAGTGCCTGCGGCAGGACGATGAGCCGCATCAGCTGCGCATAACCGAGGCCCACGGCCATGGCACCCTCATACTGGCCCCGCGGGATCGCCTGCAGCCCGGCGCGGACCACTTCCGCCATGTAAGCGGAGGCGAAGATCGCGATGCCAATCAGTGCACGAACCAGCTTGTCGGGTGAGTACTGTTCGGGGACGAACAGCGGCAGCATGACGCCCGCCATGAACAAAACCGTTATCAAAGGCACGCCGCGCACGAACTCGATGAAGATGACGGAGAGCGATCTGACCACCGGCATTCGCGATCGGCGGCCAAGAGCAAGAATGATTCCAAGCGGCAGCGAGACTACGATTCCGACCGAGGCCACTACGATGGTGACGAGCACACCGCCCCACAAAACGCTGTCGACCGGCTCCAGTCCGATCGCCGACCAGCCCGTCAGTAGAATGAAAGACATGACAGGCAAGACGCCAAAAAAATAAATGGCGCCAAGGTCGCGCCGCGGCGCTTTGAGCCACAGCAGCCAGACAATGCCGACAGCCAGCAGAAGAAAGAAGACATCGACGCGCCAGCGCAGCGGAATCGGATACGAGCCATAGATAAAATACGGCAGACGCTCCCAGACGAACGGCCAGCATGCACCGATCACGCGGTGCTGCACCGACTCAAGACAGGCGTCGCGATCGTTTCCGCTCCAGACCGCGTCCAGCACGAGAAACTTCATGATCTCGGTCATTGCCCACGCAAGAAGCAGCGTGATCAGAATCGTGAGTGCAATATTGAACGGCGTGGACAGCAGGTTCGCACGCAGCCAGGCAACCGCACCTGTCATCGCCGCCGGTGGCGGCCGTGGCGCTATCGGCGTACGGCGTACGAAGGCCGGTTCGGCAAGAGCGAGTTCGCCTTCGGCCATGGTCATGCGCGAGGCCTCACCGTTCCACCAGCGCCACGCGGCTGTTGTAGATATTCATGAGCATCGATGTGACGAGGCTGATCACGAGATAAACCAGCATGGTGATCGCGACCACCTCGACCGCCTGTCCGGTCTGATTGAGCACAGTTCCTGTGAACACCTGCACCAGGTCCGGATAACCGATGGCTACCGCGAGCGTCGAATTCTTCGTGAGGTTAAGGTATTGGCTTGTCAGCGGAGGAATGATCACCCGCATTGCCTGCGGAATAACGATCAGCCGCAATGCCGGCCCCGGCCTCAGGCCCAGCGAATAGGCCGCCTCAGTCTGTCCGCGCGATACCGCCAATATGCCGGCGCGCACCACTTCGGCGATGAATGCCGCCGTGTAGATCGACAGACCAAACAGCAGCGCGACAAACTCCGGTAACACCTCGATCCCGCCCGCGATGTTAAAACGCCCGACCCGCGGAAACTCGAAGCCGATGGGACGGCCAACCAAAGTGAAAACTGCAAGCGGCAGTCCGATCACCAACAGCAAAGTGACGGCCAAAACCGGCGCGCGCTGACCGGTGCGTTCCTGCCGCTTACGGGCCCAGATATGGAAGGCAATCGCGCCCACGACGCCGGCAAGCAGAGACAATTCAACGGCCCCGAGCCCGCCCTTGAGGACCGGCATCGGCAGAAAAAAACCGCGGTTGTTGAGAATGACCCCGCCGGGAATAGCGATACTCTCGCGGATGTCGGGAAGCGCCTTGAGTACGGCGTTGTACCAGAACAACAGCTGCAGCAGGAGTGGAAGATTGCGGATGATCTCGACATACCCGCCTGCGACTTTCGCCAGCAGCCAGTTGGTCGACAGACGCGAAATGCCGACGATGAATCCGATGATGGTCGCAAAAACGATCCCGATCCCGGCGACCAGGAGCGTGTTGAGCAAACCGACCCAGAAAGCACGGCCGTAAGTCGAGGCCCGCGGAGAATACTCGATCAGTGTCTGACTGATGTCGAAGCCGGCAGTCTGGTTCCAGAAGCCGAATCCCGACGCGATCTGCGCACGGGTGAGATTGTCGACGGCATTGCGCGCTGCGCCAAAGACGAGGAACACCACCACCGCACAAAGAATAAGTTGATAGGCAATGCTGCGGACCTTCGGGTCGTTGTAGAACGCGACACGCGCGGGGCGCGGCTGCGCCGGCAGGTCACTCGGCATTTCTCCCTCGTCGGACTAGACGGACAGCGGCAGCTCCCCTCTCTCGAAACGGCCCCGTCCGCTGCCGCCAGCGCTCAGCGGATCGGCGGTGCGTACTGAATGCCGCCTTTGGTCCACAACTTGTTCAACCCGCGCTCGATCTTGAGCGGCGAGCTCACGCCGACATTGCGCTCAAAGGATTCGCCGTAATTGCCGACCTGCTTGATGATACGAACCGCCCAATCTTTGGTGAGGCCAAGCTGTTCGCCGTAATTGCCTTCGGTTCCGACGAAGCGCTTGATCTCCGGGTTCGGTGACTTCATCGCTTCGTCGAGAGTCTTCGATGAAATATTCAGCTCTTCGGCATCGATCATGGCGAAGAGAGTCCACTTCACGATATCGTACCATTGGTCGTCCCCATGACGGACGACCGGACCGAGCGGCTCCTTCGAGATGATTTCCGGCAAGATCACATGGTCTTCGGGATTGGTCACGCGGAGTCGCTCGGCGTAGAGGGCCGAGGCGTCAGTCGTGTAAGCGTCGCAACGGCCGGCATCATAAGCCTTCACCGCCTCGTTGGCGGTTGCGAATGTGACGCTCTTGAGCTGCATTTTGTGGGCGCCGAAATAGTCGGCAAGATTGAGCTCGGTGGTCGTGCCCTGCTGAACGCAGACGGATGCGCCATTGAGCTCGAGCGCAGAGTTCACCTTGAGCGATTTGCGCACCATGAAGCCCTGTCCGTCGTAGTAGTTGACGCCCACGAAATTGAGACCGAGCGAAGTGTCGCGTGACGAAGTCCATGTCGTATTGCGCGCGAGTACGTCGACTTCACCCGATTGCAGCGCGGTGAAACGGTCCTTGGCCGAGAGCGGCACGAATTTGACCTTGTTGGCATCGTTAAGCACCGCCGCGGCGATCGCCCGGCAGAAATCGACATCGAGGCCGGTCCATTTTCCCTGCGCATCAGGCAGGCCGAAGCCGGCAAGCGTTCCGTTGGCGCCGCAGTTGAGCATGCCGCGATCTTTCACCGCCTTGAGTGTCTGAGCGGACGCGCCTTGCAGGGTAACGGCGAAGACGAGCGCGACGAGTGTGGCTAATCGCTTCATGTGGGCGGTCCCCTCAAAACCTGTATGAAAGTAAAGACGATGCAGAAATTCTGGACACTTCCTACGACCGGCCGACGGCGACAGTCCCTAATCGGACCCTTTTATCTCGACAGCCCTCTTCTGTCGCGGCATCACAGAACGATCGGCCTGCCGGGTCAAGGGGTTGACGCTTGTGCGTCACCCAGACGTATATGACTTTGCGTCGGGACCGTGCGCCGTTAGCCTTCCGACGGGTTTCATCGGATAACAGCGCAATCGCATGGCGAAGAAAACAAAAGCCCCCACCAAGCCGGATACCAATCTGGTTACAGCTGGACGTGACCCGCAAGCCAATCACGGCTTTGTTAATCCGCCGGTCTATCACGCGTCGACGGTCCTTTATCCAAACGCTGACGACCAGGTTGCCCATCGCGCCCGCTACAGCTACGGCCGCCGGGGCACGCCGACCTCGGAGGCGCTCGAAACCGCACTGCGCGAACTTGACGGCGAAGGTTGTGCCGGTGTCGCACTATTGCCGTCGGGGTTGGCGGCGATTTCGGCAGCGCTGCTCTCGGTCGCCCGCGCCGGCGACCATGTGCTTGTCACCGACAGCGTCTATCGCCCGACGCGAAATTTCTGCAACGGTATATTCGCGCGCCTGGGCGTCGAGACGACCTATTACGATCCGGTCATCGGCAGCGGCATTGCGAAGCTGTTCAAGTCCAACACGCGCGCCGTTTTCGTGGAAGCCCCGGGCTCGCAAAGCTTCGAGATGCAGGATGTCCCGTCGATCGCCAAAGTTGCGCACGAGAGCGGCGCGACGGTGCTGATGGACAACACCTGGGCGACCCCGATTTACTACCGCGCATTCGAAAAAGGCGTCGACATGGAGATCCAGGCCGGCACCAAATATATCGGCGGCCACTCCGACATCATGTTCGGCTGCGTATCTGCCAACGAGGCAACGCTCCCCGCGCTCAAGGACACCGTGTACTCGATGGGCCTCTGCGTCGGGCCGGACGACATGTATCTTGCGTTGCGCGGCTTTCGCACGCTCGGGGTACGTCTCGCGCGGCACTACCAATCCGGACTTCGCATCGCGCGCTGGCTCGCGCAACGGCCCGAAGTCCTTCGGGTGATGCACCCGGCTCTCGACAGCGATCCCGGGCACGCGATCTGGAAACGGGATTTCACCGGCGCCAGCGGCCTCTTCAGCATGGTGCTAAAGCCTGTAAGCGACAAAGCGGTGCATGCCTTTCTCAACGAGCTCGCCCTCTTTGGGCTCGGCTACTCATGGGGCGGCTTCGAAAGCCTGGCCATTCTGTTCGACTGCACCGAATACCGGACTGCAACCAAATGGGCACCGGGCGGTCCGTCCATCCGCTTCCACATCGGCCTCGAAGATGCAGACGATCTGATTGCTGATCTCGAGCGCGGCTTCGCGGCGCTGGCAAAGGCCGCACGCGGCTCGTAGGGCACGTAAACGAAGTCTGCGGGCGGCTATTTTCTTAGCAGCACCTATGCCGCCGCGGCAGTACCGCCGCCGCGCAGTATGAATTGCAGGTTGCGCAGATAAACGAAAACGCCGAAGGCCTGCCCGATGATGAAGACCGGGTCCTTTCTGTAAAGCGCATAGCCGAGCAGCATCAGCCCTCCGCCGATCGAGAAAATCCAGAACGCCATCGGAATCACACTGCGGCCGGCGCGTTCGGAGGCAATCCATTGGACGACGAAGCGCATTGCAAACATCATCTGGGCGAAGTATCCGACCAATATTCCCCAATCAGCATTGCCAATGAATACGTCGTGCAGGTAACCGCCGACAGCTTGCGCGATATCGATAAGCATTTTCTCTTCCTTCAGTGGCGCTTGAGCTTGTCCGAAAACCGGTTCACACTTTTCGGCGTCACGCGCTAGTCCTCGATTTCCGGAGTTTTCTTCCTGCGACGGATCAGCCACCAGACGCCGGCCAGATCGAGAATGCCGACCCAGAGCCGGTCCCACATTCCATAGTTGGAGACGCCGTGCGAGCGTGGCCGGTCAACGACGTCGACATAAGCGATGCCATAGCCTTCTCGTCGCACCAGTGCCGGTAAAAAACGATGCAGGCCGTCGAAATACGGCAGGCGGAGAAAAATCTCGCGCCGAAACGCCTTCAGGCCACAGCCGGTATCGCGCGTGCCGTCACGCAGCACGGCGCCGCGTACGCTATTCGCAATGCGCGACTGGAATTTCTTGAAGCCGCTGGCCTTGCGCCCGACGCGCTGGCCGGCAACGAGGCCGGTGCGCGGCGCGCCCGCCTCAAGCGCACGGATCAACTCCGGGATGAATGCGGGGTCGTTTTGCCCATCGCCGTCGAGCGTCACCACGAGTGGAGCCTGTGCTGCGGCGACGCCGCTACGAACGGCCGCTGACTGCCCGCATGACTGTTTATGGCGCACGCGGCGCAGCCACGGGTAGCGGACCATGAGGCGCATGAGTTCGTCTTCGGTCGTATCGCTCGAGCCGTCGTTGACATAAACGACCTCGAAAGGCCATTGGCCGTCGAGCGCTGCGGCGATTTCCTCGACGAGCGGAGCAATATTGCCGGCCTCATTGCGCACCGGCACCACAATGGATACCGCCGGATCGGTCGTATTCATGCAGCGAAGTCTTATGGGCCAAGCAGTCCGCGGGCAACCGCTTTGATGCGCCGGAGAGATGGTCCCGGGAGCTGATGGATTTCGCCATCTGGCCCAATCGAAAAGCCGAGCCTGCGCAGGGCAAAATAGCGACGCACCATCATCGCGCCAATGACGCCGACGAATGCGCCGGCGAGTACATCGGTCGGATAATGTGCGTGCACAATGACGCGGCTCAGTGCGATCAGCAAAGCATAGATCAGCAGGATCGTGCGAGCGCGCGGCCACAGGGTTCCGAATGCCACCATCACGGCAAACGCGGTCGTTACATGGCCCGACGGCATGCCGGCATAGGCGGCCTGCCATTTGAACGGGATAAACAGGAACGGATCGAGATTGCCGCCGACACCCGGCCGCGCGCGCCCGATGATCCGCTTTACGGTGGTGACGAATAAACTAGGCAACGCGATTGCAGCAAATAAAAATCCGACTCTCACCATGATGGCCGCCAGCACACGCTGGGAAACCGGAGTCAGAATCGGCGGCAAGGCGGCGAGCGCGAGGTACGACAAACCCAGCGGCCAGAGGAACCAGCCGGATTTGCCGAATTCGGTGATTTCGTCGAAGACGGAGATCAGCCAGCGGGGCAGATTGCCGGCGCCGCGGCTCGCCGCAGCGTCGAGCGTCCACGCCAGAACAAGAAAAACAATGACGGCGGCGCCGGCCCAGGTTGCGAAGGCGCGCAGCGAATATGAGGCGGAGCGGGGCACGTGAATACGCGCTGGCCGCGCCAACACGTTGAGTGTCGTCACGACATTGGTCGCGCAACGGCGAAGAATCGCGGCCGTCTCACCTTCCGTGCGTTTGAATCCGTTCGCCAGACTCATGAGTTCAAACTTATCACCGTAGAGTTATGGGCTTATTTGTGAACGGAAGACCGTCAATGTTACCGGCTTGCCGATGCTGATATTGTACCCCTCGAAACGCTGGCTGAGCGAGTAGCGCAAGCCGATCAATTCTGCGCGTTGCGTGAAAGCACGCTCGCTGCGCGGGTCGATCACGGCGAAATGACACGGCCCTCCCCTCAGAAAATCGGCAGCGCCCGCACCATCTGTGAATCGTGTGTCGGTGCCGAGCAGGAACACCAGGCTCGGTTCCTGATATGCAAATGTCGAGGCAACATGCGGTGGGCGGCATTCGGCGGAACTGATTTCTTCGGCAATCATCTGACTCGGGAAGAGCGATGGCAGCGAGCGAAACGTCACGGCGTAGACTGTAATTGCGACGAGCACGGACGCGATCATTCCGCGCAAAAGCGCGCGCTCGGCGCCGTCCACCTCATAAAGCCACCAGGCAAACAGGCCGAATATCATCGCAGCGGCAGAGAATGGCCAGGCGATTAGCCCTAGGTCGCGTCCGAACATCACGAAAGCCACCACGACCGCGATTGCGATGACGGCGGGAAACAAAAACCACCCGACGGTACCACGCACCAGCCAGCGCATCTTGGACAGATTGCCGGACTCGACGACACCTGCGATCAGTATTGCGATGGCCGGGAACAGCGGAAGCACATAGTGCGGCAACTTTGTCATCACGGCTTCAAAGACAAGCCAGGACGGGACGAGCCAGGCGAGCAGAAATTGCGCGCCGGCCTCACGTCGTGATCGCCAGATTGCCGGCGCAGCCAGACCCGCCAGCACCGAACCGGGCCAGAACGTGACCCAGAACAGCACGAAATAAAGCCCGGGCGGCGCTCCATGCGCCTCCTGGCCGCTCATCACCTTTCCGAGCATGTCGCGACCGACGGCCTGCACGAAGAAATCGCCGCCTGATTTGGCGATGATCGCAACAAACCACGGCAGAACCAGGAGGACCATCCACGCAAAGCCGGCAATCGGCCGCACTGACCAGACCCAACGCGCCGAGCGATCGGCAACTGATACGCTGACCGCAGTGAGCACGACGAACATCAGGATCAACGGCCCTTTGAGAAGGATGCCGCCAGCCAGCGCAGTCCAGAGAATCGCCGGTTGTATCCGGGCGGCCTCCGACCCGCGCCTGTGCGCGAGATAGATGCGAGCCATCGCACCCATCGCGGCAACCGCCGTGAACAACAGCGTGGCATCGGTCTTGGCGAGTCGCGCCTCCACGCCGAGCAGCACCGAACTTGCCATCATCAGCGCGGAAATCAGCGCCCCTCGCCGTGAAACAAAGGCAAGTGCAGCCCAATATGTGAGCACCACGGCTCCGATTGCGCCGAACAGCGAGGGAAGCCGGTACAGCCAGATGACTGAAAGCGCCTGAGGCACGCCAAGCGCTTGTCCCGTTTTCACGGCGGCGGCTTGCAGCCAATAGATACCGACCGGCTTCTTGTATCGAACCTCCTGCTGGAAGCGGATATCGACGTACTCTCCGGTTTCCAGCATCTGCTTGGTTGCCTGCGCGAAGCGCGCTTCGTCGCGGTCGACGGGCGGAATTTGAAAAAATCCCGGCAGGAAAGCCAGCAATGAGAACAGCACAAGCAGCAAGCCGGCGCGTCTATGCGAAACAACGGCATAATCAAGGGCCGCGCCGAGACCACGTCCGGAAGCGAGCGATGGACCGGCCTTGGTTGTCGTGGTGCTCACGGTGGATGCCCTAAAAACTGCAATTCCGGCCGGACAATAGGGCCAAGCCTCCGCGCTGTCATTGCCAAGCGCTACTGCAGCCTCACCGACACGCTGTCGGTTGCTCCCGTTGCATCCATTACCGTCAATCGCACAAAGCCGGGGCCATCGGGGCGGAAAAACAATGTGCGCCGACCGCTTTCAGCGGCCAGCGGGATGCCATTCATCATGACGGTGAGGGGCGCGCGGCCGCCGGCAATCTTGAGCGGGACCGCGCCCGGTTGTCCGGTCAATTCCAGGCGCGCGCCGTCCGGCGGGAACATGATCCGGGGCCGATCGGCCGTCTCACGCAGGCCATTGCCGGAACTGAAACGCTGGAGCGGAGGCGGAAGTTTGTTGCCTGCGGCAAAGATGGCTCCCTTAGGAGCATGGGGCAACGGTGCGGGCGCAAGCCCGGAGCGGGCGAAGGCGTCGAACAGAATTGGCGCCGCCGACGCACGGCCATAAAGACCCGGCACCGGCGCCCCATCCGGCCTTCCGACCCAGACTCCAATGGTCATGCGTCCGTCAAAACCCACCGCCCATGCGTCGCGATATCCGTAAGAAGTGCCGGTCTTGAAGGCGATCCGGCCGTGCGGCGCATTGTCCGGCGGCGGGGCGCCAATAAGGATATTGCCGACGTACCAGGCTGCAACAGAATCGAGCAGCCGTTTCGGGGCCTGCTCGGCGGAGTCCATACGCTCCTTCAGCGCAATGGAAGAGCCTTGCCGCGCCAGCGCCACATAGAGCATCACCAGGTCCGACAACTTTATGCCGACGCCACCAAGACCCATTGCAAGTCCCGGCGGTTCGCCTTTCGGCAGAACCAGCGCAGCGCCCGTCTGCACAAGGCGCGCACTCAACCTGTCGACGCCAACCTTTCCGAGCACAGCAATCGCCGGAACATTGAGCGACAGCTGCAATGCGCGGCGCACGGTGACCGTTCCCTGAAAGGTCAGATCGAAGTTTTCCGGTGCGTAGCTGCCGTAGCGCGACGGCTTGTCGTCGATCAACGTTTCCGGATGAATGAGGCCATCCTCGAAGGCAAGACCATAGATGAATGGCTTTAACGTCGATCCGGGAGAGCGCAGTGCCAACGTCATGTCGACTTGCCCCGCGCGGCGCGCATCGGAGTAGTCCGCCGAGGCAACGCGCGCCCTCACCTGCCCGCTGGCATTGTCCACGGCAAGAATGGCAACGGAAATTTCCGGCCCGAGCGCACGCGCGCGCTCATGGGCGAGGTCCTGCAGGCTTTTCTGCAATGGGAGATCGATCGTCAGCCTGTGCACGCGCTGGGCCGGCTCGAGCGCGAGCACCTCATCGGCCGCGTGAGGCGCGAGCATAGGCAATTGCTTGCGCTCATGCGGAACGCTTTGCGTTTTAGCCCGCGCAATCTCGTCGCGCGGCGCAACGCCCGCCGCTGCGATGCGGTCCAGCACACGGTCGCGCGCATCACGCGCTGCTTCTGGGTACCGGTCCGGACGGCGCAATTCTGGCGATTGCGGCAACGCAACGAGCAGCGCGGCTTCCGCGAGCGATAATTTGCGGGGCTCCTTGCCGAAATAGGCAAGCGAGGCCGCGCGAATACCTTCGAGATTGCCGCCGTAGGGCGCAAGAGTCAGGTAAAGAGCGAGAATGTCGTCCTTGTTGAGCGCACGCTCCAGCTGGAACGCACGCACGATCTGCCGAAGCTTTGCCCCCAGCGTACGATGCTCGCGCGGCTCCAACAGCCTCGCGAGCTGCATGGTAATGGTGGACCCACCGGAAACGATGTGGCCGCTCGTGACAAATTGATAGACCGCACGCCCTATCGATAGCGGATCCACGCCGTGATGGTCGTAGAAACGCTTGTCTTCGTAGACGAACAGCAGGCGAAGGAATTGCGGATCGACGTCTTTGGCGGCGACCGGCAAACGCCATCGTCCCTCACGCGTGGCATAGGCCCGCAGCAGCCGTCCTTCACGATCGAGCACGAGATGCGAGTATTCGAGATTGGCACCGAGCGGTGCCGGTCCGAGAGCATACACGCCCCCTGCGCACGCAAGCAGGACCGCAACCGCTGTTGCGGCGAGAATCGTTACGAGCAAACGCCAGCGTTTCATTTGGCGATGATCTCGATCGAACCCGTTGCGGTTCGTCCAAACCGGTCAGGCCGGTACATGTCTTCGACTTTTGCCTGCGGCAGCACGTAACGACCCGGAGACACCGCGCGCACCACATAGGCGACCGTGAAGACCGGTTGCGAGTCTGCCGAGCGTTCGAATGCGGCGGTGAAGCGGTCGTCGCGAAACTCGCTATTGACCGGCTCGAGGCCAGCGGCAATCCAGCCGAGCGTACTCGTTTCACCCGAAGACACCAGCTGCGGATTATCGATTTCGAAGCCTGCCGGCAGATAGTCGGCGACGATTACGCGCCCGAACTGCGGCTGAGGCTCCGTCACCTTCAGGACGACGACGAAACGCTGGTTCTGACTCGCCGTGGCCGGATCGGCCGCCTCGCCGCTCAGCGTGTGATAGCTGCGTTCGATCTTGAAGCCCGCCTCGGCCGCGGGCTCAGGCGTGAGTGGTGATCCACTGACCGAAACGACGGCCTGGACGTTGCCTTCACCGCGATTCTGCACAGCCAAGGGAGACGCAAGATCGTCCGGCCCGAGATTGCGGTAGAGCGTGCCCTGTCGCATCTCGCCATTGACGGCGAGCGAAATAGCGTTGAGTTGCTTGGCGAGCGCACGAGCGGCAAGTACCAGCCAGGCGTTTTCCTGGGTAGATGTCGATGTCGTCAGTGTCCGGGCGGCATCAATCCGCAGCACCGCGTCATCGATTGTTTTCTGCGGCGCGCGTCCTTCCGAGGCGAGCGTCACCAGCGCAGCGGCGTCGCGCAGCGCCGAGCCGAAATCGGCGCGCCCGAGATCGAGCTTCGGCTGCGGCGCGATGGCATTGAGCGCCGCAAGATAGACGTTGTCCGCACGCGCCTTGTCACCCACCATCGCGAGCGCCGCCGCGAGCTGCGCCTTTGCAATAGGCGTTGCGACATCGGACAGCTTGACGTCGGTAAGGTAGCGCAGGTCTCCGATCGGCGCGGCGCCGTTGCGCGCGAGCACATAGAGAGCATAGGCGAGTTCGCGTCCGCCGTTCTTTGACGGCTCGGGTGCGGTGGCAACGTAGTTGCGCAACCGGTCGATTGCGAGCGCGTAAGCGGTCTGCGGCACGTCGAAGCCGCGCGCCCGCGCGCGTGTCAGGAAATCCGTAACATAGGCGTCGAGCCAGGGATCGTCACCGCCCACCGACCACAGCCCAAACGAACCGTTCGAGCCCTGCCTGGCGAGTAGGCGCGGAATAGCATCCTTGATCCGTTGATCGACGTCGTCGTCCGGCGCGAGCTGCGTCTGCGCAGCCAGCTCATTGACGTAGAGCATCGCCATCGCACGGCTGGCGATCTGCTCGGAGCAGCCAAATGGATAGCGGTCGAGCGCGTTGAGCAATGTTGCTGCGTCGAGCGAGGTCGACACCGCAACGGACAGACCGACACGCCCCGTGCCGGCAACGAAATCGGCGAGCAGGTCGTTCGACAAGATGAGCGTCTCGCCTTTGGCGAGCGATCGCACCGTACGCCTGGTCAGAATTTGCGTGGCTGGCCGCACGTCGAGCGCATAGCTGCGCTCAAGTGCGAAATTGTCCGGCCCGCTTACTTTGACCGTCACAGTGCTCGGCCCGGCAGCGGACGCAATGACCGGGACGGACACGCGATCGCGCTGCTTGGCCGCAAGCTTGAGTGTCCGCGGCTGATCTCCCTCCAGTCTGGCAGCGCCATCGCCGGCGACGACGAGATGGTAATCGCCCGCTGTGCCTTCGACGTTGTCGAGCTCGAGCTGAACAGCGCCGCGGTCACCGGTGCGCAGAAAACGCGGCAACGTTGCCGTCAGAACGACCGGGTCGCGCACGACAACGTCGCCCGACGCCTTGCCTACCTTGTCCTTAGCCCAGGCGACAGCCATCACCCGTATGCTGCCGGCGAACGCCGGAACTTTGAATTCGACCTGCGCCGCGCCGTCACGGCCGACAGTGACAATGCCGGAGTAAAGCGCAAGCGGCGCCTGAGTCGGCGGCGAACCTGACAGTTCGGCTCCGGCAGCATCGCCCCCCGAGCGGATTTGTCCGCGCACGCCTTGCATTCCGTCGATCAGTTGTCCGTAGAGATCGCGGATCTCGGCGGTCAGCCTGCGCTGACCCAGGTAGTGATCGTCAGGCGCCGGCGGCTTGTAGTTGGTAAGATTGAGAATTCCGACGTCAACCGCGGCAATGACGACGCGCGCCTCCTCGCCCCCGAGCAGGCCCGTGAGCCTGATCGGAACGGTGAGCGTCGAATTCGGACGCATGGTCGCGGGCAGCTTCATGTCAACGGCAAGCGTGTGCGCCGCCCTGTCGATCGAGAACCACTGAACGCCAATGGCGCGGCCCGGCATTCGCTGCGCCGGCGCATCGAGGGGCCGGCGCAAGGTGGCAACCATGTACGCGCCCGTTCCCCAATCGCGGCCGACATTGAGGCTGACACGCGCAGCGCCAGGTTTGACGTCCTGTGACTGGCTGGCCACCAGCCGGTCGGTGAAGACATTGACAGTGAGACGGCCCGCGGTCCGCGCCGTCACCGACACGTTCATTGTTTCACCGGGCTTGTAATCCGGCTTGTCGAGGGCAACCTCAAGCAGATCAGGTGTGTCGGACGAAGCCTCTGCATAAAAGCCGGCATCGAATCCAACCGACGTCATTGCGCCGTTCGGCTCGCCGGTCGAGACTTCGAGACGATAGCGGCCCCATTTCACCGGCAGCGACAGCCGCGCCGGCTTATCGGAGGCGGCATCAATAGTGCCATTTGCAACGCGCTCGGTGCGCTTGATTGGCTCATATCCCCACTGGCCGTTCTGGCGATACCACTGATAGCTGGTCTCGACCCTGAGCAGGTCGTAACGCAGTCCCTGCTTCGCTAGCGTCTTGCCATCCGGCGCCGCTATTACAATGTCGAATTCGGCATTGGCTCCGTCCGCGAGCGAGCGTCCCGAAAACATCGGCTTGATGCCGATCATCGCCGCATCCGGAGTCACCGGCAACGTGAGCTTGCGTTCGACGGCGCGGCCGCCTGACTCGGCCATGCTCACCGTAATCTGTGCCTCAAGCGGCCGCGTGCTCGCGGGCAACGCCTCGAGTTTCACCGGGAAAGAGGCTTTGCCAGACCCGTCCGTGGTAGGCAGATCGTCCAGCTCTTGACGGACAGCGGTGACTTCGTCGTCGGCCAACCCGAACGCGTAGCCCGCAAATCCTGCACGCTCCTTGGCTATGCCAATGGTGACTTCCCCGGACAGATCGAGTTTCGAGGCCGGTGCGCCGTACAGAAAATGACCATCGACGCTGATTTGTGCGGGCCTGTCGCGCGAAATTCCTTTGGCCGGCGACGTTAGTGAGAATTCGACACGGTCGGGAACATAATCTTCGACCATGAAGGTGGCCTCGCCGATAGGGGGCCGCTTCGGATCTGTGTAGGCCGCGATCCGCCACGTTCCGGTCGAGGCCGACCGGACGATCGGCAACATCAGCGAGCGCCCGCCGAGGCCCGCATCGGCGACGACTGCGCGTCGATATTCGACGCCGTCAGGACGCTCGACGACCAGGGTCAGGGGCACATTCAGCGCCGCCGATCCGCCCGCATCGCGAAGCAGTGCCGTTACGGCAACCGTCTCGCCCGTCCGATAGACGCCGCGCTCGGTATAAATGAAAGCGTCGAGGCCGGCCGGTATGGCACGGCCGGCGACCCCGCGATCCGAAAGGTCAAACGCGGGCGACTTCAGACTCAAGAAGGCGTAGTCGTTTTTTTCGCTGGCCACGATTGCGGCCGGAGCAAGCCCACCCTCGCCCCGCGCCAGGCCTGCTTCGAAATGAATGAAGCCATTGCGATCGGTCTGACGGACGGCAAGCTGCTCGTTGTTGCGCGCCATGAGACGCACCTCGACGCTGCCGCGCGGCTCGGCGGTCGCCAGCGAATGGATAAAGACGTCGACGCCGTCATGCGTCGTGTAGGCTGTAAGCCCGAGATCCGACACGATGAACCATTGCGTCGCCTGCTGGCCGTAGTCGTTGGAGACTGCATCTTTCGGCTCCGCCGTCATGGCGTAGATGCCGGGGCCGAGATCCTTCATGGCCTGATCGAGGGGGAAAGCCGTCGTCACCTCGGTATTGAGTTTCGACTCGACGGCAAGTTCTCCGCTCCATACTTTGGTGCCGCGCTCGTTGGCCACGCGCTCCGCCTGGTAACGGCTCAAATTGCGCTGAAAGTCATAGCCGAGAAGCGTGTCGACGAGATTGCGGTCGCCAATTCGGTAAATTGAAAGCGATACGGCGTTCGTATTGACGCTGAGCACCGGTATGCCGCGCTGGCCGGTGCGCGGCAACACATAGGCCTTGCCGGAAAACCGTACAAAGGGCTTGCGGTCGCGCACGAAAATCGTGAGTTCGGCGGACTTCGCAAGCGTTTCCTTGACGACCGAGGGCAGACCCGCACGCAATGTCACGGTGTACCGTTCACCGTGCTTGAGGCCTTCCACGCAGAGCTGCTTCTCACTCGCCACTATCGCAGGCCTTTCGACTCCCGCGACAACAACAAAGGGGGAAAAATCCGTGCGCCGGCCGGGCAGCTCTTCGGAAAACTGGAAGCAGGCCCGCGGTGAAATCGAATCTGAATCGACCGTATAGTCGAGGAGCCTGAAGCCGTGCTCCGCGCGCAATTTTTCATACTCACTGCGGAGTTCGGCGGTCTCCCGCAGCTCCAGCGCAAGCCGAAGGGAGTCGAGCGCGCCGCGCCACTGCTGCCTGTTGGCAAGTGTTCGGCCGAGAACCGAAAGGCTGTCGGCTTCGACATTGCGATCGCCCGCGCGCTGATAGGCGATATAGGCGGCGGTTGACGCGCGGTCGAGCAACAGCGCTTTTTCGCTGTCGTCGCGCGGCTTGATCTGCAGCACCGCGCGCGAAAGCCGCAGCCAGCTTGAGGCATCCTCCGGCGCAGCTGTTACCAGCTGACCAAGCACCAGCATTCCGGCGCGAAAATCGTTCTTCTGGAAGGCCGCGTCGGCATCCCGGCGCAGCGTGGCCGCAGACTTGCTGACGGTGCCGGCGTCGCTTTTGATCTGTGCCTCGAGCTTGATCGCCGCTGCATCGAGACCGCTCTGTTTGAACGCATTATCCGCTGCGAGCGCTGGCGAGCAGACAATAGCGACGAGCGCGGCGGCAATGCCGGCGCGAACGAAACGGTGCATGGAACGAAACCTCCGGAGGCAGCGGATCCCCGCGCCTTTCATTTCAGGGTCTGATGATGTCGAGGGCATGGCCGAAAAGCACACACTCTGCTCAGGGCTGGTGCGGCAACTGCCTGGGCATGGAAATTGATACACGATCAATTGGCTCGGCCAATATCCTCAAAAGTCGAGTGAGCCTCTTAAAGAGCCACGCTAAAGGTTTAATCTATCAGTCGAAAATCCGAAGTGGCCGCCAATTGGGTGCCCGGGAACCCGCAATGGCCAGTAATGCGATTGAAAATGTTTTTCGCTAACAATGGCACCCGTTGCCCGACACGGGTAAACGGTGACTCGTGACCCCGTAGCTCAGCCGGATAGAGCATCAGCCTTCTAAGCTGAGGGTCGCAGGTTCGAATCCTGCCGGGGTCGCCACTACTATGCTGGGCCGCGCTAAAGCCACGGGCCCCTTCTTGTTGATGCGCTCCTTTATGGGAAACGCATAATTAACACGTTTGGCACACCAATACCCTCTGGGGGACGCTGCAATTCCCTCGGTTTGAACACGCCCAAACGGCAAATGATCGAGCCAGCCGCCACATCGCAAACGCCATCCGCCGGTACGCCTGCCGTTGAGTCACCGCCGCTTGCCCCCGATGGCACGCCCCTTTGTTACGTCGTCGACGATGAACCGAGCATCCGGCATTTCCTGTCGCTTGTGCTGCACGGATCAGGTGTCGACACCGTCGAGTTCCCCGACGGCGCCAGCATGCGCAAGGCGATCGAGTCCCGAGCGCCCGCACTGGTGTTCATAAACATTTCTCTCGAGTCGACGGACGCTATAGAGACGGTCGTCGCGCTCGGCAAACTTCGGTACCGGGGCGCCGTGCAATTGATGAGCGCACGCGGCGCGGCCGTGCTCGAGCACGTCAAGGCGATCGGAACGCAACATAAGCTTCAGATGCTGCCGGTGCTCAAGAAGCCCTTCGAGACCGATACCATTGTCAAGATCGTCCAGGACCTCAAGGTGGGAATGCCGCCTGCCGTCGCGGCCAAACTGGAGCTTGAGGACGCGATCAGGAACAAATGGCTTGAGTTCTGGTATCAGCCCAAGATCGCTCTGCGCAAAAAGCAGCTGGCGGGTGCCGAAGCTTACGCGCGCGTGCGCCACCCCGAGCATGGGGTTGTGCTCGCGGGCGCTTTCACAGCGGACGCATCCCAGCCTGCCACAGCCAAGCTGTCGGAACTTGCGCTTGAAAACGCGATCAAGACCAGCGCGCAGTTCTCCAAGCTCGGGGTCAATTTGCGATTGTCGGTCAACATACCGGTGCCGGCTTTGGTGAAAATTCCGGTCGAGGACATCGTCAAGACACATCATTCTCCGGGCGAAAAATGGCCGGGACTGATCATCGATCTGCCCGAAGAGCAGATCGTCAACGACCTCAAGCTTGCCGGCGAACTGAGCAAGAAGCTTGAGCCGTACAACGTAAGACTTGCGATCGATAATTTTGGCCACGCCTATTCGACGCTCGCCAAAGCCGAGGAGATGCCGTTCGAGGAGCTCAAGCTCGACAAATCCTTTGTCGCGGACTGCGGCACCGACAAGGTCAATGCGCCGCTGTGCAAGACCGTCATCGATCTCGCCCACAGCTTTGGCCGTTACGTGGTGGCGGTCGGCATCGAGAAGGCTGCCGACGCCGTGGCACTGGTCAGCATGGGTTGCGATTTCGGTCAGGGGTATCTGCTCGGCCAGCCGATGCCGCACGAGCGCTTTGTCTCCCTCCTGCGCCAGCGTGCGGCGACGCAGGGGCTCAGCCTCGAAGGCGCGGCAGGCCAAACCGACAAGCGACCGGCCTGATCCGCGAATTCCGGCGTCTAGTGAGTCCAGGGATCGCGGCGCTTGAAGGAAAAATTATCGGCATAGGACATTGCTCGCCGTTTGACGGGAGCTGCGTCGAATACCTCGTAAGCGAGGCTATGCCGCTCACAATAGGCCACTGCATCCTCTTTTGAATCGAACCGCAGCCGCAGCTGCTGCCGCATATCGCTGGATGATGTCCATCCCATCAACGGCTCGACCCGGCGCGGCGCTTCCGGCTCAAAATCGAGGACCCAGCCTTTGGTGTTGCCAAAGCCTGACTGCATCGCGGTTTTTGCGGGCTTGTAGATCCTGGCAACCATGGAGAATCCTCGTCGAGGCGACCGCTCCCCTATAGGGCCGACACGCCGCAATGACAATCGCAGAGGACTGGCTGGAGGGTCACACTACAGCCGCGGTGTCGTTAATGCGAGCCGCATTAAATTTTGGAATCGAAGCCGGTTCCCGAAGCTGGTAATGCGCAAGCTCCCGCAGCGCCTCCATGTCTATAAAACGCACGTGGCGATCCTCGTCAGCGATGAGCTTGCTTGAGCGCAACTGCTGCATCATTTTGTTCAGATGCGGGACACTGAGTCCCAGCACGTCGGCCATAACGTGCTGCGAAAAAGGCAGCACGAAACTTTTGTCGTTCGCACGGCCGACACTACGAAGCCGACCTTGCACATCAAGCAGGAAATGCGACAGGCGTTCGATTGGCGTACGGCGGCCTAAATTGACGATATGCTCGGCATTAATGGCGGCCTCGCGCATGGCAACCCATGACAGTGCGAGCGCGAACTGCGGTCGGGCGTGACAAAACTGGAAGTACGATTCGAGCGAACATCGATTCACGACAAGATCGGTAGTTGCTGTCACTGAATAGGCGGCGCGATCGAAAAAACTCCCCAGCAGACCCGCTACATCGCCGGGCAAAAGGACGCTAACAATCTGACGTTTGCTGTTCCGCAGCAGCCTGTATCGAATGGCGCATCCGTCTTTGACGAAATATAGATTGCGGCATTCGACCCCCTCTATGACAAGGTCGTGGCCGCGGCGAAGCGTCAGATCGCTCTCGAACATCGCGCCAAAAGATCTTACGTCGGCCTTGCTCAGGCCCACATGTCCAGACACTCGCGCAATAAAGGGATGATCCAATTTGCACCCTGGCCGCCACTTGAATTCAATCGAAAACAGTAACCCATTTTCTCTACCGTTCAAATAATCGTGAGGGCTGTGTTACCAGCGCGCCCGGCCCCGCGAATCGGGCTGCAACAACAATGAAGTAGCACCATCAGGACGCCCGGCGCGCGACCGCGGTAACGCCGAGATTGAGTCGTGCCGACCGGCGTCGGCGTGCAGGGGCGGTCAGCGGCTGCTCCAGCACCGTCGCACGGATGCCGACGCGAAAGCCGCCATCAGCCAGATCTTCGAACTCAATCTGGTGCTCGCGCCAAATTTCCTCGAGTGCGCGCATCGTCGTGCGCCGCGGTTCGGTTTCGCCCTGTTCGAGCTTGTGGATGGCCCGCTGCGTCATCCCGATGCGGTAGCCGAGTTCGCTTTGGCTCCAGCCGAGCACCGCGCGCGCGATACGAATCTTGGCGGCAAAGGCATGACGCTCGAGCTTGAAGAGCTCGGTGAAATCGCGCGCCTGCCTGGCAACTTGAACTGTCATTTACACAAACACTTTCGTCCTTGCGAGGACGAGCCCCCGGCGGTTTCCCGTCGGGGGTCTGTTCAGAGGTCCATGATCAGGAGATCAGGGATAGAAGTCGCGGTGGACGCGGAACCGGAACTGGAAGTTATCCTGATCGTCCAGGAACAGCGGGCCCGAGACCACAGCGCTCGGGCTCGGAATTGTGCCGGTGCTCGAGTTCGCCGTCTGCAGCCGGTTGTAGAGAACGTCCACGCCCATGTAGAAGTCCTTGGTGACGTTCCACTGGGTCCGGCTGCCGACCCACCAGGTGCTCCAGTCCATGTTGCACCCGGCGGTTGCGATCGCCGCGCTGCCAGCCAAGCCATTGCCGTCACCGGCAGAGGCGCAAATCATGTTGTTGGCACTGTCACCGTAGTTGACCTGGGCATAGCCGCCATAGAGCGACGTTTTCCAGCGGGCGTTCCAGTGGTGATCATAGGCCGCGTTCACAGCCCATGCGGTGGTCAGCTCGAGATTTGTCGCAGTGGTCCCGAGAGCGCCGCCGTAGACAGCGTCATTGATCAGACCGACCCCGAAATTGTCACCGGTCCGATAGAACCAGTTGCCCTGCGTCGCGAAGAAGGCGTAACGAGCCGCCCCTTGCGTGTAGGTCACCTGGGCCTGGAAGAAGTCGCCCGCTCCGAGCATGGGCGCATTCAGCTTGATGCCCGCACCGAGCGCGAAGCCCCACTTGTCGTCGGGATGGCCGGTGTTTTCCAGCGCGCCGTAGTAGAGCGCATTGACCTGGTGCGCCGCGGCCATGACCTGGGCCGATCCCCACGCCTGG
>DATBHE010000123.1:0-6267 GCA_036557605.1 Pseudolabrys sp.
CGGAGAAGACCTCGGCCGTTTTGCATTCCGTCCATGGAGCTTCGATTTGTTGGCCAAACCGGGCAAGAATACGGTGATGGTCAATGCCACCAACAAGCTCGGCCAGACACAAGTCTCCGAGTTGATCTTCAACGGCGCGGGTTATCACAACAACGTCATGCAGAACATCTCGCTGATGGCAGGCTGAGGGAGATCGACCATGCGGACATTCGCAATTGCGTCCATAGCCACGCTGATGGCCTTTCCCGCTGCGGCGCAGGACAGGCCGGTGCAGCTAAAAAAGGCACCTGGCCTCGATAAAGTCGAGGCCAATTGCCAAGCCTGTCATACACTGGCCTACATCCCGATGAACTCGCCGTTCCTCAATGCCGCCGGCTGGGACGCGGAAGTTACCAAAATGATCAAGGCCTATGGCGCCCCGATAGATGGCGCCGACGCCAAGGCGATCGCCGACTACTTGAAGAAAAACTACGGGATCTGAAACCGCGGACTGTCGGCAATCGGCAAAGCACGCCCCGCCAATGGCGGGGCGTTATTTAAGAAATTTCAGTCATATAATCCTGTTCGGGGCCTATCAGGCGAAACAGAACCCCGGTAGACTGCATTGTAATCGGGAGCCGACGCTCGAGGACCACATGAAACTGAAAGCAGCGCTGATTTTTGCCGGACTTTTGGCCCTTCTGGCCGCACCTGCGGATGCCCAGACAAATCAGACCAAGAAGCGCACAGTTGTTTATAATCGCGACCACACCGTGGTGGTGAGCCGCGACGAAGACGGCCGCACGCGCACGCGTATCATCATTCAGAAGCGGTCCTTTCTCGATCCGGGAACGCAAACCTTCCCCGGCGAGCGCGTGGGCAACACCGGCTATATCTCAAATCCAAACCAGCGCGCTGGGAGCGTGATCGATAATACGTCGGCCGGTCTTTACAACACGCAATCTGCGCTTCCCGGGCCGTGGACATTGCCGTTCAGGAACAATCCCTGGATCGGATATTAAGCACTACGGCGCGACCGGCCGTTTGTCTTCATCGGCCGTCAGGCGACTATGTAGCAAGTTGCTCCAGCTCGGCGAGGATCGCCGAACCCATCTCAGATGTCGAAACGATCTTGGTGCCTTCCGATTTGATGTCGGCGGTACGTAGACCTTTGGCGAGCGCCGCCGAGATCGCCTGATCGATCCAGTCAGCCTGCTTGCCGAGATTGAACGAATAGCGCAGAGCCATGCCGAAGGATGCAATCATCGCGATCGGATTGGCGATGCCCTTGCCGGCAATATCGGGGGCGGAGCCGTGCACAGGCTCATAGAGCGCTTTTCGTTTTTTCGTTTTCGCATCGGCCTCGCCTAGCGAAGCGGAGGGCAGCATGCCGAGCGAGCCAGTGAGCGTCGCCGCAATATCTGACAACACGTCTCCGAACAGATTGTCGGTGACAATGACATCGAATTGCTTAGGCCAGCGCACCAACTGCATGCCGCCAGCGTCAGCCAGCATATGCTCGAGCTGAACGTCTTTGAATTCCCGCGCATGCAACTGCGTCATGACTTCGTTCCAGAGAACGCCCGTCTTCATGACGTTGCGCTTTTCCATCGAGGTGACCTTGTTGCGTCGCTTGCGTGCAAGCTCGAAGGCGACTCGGCCGATCCGCTCGATCTCGTAGGTGTCGTAGACCTGCGTATCGACTGCGCGTTTCTGACCGTTGCCGAGATCGGTGATCGTCTTCGGCTCGCCGAAATAGACGCCGCCGGTCAACTCGCGCAAAATAATAATGTCGAGACCTTCCACAACTTCGCGCTTGAGCGAAGACGAATCGGCAAGAGCCGGATAGACGATCGCCGGACGCACATTCGCGTAAAGATCGAGATCCTTGCGAAGGCGCAGCAGACCGGCCTCGGGCCGCACGTCATACGGTACCTTGTCCCACTTCGGCCCGCCCACCGCACCGAAAATTACGGCGTCAGCGGCTTTCGCTTTTTCCATCGTGGCATCGGTGATGGCCACTTTGTGCGCGTCATAACAGCTGCCGCCGACCAGAGCTTCGTCTGTCGCAAACTTGTTGGGCCCTTTTTTATTGAAGAAATCGATGACGCGTTTCACCTCGGCCATGACTTCGGGGCCGATTCCGTCGCCTGGAAGAAGAAGCAGGTTGTGGGTAGCCATCTACGCCTCGCCGTTACTGACACGCGCGGATTGCTAAAGGGCCGCGCGGCGATTGGCAAGGCGATGGCGCTTAAAGGCCACTGAACCAGTTGTAGCCCTTGTCTTCCCAGTAACCGCCCTTGTCCGTGTTGGTGACCTCCATCGCCACCACATATTTGGGATTTTTGAAGCCCAGTTTGGTGGGAATCCGGATTTTCATCGGGAAGCCGTAGGACCGGGGCAGGATCTTTTTGTCGAACTTGAAAGTCATCTGCGTCTGCGGGTGCAGGGCAGTCGGCATGTCGATCGTGTTGGTGTACCCCTCGGCGCACTTGAACCAGACATATTTTGCACGCGTATCGGCGCCGATCCGCTGCAAAAAGTCCGACAAAGGCGTCCCTTGCCATGAGCCGATAGCGCTCCAGCCTTCAACGCAGATATGGCGCGTGATCTGCGAAACCTCCGGCAGGGCGTGCAATTCCTCCAGCGTCCAAGGCTTCTTGTTGTCGACCAAGCCGGCAATCTCCAATTTGTAAGTCTTGCCGTCGACCTCCGGCGCCTCGTCCTCATCGTAGTAGCCGTTGAACGGGAAAGGCCTGGTAATCGCGCTTTCCGGATATGTCGGCGCCAACTTGGTGCGGCTGAACAGTGCCGCCTGCGCCCCATCATTGAACTCGGAGATCTTCCGCAACACGTTCTCCGCCCTGTCCCCATCGATGATGTCGCAACCGGTAAGAAAGGTAAGCGCGCCGAGACTTGCCGCTCCGCGCAGGAAACCGCGGCGGCTGGATTCAGGCATCATCCGCGCCGCATCCTTGATCAGCAGTTTCGGATCGACACCGGGAATGATCTTTCGCTGACGCATGGGATGCTCCTATCGTCCCGTGATCATCGCGCGCAGGCTCTTCGGCACGATCAGTGCCAGCACCACATGCACGATGAGAAATCCAACGATCGCGGCCATCGCAAAGAAATGCACGTAACGGGCGGCGTCGTAGCCTCCGAACAGCGCCGTTAACTCCTGGAATTGGACGGGTTTCCAAATGGACAGGCCCGACAGCACGATCACAACACCGGCAACCAGGACACCTGTGTAGAGAAGCTTCTGAACGGCGTTGTAGTGTGAAAGGTCATCATGCGCGAGTTTGAAAGTCAGTGCTGCCTTCAGATCTGCAATCACCTCGCCCGGTTGAATGGGCAACAGCTTGCGCCGGAACCGACCGGTAGCAATGCCGAGCGCGACATAGACGACGCCATTGATGAAAAGCACCCACATCGCGGCGAAATGCCATAGCAACGCACCGGCAAGCCAATTTCCGAGCGCAATTTCTCGGGGAAAGATTAAAAAGTCGAACAGCGGCGAAGCGTTGTAGATCTGCCAGCCGGAGCCGATCATCACCAGCATCGCCAGGGCATTGATCCAGTGACAGACCCGCACCCAGCGCGGGTGGATCGTGGTGGCGGTGGTCGCGGGTGCCATCGTTACCATCGTTTCGGCGCTCATCGTCGTCCCTCGCTTTCGACGAATATACGGCACAGCCGGACCCGCAGATGCGCGGACCCGGCTGCTTACTGATTTATTTCTTCATGTTGTCCTTCGACATACTGTCCTTTTTCATCGCGTCCTTGGACATGGTGTCCTTCGACATCGTGTCCTTTTTCATGCCGTCGTCCTTTTTCATAGTGTTGGACTTGGTCATACCCTCCTTCTTCATGTCATCCGCGAAGGCGCCGGGCGCAAACACAAGCACAAAGCCCAATATTGCGGCGGCGAGGGATAGGACGGTACGGGAACCGATCATTGCTTACTCCTCTTGAGGATGTTCGATGGCCGCATCGCGCCATCGCCTCCTAATTCGACCGGACCGGGCCCGTGGTTACGCCGAACGACGCGAAATTGGATGCTGTGAGAATCCGACTGGCAAGCGCACGATTGGCGCCAACGACCAATGCGACAGCAATTCCATGCACGGCGAGATCCGTCGCAGCCACATCATAGGGATGGAAAAAGTTCAGCAACGTCGCCGCGGCAGCTGCCACCGCGAGACCACCAACCGCGGCAGTGAGCCCAGGCCGCAGCGGGCACGCGCGGCGCAGCATTAGAAATAGCAGCGCGGATAGCGGCACCGACAACGAAACGATGAAGATGAGGCAGTCGCGCGACTCGCCGAGCTCAGCAACGTGGGTATCCGGCAAGAACCAAACGCGCAGGCAGCCTAAACTGCTCGCCGCCACCCACAGGAGTGCGCCGGGCAGCGGCAACCAAGCCCACGCGCGTGGCGCATCGGGCAGACTCAGCTCGAAAGCGGCAATGGCAGCGAGGACAGCCGTCAGAGCCGAGCCGAACACGGCAAGCCACATGTCGGGCGCGGCAATGATTCGCTCCCACAGGGCGTGCACGTCGGCAAAGACGGCGAGCACAAACGCGATAGCGGCAACCGCGCCGAGCCAACTGAGTGCGCGCAGGGCCGGCCGCCACAAGCGGCGCACTGGCTTCAAGTTAGCAGCGAGTTCGCCAATCAGAGGGTCATGAGGGGAGGCCGTCATGGGATTTTCACTCGCTTCGCTCCATTTTATCCCGCAGGACCTTGAGTGCTCGGTGCAGGTTCACTTTCAGCGCGCCCTTGGTGCGGCCCGTTGTGACCGCGGCCTCGGTGAGTGATTGCTCCTTGAGCACCAGCGCTTCCACTGCCTCGCGTTGACGCGGGGACAATCTCGCCAGCGCCTCAGTCACGCGGCCAGAGGCCTCCGCCTGATCGACGCCGCGCGCAGGGTCGACCCCTTCGTCAGGATAAGTGTCGAAAGCGAGGGGCAAGTGGAATTCGCGCGCGCCATGGCGACGTACCTGACGTAAGAGATCAATCGCCCGCCGTTCGGCAATGACACATAGCCAGGCAGTAAAAGAGCGGGTGGGATCATAGGTGTGGCGGGCTCGGTGGATCGTCAGCAGCACATCCTGCACCACGTCGTCGTTGCGATCCGCCGGGACACCCTGCCGTGCGGCTACGGCCTTGATCAGTGGGACGCAATCGCGCAACAGCGCCTCGTAAGCCGCGCGATCACCGCCCTGCGCCGCCGCCATCTGGGCCGAGCGGCGCAGATCATCGACGCTTCGGGTCTGCGATTTGGCCGCGATCATCAGGCGCCGGGATTGAACGTTTCGCACCGCCTTGCCCGGAAACCGGGACGGAAGCAACGTCCCCTCCCCATAGGGCGCCATCACGTTAGGTTGAAGCATTCGGCCGGCCATGAAATCCCCGGTCGGTATTGGGTTGGCGGCGCGAGTCCGGGCTCGCAATTCCTTTATTTCGCCTGCTCTGGCGCAGCGGTTACATCGCCGCGCCCGGGAGATGCCCACAGATTTCAAATACTTGTGAGATGTGTAAGATGAATGAACCGTATGACAACGTGATCGAATGATAGCCAAGATCAGTTCGGGCAATTTTTTCGAGGATTTTCATCTCGGACAGATGATCCGGCATGCCACCCCCCGCACAGTCACGACCGGCGACGTCGCGCTCTACAACGGGCTGTTTGGCGCGCGTTTTGCTGTCCAGTCCTCGGATGTCTTTGCACAAAAGATCGGTTACCCCCGTTCGCCACTCGACGATACGCTGGTTTTTCATATTGTGTTCGGGAAGACCGTTGCCGACATTTCACTCAATGCAGTCGCCAATCTTGGCTACGCGGATTGCCGGTTTCTCAAACCCGTCTTCCCGGGCTCAACATTGACTGCGGTTTCCGACGTCATCGGATTGCGGGAAAACTCCAACAAAAAAACGGGCATTGTCTATGTGCGCTCACGCGGTTTCGACGAGACCGGCGATGCCGTGCTCGATTATGCGCGCTGGGTGATGGTACGAAAACGTGACGAGACCGCCGCAGCCCCGGCCGAAAAAATCCCCGATCTGCCAAAGAGCGTCGAGCCAGCGCAACTCGGCGCGGCATGTCCGAAAATCAATACAGCGGCTTATGACACGACGCTCGCAGGCAGCCCCCATCGCTTCGGCGACTACAAGGCCGGCGACAAGATCGATCACATCGACGGGATCACGGTCGAAGAGGCCGAGCATCAGATTGCCGCGCGGCTCTATCAGAACACCGCCCGCATTCACTTCAATCAGTTCG
>DATBHE010000124.1:0-20695 GCA_036557605.1 Pseudolabrys sp.
AGCTCTCGATGCCAGTGAAGAGCTTGAGCGCGACCGCCTCGATCGGCACCTCGGTCAGGAAGAACAGATAGCCGAGCACCGTGAGGCCGAGCGCGATCGAGATCGGCATGCCGGTCAGCATCAGCACGATCAGCAGGCCGAAGATCAGGGCGCTGTTCATCGCGCGGCGCCTCCGGCCACGGGCGCGCCCTCATCGACGCCCTCGACATGGCCGGCATCGTGGTGCGGCAGCTCGCCCCGCCAGAAGAAGGCCCAGGTGACCTGCAGGAAGCGGAAACACATCAGGTAAGAGCCAAGCGGCACGCAGAGGAAGACGATCCAGCGCGGCAGCTCCATGTCGGGCGAAACCTGGTCGGTCGGATAAAGCTCGATCACGAACTTCGCGCCCATGGTGCCGACGATGAAGGTGAAAAGGGCGCCGCAGAACAGTGCGAACAGAATCACCTTGTTGCGCCACCTGGGCTCGAGCATGTTGACCAGAACGTCGACGCCGACATGGATGCCGGTGCGCACGCCGTAGGCGGCGCCGAACTTCGCCATCCAGACGAACATGTAGACGCAGAGCTCCTGCGCCCAGGTCAGGTTGATGTGGTAGAAGATCGGATAGAGCCAGGAAATACCGACCGCGTAGCGCTGCACCACGGCGACGAAAATGATCAGTGTCGCCGCCGCGATCAGGCTGGCGATGAGGATTTCCTCAAGCCGGTCGAGAATCCGCAGAATCACCGACGCCTCGCGCGCTCATGAGGCGATCCGACTGCCAGCAGCCGCCGTCCCGACGGCCGCCGCCGCACATCAACAAACACTGGAATCCCCTCACCCCTGGAAGCAAGCGGGCCCCGGCTTTCAGACCGGGGCCCCGCCGAATGTTATCAGTTGGTGACGCCGTGTGTGGCCTTCACCACGTCGTCGATCAGCTGCTTGCCGACGCGGCCCGCCATCTCGGTGTAGAGCGGCTCCATGGCCTTGCGCATGGCGGCGTTCTCGGCGGCGTTCGGGATGATGATCTCGGTCTTGCCCGACTTCTTGATGTCGTCCCAAGCTTCCTCGTTCTCCTTGGCGGAGATTTCGTTGGAGTACACGGTCGCTTCGTGCATCGCCTTCTCGAGCTGGCCGCGGACATCGGCCGGCAGGCCATCCCAGAACTTCTTGTTCACGACGACCACGTAACCGATGTAGCCGTGGTTGGTCTGCGTCGTGTACTTCTGCACCTCGTGGAATTTCTGGGTGTACATATTCGACGGCGTGTTCTCCTGGCCGTCCACGACGCCGGTCTGCAGCGCCTGATAGACTTCCGAGAAGGCCATCACCTGCGGGATCGCACCGAGCGCGCGGAACTGCGCCTCAAGAACTTTGGATGACTGGATGCGGAACTTGAGGCCCTTGTAATCTGCCGGCATGCGCAGCGGCTTGTTGGCGCTCATCTGCTTGAAGCCGTTGTCCCAGTAAGCGAGGCCGATCATGCCCTTGCCTTCGAGCTTCTTGAGCATGCTCTTGCCGAGCGGGCCTTCGGTGACCTTGCGCAGCGCCGCCTTGTTCGGGAGCAGATAAGGCAGGTCGAAGACCTCGAAGTCCTTGATGCCGATCGGGCCGAACTTGGAGTTCGACGGCGCCAGCATCTGCACGGCGCCCAGCTGCAGCGCCTCGAGCTCTTCCTTGTCCTTGTAAAGAGTCGAGTTCGGATAGACCTCGACCTTCACCTTGCCGTTGGTATATTTCTCGGCAAGTTCCTTGAACTTCTCGGCGCCCTTGCCCTTCGGCGTGTTCGGCGCGACCACGTGGCTGAACTTGATCACGATCGGCGATTGCGCGCTTGCAATGCCGGGAGCCACGAAAATGGCGGCCGCAGCCGCCGCGATAAGCCATTTGCGCATAAGCGTATTCCTCCAGTTAAACGTCGCTTGAAATCCGGTTTTCGAACGGTTCCGGGACCCTGAGCGTGCGGCCCGGAAAGGCACTCGAGACCGGCTTTTTTGCCTTGTTTTCCGGCGGCGACGTTCGCACTTATCCGCGCCTGCGGCAAGTCTGGCCCACCCCCGGTGGTTAAGGCGCATCATCGACTTAAGGCCTATGCGGCAATGCGCCACTTGGGGAGTTTAGAAGCCTCGCACCTCAGGATGACGGTGAGAGGCGTTGTCCTTTCAAAACGAAATGGCCGGCATGAAAGCCGGCCATGACGCGAGACGAATTAAGAGAAGTCGGACGTTACTTCAGCGCCGCCACAACGGGCCCGAGACCCATTTCCTGGGCGAGGCCATGTGCGGTCTGCATCTGTTTTTCGTCGAAGGTTTTGACGAGCGGACGAGCAGCCGCGGCAAGCCGCTGAATGGTCACGCTGTTGAGGGCAATCGACACGACGCGCTTGCTGACGCGGCGCACCAGTCCGTCACTCGCATCGCGTTCCTGACGGTGCGCGAGCTCGCGCAGCGCGGCTTCGACCGGCGCCCAATACGGCTCCTGCGCGGGTGTGAGATGCAACGCGCTCTTGATGCGTACGACATCGATCGACGCCGTGTGCGCCGGCATGCCGCCGTCCATCATATCGGCTGCCCGCGCGGCGGGAACAATCGGCAACAAACTCAGGGCCGCGAGCGCGATCACGCCCGCGCAAAAAAACATCTTCATTTCGTTCAAATCCCCTACGCTTCGCATCAGGTGAGTAGCGCGCAAATACCTTTCGAATCCGCCACCAAAGCGAGTGAAATGCGGATAAAATGTGTTTTTTCAGGTTCCCAACGGAACAAATTAGCGACTTCGTGCGCGTGTTCAAAAGTATGAACGGGTTTTAACTTTAATGGTGCTCGATTCGTCGCTGATTCGCACTATCCAAAGCAAAATAATACGCCTCCACAACGTTCCTGAAACAATCTGCAACAATCGACTTCCACACTCCACTCATTCCCGCACGTGCAGGAATGAGTGGAAATTCTCGATAGAGTGCTTTGCGGCTTATCCGACGTCGGTGGAATGTATCCGCCGTTCGACTGAGAGCGTCTTGTTGCGCTTACTGGTGAGCTTGTTGAGTGCGCCGAGATAGGCCTTTGCCGAGGCGACCAGCGTGTCGGGATCGGCGCCCTTGGCCGTGAACGAGCGTCCGGCCTCGGCGAGGCGAACCGAAACTTCGGCCTGCGCATCGGTGCCGCCGGTCACCGCGTGCACCTGGTAGAGTTCGAGCGTCGCGTCGTGCGGCACCAGCGACCTGATCGCTTTGAATATCGCGTCCACCGGGCCGTTGCCGGTCGACTGCGTGGTGACATGCTCACCGTCGATGTCGAGTGTGAGCGTGGCGGTCTGCGGGCCCATGGTGCCGGCAATCACGGTGAGCGACAGCACCTTGATGCGATCGTGCGCATGCGCAATCTCCTCGTCGACCAGCGCCTCGATGTCCTCGTCGAAGATCTGCTTCTTGCGGTCGGCGAGCGCCTTGAAGCGCACGAAGGCGTCTTCCAGCTGGTTTCCGGCCAGCTGATAGCCAAGCTCTTCCAGCTTGTGGATGAAAGCGTGCCGGCCAGAGTGCTTACCCATCACCAGCGAAGTCTGCTTCACGCCGACGCTTTCGGGCGTCATGATCTCATAGGTCTGTGCATTCTTCAGCATGCCATCCTGATGGATGCCGCTCTCATGTGCGAAGGCATTCCGCCCGACGATCGCCTTGTTGTACTGCACGGGAAATGAGGTCGCAGCGGACACCAGCTTGGACGCGCGAGTCAACATCGTCGCCTCGACGCCGGTCCAGTACGGCAACACATCGTTGCGCGTCTTCATCGCCATCACGACTTCCTCCAACGCGGCGTTGCCGGCACGCTCGCCGATGCCGTTGATGGTGCATTCGATCTGCCGCGCGCCGGCCTTCACGCCGGCGAGCGAGTTGGCAACCGCCATGCCGAGATCATTGTGGCAGTGGGTCGAGAAGCGGGCCTTATCGGCATTCGGCACGCGCGTGCGCAACATTTCGATGAGCGCGAAATACTCCTCCGGCACCGTGTAGCCGACGGTGTCGGGGATATTGATGGTGGTGGCGCCGGCATCGATCGCGGCTTCGACGCACCGGCAGAGGAAGTCGCGCTCGGTGCGGGTTGCGTCTTCCGCCGACCATTCGACGTCATCGGTGTGGCCGCGCGCGCGCGTCACCTGCGCGACGACCATCTCAAAGACCTCGTGCGGCTCCTTCTGGAGCTTGTACTTCATGTGCACTGGAGAGGTGGAGATGAAGGTGTGGATGCGCTTGCGCTTGGCCGGCTTGATGGCTTCCGCACAGCGGTCGATGTCCTTGAAGCCGGCGCGCGAGAGTCCGCATATCACGGAATTCTTGGAACGCTTGGCGATCTCGTGTACGGCGGTGAAGTCGCCTTCCGATGCGATCGGGAAGCCGGCCTCGATGATGTCGACGCCCATGGCGTCGAGGAGCTCAGCGACCTCGAGCTTCTCTTCATGCGTCATGGTGGCGCCGGGGCACTGCTCGCCGTCGCGCAAGGTGGTGTCGAAGATTACGACGCGGTCCTTCTCGGACTTTGTCTGGGCAGTCATTGTTCAGTTCCTTCTCGATTCAAATGCGCCACTTTGGGGCGCTCTTAAGGGTTTATCGCGGTTCCCCCGAGTGCCCAGGCACATATGCCCAGCCGGCCCTCAGGGGCGGATAAGGAGAAGGAGCGTGCCCAGAATGAGGGAAGCCGCGGTGCCGGCGTTACCCGCCGTCCGCCCGATCGCGCGAATATTGTGGCGCGTGATCATCGTTCCTGGCTCTTCCCTCGTGTCACCGGTCAATCTGACGCAGGCCGGTAAAGCCTGCGTTAACCGGAGCCGCTTGTAGCGGAAGGCGGGCGCGCAAATCAAGCGCGGGATGTCGGGAGATTGCGATAGGTCAGTGGCGCTGACGGATCACACCCTCAACCGCTCGTCCCCGCGAAAGCGGAACCCAGGGGAAAATTTCCAAGGCCGCATTTGCGTTCTGGATTCCCGCTTTCGCGGGAATGAGCGGAAGCGATCGGCTACCTCGCCGCTTTCAGCGGCTGCGTCGCAAAGCGCGAGGCCAGAAACGCAGTCACGAAGCGCGGCATGGCTGGATCGAAATCGCCGGGACCATAGACGACGCGGATGTCGCTGAGCTCAGGCTTTTTCTCCCGCGAGAGGAAAGCCAGAATTTTTTCGTGCAGCGCCTTCGCCGATGCGGCCGCGCGCAGCACCTTGATCTGCGCGATCAGCGGGCCGTCAACCACCATGGTCCAACCGGGCTCCGGCGTGAGCGCGCTCATCGCGAGCCCGGTCTCCTCAAGCAGTTCGCGCTGCATGCTGTGCTCGAGATCGACCTTGCCCTCGACAATGTCATCGAGATCTGGGGTGCCGCAGGGGAAATAAATCCGGCCTGCGTTGAAGGTGTGCGGGCCCATGACACCGAGGAGAAAAGCGCCGTCGGAACTCTGGATCGCCGCGGCGCTGAAGCAATCGCGCACCTCGGCACGCGGCAGGCCGCGCTGCTTCCAGAAAATGAAGCTGGCGTAGTCGGTCTCGAGAAATTCGCCCCGCAGCACGCCGCGCTCGATCACCTGGCGGTGCATCAGGAGCACGCGGCCGTTCCATAATGCCGGTTGCTGGCCGCGCATGTCGGCGAACCAGGCATCGATCTCGGCGCGGCGCTTCTCGGCCCAGGCCCAGGGCTTCGGCACGAAGGATAAATCAAGCCGGTCGAGATGGAAGACTGACGGCACGCCGAGCGGGCCGGCGGCGTGCTCGTCATGGGAAAGCGGCGGCGCCTCCGATGGTGCGATGGGCGGGGTCTCGGGCGCCGTTTGCTCCGGGCCGAGCACCCGCGCGTCGAAAACACGGCTCGGCCGCACGATCTGTTCCTGCGCTGCGATCAGCTGGATTTCGCGGACACCACTTTCCGCGGTCTTGGCCAACACGCCGAAAATGCTTGAAGCGGCCCGCGATAGCGCTTCGGCGATTTTCCCGCCGCGCAGATAATGCGCGAAGAACAGCGAGGCGACTGCATCGCCGGCGCCGTTGATGGTGAGCGGCAATTTCGGTGTGCGGACGAGAAAGCAACCGGTGTCGTCTGACACCAGCATGTCGATGCAGTCAGCCGGTGTCTCGTCGGTGTGCAGTGAGGTGACGAGGATCGCGCGCGGTCCGAGATCGTGCACGGTTTTGACGGCATCGCGCGCTGCGCGCAACGTTCTGCTCTCGCGCTTGCTGAGATAGTCGAGCTCGAACTGGTTGGGCGTGATGATATCGGCTGCGGGCACGGCTTTCTCGCGCATGAATTCGGGTATGCCCTCGCGCACGAAAACGCCGCGGCCAACGTCGCCGATCACCGGATCGCAGCAATATCGGGCGGCCGGATTAGCCCGCTTGACCGTGGCGACCGCATCGAGAATAGCCGAGCCGATATCAACCGCGCCCATATAGCCCGAAAGCACACCATCGCATTCGCCCAAGACACCGCGCGCCTCGATCCCGGCCATCACCTCGCGGATCATGCCGGCGTCGAAAACGCGACCTTTCCAGCTGCCGTAGCCGGTGTGATTGGAGAACTGCACCGTGTGGATCGGCCAGACCTCGATGCCCAGCCGCTGCAGCGGGAACGTCGCCGCGGCATTGCCGACATGGCCAAAGGCCACGTGCGACTGGATGGATAGGATGCTCATGGGGCGACAATAGCAGAGACGGCGAGGATTTCCCCCGCCGTCACTTGACCTCTTGGCTCTTTTCCCGCTCGTCGCCCGCGAAAATGAGCGGAGTGTGGCTTCCTACTTCATTCCCATCTTCTTGTTGGCCGCGTCGACATACGTATTCGTATAGGTCTTCGACAAATCGATGTTGGCCTTGGCCACATCCGGCGAAGACTGGCTAAATACGGCAAGTACCGCCTCGGCGCCCTTCGGATCCATGCGGCCGGTCTCCGAATACATCGCAAGCGTGTTCTTGAGCGCCGACACATAGAGCGCCTTGTCCTTGCCGACGAGATTGGCCGGCATCTTGTCGGCGATCTCTTCCGGCGTGTGCGAATGGATCCACTTGAGCGTGTTGACGATGGCGTTGGTCATGGCCTGCACTTCCTTCGGATGCGCGGCGATCCATTCCGCCTTGGTATAGAGCGCGCCGCCCGGATATTCGCCGCCGAACACGGCGAGCGTATCCTTCTGCGAGCGCGTGTCGCTCAGGATCTTCAGGTTCTTATCCTGGCCCTGCAGGATCGTGACTGCCGGATCGAGCATGATCGCGGCATCAATGGTGCCCTGCTCCATCGCAGCAACGGCCGTTGCGCCGAGACCGACACCGATGACGCCGACCGAGTTCGGATCGACGCCGTTCTTCTTCAGGATGTATTTCAGGAAGAAGTCGGTAGAGGAGCCGGGCGCGCTGACGCCGACCTTTTTGTTGGCGAGATCCTTCACCGAATTGATCTCGGAGGAATGTTTCGGCGAAACGACGAGCGCGAATCCCGGGAAGCGGTCATAGATCACGAAGGCCTGCAGGTGTTGGCCCTTGGCGGCGAGATTGACGCAGTGATCGAAATAGCCCGATACCACGTCGGCGCTGCCGCCGATCACGGCCTTGAGCGATTCCGAACCGCCCTTGAAGTCGACGATCTCCACATTGACGCCGGCCTTCTCGTATTCGCCAAGCGCATGTGCGAGCATCGTTGGCAGATAGCAGAGACACGAGCCGCCACCGACCGCGAGCGTCACCTTCGACTGTGCGAGCGCCAAACCGCTCGACAGAACGAGCGCGGCCAAAGCCACGCCGAGCCGTCTCAAAACCACGGGCATGAAAATCCTCCCTTGTGTGCGGGGCCTTTTGACAGGCCAATTCGGACCGGACGATAGCTCTTCTGGCCTTTCCTGTCATGCTCACCCCCCGCGAAAGCCGAGGCCCAGAGCCATACGACGGCGCTCATGTAGTGCTCTGGATTCCCGCGGAGCATGGACTTTGCACGACTAAGAAACTACGGCCGCGCATCCGCAGTTGCGGGCCGCCAGACCAACAGGCGCTTCTCGACCACGGTTACTATTATGTCGATGACCAGCACGAAGCCGGCCAGCACGAACATACCCGCGAAAACGCCGGCGACGTCGAATACGCCCTCCGCCTGCTGGATGAGGTAGCCGAGACCGGCCGCGGCACCGAGATATTCGCCCACCACCGCTCCCACCACGGCAAAGCCCACCGAGGTGTGCAGCGAGGAGAACATCCAGGACAGCGCCGACGGCCAATAGACATGACGCATCAGTTGGCGCTCGCTCATCCCGAGCATGCGCGCATTGGCCAGCACCGTGGGGCTCACCTCCTTCACGCCCTGGTAGACATTGAAGAAAACGATGAAAAACACCAGCGTGACGCCGAGCGCGACCTTCGACCAGATGCCAAGGCCGAGCCAGAGCGTGAAGATGGGCGCAAGCACGACGCGTGGCAGCGCGTTCACCGCTTTCACATAAGGATCGAATACCGCCGCCGTGCGCGGCTGCCGTGCGAACCAGAAGCCGACTAGCACGCCGCCGATCGAGCCGATCACAAAAGCGAGGATCGACTCGATCAAGGTCACCCAAAGATGTTTCCAGATCACGCCCGTTGCAAACCAGACAATGATCTGGTTCGCCACGTCGACCGGATTCGAGAAGAAGAACGGCGGCAACAAGATCTTCCCAAACACCGGATAGGTCGTCAGCATATACCAGAGCGCGACCGCGACGATCGCGACTAGGATCTGCAGCGCCGTGAGCTTGATCTGGGCCATACGCGCGTTATTGCCGCTTGAAGAGACCGACGATGCCCGCAACGCCCTTGGCGTGGCCTTTCAGCTTCTCCCAGAGTTCGTCGCGCGTCAGCCCGGCCGGCAGCGCGCCCGGCTCAAGGTCGGTCGCAATGACGGTAAAGATATAATGATGAGCGCTAAGGCCGGCCGGCGGACATGGGCCGCGATAATGCGTCGTGCCTGCACTTTCCTTGCCGCCGGTGAACTTGTCGGAGTCCTTGCTCAGCTCGCCTTCCGCAAAGCCGGTGACGGCCGGCTTGATGTTGTAAGCAAGCAGATGGTGCGAACCGAGGCCACCCTGCCCTTCCCAATCCGACGCGACCAGGACGAAGCTCCTGGCCGCGGCCGGCGCGTTCGTCCACTTGAGCTCGGGCGACACGTTCTGACCGACGCAGTTCGGATTGGTCTTGATGTTGCCGGCGTGCTTTACGTCCATCATCGTGCCGTCCTTGAAGCTTGACGAAGTCAGCGTGAAGGGATCGGCCGCAAAAGCGGCTGTACCCAGCAAAGCGAGCATGGCGGCGGACAGCGTGAGTGACTTCATGTGGAATCCTCCCTTTGAGTTTGCAGTGTTGTTAACAACGGCCTTCGCACGAAATTCCGCGGTCATACGGCCTCGCTTTGTGCATAGCCTTTGACGACCTCGGCCTTGAGTTTCTGCCAGATCTCCCGGTGCAGCGCGACGAAGTCGGGATCGAGCTTGATCTCGGCGATGTCGCGTGGGCGAGCGATCGGCACATTCCAGTCGCCGATGATGCGCGCAGCCGGCCCAGCGGACATGATCACCACGCGGTCGGAGAGCGCGATCGCCTCCTCGAGATCGTGCGTCACGAAAAGCACCGCCTTGCGGTCGGCTGTCCAGAGATCGAGCAGCAGATTACCCATGATCTGCCGCGTCTGCGCATCGAGCGGGCCGAATGGTTCGTCCATGAGAAGAATTTTCGGATCGCGGATGAGCACCTGCGCGAGACCGACTCGCTTGCGTTGGCCCCCCGACAGCATGTGCGGATAGCGGTCGGCGAAGGCTGCGAGACCGACGCGCGTGAGCCAGTCCTGCGCACGGGCGCGTGCGTCCTCGCCGGACGTGCCGACGATTTCGAGCCCGATCGCCACATTCTCGATCGCGGTCTTCCAGGGAAACAGCGCATCGGCCTGAAAAAGATAACCGGCCTGGCGGTTAAGCGCAGTGAGCGGCGCGCCGAAGATGGTCACGCTGCCTGCCGCGGGCGTCAGGAGACCGGCGGCTATATTGAGCAACGTCGACTTGCCGCAGCCCGTCGGGCCCACGATCGCGACGAACTCGCCATCGCCCACGTTCAATGTTGCACGATCGACTGCCGTGTAGGTGCCGGCGGCAACGCGGAACGAGACGACCACATCGGTCAGCGCGACGGGCGCTTTGGCGGCGCCAATGCTCCGTGACGCGGCAGCGGTGCCGTCCGCCATGCAGTTCCTCCCCGCCTTGCTTTTTGTTGGGTGCAACCTATCCGGCCTGTGTGGAGTTGCAAAGCCGTCAACCATCCGCCTGCGCGCTCCGCGCTCCGGCGGACTCAAACGCGCCGAAGCTCGCGCAGCGAGCGTAGCTCGGGTCGCGGGAATGAGCGGAGATGTGCTGCGCTACAACCCCTTGATCAGCCCCGCTTCGATCAGTAACCGATTGAAGCGACGCACCTCCTCACCGCCGGCGCAGCTGTAGAAGACGCCGTGGCAGCGCTGCAAAATCCTCTTCTGCTCGACGAAAGATGGGTCGAGCGGCACGCCAGCCGCCTCCTGCACCAGCAGCGGCAGATAGGGCGCCTCCAAAATCGGCAACGCCGCTGACAAGTCGACCGGCTTGAAGTTTACGGCGTCGATTGCGTAGTAGCTCGTGAAATAGCGCGGATCGTGCGCCTTTATCTGGCGTGCCCGCATAGTGTCGCTGACGCCCGGATCAATCATGAGATGCGCAAATTCCGGCTGGTGGTCGCCGTAGCGCACGATCAGGAAGGAGTCGGACGGAAACTCGCGCTTCAGACGGCCGAGCAGCGCCGTGTAATCCTGTGCCGTCATGCCCTGGCGTCGGACATATTCGTCAACAGCGGGCGGATTGCCGAGGTCGCGCCAATCCGGCGTGAGCTCAGGCCGCAGGCGGCTGTCCCAGGGAAAGTGATTGGCGACGGTATAGACATAGAGGAAAAGCGGCCCGAGCCCGCGCTCGCGCGTAATGATCTTTTCCGCTTGGTTGAAATAGAAGCTGTCGCGCTCGAAGTTTTCCGTGCCGAGATCCGTCATGTCGAGATAGTGACCGATCCCGGTCGTCGTCTGGAACGCGCGCGAGCTCAGGAAAGCGCCGTAAAATGGATAGAGGCTGAAAGTCCTGTAGCCGCAATGCGCCAGCGACGCGGGCAGACCGCGCACGACGCGGCCGGCCGCGATTCGCGTCACGGAGGTCGCGAAGCGCCCGTAGGATTGTGCCGAGAGGCCGGTGAGCACATTGTATTCCGTGAACCAGCTGGGGCCACCATTGCCCTCGACGATCAGCTTGCGGGTCTTGCCGTCGAAAGAACGAAAATGGTTCTGGTAGCCGGGCGGCACGTTGACGCCCGGGATAGCGGTGATGTCGAAGCTCGACTCATCGTGCAGGAGAATAATGTGAGGCAGCTTGGCCGGCGGCGCACAGGCGGCAACCGGAAACTCCTTCAGCCGCTCGACGGTGGTCGCGTGGGAATCGAGATAACCATGCGTGAGAAGCTCGTGCATCGCCTCAACGCCGGTGCGGGCGAATTTAGAAACGTAGTTCTGGCCGAAGAAGTCTTCGTAAAGATCGGTCGGGAACGACAGCGACAGCACGGCAAGCGCGCTCAGGCAAAACGTCCCGCCGAGCGCACTCACGCGCATCCGCATACGCAGCGGGTCGAGTCGCCAAATGATCGCCAGCAGCATCGCCACGATGAAGGCGGCCAGCATCAGCTGCATACGCAGCCCCGGAATCACCGCCAGCAAGAAGGCTGAAGTGTCGCGGTCAATGATCATCAGGTCAACGAAATCGACCGTCATCCAGAGCTTCTCGTACTTGAACTGCGACAGCAGGATGAGCGCGACGATGAACGACAGCGAAATGAGGGCTGATGCGAGCGGCCGGCGCACCAGGGCGAGGCAGACAAAATTCAGAAGGGCCCAGGCAAGCAGGAAGGCGACTTTCGCGATGAGGTCGACCTCGGTCGCCACCATGATGACAAGGGCGGCAACGTGCAGCAGCGCGACCAGGGACAATGCCAGCGCCTCGCGGCGCGAAATCCCTTCGAAGGGCGCGAGACGACTCAGCAGTGCGGACGCTGCGGACAACATGGCCTAAGTGGCCCTGCCCGGCTGCGATCCTCTTTCCGGTCTCCAGCGCACGGCCCGTTGTCATATGACTGTAATCAAACTGTCATTGCAAGGGCCGGTCAGCGGTACGACAGAAATTTCGTAAATTTAACCAAGCGGATGGCCGGCACACTCGCGAATGGTCGGTTCCGCCGTTGCGCCGCGCATGCCATCATCGCCACATGATCGCGGGTTCGGCCTTCGAGGCCCGTCTTGCCGAGGCATGGTCGCGCTTGCCCGACTATCTCAGCAGCCATGTGCTGGTGAGCCTGACCGCGCTAGCCATAGGGCTCGGCATCAGCCTCCCGGTGGCGATCGCCTCACGCCGCAAACCGGTGCTGCGCGGCTTTCTTCTGTCGATCGCCAGTGTCGTGCAGACTATTCCCGGACTGGCGTTGCTCGCCCTGTTTTACCCTCTGCTTCTGGCTTTGGCTGCCTTGTCCGAACGTCTATTCGGAAAGAGCTTTTCGGCACTCGGATTTCTCCCAGCGGTATTGGCGCTCGCGCTCTATTCGATGCTGCCCGTCCTGCGCAATACAGTGGCAGGCCTCGATGGCGTCGACACACGGCTGAGCGAAGCCGCGCGCGTGGTCGGCGTGCCACAATGGCGACTTTTGCGCGACATCGAACTTCCGCTGGCCTTGCCAGTGATCATGGCGGGGATTCGCACCTCGGCGGTTTGGGTCATTGGCACGGCGACGCTCGCAACTCCGATCGGCCAAACAAGTCTCGGCAATTATATCTTCACCGGCCTGCAGACGCAGAACTGGGTCTTTGTGATCTTCGGATGCATCGCCGCTGCCCTGCTCGCGCTGGCAGTTGATCAGTTGCTGGCGCTGGTTCAACTCGGTGTCACCCGCCGCAGCAGCACGCAAACGGCCGCGGCGGTTGCAGGTCTTGCGGCGCTGATCCTTGCCGCGCTGATACCCGGTCTGGCACGACCGCAGGCGGACTATGTCATCGGTGCAAAAACCTTCACTGAGCAATACATCCTCGCGGCTCTTATCGAGCAGCGTCTCCAGGCAGCGGGCCTCACCGCCGAACGTCGGGCGGGACTCGGCTCCAACGTATTGTTCGACGCGCTTGCCAAAAATGAGGTCGACATTGCGGTGGACTATTCCGGCACGATCTGGACGAGCCAAATGCAGCGCAGCGACACACCAACAAGAAAGCAGGCACTGTCCGAACTCGAGAACTGGCTCACTACGAAATATAATATTCGCCTGTTGGGCACGCTTGGATTTGAGAACGCTTACGTGCTGACGATGACGAGAGCGAAGGCGCAGACGTTGGGCATCCGCTCGATTTCAGACCTGGCCTCGCATGCGGGGAAGCTCACTATCGCCGGCGACTATGAGATTTTCGGCCGGCCCGAATGGAATGCACTCCGCACGACCTATGGCCTCCAGTTCAAGACGCAACGGCAGATGCAGCCTGAATTCATGTACAAAGCCATCGTCGCCAACGACGTTGACGTGATCTCGGCCTATAGCAGTGACGGCCAGATCGCCCTCAACGACCTCGTCGTGCTCGACGACGATCGCCACGCGATCCCGCCTTATGACGCGATCCTCCTGCTCTCACCCAGGCGGGCGCACGATGAGAGGCTGATCAATGCGGTGAAGCCGCTGATCGGAGCAATCCCGGTCGATCTCATGCGCGAGGCCAATGCGCGGGCGTCCGGCGACGTCAGTCCGGACGTCGTTGCGCGGTGGCTTTCAGAAAAGCTCGGACCGTAACTAGTTCTTGCTCTTATCCACCAGCGCGCGTTGCTTGATCCATGGCATCATGTCGCGCAGCTTTGCGCCGACCTGCTCGATCGGATGCTCGGCAAGCTTGGCGCGCGTGGCCTTGAAAGAGGTCTGGTTGACCTTGTTCTCAAGCATCCAGTCCTTGGTGAAACGCCCCGACTGGATGTCGGCGAGCACCCGCTTCATCTCGGCCTTTACTTCAGGCGTTATCACGCGCGGGCCGGAGACGTATTCGCCGTACTCGGCAGTGTTCGATACGGAATAATTCATGTTGGCGATGCCGCCTTCGTAGATGAGGTCGACGATCAGCTTCACTTCGTGCACGCACTCGAAATAGGCCATCTCCGGCGCGTAGCCGGCTTCGACCAGTGTCTCGTAGCCGGCCTTCATAAGTTCGACGAGACCGCCGCACAGTACGGTCTGCTCGCCGAACAGGTCGGTTTCGCACTCTTCCTTGAACGTCGTCTCGATGATGCCCGCGCGGCCACCGCCGATGGCCGAGGCATAAGAAAGGCCGAGATCATGCGCATTGCCCGACGCATCTTTATGGATTGCGACCAAGCACGGCACGCCGGCGCCGCGCTGATATTCGGAGCGAACGGTGTGGCCTGGACCTTTGGGCGCGATCATCAGCACGTCAAGGTCAGAGCGCGGCTCGATCAGGTTGAAATGCACATTGAGCCCGTGCGCGAACATCAACGCCGCGCCATCCTTCATATTCTTATGCAGATGGTCGCGATAAATATCGCCCTGCAATTCGTCGGGCGTCAGCATCATCATGACATCGGCCCATTTGGCGGCGTCGGCGACCTCCATGACCTTGAACTTCTCGGCCTCGGCTTTCTTCACGCCGGCGGAGGTCTTGCGCAGCGCGACCGCGACCTCTTTCACGCCGCTGTCGCGCAGATTGAGCGCATGGGCGTGGCCCTGGCTACCGTAGCCAATGATGGCGACCTTCTTGCCCTTGATCAGGTTCAGGTCGGCGTCGCGATCGTAGTAGACACGCATGGTACTTCCCTCGTTCCGCTCTTGGATGCTCTTCGGATCTTGCCGGAATTGCCCCGCGGCGTGCTTCTAGGTTGCTCTGACAGCCGGGGCAAGTCCCTATGATTGTCCGCGTTGCCGCTTGATCTGCCGCCGGCCGGCGTAAAGCAGCGCGAAGCCGACAGCCACGCTGCCGTATTTGATAATTTCGGGCATCTGCGAATCCTGTGCGAAGCAATAAGGCTGCGACCGCAGGAAGTTGATGTTGATGCAGCGGGAATTCTCCACGGAATAGGACTTCAGAAATACCCCAAGAGCAATGAACGGAATCGACAGGATCGTCAGCCCCATTACTACATTCCTTCTGGCCCGCGCATGATGGCGGCGATGCCGGTGCGCGCTACCTCGACGAGGCCGAGTGGCAGCATCAGCGCGACGAACTGCTCGATCTTGTCGCTGGCGCCGGTGATCTCGAACACGAAGCTTTCAGTAGTGGCGTCGATCACGCGCGCGCGAAATGCATCGGCAAGCCGCAGGGCTTCGACGCGGTTATCGCCCTTCCCTTTCACCTTGACCATCGCAAGCTCGCGCTCGATCGCGTTTCCAACAAGCGTCATATCGACGACGTGGTGCACCGGAACGAGCCGGTCGAGCTGGTTCTTGATCTGCTCGATCACCATCGGCGTTCCGGTGGTGACGATCGTGATCAGCGAGAGGTGCTGCCTGTGTTCGGTCTCCGACACGGTCAGCGAGTCGATATTGTAGCCGCGGCCGGAAAACAGGCCGATCACGCGCGCAAGCACACCGGGCTCATTGTCGACCAGAACGGAAAGCGTATGCGTCTCCGCTTTTTGCGCACTCGGCGCGGCCGGATAATGACTTGTCGTGGGTGCGTTCATCAGACCATCACCTTGCCTTCTTCGGTGATGGCATCTTCAACGGCAACGCCAGCGTCACCGAGCAACATTTCATTATGGGCTCGCCCCGACGGGATCATCGGGAAGCAATTCTCCTTTGGATCGACCACGCAATCGAACAATACAGGCTTGTCCACCTCGATCATCTCTTTGATGGCCCGATCGAGATCGCCCGGCTTTTCGCAGCGGATGCCATGCGCATGATAGGCCTCAGCCAGCTTCACGAAATCCGGCAAGGCCTCGCTATAGCTTTCCGCATAACGCCCGCCGTGCAGCAATTCCTGCCATTGCCGCACCATGCCCATGTAGTTGTTGTTGAGGATGAAAATCTTGACCGGCAGCCGGTACTGCACCGCTGTCGACAATTCCTGCATTGTCATCAATACCGAAGCCTCGCCGGCAATGTCGATGACAAGCGATTTCGGGTGCGCGAGCTGCACGCCGACAGAGGCCGGCAGGCCGTAACCCATGGTGCCGAGACCGCCAGACGTCATCCAGCGATTTGGCTCCTGGAATCCGTAGAACTGGGCTGCCCACATCTGATGCTGGCCGACTTCGGTCGTGATGTAGACGTCCTTGTCCTTGGTCAGCTCATAAAGCCGTTGGATGGCGTATTGTGGCTTGATGACATCTTTCGACTGCCGGTAAGCGAGCGACTTGCGCGCACGCCATTTGTCGATTTGCGCCCACCATGCCTGCAGCAATTTCTTGTCGGGCTGGATCGCGCCGGTGCGCCACAGCCGAACCATGTCCTCGAGCACGTGCGCGCAGTCACCGATGATCGGCACGTCGACCTTGACGTTTTTGTTGATCGAGGACGGATCGATGTCGATGTGAATCTTCGTCGAACCCGGCGAAAACGCATCGAGCCGGCCGGTGATGCGATCATCGAAGCGCGCGCCGACGCAGATCATCACGTCGCAATCATGCATCGCCATATTGGCTTCGAGCGTGCCGTGCATACCCAGCATGCCGATCCATTTCGGATCTGCGGCCGGAAACGCGCCGAGCCCCATCAACGTCGAAGTGATCGGGTAGCCAGTGAGCTTGACGAACTCGCGCAGCAGATCGCAGGCGGCCTTGCCGGAATTCACCACACCGCCGCCCGTATAGAACAACGGACGCTTCGCGTGCGCCATCAGATCGATGGCCTGCTTGATCTTGTCCATATCGCCCTTGAGCTTGGGCTTGTATCCGGTGTGCGGAAAATCCTTTGGCTTCGAATAGAGGCCCTTTGCAAACTGGATGTCTTTCGGCACGTCGACGACTACCGGTCCTGGCCGGCCGCTGGAGGCGATATGGAACGCCTCGTGCAGGATGCGCGGCAGGTCCTCGATGCGTTTGACCAGATAATTGTACTTTGTGCAGGGCCGCGTGATGCCGACCGTGTCACATTCCTGGAATGCATCATTGCCGATCAGGTGCGTCGGCACCTGCCCAGTGATGCAGACGATAGGGATCGAGTCGCAAAGCGCATCAGTCAGACCGGTCACCGCATTCGTTGCGCCCGGCCCCGAGGTGACAAGCACGCATCCGACCTTACCAGTCGAACGCGCGTATCCTTCCGCCGCGTGCACGGCACCTTGCTCATGCCGAACGAGAATGTGGCGCACCTGGTTCTGCGAGAAGATCGCGTCGTAGATGGGCAGCACCGCACCACCCGGATAGCCGAAAACATGTTCGACGCTCTGGTCGGCGAGCGCCTGGATCACCATTTCGGCGCCGGTCATTTCGCGTGTCATGTCATTATCCCTTCGTCACTCTCAGCCGGCAAAATAAAAAAGGCCCCTTAAAGGGCCATGTCCGGACGCTCGCCGAGGGCCCTTTTCTAGGGCCAGCTTAGCGTCCGAACCCTTACTACAGTAATAATATTGCGTTCCACGGTTCCTGCTCGCACTTTCATTGCGCGGGTTATAGGTGCCCGAAGGCAGCCGGTCAAGATAAATCACATCAGAACTAGGCCTGAAAGTGGCTGCGGACAGCTGACAAGGCATTGTTCGGGCTGGCCCAGGTCCAGTCCTTCATCTGGTTGCGAAACCAGGTGAGCTGACGTTTGGCGTAGCGCCTGGTGTCCATGACCGCGCCGGCGACCGCTTCCTCCCGGGAGATTTCGCCCTTCAGATGCTGGATCAGCCATGGCACGCCGTGTGCCTTCATCGCCGGCAGACTCGGATCGAGCTTGCGCTCGGCAAGCCGGCGTACTTCCTCCAGGGCCGTCGATCTCATCATCATATCGAAACGCGTCTCGATACGCCGGACCAATTCCTGACGCTCGCAGGTAATGAACACTTTCACTGCGCGCGCGGGATCAATCAGCGGCGGCATGCCTTCGCGATGCCAATCGGACAGCGCCCGGCCGGTCGCCAGTACGACTTCGAGCGCACGCGAAATGCGCGACCGATCATTGACGGTTATGCGGTGCGCAATTGCAGGATCGAGATGCATAAGTTCAGCATGCAAGGCCGGCGCCCCTTCTTGTTGCAGACGCCCACGCACGCTGGCACGAATATCGGCTGGAACAGGCGGAACGGCGGCCAGTCCCGACGTCAGAGCCTTGAAGTAAAGGCCGGTGCCGCCGACCAGTATCGGCACGCGTCCCTGTTTGCCGACTTCCTTCAACGTTTCTTCGACATCGCGGCGCCAGCGGCCAACGGAATAGTTCTCGGCTGCATCGGCGAAGCCGTACAATTTGTGCGTTGCGCGGGCTTCGTCATCAGCCGACGGCCGCGCGGTGATGATACGCAGATCACGATAAACCTGCATGGAATCGGCATTGATGATGACGCCGCCCAGGCTTTCCGCAACGTCAAGCGCGAGCGCCGACTTGCCGCTGGCAGTCGGCCCTGCAATAAGCACCGCTCGACCGGCATTGTGCATTGCATGACTCATGTCGCAACTCTGATCGACGCCTCCGGCCTGCTCGCGCCTTCCACAATCAAGCAGGCACGCCGTCTATTGCCCGGCGCGGATCCTGCGAAATTGCTGGGTCCGGATGCCGCCGATATTTCCTTTAGCGCGGAAAATGATCCGGGCCAAAATGCGCTGACGGCAGAACTGCGTACTCTCGCCAATCGCGTTGATGTCGTCGTGCAGCCAGCAGCCAACCGGCGCAAGAAGCTTTTTCTGGCGGATATGGATTCCACGATGATCCGGCAGGAATGCATTGACGAGCTCGCCGACTATGTCGGACTGAAAAGCCGGGTTGCGGCAATCACCGAGCGTGCCATGCGCGGCGAGATCGCGTTCGAGCCCGCGCTGCGCGAACGCGTGGCTTTGCTGGAAGGGCTACCGGTTTCCGTGATCGATGAGATCATCCGGGAGCGAATTAAGCTGACGCCCGGCGGCCGCACGCTCATTGGAACTATGCGCGCAAATGGTGTCCGCACGTGCATGGTTTCCGGTGGGTTTACTCTTTTCACCGACCGCATCGCTGCAATGATCGGGTTCGACGAGAGCCGCGCCAACACGCTTACGCTCATTGATGGCCATAAACTGGCCGGCGACGTTGCAGAGCCGATTTTCGGGCGCGATGGCAAGCGGGCTGCGCTCGTTGAACTGCGAAATAAACTCGGCTTGGCGAAAACGGATACGCTAGCGATCGGAGACGGGGCCAACGATGTCGATATGATTTTGGAGGCCGGCCTCGGTGTCGCGTTTCACGCCAAACCTAAGGTCGCAACTGCAGTGGCCGCGCGCATCGATCACTGCGATCTGACGGCTCTGCTGTATGTGCAAGGCTACAACAGGCAGGATTTCGTGCAGACATAACGGTCAAATCATCGGCATTGCCGATGATTTGACGTATTGGTCGCCGAACGGGCTTACTGCAAGCTCAGCGCGACGAAGCTTGGATCTCCGTCAGGAGATACGACGAGAAGCACGACGGCCTTCTTGCCGTCCTTTTTAAGGCGGTCGATGCGCTGCTGCAGTTCCGTTGCATTTGCCACCGGCTGCTGCTGCACCTCAGCGATCACCATACCAGGCGCGAGTCGCTTCTCCGACGCAGGCGAGTTCGGATCGACGCCTGTGATCAACACGCCTTTCACTTTGTCCTTGATATTGTGCTTCTTTCGCAGGTCGTCGGTCAGGTTGGCAAGATCGAGCCCGAGCGCTTTCTTCACGACAGGTTTGCTGTCGGGCGTGTCCTTCTTGTCAATCGCCACCGCGACCTTCTTTTCATCCTCAAGCCGGCCGAGCTTGACGCTTTTCTTTTCCTCTTTGCCTTTGCGGATAACGACGACCTCGACATCCTTGCCGACCGGCGTGTCGGCAACGATCTTCGGCAGGTCGCGCATTTCTTTGACGTCTTTTCCATCGAATCGGACGATCACGTCACCCGGCTCGATCCCGGCGGGCTTGGCTGGTCCTTTGTCATCGACGCCAGCGACCAACGCACCGCGCGCCGGTTTGACGCTCAGACTTTCGGCGATCTCGTCGCTCACCTGCTGAATCCGGACACCGAGCCAGCCACGCCGTACTTCCTTAAATTCCCGCAATTGATCGACCACAGGAACCACTGTCTTTGACGGCACGGCGAAACCAATGCCGATCGATCCACCGGATGGCGATATGATCGCGGTGTTTACGCCGATCACTTCCCCGTTGAGGTTGAACAGGGGACCGCCCGAATTGCCGCGGTTGATCGAAGCATCGGTCTGAATGTAGTTGTCGTAAGGCCCCGACTGGATGTCGCGGTTGCGAGCCGAGACGATGCCCGCGGTCACGGTGCCTCCCAGACTAAACGGATTGCCGATTGCGATCACCCACTCACCCAGACGCAACTTGTCGCTGTCGCCAAACTTTACGGCTTTGAGCGGCTTGGTCGGGTTGACCTTCAACAACGCGAGATCGGTCTTTTGATCGCGGCCAACAACTTCAGCTTTGAGAGTCGTGCCATCGTTGAGAATAACATTGACTTCATCGGCTTCAGAAATGACGTGATTGTT
>DATBHE010000125.1:0-8473 GCA_036557605.1 Pseudolabrys sp.
AGCAGCGCCGGCGATGCGGGAGCCAAAATGCGCCTGCACGCCAACGTCGATCACATGCATCTGATCGACCCCGCAAGCGGCGCGGTCATCTAGCTCGCGTTCAGGCTTTCGCAGCGGCCGGCACCCACAGTTTTGGCCCGGCACGCTGATATTGCGGCGGCCGCGGCACGTCCGCGCCCAGCGCCTTGGCCGCATGCCAGCCCCAATGCGGATCGTCGAGGAAGCAGCGCGCCATCGACACCATGTCAGCCTGGCCTTTGGCGACAATCTCTTCTGCATGCTCGGGTTTGACGATCAGTCCGACAGTGCGTGTCGAAATATTCGCCTCGCGCTTCACCCGCGCTGCGATCGGGACGTTATAACCCGGCTCGGTGGGGTTGCGGATGTCGGCAGCAACGCCGCCTGAAGAGATGCAGATGAAATCGATGCCCTCGCCCTTCAGGGCTCGCGCAATCGCGACTGCGTCGTCCGGTGTCAGCCCGCCTTCACGCCAATCGCTGCCGGTAATGCGCGCGCCGAGCACGACCGATTTTGGCACCACCGCGCGCACCGCTCGCGCAATGGAGAGCGGAAATCGCAGCCGGTTCTCCAGCGAGCCGCCATATTGATCGGTGCGCTTATTTGAAATCGGTGACATGAACCCGTGTGCCAGGTAGCCATGCGCCATATGCAATTCAATTTCGTCGAATCCGATGCGCAGCGCGCGCTGTGCCGACGAGGCGAAGGCCGCGCGCACGCGGTCCATATCGGCTTCGGTGACTTCCCGAGGTGTCTGCCAGCCCTCGCCGAACGGGATTGGAGAAGCCGCGATCGTCGGCCAAGGGTCGGCCTCCGGCTTCAGCGGTCCCGCGCCTTCCCATGGGCGCTGCGCCGAACCCTTCCGGCCAGAATGGGCAATCTGGATTCCAAGTTTTGCGCTACCCATGCGCCGAGCCTGGGCGATCACACGCGCCAATGCGGCTTCGTTGTCGTCCGAATACAGGCCGAGACAGCCATGCGTGATCCGGCCATGCCGCTCGACATGGGTTGCCTCCACGATCACCAAGCCCGCGCCGGAATGCGCCATCATGCCGAGATGCATCAGGTGCCAGTCGTTGGCGCAGCCATCGTCGCCGGAGTACTGGCACATGGGCGAAACGACGATACGGTTGGCAAGCTCGAGACCGGCAAGGCGAATGGGCGTGAACAGGCTACTGGGCATGGTGTGATATGGCTCTTGGTGGGAAAATCAGCGCCATACCGGCGCAGATCGACGGACATCAGATAGCCGATGACGGCGCCGCCGTCACCCGCGCCTCAAGCGGCTGGCAGAACTGAACTTTCGTCAGGCAGCACCGCAAATTTGGCTGCCGCAAGCCTGGCCCAAAGGTCCGCGACACGCTCGCTCTCGCGCAGGTAGGATTTGAACTGCTCATCGGAATACAGATGCTTCCAGCGGCCGCTACGTTCAAGCTCGCGAACATGCGCCAGCCGGCGCTGCGCCAGCGCGTGCCATTTCGCGGCAATCTGGTCGAGATGAACTCCACCCTGCACAACCGCCATTGAATGCCCCCCGGCACGTAAGCCGGCAGCCGAACGACGCGAATGTAGCGACGACCACCGAAAGCTTCAGGAAAACAACGGCATACAGAGAGGTTACCATGTACGACGATTCGTCAGTGGTTGAAAAGAGAGAATGAAAATTACAGGCGGATGCGGAGCTTGTTGGCAATCTCGCCGATAATGCCGCGGCGGAACAGGAGCACGCAGGCGACGAAAATCGCCCCCTGGATCACAAGGACCCATTCGCCGATCGGCGCAAGCTTGAACTGCATCAGCAGAATCACGAAGGCGCCGATCACCGGCCCAAATATGGTTCCAAGTCCGCCGACGAGTGTCATGAGCACGACTTCACCTGACATCGGCCAGTTGACGTCGGTGAGCGATGCGAGTTGCAGAACAATCGCTTTGGTCGCGCCGGCGACACCGGCAAGCGTTGCCGACAAGACGAAGGCAACGAGCTTGTACCTATCTGTCTTGTAACCAAGCGAAATCGCGCGCGTCTCGTTCTCACGGATGGCCTTGAGAACTTCGCCGAACGGCGAATGGATGATCCGATGGATGAACAAAAAGCCGAGAACGAAGATAATCAACACGACCGCATACATGGTCGTCACATTCTTGAGGTCGAATATCCCGAAGAGGTGGCCTCGCGGCACCGCCTGGATGCCGTCCTCACCGCCCGTGAACTTGGCCTGCAGCGCGAAGAAATACATCATCTGCGCCAGTGCAAGCGTGATCATCGCAAAGTAAATGCCCTGCCGGCGGATCGCCAGCGATCCGGCAACGAGCCCGCAAATCGCGGCGGTCGCAGTGCCTGTCAGGATTGCGAACTCCGGCGGAAAACCCCACGCCTTGGCAGAATACGCCGACAGGTAGCTTGCCCAGCCAAAATAAAGTGCGTGCCCAAATGACAGAAGACCGACGTAACCGATCAATAGGTTAAAGGCACAGGCGAACAGGGCAAAGCACATCGCCTGCATAAGAAAAAGCGGATAGGTGAAGAATGGCGCCACGACGAGCGCCAACACCATCACGACAAAACCGAGGGTCTCGCTCTGAGTACGCAGCGCGGACGGCTTCTTTGCGAGCGGATCGACGACACGTTCCATCACGCTCTCCGCCCGAACAGCCCGGCGGGACGCACCAGTAGTACGATCGCCATGATGACGAAAATGACGGTGTTCGACGCTTCCGGGAAGAAGACTTTGGTCAGGCCCTCGATCACGCCGAGGCCGAAGCCGGTGACGATGGCGCCCAGAATCGAGCCCATGCCGCCGATGACGACCACCGCAAACACCACAATGATCAGCTCCGAGCCCATCTGCGGTGAAACATTGTAAATTGGCGCAGCCATCACGCCGGCAAACGCCGCGAGCGCGACACCGAAGCCATAGGTCAGTGTAATCATCCGCGGAACGTTGATGCCGAAAGCACGCACCAGGGTCGGATTTTCGGTCGCGGCACGCAAATAGGCACCAAGCCGCGTGCGCTCGATGACAAACCAGGTTCCGAAGCACACGACCAGCGAAGCAGCCACCACCCAGGCGCGATAGTTCGGCAGGAACATGAAACCAAGATTAAGACCGCCGCGTAGTGATTCCGGCACGGTGTACGGCAAGCCTGCCGATCCAAAATAGTTGCGCGCGACGCCTTCAAAGATCAGCGCCAGTCCGAACGTAAGCAGAAGGCCGTAAAGGTGGTCGAGCTTGTAAAGCCACTGAAGAAAAAGTCGCTCGACCAGAATGCCGGTAATGCCGACGAGAATAGGCGCGATGATCAACGCCGGCCAATATCCCAATCCCGAGTACTGGAGGATGAGATAGGCGGCGAAAGCACCCATCATGTACTGGGCGCCGTGGCTGAAATTGATGATGTTCAGCATGCCGAAGATAACGGCCAGCCCCAGACTCAACAGCGCGTAGAACGAGCCGTTGATCAGGCCGATCAACAGCTGTCCAAACAGCGCAGTCGATGGGATTCCGAAAATCTCGAACATACAGGATCACCGCAAGGTGGAGGGGCGGATGCAATCACCCGCCCCTTCATCGCTTTCGACAATCAGCCGCTGACCAGCGGGCAGTTGCCTTCCTTAAGCGGACGGAACGCCTGATCCGCCGGGATCGTGGCACGCAGCTTGTAGAAGTCGCCTGGATATTTCGATTCCGATGGCGCCTTCACTTCGAACAGATAGGCCGGATGAATCTTACGTCCATCCGCCCGCACCGTTCCTTTGCCGAACAACGGATCGTCGGTCGGCAGCTTCTTCATTTCGGCAACCACGGCCTTGCCATCGCTGCTGGCCTTGAGGGCAGCAACAGACTTCAGATAGTGGGTGACCGCCGAATAGACGCCAGCCTGCACCATTGTTGGAAACTTGCCGGGCCGCTCCGTCTGCCAACGCTTGGTCCAGGCGCGATTGGCATCATTCATGTCCCAATACCAGGTCTCGGTCAGGGTAAGTCCCTGCGCCGTAGGCAGGCCGAGCGCGGCAACGTCGCTCGCGAACACGAGCAGACCCGCAAATTTCTGTCCGCCTTTGACGATACCGAATTCCGCACCTTGCTTGATCGAGTTGATGGTGTCGCCACCGGCATTCGCAAGGCCGATAATTTTTGCCTTCGACGATTGCGCCTGCAGCAGGAACGAGGAGAAGTCATTCGTATTGAGCGGGTGACGCACCTTGCCGAGCACCTTGCCCCCTGCCTTTTCCACTGCCGCCGCTGTGTCGCGCTCGAGCGCATGGCCGAAAGCATAATCGGAGGTGAGGAAGAACCAGGTGTCGCCGCCGGTCTTCACCAGTGCGGTGCCGGTTCCATTGGCCAGCATCCAGGTGTCGTAGGTCCAGTGAATGGTATTGGCGTTGCACTTCGGCCCTGTCAGGTCGGAAGCTGCCGCGCCGGACACCAGGAACACCTTGTTCTTGGCGGCGGTGATGGCGCTCACCGCCAACGCGACGCCGGAGTTCGGCGTGTCGACAATCATGTCGACTTTGTCCACGTCGAACCACTGGTTGGCGATCTGCGAGCCGATATCCGGCTTGTTCTGATGATCGCCGCTGATGATCTCAACTTTCACGTTCGGATTCGACTTCGTAAAGTCCTCAACCGCGAGCTTGGCCGCGGCAACCGAACCGGGACCGCCGATGTCGGAATAAAGACTCGACATATCGCTGAGCACGCCGATCTTAACGTTCACTTGCTGGGCGTGAGCGCCGCCACAGGCAAGCACCGCGGCCAAGGCCGCAAGTCCCATAAATCTTCGCATCAAGCAGTTCCTCCTTGTTTGAGAATTCAGATTGGGTCAGCCGCCCACCAGCGGGCAGTTGCCCTCCTTGAGCGGACGGAATGCTTCGTCCGCCGGAATCGTCGCGCGCAACTTGTAGAAGTCACCCGGATACTTCGATTCAGACGGTTTCTTGACTTCGAACAGAAATGCCGGATGCAGTTTGCGACCGTCGGCCCTGATCGTGCCTTTGCCGAAGAGCGGATCGTCGGTCGGCATTTCTTTCATCTTGGCGACGACTGTCTTGCCGTCCGGATTGCCGCCGAGAGCGGCGCGCGCCTTGAGGTAATGCAGCGTTCCTGCATAGACGCCGGCCTGGTTCATGGCCGGAAATTTGCCAGGGGCATTGCGCTCGGCGTGCCATCGCTTTGTCCACGCCCGCGTTCCGTCATTCATATCCCAGTAGAAAGTCTCGGTCAGAACCAGACCCTGCGCAGTCGGCAAACCGAGCGCGGCGACGTCGGTCGCGAAGACCAGGAGACCGGCGAGGCTCTGCCCGCCCTTGACGATGCCGAATTCGGCTGCCTGCTTGATCGAATTGATGGTATCGCCGCCGGCATTGGCGAGACCAATGACTTTCGCCTTCGACGCCTGGGCCTGCAGCAGGAAAGATGAGAAGTCGTTGGTGTTGATCGGATGGCGCACCTTGCCGAGCACCTTGCCGCCATTTTTCAGGACGACCGCTTCGGTGTCGCGCTCAAGCGCGTGACCAAAGGCGTAGTCGGACGTGAGAAAGAACCAGGTGTCGCCGCCTGTCTTAACGACAGCTTTGCCCGTGCCGTTTGCCAGCATCCAGGTATCGTAGGTCCAGTGCACCATGTTCGCGGTACATTTCGGACCGGTGAGATCCGAGCTTGCCGGGCCGGAAGCGACAAAAACCTTGTTCTTTTGGCTCGCGATCTGGGTGATGGCGAGGGCAACGCCGGAGTTCGGGACGTCGGCAATCATGTCGACATGATCGACGTCGTACCACTGGTTCGCGATCTGCGAGCCGATGTCGGGCTTGTTCTGATGGTCGCCGCTGATGACCTCAATCTTGAAGTTGGGGTGATCTTTCATGAAATCGGCTGCCGCCATCTTGGCGGCAATGACCGAGCCAATGCCTGTCGCGTCCGCGTAAAGGCTGGACATATCGGTGAGAACGCCGATCTTGACGTTGATCTGCTGCGCACTCACCGTGCCACATCCCAGGATGACGGCAAGCGCCGTTAAGCTCATCATCCGTTTCATTGAGGCCTTCCTCCCTGCTTCTGCCGTTAAGGCTCTTTTGTCAGACACCGAGATATTCGTGCAACTTGTCGACGTTTGCATCCAGCTCCCTGTCGGAGAATTGGTCAATGATACGGCCATGTTCCATCACGTAGTAGCGGTCTGCAACCGTGGCCGCGAAGCGGAAATTCTGTTCAACCAGAAGGATCGTAAACCCCTGATCTTTGAGGGCGCCGATCGTCTTGCCGATCTGCTGAATAATGACCGGAGCAAGACCTTCGGTAGGCTCGTCGAGCAGCAAGAGGCGGGCGCCGGTGCGCAGAATGCGTCCAATGGCCAGCATCTGCTGCTCGCCACCTGACAATTTCGTGCCCTGGCTGGATCCGAGCCGTTCCTTGAGATTTGGGAAAAGCTCGAAAATCTGATCGAGCCCGAGCCCACCCGACTTTACGACCGGCGGAAGCAACAGGTTTTCCTCAACCGTAAGGCTTGCAAAAACGCCACGCTCTTCCGGACAGAAGGCAACGCCGGCCCGCGCGATCTGGTTGGAGCTGCGTGCGATCATCTCGTTGTCCTGAAAGCGCACCGAGCCGGTGCGGTGCCCGACAATTCCCATGATCGACTTCAAGGTCGTCGTTTTTCCTGCACCGTTTCGACCGAGCAACGTGACGACCTCGCCTTCGTGCACGTCAAAGGAAACGCCGTGCAGGATATGAGACTCGCCGTACCATGCCTGAAGATCCTTGATCGCGAGCAAGGGAGCGCGCGCATCAAGCATGGCCGACTCCCATATAGGCCTCGCGTACATCCGCATTTGCGGACACGGTGTCGTAGTCGCCTTCGGCAAGCACGCGGCCGCGCGTGAGCACGGTGATGTGGTCGGAGAGATCAGCGACCACCGAAAGATTATGCTCGACCATGAGAACCGTGCGGTCGGCCGCCACGCGCTTTATCAACTGCGCAACACGGTCGATATCTTCATGGCCCATGCCTGCGGTCGGCTCGTCGAGCAACAGCATTTCAGGATCGAGGGCCAGCGTCGTGGCAATCTCAAGTGCGCGCTTGCGCCCATATGGCAACTCGACTGCAAGCCAGTCGGCAACCGAAGAAAGGCCGACATCGGCAATTAATGCCATGGCGCGCGCATTCAAGTCGTTGAGAATCGATGTCGAGCGCCAAAAATCAAATGACCCGCCGCGCGCGCGCTGCAAAGCGATGCGGACATTTTCCATAACCGTCATGTGCGGAAACACCGCCGAGATCTGAAAGGACCGCACGAGGCCAAGTCGAGCGACATCCGCCGGCTGCATTTCGGTAATGTCTTCTCCTTTGAAAAGAATTCGACCCCGCGTCGGACTGAGGAATTTCGTGAGCAGGTTGAAGCAGGTCGTCTTGCCGGCGCCGTTTGGTCCGATCAACGCATGAATAGTCCCGCGCTTCACGCGCAGGCTCACGCCATTTACGGCGACAAAACCGGCAAAGTCTTTGGTCAGATCCTCAGTCTCGAGGATCGTATCGTTACTCATGCGCGGTGGCCCCTCTGCACGCATTCTTGGCAGGTTTTCGCGCGGCGCGGCAAGGCCTACTAAAGGCCGAAATGCTTTTATAAGATGCTGTTTTTAAAGATATATTCCGTTCGACTTGCGCTAATTGTTCTTGAACTTCTTTGCCAGGGCGTCGGCGTTGCGCGCCAGCAGTCCGATATCGGCACCGACAGCCACAAACACATAGCCCCAATCGATGTAACGCCGTGCTTCGTCCTCATTGCTGGTGAGAATCCCTGCCGGCTTGCCGATCGCCTTGAGACGTTTCACCGCGTCCTGCATCGCGCTCTGAACTTCGGCGTGTTGCGGATTGCCCAAGCGGCCCAATGAGGCAGCGAGATCGGATGGTCCGATAAAGACACCATCGACCCCATCCACTTTCGCAATCACTTCCAGTTGATCGAGCGCGGCGCGGGTCTCGACCTGCACGAGAACGCAGATTTCGTCATTCGCCTTGGTCAAATAGTTCGGGACACGTCCATAGCGGCTGGCGCGGGCCGCAACCGATACACCGCGAATCCCTTGCGGTGGATAACGTGTGGACGCAACCGCGCGTTTTGCTTCCTCGACGTTCTGCACGTACGGGAAAAGAAGTGTCTGCGCGCCGATGTCGAGCGCGCGCTTGGCAAGTACCGCATCATTCCACGCCGGACGAATGATCGGCGTCGCGGTGCCGCGCTGCACGGCCTGCAATTGCGTTACAAGGTCTGGAATTTCGTTCGGCGAGTGTTCGGTGTCGAGCAGGATCCAGTCGAACCCGCTGTCGGAAATGACTTCAGCCGCGATATTGCTGCACAAAGTCGACCACAACCCGATCTGAAGCTTCCCCTGCGCGATGGCATGCTTGAAGACGTTACGTTGCATTTCCGACATAATGTCTCTCACACGAATTGGAT
>DATBHE010000126.1:0-21152 GCA_036557605.1 Pseudolabrys sp.
TCGCGAGGTGGACCTTGTTCTGGAACGTCGAATCCCTGCCCTCTATCAGAAGGGATGCGTTGTCGGCGATCACGTCGCAGAGCGCCTCCACCCAGACCCATTCGCTTTTTGCGAAATCGCCAAGCACGTGTCGCGGAACGAACTCCTTGATGTCCGGCTTGCCGATGCCGATGCGCACCCGCTTGTAGTCATTGCCGAGATGGGCGGTGATCGAGCGCAACCCATTATGACCGGCATCGCTGCCGCCGACTTTCACCCGCACCTTGGCCGGCGGCAGATCGACTTCATCGTGGAAGACCACGACATTTGCCGGCTCGAGCTTGTAGAAGTGCACAGCTTCCGCAACGGCCCGCCCGGATTCGTTCACGTACGTGCCGGGCAGCAGCAGCAATGTCCGAACGTCCCCGATCGCGCCTTCGATTGCGACGCCCTGAAAGCGCCGCCGCCACGGCGAAAGGTTGTGACGGCGCGCGATCGCCTGCACCGCCATGAACCCGATGTTATGGCGGTTGGCAGCGTGCTTGGGGCCGGGATTGCCGAGGCCGACGAAAAGCAGCATGGCTTCAACGGCCGCAAGGCCGCCCTATCGCAATGTGCGTTACGCCGACAAGGCGGCTTTTGCGCCGCCTCACTTCTTCTCTGGCTTCGCCGGAGCCGCGGCAGCGGCGGGCGCAGCGCCCCCGGCCGGAGCAGCGCCGGGCGCGGCGCCTGGAGCTGCACCGGGAGCGGCACCTTCCGCAGCAGGAACAGTGCCGGCGGCGGCGGCCGCGGCGGCCGCGGCTGCAGCAGCTGCAGCCGCTTCTGCGGCGGCTTTCATTTCTTCCGCGTAGCCGGACGGCGGCACGACCGTGACGAGCGTCATGTCGGGTTTGCCGATCACGCGAATATTCGGCGGCAGCGCGACGTCGGTCAGATGCTTAGAATGGTTGATGTCGAGGGTCGAAATATCGACGTCGATCGATTCCGGAATGACGTCTGCCGGACACACCACCTCGACGGTATGCGTGACGATATTGACCGCGCCTCCGCGCTTCACGCCGGGCGCCTGATCGGCATTGAGCACGTGCACCGGAATATGCACGCGAATGGTGGCACCTTCCGACACACGCAGAAAATCGACATGCATCGGCAGATCCTTGAGCGCGTCGAGCTGAAAGTCGCGCGGGATCACCCGGTGCTTGGTGCCGTCCACGTCGAGATTGTAGAGCGTGGTCAAAAAGCGCCCGGCATAGATGCGCTTGCGTAGCTCATCGTGTTCGATGAACACCATGATCGGGGGCTTGTTCTCTCCGTAGATCACACCCGGCACTTTGCCGGAGCGACGCGCAGACCGGGCGGTCCCCTTGCCACCTTTCGGACGCGCCGTCGCCTTCATTTCCTGGACGGTCGCCATGTTGAATTCCTCATCTAAACCAATGGAAAAGGCGGCATTTTCCGCCGCCTGCGAACGCGGCAAGCCTCCAGGGGTGCCGGGGGCCGCGAACGGGGCGGGTTATAGCGGCGGCAGCCGCAAAGGGCAAGAAACAGGAATTACGCCGCTTGCAATCAGCCTGCCGCGGAATCTTTGGACTTTTTAGCGGGCTTTTCCGCTTTCGCTTCGAGCAGGGCAATGCGCGCCTTCAGCGCCTCATTTTCTTCGCGCGCCAGACGGGCCATTTCCTTGACCGCCTCGAATTCCTCTCGCTTCACAACGTCGAGGTCGCGCAGAATGCGTTCGGCCTGATTGCGGAACAAGGTATCGACTTCGCGCCGGACCCCCTGGGCCACTCCAGCGGCGTCATTCATCAAACGCGCCATTTCATCGAAAAAGCGGTTGCTGGTCTGGGTCATGTGTCATCTCCGGCCCGGGTTGATACCAGAATGGCGATCCGGTGATCCCGCCGCAAGACCTGGCATGCTACCACATAAGGGGAGCTTCGTTTCGCGAATCGGACATTGCATGCCTTTCCTCGTCATTCCGTATCCGGCGTTCGACCCTGTCCTGGTTCATCTCGGCCCGTTCGCAATCCGCTGGTATGCGCTCTCCTACATTTTCGGCATTCTGCTCGGCTGGGCCTATGCGCGCATTCTTATCGGGTCGGAAAAATTATGGGGCGGCAAGGCGCCGTTGACGGTGGTCGACTTCGACGACTTCGTCTTGTGGGTCACGCTTGGCATCATTCTCGGCGGCCGCATCGGGTACGTGCTTTTCTATAATCTGCCGCATTTCGCCGCACACCCGTTGGAAATATTCCAGCTGTGGAACGGGGGCATGTCATTCCATGGCGGCTTCACCGGATGCGTCGTCGCGGTGGTGCTGTTCGGCTACACGCGCGGAATTCCGATACTCTCGCTCGGCGACATCACATGCGCCGTCGGGCCGATCGGATTGTTTCTCGGACGCATCGCGAACTTCATCAATGGCGAGCTGTGGGGACGACCGACCGACGTCCCTTGGGCGATCGTTTTTCCGAGCGGGGGACCATTGCCGCGGCATCCAAGCCAGCTTTATGAGGCAACGCTCGAAGGTTTGGTGCTGCTGGTCGTGCTTACTCTGTTTATCCGCGCAGGTGCGCTGAAGCGGCCCGGATTGATCATCGGAAGCTTCGCGGTCTTCTACGCGATCATGCGGACATTTTGCGAATTTTTCCGCGAGCCCGATGCCCAGCTGGGTTTCCTGTGGGGCGGCGCGACGATGGGCCAGGTGCTCTCGCTACCATTGTTTCTCGTGGGACTCGGCTTCATCGTCTACGCGCTCAAGCACCGGCCACTGCGGAGCCATTAGTGGCCGAGTGGTCTGCGCTCGAGATCGAAATTCGCCGCCGCATCGAAACGGCCGGTCCAATGCCGGTCGCTGAATACATGGCACTTTGCCTGTTCGATCGCGAGCACGGTTACTACGCCACGCGCGATCCTTTGGGCGCCCGTGGCGACTTCATCACCGCGCCCGAAGTGAGCCAGATGTTCGGCGAACTGATCGGTCTGTGGGCTGCGGCCGTGTGGAAGCAGATGGGCGCGCCGGAAAATGTGCGCCTGATCGAGCTCGGTCCAGGGCGCGGGACCATGATGAAAGACGCCCTGCGTGCCGTGCAAATCGTGCCGGAATTTTATTCGGCCATTGTCGTACACATGGTCGAGCTCAGCCCGGTCCTGCAGGCACAGCAGGAAAAGACACTGGAAGGATGCGGGCTAACCGTTTTCTGGCACGCACACCTGAACGAGGTGCCGAAAGGCCCTGCGATCATCTTCGCCAATGAATTCTTTGACGCCTTGCCCGTCAATCAGGCGATCAAGACGGATCGCGGCTGGCACGAGCGCCGGATCCAGATTGATGCGAGCGGCGCGCTCGCTTTCACGATCGCCTCCGAACCGCTTCCTTTTTTCCAGACACTGCTGCCGCCGCAGTCCGACGTCGCGCGGGCGGGCGCGGTTTTCGAGTGGCGCGGCGATACCGAAGCAATGGAAGTCGGCCGCCGTGTTGCCGACGGACGCGGCGCCGCACTGGTGATTGATTACGGGCATACCGAATCCGGTCTCGGCGAAACGTTCCAGGCCGTCGGCCGGCATGCCTATGCCGATCCTTTGACCAGCCCCGGTTCGCTCGATCTGACTGCCCATGTCGATTTTCAGGCATTGTCGCGCGCCGTCGAGGCCATGGGCGCGAAAGCATTCGGACCGATCGAACAGGCGCAGTTTCTGCACCGGCTCGGGATCGAGCAGCGCGCGGCCTCCCTCAAGGCGAAGGGTGCACGCGCCAAGGACATCGATCAGGCACTCGCGCGCCTTGTCGGCCGTGAGCGCACTGCTATGGGAGAATTATTCAAGGTTGCGGCCTTCGTACATCCTTCTGTCGGCGCGCCACCGGGCTTTGAAAACCAGACGAGCTAGCCGACCGCGCGCATCCGTCATATCTATTGGTCATGCAGGGCAAAGCCGTGCCACGGTGACCTATGCTGCAAGCTTCTTCACTCGCCACCCTTCCCGGAATTCGCCATGCCTTTTTTACGCGAGCCGGCGGCGTGTCGGAGGGTGTTTATACATCGCTCAATGGCGGTGTTGGCTCCAGCGACTCTCCTGACAAGATCGCCGAGAATCGCGCGCGCATGGCGGCCGCGTTGGGCGTGCATGCGGACCGCCTGCTCACGGCCTATCAAATTCATTCGCCGGACGTTGTGGTCGCAAAGGAGCCCTGGACGCGCAGTGATCGTCCTCGCGCCGACGCCATCGTCACGCAGATTCCGCGCCTTGCGATCGGCGTGTCGACGGCGGATTGTGGACCTTTGCTGCTGGCCGACAGCGAAGCCGGCGTCGTCGGTGCGGCACATGCCGGCTGGCGAGGTGCCTTGTCGGGCATTATCGAGGCCACTGTCGCGGCCATGGAGCGGCTTGGCGCCGCGCGCAAGCGCATTGTTGCCGCGCTCGGACCCACGATCCGCCAACCGAACTATGAAGTCGGCGCCGAATTCATCGAACGGTTTATCGCTGCCGATGCCGGCAACGCTCGATATTTCGCTCCATCAGCGCGCGACGGACATGCGATGTTCGATCTCTGCGGGTACATTTCCTACCGTGTCGAACAAGCGGGCACCCAGCAATTCGAGGATCTCGGACTGTGCACATATCAGGAGCCTGACCGCTTCTATAGCTATCGCCGCAGCACGCACACAGGCGAGTCCGACTATGGACGCCACATCAATGCGATCGCGATCAGCGGCTAGTGTTCACGCGGTAGCCATGACTCTGGACTCGAAGATGCGATTGCCGCTACGGTTGACCCCGGCCGGACGGATTTAAAGAATCAAAAATCAGGGCCGCAGGGGTGTCTATGGTGTGGAGTTGGGGTCGCCGCGCGTGCGCTACGCGGCGCGTTTGGCATGTAACCAGTTTGCTCGCAGCGGCGCTTGCCCTGGCCGCGTGCAATCCCGACAACCAAGGCATCTCCGCACAACAACCTCGAGGAGCCACCGTTGCATTCGACTCGCTCGATGGCCTGCCGCCAAATCAATTCCGTCAACTGGTAAATGATCTGAATGACGAGGCGCAGGCGCGGCGCCTCGCGGTGATTTCGCGCGAGCAATCCTCCGCCTACCGCGTACGTGGCTATCTCGCCGCGAGGGTCACGAAGCACCAGACCACGGTCTCCTGGGTGTGGGATATTTTTGACCAGGACGAGCATCGTGCGTTGCGCATCAGCGGGGAAGAAACCGCGAAGGTAAGGCACAAGAACGCCTGGGCCGCAGCCGACGACGCCATGCTGCGCAGGATCGCGCAATCAAGTATGGATCAACTCGCCGCTTTTCTGACATCGCCGGAAATCGCACCCGGCACCGCACCGGCTGCGGAAGCCCAGGTTGCCACGGCGGGCCCCGCCGAATCCTCGCCGGAAGCGGCCGGCATTTTCCGGATATACAGGGCGCAGGCCGATCCCGTCTCAACGGATGTCGCGGAAACGTCCGGTGAGGATATCGCGGTGCCCCTGCCGCGGCGGCGTCCGCCGGCGCTTGTATCGGCCCGGGAAACGCTGACCTTCGCGGCCTCCCGCCGCTAACTGCCGATTCATCCTTTCGGCCAAAGACGAGCAACAATTTCGCGACCGTATTGCCGCGTTCTGCCCGCCTTGTTATGACCACGCCGCGTGCGGCTGGAGTGAGGGCGAGGAATTAAGGATGTCGGGCAAGAACGGAGCGATCAAGCTCGTCGCCGGCAATTCCAACCCTGCGCTGGCGCAAGGCATTGCCGACTATCTCAAAATGCCACTCGCCAAAGCCGTGGTGCGGCGTTTCGCCGACATGGAGATCTTCGTCGAGATTCAGGAAAACGTGCGCGGCGCCGACGTTTTCGTTATTCAGTCGACATCTTTTCCTGCCAACGACCACCTTATGGAGCTGCTGATCATCATCGATGCGCTGCGTCGCTCGTCCGCACGCCGCATTACCGCAGTGATCCCTTACTTTGGTTACGCGCGGCAGGATCGCAAACCCGGCCCGCGCACGCCGATCTCGGCGAAGCTGGTCGCCAACCTTATCACCCGCGCCGGCGCCGACCGCGTCATGACGCTCGACCTGCACGCCGGACAGATACAGGGCTTCTTTGATATTCCGACCGACAATCTCTATGCGTCGCCTGTCATGGTCCGTGACATCCGCGAGCATTTCAAACTCGACAACGTCATGGTTGTCTCGCCAGACGTGGGCGGCGTCGTTCGTGCCCGCGGCCTCGCTAAACGCATCAACGCCCCGCTTGCGATCATTGACAAGCGGCGCGAGCGGGCCGGTGAATCCGAGGTGATGAACGTGATCGGCGACGTCGCGGGATACACCTGTGTGCTCGTCGACGACATCGTCGACTCCGGCGGCACGCTGGTGAATGCCGCCGACGCGCTGCTCGAAAGCAAGGCCAAGGCGGTTTACGCCTACATCAGCCACGGCGTGCTCTCGGGGCAAGCCGTCAAACGCATCGCCGGCTCCCGGTTGAAGGAATTGGTGATTACGGACTCGATCCAACCGAGCAAGGAAATTCTTGCTGCCGGCAATATCCGGATTCTTCAAATCGCATCGCTCATCGGCGAAGCCATCGGCCGGACCGCCGCAGAAGAGTCCGTGTCCAGTCTGTTCGATTGATTGTTGCGATCGACTTATCCACCATTGAGTCACGTTGCCGCGTCATTGGTTGTGGAGAGTCGAATCGACGCGGTTGCCTCTGATACGCAAATCACGGCTGATTGGCTCTTGACGACGCCTTTGGCGGGCGGAATCAGGCGGGGTATAGTCGAATCGCTTGGTGATTCGCTTTCGCCGTCAAGGCATCCGGTAACCCCTGCGTCCAGTCGCGATCTGTGGGGCCTTCCTGGGTCGTTCTCGTATTGTGCGCGTTCGGTGGCGTGCGTTTCCTCGCGCTCCAATCGGCAAAGCGGAGACGTCATGTCCCTGACAAGCTACGCGGACGAGCCGCGCATCAATCCCCTAGACGTGGTGGAGCGGCTCGCGACCGGCAACGACTGGTCATTCGAACGAGCCAGCGACGATGAAATCACAATTCTGGTGACCGGACGTTGGACCGATTATCAGCTTTCCTACACTTGGATGGGCGACATCGAAGCGCTCCATCTGGCCTGCGCCTTCGATCTGCGCGTGCCTGAAAGACGCTGCGCGGAGGTCCAGGCGCTGATCACGCTGATCAACGAGCGTCTTTGGGTCGGGCACTTTGATCATTGGACAAACGAGGGCATCGTGATGTTCCGCCATGCGCTCGTTCTGGCCGGCGGCACGGAAGCCTCGGGAAAGCAGTGCGAAGCCCTGCTTGGCACCGCGCTTGAATCCTGCGAACGTTATTTCACGGCTTTCCAGTTCGTGGTTTGGGCCGGCAAGACCGCGCGCGAGGCGCTCGATGCCGCCATGTTCGAAACCTCGGGTGAGGCATAAGGCCGGTGAACGGCCATGACCATTCGTAGCACGACCAGCTTGGCCAAATTCCGCGGCACGCTCGTTCTTGCCGGCGCCGGCAAGATGGGAAGCGCCATGCTTGATGGCTGGATCGCGCGCGGGCTCAAGCCGAAACAGATATCCGTGATCGAGCCGCATCCCGGCAAGGCGCTGAAGGCGCTGACCCGGCGCGGGCTCAGGCTTAACCCGAAAGGCAAGATCGCTCCGGCCGCAGCCGTCGTAATCGCTGTAAAGCCGCAGACGGCGCCCGAGGCTGTGCCGCCGCTCGCGACTTTCATCGGCGAGGACACGCTGGTGCTGTCGATCATGGCGGGCCGAACGATTGCGTATCTGCAAAACTCTTTGCCGGCGCGCAGTGCAATAGTTCGCGCAATGCCGAACACACCGGCAGCAATAGGCCGCGGCATCAGTGCTGCCGTCGCAACGGCGAATGTTTCAGCCCGTCAACGCAAGCAGGCATCCGACCTGCTCGCCGCAATCGGAAAGGTCGAGTGGATTGGTGACGAAGCAATGATGGATGCGGTTACGGCGTTGTCAGGTTCAGGACCCGCCTACATCTTTCTGCTGGCGGAAGCGATGGCGAATGCCGGAATTGCAGCAGGACTGCCACCGGCACTGTCAACGCGGCTTGCGAGAGAAACGGTTGCCGGTTCCGGTGAACTCCTGCACCAATCACAGATCGACGCGGCAACCTTGCGCGAAAACGTGACCTCGCCAGGGGGAACAACCGCGGCTGCTCTCGACGTTTTAATGGGGCCGGGCGGCCTCGAGGAATTGATGACAAAGGCCATTGCGGCTGCCACGCGACGCTCGCGCGACCTCGCCGGCTAGACTGCCCTAGAACTGTCCCCATTGGCCGCCTACATTCAAGGCAGCCAAATTCATGGGAGGCCGTCATGGTCCGCAAGCCCAAACGTCGACGCAGGAGTGCTGTCGCGGCTCCCCAGCGCGGCAGCTCCGACCGCGACAAGGCGATCGATGCCTTCATGGCCTTGCTCGCCGAGCATTCTTTCGAAAAGATCGGAATGGCCGAGGTAGCAGGCAGGGCCGGCATCAAGCTGTCGCAATTGCGCAGCGAATTCGGTTCGACACTCGCGATCCTGGGCGCGCACATCAAGGAGATCGACCGCACGGTTCTTGCCGGTGGCGACGGCGACATGGCCGAAGAGCCCGCGCGTGAGCGGCTGTTTGATGTTTTGATGCGGCGTCTCGACGCCCTGGGGCCTTACAAGGAAGCTGTGCGCTCGATTATGCACTCCGCACGGCGAAATCCGGGGCTTGCCTTTGCACTCAATGCCATGGCGGTTCGCTCGCAGCGATGGATGCTGGAAGCTGCCGGCATTCGCGCATCAGGTCCACGCGGTGCCCTGCGGGCGCAAGGTGCCGCGCTTATGTTCGCTCGTGTGCTTTCTGCCTGGATTGACGAGGAAGAAGATGGCCACGACCGTACGATGGCCACCCTCGATCGCGGACTCGCCAGTGCCGAACGCTGGGACGGATTTGTCCAGGACCTCTGCGCGCTTCCGGGGTGCGTTTTGCGTGGACCGCGACGCCGGCGGCGGACGCGTAGCGAAGAAACCGAAGCTGCCTAGACTGGTACCCGCACGGTCGCGCGCAGTCCGCCTATTGGGCTGTCACCGAGAGTGATGTCGCCCCCGTGCGAGCGCGCGATGTCGCGGGCGATTGCCAGACCAAGACCGGTGCCTCCCTCGTCCTGGTTGCGCGCGTCGTCCAGCCGTAAGAAGGGCTTGAATACTTCCTCGCGCATATCAGGCGGAATGCCCTGCCCGTCATCATCGATTGTGATGGTCAGATAACGGTGGTCGCGATGACCTGTGATCGCGATCGATGGCGCGTGCCGGGCCGCGTTCGAAACAAGATTGGCCAGGCACCGCTTGAAGGCGGCCGGCCGCACGGTAACGATCGGCGGACCATGGAAAATGACAGTCGCTTTATGACCGTGACGTTCGGCGTCAAGCCGCAGCTCCTCCAGAAATTCAGCCATGTCGGTCGCCGCCGCCGTCTCGCCGCTGTCGCCGCGTGCGAACGCCAGATAAGCTTCCAGCATCCGCGCCATCTCGTCGATGTCCTTTTGCATTGCCTCGACTTCCGGCGTCTTTTTCCTGATGAGGGCAAGCTCAAGCTTGAACCGTGTAAGCACGGTGCGCAGGTCATGCGACACGCCGGCAAGCATTGCCGTGCGCTGTTCCATCGCGCGCTCGATACGGGTTTTCATTTCGATGAAGGCTGCCGCTGCGCGCCGGACCTCGCGAGCACCGCGAGGGCGGAAGTTGGGTACTTCTCTGCCCTTGCCGAAACTTTCAGCTGCATCGGCGAGTCGCAAAATAGGTTTGATCTGGTTGCGCAGGAAGATAATGGCGACGGTCAAAAGTACCGTCGACGTGCCAACCATCCAGAGCAGGAAAATTTCCGAATTCGAGACGTAGGCAGCGCTGCGCCGGGCAAAGACCCGCATTACGGTATTGTCGAGTTGGACGCGGATTTCCAGCAAGGCCGACTTGCCTACGGTATCCATCCAGTATGGACGTCCGATCTGCTTGCGCAATTCTTCAGCAAGTGCCTGATCCAGCAGTGAAAAGAACGGCTTAGGTCCAGGCGGCGGCATTTCGGACAGCGGCAGGAAATCGACCACCAGCCCCAGCCGTTGCTGAGCGATGCGCCTGATTTGCGCCTGGTCGGCATCCTGCGGATAGCCGCGATAAATATCGATGAGCGCTGCAATATCCTGAACGACGCTGGCTGACAGCCTCTGGGTGACGACGTTCCAGTGCCGTTCCATGAATACGAAAGCGACCACGGACTGCAGGATCACCATCGGCGCAATGATGATGAGCAGCGCGCGCGCGTACAGGCCTTTCGGCATGATGCCGTTGAGCCATCGGCTTGCACGGCGCCAACCTTCAGCGATCCGGCCGAGGGCGCTGTGAATACGCCGCACAACCGGCAAGCCATCGTACCATTCCCATGCGCCGCGTAACCTTGTGAGTGCGCTGCGCACGCCGTTGCTGATGTCGAGACTGGTCATGACGTGACCAACCGGTAACCGATGCCGCGAACCGTCTGCACGAACAGCGGGTTTGCCGGATTGCGCTCGATCTTGCGGCGCAAGCGATTGACCTGCACGTCGACCGCTCGCTCGCTGACGGCCCCGCCCTGCCCTGCGAGCGATAGACGCGGGACGGTTTCGCCCGGTGCGGCAGCAAGTATCCGAAGCATCTCACGTTCGCGATCCGTCAATCGAACGACTTCCTCGCCTTTGCGCAGTTCACCGCGTGCAAGGTGGTAGACAAATGGTCCAAAGCGTACGGATTCGACAGCCGGCGGCGGTGCCGGTTGTGCGCGCTTCAGAATATTGGCAATACGCAAGGAGAGTTCGCGCGGCTCGAACGGCTTCGACAGATAGTCATCGGCACCGATCTCAAGGCCGCGGATTCGGCTTTCGGTCGCATCGCGCGCCGTCAGCATCAGGATCGGCACGTTTGAATCGCCGCGGATTGCCTTTGCGAGGTCGAAGCCGGATTCACCCGGCATCATCACATCGAGAATGAGGAGATCGAAGCTGAGACCGTTCAGCTTCGCGCGCGCATCCATTGCAGTTTCCGCCGTCGTGACACGATAGCCCTCACCGGTAAGAAACCGGGAAAGCAGATCGCGTATGCGCCGGTCGTCATCGACGACCAGCAGATGCGGTGCATCGTCGGGAAGCGTGGCGGGCAATGTCATCGCCGAGGCTCCTCCCGTCAAAACTCAGCCTCGAGTCCTCGATGCACGGTCGGCGTGGCCGATCAGGCGCAAAACACCGTCGCGATTGTCGGTGTCGATCATCGATGTGAGAAAACGGCGGGCCGCTTCGTGCGCATTCGGCCCAAGCTCGCCGAACGCGCGATTGATTCTCTGGGTCTGCAGCGTTGCAAGCCTGAGCGCCAGAGCTTCACCCTTCGCCGTTACATACAGAAGACGCTGACGCCGATCCTGCTCACCCTCCCTCTGCAGAACGTAGCCTTGGTCGACCAGTTGCTTGAGCACGCGGCCCAAAGATTGCTTGGTGATGTTCAGAATCTCGAGCAGGTCGGCAACCTTCATGCCGGGATTGCGGTTGACGAAATGCAACACACGATGGTGGGCCCGACCAAAGCCCAACTTCAGAAGGACCTCATCCGGGTCCCCGACAAAATCGCGATACGCGAAGAACAACAGTTCGATGATGTCCCAAGCAGGCTCGCCCGTCGGGCCGCTTCGAGGGTGACGATCATCCAGACTGGACGGGGCGACGGCCTTGCTCACATTTATGTCAGCCATGTTGACATATTTTGTTTTTATGTTACAAAAACGACTATCAAGACGAAAGGATCGTACCAAAAGACGCCTCTCAGTTCACCACGTCGGGTCTCAAGAGCGGCCTTTCACGATCGGTCAAGTCATACCGGGTGTAACCGGCAGACGCAAAGTGTTGGAATAGGCGCGAAAAATGCGCCATCACGGCGGCAAGTGTCGCCACAGCGTGCGGCGAAGGAGGAGTGCGATGGCTGCCCAATCCTATGACCGGCTTGAAGGCGTCATCTGGTACGACGGCAAGCTCGTTCCATGGAACGAGGCCAACCTTCACGTGCTCTCGCACGGGCTTCACTACGCCAGCTGCGTCTTCGAGGGCGAGCGCGCCTATGGCGGCAAGATTTTCAAGAGCACCGCGCATTCCGAGCGTCTGAAACGCTCCGCCAATGTTCTCGATTTTGAAATTCCGTACTCCGTGGCCGACATTGACGCTGCCAAGAAACTTGTCGTCGAGAAGAACGGAAAGAAGGAAGCCTATGTCAGGCCGGTCGCCTGGCGTGGGTCGGAAATGATGGGCGTTTCCGCCCAAAGCAACACAATTCACCTCGCCATCGCGAGTTGGGAATGGCCAAGTTATTTCGATCCGGAGCAGCGGCTGAAGGGAATCCGTCTCGATCTCGCGGAATATCGCCGGCCTGACCCAAAGACGGCCCCCTGCACGGCCAAGGCCGCCGGCCTGTACATGATCTGCACCATCTCGAAGCATCGGGCCGAACGCAAAGGTTACGCCGACGCCATGATGCTCGATTGGGAAGGGCGCGTCGCCGAATGCACCGGCGCCAATATATTTTTCGTCAAAGACGGCAAGATTCACACACCGATCGCCGATTGCTTCCTGGACGGCATCACCCGTCAGACGGTCATAGGGCTAGCGCGCAAGCGCGGGATGGAGGTGATCGAGCGGCGCATCACGCCGGACGAGCTCACAAGTTTTTCGGAATGCTTCATCACGGGCTCGGCCGCCGAAGTGACAGCGGTTGCGGAGATCGCGCACTGGAATTTCAATCCCGGCGGCATCACCAAGACGCTAATGGACGACTACACCGCGGAAGTGAAGCCGAAAGCCGCGGCCGCATAAGGTCTAGCGGGTGCTGATAACAGCGCGCGAGTCCTGCGGCCGTAACAACGTAACGTAGTGTACGCGATTAAACGCGAGAAATGGTTCCATGGGTTCATCGAGTACACGCCGCCGGCTTTTCGACGCATGTCTCAACATGAGCTGACCCCCATTGCCGAGCGCGATAAATCCGACGTGAAAATAATCCAGATTGGAGCGCTGGCTGACAAATCCGATGATGTCGCCATTAGCGAGCGCTGACTTGTTCCTCAGGAAGACCTCGCGAGGAATGACCCTGATTGCGAAACGTCGGCGACCGAGCTCCCGGTCCCAGGATACATTTTTTCTGATTTCAATTGAGCCGGCCATATCGACCGGCTTGCACACTTTGTTTTCAATGTTGTGCCGGCCCCATTCAAAAAAATAGTGATTGCGTTCGTACCAGTTGACGACACCGTCGTGATAACGAATGGCTTTTAGGACAGAATCGAATTCGTCGCGGCTTTCGACAATTGCCGCGGCCAGCACGGTCTCGCAGAAAGTAATGCAATCGAAGCCGTCGTCGCGCACGACGAATTGCTCCGGCTTTCGCGGACCGCCGATCAGCGAATGGGCGTAGTATCGGGTGCCCAGCAGGGCAGCCGAAATAAAAGCGATCCTTGCCGAGATCGAGCCCTTGGAATGGGCCTCAGTAATGAGGCCGGCAATTCTTGTTTCAGCGGCCGCGGCCGGGCGTAAGCCGACCGTCAACATTGCGCCCCCACCAAGAAAAGCAAGGAAGTTGCGCCGATTTGGGCCTTGCGTAGACGGCATTCGTTTCCTCCTGCCCGCGACTAGTCTTTTATCACGACCAGCCGATCGACACCCGATTCTGCACCCCAGACTTCGCCAGGCCGGCCGAGCAATTGACGCACAGAAGCGCCGCGTTTGTCGCTTGGAAAGCTCTCGAAAGCTTCGGTCGAGGGATCGAAACGCAGGATTGCATTTGCTACAAAATCGGTAACCCACACTTTGTCTTTGTTGTCGACGTAGATCGCATAGCACCCGCCTTTGCTCTTCGGCAGACTCCAGACTTTCCAGGCCTTGTTCATTGGGTCGTAGCGGCCGATCTCTCCGGTATTCCAGAAGCTCACCCACAACAGTCCTTTGGAATCCGACCAGATCCGGCGCGGCCCGACCCCTGGTTTCGGCGGTGGCACCATCAAGGCATCGCCGCTCACCGTATCGATCTTCGCAATATGGTCGCTGGCAAGCGAAGCATACCAAACTTCGCCATTCGGTGTCGTCGTGATCCCGTAAGCCCCGGGACCTTTCGGCGCTTTCCAGGCTTCGACCTTGCCGGTCGAGGGATCGACTCTGCCGTACACGCCGCTTTGGCCGGTGAACCAAAGAATGCCCTTGCGATCGAAGGTCGCGGTATTGAGGTTCGCGCCGGGAAATTCTTTCGGCAGCGGGAAAAGTTTGACGGCCTTGGTCGCTGGATCAAAGCGGGCGATCGCGTTCTGCCCCCCATCGGTGATCCATGCGGCGCGATCAGGTCCGACAATAACTCCGTGCGGCGCAGAACCTGTCCCGAGTGAAATCTGGATTGCCTGCCCGCTCGCCGGGTTAAGGATGCCGAGCGCGCCCTGGAATTGGGCCGTATACCAAACACTGCCGTCAGGCGCCGGCGCGACATCGTGGGGATGCGAGCCGCGCGGAACGTCAAAGCGGATCACCTCCGCGGACGATGCCGGCTGAGCGGAGAGCGCCACGGCAGCAATTACCGCCAGTACGACCGGAACCATATTGCCCTCCAGCAGACAGCCGTTATTCCGCTGCTTCACGCTCGCGACGTCGAACCTGCCACCGCCCGGCCGCCGCATCGTCCGTGGCCTTGGCAGCAACCCAGGTCTTCCCGCTCGCTGTTTCAACCTGCTTCCAGAACGGCGCACGAGTTTTCAGATAGTCCATGAGGAAGTCGGCAGCTTCAAAAGCCGCTTCGCGATGCGACGACGCCGTCACGACAAGCACAATATCTTCACCCGGCTTGATACGACCATACCGATGAATGACGGTCACGCCGAGCAAAGGCCACCTGTCCGCAGCCTCGGCAACGTGCCGCTCGATTTCCGCTTCCGCCATACCCGGGTAGTGCTCGAGCGTGAGCGCGGCAATCGGCTCACCATTCTCGACCCCGCGACAAATTCCGGTAAACGTGACAAGCGCGCCGACGTCGTCACGGCCACGTGCAATTTTCGCCGCTTCCGCCCCGGCGTCAAAGTGTTCGCGCTGCAGGCGCACGGTTGTTGTCATAGGCCGTAATTTAACCCGCCGCCGGCTCTTCGGCTATCCGCCCGTCATGGGTGGGAAAAATGCGATCTCTCCGGCACCTTTGATCGCCGCGTCGGGCCGTACATGAATATGATTAATAGCGGCCCGAATCACATTCCGATTTTCGAACGCATAAGCATATTCTTCGCCGCGTGAGGCCAACCAAGCCATCAATTCACCGACAGTGGCCACGTCCGGCGGAAGTTCAATCGTCTCTTCCGGCTTGCCGATGCGCTCCCGTACCCAGGCGAAATAGCGCAACTTCATTTTCATTCGTCTATCATATAGCGCAATCCGGCACGCATGTAGTCCCAGCCGGTATAAAGCGTCAGAAGTGCGGACAGCCACAGCAGCATGATGCCGGTCTGCGTAACGACCGGGACGATACGATCGCCGGCATCGCTCGCGATCAGGAAACCGATCGCGACCATCTGTCCGGTCGTCTTCCATTTGGCGAGGCTTGTGACCGGCACACCCACGCGTAACTCCGCCAGATATTCGCGCAGCCCGGACACCAGGATTTCGCGGCAAAGGATGACGACAGCGGCAAGCAATGTCCATCCGCGAATTGTTTCTTCCGCGGCCAGCATCAGCAGACAGGATGCAACGAGCAACTTGTCGGCGATGGGGTCTAACATACGCCCAAGCGAAGACTGCTGGCCCCAAGACCGCGCAAAGTATCCGTCCAGAATGTCCGTCACGCCCGCTGCAATAAAAAATGCCAACGCGACCCAGCGCAGCCATAGCGGTCCGTCAAAAATGCTTTGCCAGTAGAGCAAACCAACGACAACCGGCACCACGGCAATGCGCGCGTAGGTGAGCAAATTCGGCAGCGCGAGCGGACGCGCCGGCAACGGCCTGGAACTGATGGCATTCATGGCCGGAAAAGAACACCCGCAACGCGATCAGGTCAACCGGGCATTGCGGCCCAATCACCGCTGATTCTACCGAATTGGCGGCTTTGGCAAGCGACTCTTGCCCGGCTCCATCACGAATGTCTGATCGAGCGAATACCATTCGCCTTTCACGTCATCGGCTGGAGGAGCTTCACTGTGCCGCACGTAGTTGCCCACCAGCGCGCGCGTCACGCCGAACTGAACATCCGTTTCAAGTCGCTCATCGTCGTTAACGTAGATTTGCGAAATCAGCGTCTTGAAACCTTCCTTGAAGATCAGAAAGTGCAAATGGGCCGGACGATAATTATGACGCCCGGTGGCGCGCACGAGATCGCCGACTGGTCCGTCGACCGGAATCGGATAGCCGGCAGGTTTTACACTCCGAAAACCGAAACGACCCTGCGCGTCGGTCGTGAACTTTCCACGCAGGTTCATCGGAGCCTGCCTGGAATCCTGTTGTTCATAGAAACCCTCGGGCGAAGAGTGCCAGATATCCACTTCGGCATCGGCGATCGGTCTGCCGTTGCCGTCTTTGACCCAGCAATTGACGAATAAGGCGGGCCCCGGGGTCGGCGAACGCACGATCGAGCCCCCGTTCTCTGTCCGCGGCGAATGCATGCGCCAGAACGGCCCCAGCAAATTTGCGGTCGTTTCTGTCTGACCGTTATTGCCATTGTTGAGAAGACATATGAGCGTGGAGAAGCCGAGCGAGCCGGACATAAGCACTACTTCATTGTGATTGTCGTCCGTCTTCTGCCCGAGCCTGGCCACGTACTGAACCGCCTTTTCAAACTCCTCCTCAGTAAGGTGCACATCGCGCGCAAACGCATGCAGGTGCTCGACGAGTGAAATGAGAATCTCGCGCAGCCGCGGCGGTTGCGTGTCTTTGAATGCGTCGGTCACGACCTTCGTCACGTCTTCCTGCTTCTGAATGATCATTTATCGCTTCCGTCTAGTGTGCGGCTGACTCGTGGAAGAATTCATATATCTTTCGCGCAGTTTCCGCATTAATTCCGGGCACCTGTGCGAGGTCAGGCAAACTTGCCCGCTCGATTGCTTTCAGAGTGCCAAAATGGCGCAGCAACGCCCGCTTTCGGGTAGGGCCGATCCCCGGGATTTCCTGCAGTCCGGCTTCGCGAATGTCCTTCTTCCGCCGCACGCGGTGTGAGCCGATGGCAAAGCGGTGGGCTTCGTCGCGCAACCGCTCGACGAAATACAGCAACGGATCGCGCGGCGGCAGCTTGAAAGGCTGGCGGCCGGGCATGAAAAAAGTCTCTCGGCCCGCGTCCCGGTCCGGCCCCTTTGCAATTGCGACGATCGGAACATCGGACACGCCAAGTGCAGTCAAAGTCTCTTGGGCGGCGTTAAGTTGGCCCTGCCCACCGTCGATGAGCAGCAAATCCGGCCAGGGCTGCTCCTCCCCTTCATCCTTGATGACCGCAAGAATGTCAGCCACGACGCTGCGTGGATTTTCCTGCAGCAGACGCTTGAACCGTCGTTGAAGTACCTCCCGCATCATCCCGTAATCATCCCCCGGTTTCAGGTCGGATGAGCGAATATTGAACTTCCGATATTGATTTTTGCGAAAACCTTCAGGTCCGGCAACGATCATTGCGCCCACGGGATTGGTGCCGCCAATATGGCTGTTGTCATAAACCTCAATGCGTCGCGGGGATCGGGGCAGCGCGAAGAGCTCCGTCAGGGCACTCAGTAACTTTTGCTGCGATGACGTATCGGCAAGCTTGCGTGCCAGCGCCTCGCGTGCGTTGGCCAATGCGTGTTGCACAAGTTCCTTGCGTTCGCCGCGCTGAGGCACGCCGACTTCAATCTTGTGGCCCGACTTGGTGGTCAGCGCTTCCGCAAGCAGATCGCGTTCTTCGAATTCATGCGAAGCAAGAATAAGCCGCGGCGGCGGCTTGTCGTCGTAGAATTGCGCAAGGAAAGCAGCGAGCACCTCCGCAGGTCCGATGGCGCGATCGGCCTTCGGAAAATAGGCACGGTTGCCCCAGTTTTGTCCGGTGCGAAAGAAGAATACCTCGACGCAGGAATAGCCGCCGGCCTGGTGCACGGCAAAAACGTCGGCTTCTTCTATGCTGCGCGGATTGATGCCCTGATGCGACTGGATCGCGGACAGCGCCGACAGCCGGTCTCTATAGATCGCAGCACGTTCATAATCGAGAGAGCCCGATGCCTTGTCCATCTCGCGGGCCATCTCCTTTTTCACCGACTGGCTGCGACCGGAAAGAAATTCGTTGGCCTCCCTCACCAATTCGGAATAGCCGGCAAAATCGATTTCCCGCGTACAGGGCGCCGAACACCGCTTTATCTGAAAGAGCAGACATGGTCGCGTGCGCGCCTCGAAATAAGAATCCGAACACGACCGGAGCAGAAAGGCCCGTTCCAACGCGTTGATGGTGCGGTTGACCGCGCCGGCAGACGCGAAGGGTCCATAGTAGTGGCCGGGCCGCGTGCGGGCACCGCGATGCTTCAGAATCTGCGGTGCCCAATGGTCCGATGTGATCAGAATGTAGGGAAACGATTTGTCGTCGCGCAGAAGCACATTGAAGCGCGGGCGCAGTCGTTTAATGAGATTGGCTTCCAGCAGCAACGCTTCCGTTTCGGTTTTGGTGCTGACGAATTCCAGCGTCGCCGTCGCGGCTATCATGCGAGAAATTCGGCTGTCATGTCCGGTCGGCCGCGTGTAGGCGGTGACCCGCTTCTTGATGTTTTTTGCCTTGCCGACATAAAGCACGTCGCCGCGCGCATCGATCATGCGGTACACGCCGGGAGCGGAGGGAGCCAGCTTGGCAAAACGCATGATGGCAGCCCGGCCGGCAGCAAGCGTGCCGGCAGGCGCGCTTTCGAGCTCAAGCTCCGGGAGTGAGGATTCCTCTTCGTCCTCGCGGAGCTCGCTTGCCGGATCGATGTCCTTGTTCGTGCCGTTCATACGTCAGAAGATAATGCTCACATTCAATTGCGCATAATCAATCTGGAAATCCCGCCGCCATTCATTCTACAGCGTCACTGTCGGCGGTGCGCCATGACAAGTGCTGGCCACCGTCGACCGGAATCGTCACGCCTGTGACACTGGTTGCTTGCGCGAGGTAGACAACCGCGGCGGCAATGTCGTCCGGGCGCGGACCGCGCTGAAGCGGAAGGCTCGCCGCCTGCGCGGCAAACTGTGCGTCGGTCTGGCGCGAGCTCGGAAGTGTCGGGCCGGGTGCGACGGCGTTGACCCTGAGCTTCGGTGCCAAAGCCTGTGCCAGGGTCGTCGTCGCGGTAAAGAGTGCGCTCTTGCTCAACGTATACGAAAAGAAACGGGGGTTGGGCCGTAACACACGCTGGTCGACAACATTGACGATTGAGGCATCGATACTCGCCGTGACCTGCGCCGCAAATGCCTGCGAGAGGAACAGCGGCGCTTCAAGGTTGACAGCGACCGCTCGGCGGAAGCGCGCATGCGAGAGCGTTTCAATATCATCAGGCTCAAACTCACCTGCATTGTTGACCAGCAGCGTAAGAGGGCCAAATGACGCGGCCGCAGGCACAAGCCTGCGCACTGCTTCCTGGTCGGCAAGATCGGCAAGCACAACGCTGGCGCGGCCACCGCCTCGTGATATCGCGTCCGCAAGCCTCTCCGCATCGTCACGCGAATGGTTGGCGTGCAGAACCACCGAGTACCCCGCACGCGCCAGCGCTAGGGCAATCGCGGCTCCGATCCGGCGGCCCGCCCCCGTGACGAGTGCGGTGCGCGTAACGGTTGATTCACTGTCGACCATCACCAATCCGCTCGGCTTCCCTCAGCCACGGCACGTAGTGCAATCCATTCGTTGCCTTCCGCGGCGGCAAATGGCGATAACCCAGATGGTAAACAAAGGCATACCAAAAAAACTAAAAATAAGAATTCTTTAGTGATGTCAGTTGCGGCCTTCATTGAGTTCACGACCGTTTAACCTAAAAGGCCCGATAAATCCTCCACCAAAACAACGAAGTTTCGCCAATGGGCCGGCGTGATTGCTCCGTCTTTGGCGCCTGCAAAGCGCAGGAAGCGAAAGTTGAGTGGAGAGTAAGATGAGGAAGACAATCACCGCGATGGCAGTTGCGGCCACTACACTTGGTAGCGCTGCCGCCGCCGACTTACCGCGCGGTCCTGCGCCATATTATTTGCCGCCGCCGAGCATCTACAGCTGGACCGGCCCATACGCCGGCCTGAACATCGGCTACGAGTGGGGTAAAGTTACAAATAGCTCAATCGAGCCGAGTGGCGTCGCCGGAGGCGGTCAGGTCGGCTACAATTGGCAGACAGGACAGTTTGTGTTCGGTGCCGAAACAGACATTCAGATCAGCGCCGCTGACGACACCTTCGCCCCGTACAAATTTTCTAATCCGTGGTTTGGAACGCTGCGCGGACGCGCCGGCTACGCGATCAACAATATGCTCTTGTACGGCACGTTCGGGCTTGCGTACGGCGAACTCAAGGGAGAATTGTTCGGAATTGATGAGAGCAAGACTCTCGTCGGCTGGACCGGCGGCGCAGGCCTGGAAGTCGGATTTACGCAGAATTGGTCCGCGAAGGTTGAGTATCTCTACATGGATCTTGGCAATCGGGCCTACACCATCACTGGCGCCGACAATGGCCTGCAGGCCAGCTATCTGCGCTTCGGCCTGAACTATCACTTCTGACGTACTCGGATTTTCGCAAAAGCCCCGCGCAAAGCCCGGGGCTTTTTGTTCACGCGATCTGATTTCGTTGCGGGATGTAAAGTTTCCAGGCGGCAGTCAAATTTAAGTTTTCATTTCCTGTATTCATCAGCACATCAGTAAAGATCAAGGCAACAACGTGACATTTCCTCGTTCCAAATCTGGCAATACAAGAAACGACTATTCGCCAGTGTGGCTTTTACGCACTAGACGCAAAAGTAATTCCGAATACTTTGCCGGCACCAAACGGTACGACTCTGACGGAGGTTTCGAAATGAAGCGTTTGATTTTGGCGGGCGTCGCTGGGCTCGCTGCGTTGACGATGATGACCTCGGCGAATGCAGCCGACATCGCGCGGCGGCAGGCCATGCCGACGAAAGCTCCGGCTTACTTTGCTCCGTACAATTGGAC
>DATBHE010000127.1:0-5647 GCA_036557605.1 Pseudolabrys sp.
GAAAGCCTTGGCAAAAGAGGGCGCGACGAAAAGCATCAGGATATTGATCGAGCAAATCACAAAGCACACTCCCAGTACGCATATCGTCGCCCGGTGCTGCCTGCTTGCCTCTTGCCTGCGCTTTGCGGCAGCCACGACGTCCGTTGGCACAGTTCATCCTCGGTGCGGGAGCGAGCGCGACGTTCGACAAACTCACGACCCAACGCTAGCGCGGCAGTTCCCCGTCGGCTGTGCGTCTTATGGGCGCAGCAGACAAGATGAGAAGTGACGGTGGAACTTATTGTGGTCGTTTCTCAACGATCTGCCGGCTTTATCGCCGCGCCGTTTGATTTCGCGCAAACCGAAATTCCTTTAGGAGCGACCTTGCGCCGCAGTCTGGCTGTAAGGGTTGAAAGTGTCGCACGGCCGGCTCGACTACATCGACGGCGAACCGGTCGCCTCGGTCGTGTATAAGCGCCGCCAGCACGTCATCAATCTGTTCGTGGCGCAGCGCCTCCGCACGGCGCGCGCGGCGGTGACCGGGCGCAGCGTGCAGGGCTACAACGTCCGGCACTGGTCGGAGCAGGGCCTGGAATTCTGGGCGGTCAGCGACCTTGACCCGAAAGAGCTCGGCGATTTCGTGCGCAAGATATCGGCGGCGGCGCGGCCGAACGCGGGTTCGTGACTGCGCCTATACTCACAAATCGCTCATACTCATAGATCGTCCGGCCACCATCTGCGCCAGCCTTGCGCTGGATCGCCATCACACTTGAAGGACAATTCGGCACAACAGGCCTTCCGGGCGCCAATCGTGGTGCATTTCGCCTTTTAGTTCTCGGATCATTCGATTGATTACGGAGGTGCCGAAGCCTTCGCGCGTGGGCTTTTCTGCGGGCGGACCGCCACTCTCGGTCCAACGCAGGATGACCTGGCCGCTCAGCGCGTGCGACCACGCGACCTCGACTTTACCTTTGGCCACGGACAGAGACCCGTACTTGGCGGCATTGGTCGACAGCTCGTGCAGGATCACTGCCACCGCCTGAGCCGTATTCGGGGCCAGCACCACATGTGGTCCGTCAATTCGCGCGCGCGGCTCACCGTCATGAAGGTACGGTGCGAGCTCTTGCCTCGCAATGCTGGATAACTCGGCGCCCGCCCAACGCGACTTGACGAACAGCGCATGGACCTTGGCGAGCGCGTTGATGCGTCCGTCAATTGCCTTTTTGAGGCCCTCCGGGCTGTCGGATTGAGAAAGGTGCACGGTTGCCTGAACGATTGCGAGAATGTTCTTTGCCCGGTGTTCGGCTTCTCCAGCCAAAGCGGTGATTTGGGTTTCGCTGCGCTTGCGCTCGGTGATGTCCTGGAAGCAGTTGACCGCGCCGAGGATGTTCCCGCTGCGATCCTTGAATGGCTCGATGTTGACGAGCACAACGCCGCGCGAACCATCGGCACGCTCCACCACGATTTCCCGGTTGTGCACGGCATCGCCGCTGCGCAGAACTTCACCCATCGGGCAGTCAGGATGCTCTATGAGGCCGCCGTCGAGGTGGTACATGCGATATGAGCCGCAGAACCGATCCGTCGCGTCATTAAGGCTTGGGGACCGGCCCCAAAGCCCGGCGGCGTGGCTATTGTAGTAAATGATAAGTCCGCTCGGGTCACAAACGTAAATCGCAACCGGCAGCAGGTCGAACAGCTTGCCGACCACCGGCAGCCTGGGATCGACCGATGCACGGTCTTTTGTCTGCGGCCTCTGGTCGATAAAATCTTCAAGGCTTTCAGTAAACATGTAGCTGCGAGCAAGAAACAGCCAGCGATCCTCAAGGTCGGAGTATGACCGCCTCAATAGCGGATCGGCAGCCGCATCTGCTTGCGCCTTGGCGTCAGCGGCACGCTGATGAAATTCTCGAACCTGCTCACTCAACTGCTGGAGCATGACACGTCCCCGATTGAACAATCACCCGCCCGCAATGACTCGCTCGTTGCTGCAGGCTCTTCGGCCAGTTCCTGCCAGGCCTGCGCCATTTCTCGCAATGTTTTGTGATGCTCTTCGGTCTTGGCTATCGAAACCAGACGCAAGCACTCGGCCGCGAGTTCGCGATATCGGGCAGGCGCTTCCATCCGAAAGTCCTGCGCTTAAATCGCTCGCCGGACAATCCAACAAAAGCTAATTCGGCTATCCTGCGTCAGTCGCAGCGCAATCCGATAAAGTCTAATTTGACTATCGCGCGCTGCGACCGGGTCGGGCCGGCTTTAGCAGTCCATAGTCCTGCGATCTGAGGCCGGCGTTCTCGATTACGGCTCCCGCAGACCCAAGCCCGTGCCGAAGCAATTCGCGAATTGCCGCGGCTCGACTGGGCATGCGGTGCTGGAATCTGAAATTATCCACGGCCTTCAGCTCTTCGGGAGAAAGCATTATTTGCAACCGCTCTTCCCGCGCCAGTCCACTTTCTCCGTTGACGTTCTTCATAGCAGCCCGCCCTGAAGTTGATCACGTTAGACCAACGAGACTGATACATGACTTTAGCCGGTTTAGCGCAATCCATGATCTTAGACACGCTAGACTAAGACAACCAATACATCGCTTACTCACTTCTGTCCGTCCGATATGCGACAGTGCAGTCAATTAATTGGCGATGGGCACGGCGGAACGCGCCTGCGCACATGAGAGTCGGATTTGCCACACAAACCTCGGCAAAAGCATGTTCGAAAATTCGACCCAACCGATGACGGAATTCGGCTGCGAAGCATTTTCGCGAGGCTAATCAAGCCGTTATAAGGTTAGAGTGATTTGGTCCGGCAAAGTAGAATGGCTGCCGTTCGACCGGAGAACGCTTCGATGAGGATGGCGCCGGCGGTGAAGGGATCGATTTAATGGACGACGCGCGCGGCCCCAAAATCGATCCGAGCGAGCGCACGCAGCAGCCGATCGTCAAAGCGGGCATCGGCGGCGGCGCGTCGCTTTCCATGCAGCGCCGGACGTTGGACAGCCGGTTTGCCCGGCGCTATTTCGTCGGCTACGGCATCGATGTGGGCGGCGGCGACGACTCGCTCCATCAGTTCGTCGAGCTGTTTCCGTTGATCGAAAACGTCTTCGTCTATGACAAGGCGCAGGGCGACGCGCAAAAACTCGACAATGTGGACGATGCCGCGTTCGATTTCCTGTTTTCCAGTCATTGCCTCGAGCACGTCTATGATCCGGTCGAGGCGATGAGCAATTGGCTCCGCGTCGTCCGCTCCGGCGGCCATCTGGTCATTTGCGTGCCCGATGAAGACCTTTATGAACAAGGCGTGTGGCCGTCCACTTTCAATGCCGACCACAAGACCTCTTTCACCCTGTGCAAAGCGACGTCGTGGTCGCCGGTATCGGTCAATGTGTTCGACCTGGTCGCAAAGTTCTGCCACCTGGCGCGGCCGCTGAGCGTCGCCACCATCGACCATGCGTACCGCTACAATCTTCCGCGCTTCGACCAGACCTCGACGCCGTTATGCGAATCGGCGATCGAAATCATCCTGAAGAAGCTTTAGCCTTCTCCAAGGGATATCTATTCCGGCTTGATATGCGCGGCCTTGACGACCTTGCCCCATTTTTCAATTTCAGCAGCAATCAGCTGGGCGAAGTCGGCGGGACGCCCACGCAATACCGAGCCGCCCAGGCCCGAAAGCCGCGCGCGAATGTTGGGATCTTCGAGGCCGGCATTGATCTGACTGTTGAGCAAACCGATTATTTCCGGGGGCGTTTTCTTCGGAGCGCCAATTCCCTGCCAGCCGGTCGCTTCGTAACCGGGCAGGTATTCGCTCATCGCCGGAACGGAAGGCAAAATGTCGAGCCGCGCGGCGCTCGTGACCGCAAGCGGACGCAGCGTGCCACCCCTGATGTGTTCGATCGATTCGGGCAATGGACCAAAGTAAACCTGGACGTGCCCGGCCAGCAGGTCCGTGACCGCAGGTGCGCCGCCGCGGTACGGCACATGGACCATTTTGATGCCGGACATGATCTGGAAAAGCTCGCCGGTCACATGGGCCGATGTGCCGTTTCCCGCCGATGCCATGTTGATCTTGCCCGGACTCGCCGCGGCGAAAGCAATGAACTCGGGGACCGTTGTCGCGGCAAAAGACGGATGCACCACCATGACATTTGGCAGCCGCACGATGCCGGCGATCGGCGCGACGTCGCGAACGAAGTCAAAACTCGGCTTTTCGTACAGCGTGGCATTGATCGCATGATTGACACCGACAAAGAGCAGCGTGTGGCCGTCAGCCGGCGCATTGATGACCGTTTCAGCCGCGATATTGCCGGCCGCGCCGGGACGATTTTCCACGACAAAGGGTTGTCGCAGTTCCTCGGCGAGCCACTGCGCCATCAGACGGGCCAATACGTCACCGACCCCGCCGGGCGGAAAGCCGACGACAATCCGCACCGTGCGCGACGGATAAGTCTGCGCCCGCGCAACCGACATGGCCGACGCTGCGGAGATCGCTCCTGCCATGCGTATGAAATCGCGGCGGCAAAATTTCATGACTTGCTTCCGCGCAAACGGATTGCTTCCGACGCCGCAGACTAGAGCGCAAGCACGTTAGATAAACAGTTCTTTCTTTTGAAGAATGCTTAACCTAATGTCTAACCCACTGCGACATGTCACCAGGCCAACCTCGATGAAGTGGAACGATCGGATCGGCCGGCGGCTCAAGCTGCATGATCTGCATGTCCTGATGACCGTGGCGGAGTCGGGCACAATGGGACGAGCCGCCGAGCGGCTTGCCGTTTCCCCGCCGTCAGTGTCCAAAGCAATCTCCGATATGGAGCATGCCATCGGTGTGCGTTTGCTGGACAGGACGGCGAAAGGAGTCGAGCCGACGGCGTATGGCCGCGCGCTGCTCCAGCATAGCGTCGGCGCGTTCGAGGAGTTGCGTCAAGCGATCAAGGCAATAGAGAATTTGTCCGATCCTTCTGTCGGCGAGGTCAGAATCGGTTGTCCCGATGTGTTCACCAGCGGCCTCGTCTCCGCAATCCTCGACCATTTTTCCAGGCGGTACCCGCGCGTGATCGTCAATGTCACGGCTGCCAACAACGTAGCGGAAGAATTTCGCCCGTTGCGCGATCGTGCCGTCGATCTTGTCATCGCGGGGTTTCCGAGGCCACTCGCGGACGACGATTTGGCTCTGGAATTCCTCTACGAGGACCGGCCGTACATCGTCACGGGGCCCGGCAACCCTTTGGCACGTCGTCGCAAGGTAAAGCTCGCCGACCTGGCCGAGGAGCCATGGCTCCTGCCGCGCGAGGGCATATTCGTTAGCTTGTTGACGGAGGCGTTTCGAAAAAGCAGCGTACCGGTACCCCAACTCGGGGTCAGATCGTATTCGGTCCATCAGCGAATGACGTTACTCGCCACCGACCGCTTTGTTTCGGCAGAGGTCGGCTCCGTGCTGCACTTCAACGCCAGCCGGTTCCCGATCAAGGTCTTGCCGATCGACCTGGCGATCAGCCCATGGCCGGTCTGGCTGGTCACGCTGAAGGGCAGGACGTCCAGTCCCGTGGTCCAGACTTTCATCGCACATGTCCGCGACGTTACCAGACGCATGTCAAAAGTGGGCAGGCCATTCTGGTCATGATGTCCGGCTGTCCCGCGTCGGCACTTGCCGCCGCAATGAAAAACCCGGGGTGTCT
>DATBHE010000128.1:0-21123 GCA_036557605.1 Pseudolabrys sp.
CCCTCTCACGGCGAAAACAGGGGTTCGAGTCCCCTAGGGAGCGCCAGCCAAAAAATTTTTCTTCATCTTCAATCGTTTGCAAAGTGACGGACAGCGGAAATTTGCTCTTTTGTGCTGACGGACAAAGTTCTTATTTCGTTCACTGCTGAGAGGCGGCATAGCGGGGACTTATTGAGTTCATGGCGCGACGCAAGCGACCCAAAAAATCCACCATGCTGCGGCTGAACAAAATCGATGTTGCTGAGGCCCATATCGTTACGGCGGTGAAACTTTTTTTTGAAAACGGCCATCCCGCTTCGATCTACACACTGGCGAGCGCAGCGCGAGAAATTCTGACTACGCTAGGCGTCAAGCAGGGCATCGAAACGCTCTTACATCAAATGGCGAAATGGAAAGGCGAAACCCTCAAAGAGCAAATAGATAAGGCCCATCTGTTTGCAAACTTTTTCAAGCATGCAAATAAGGACCCGACTGCTGTCCTCGAATTTCCAGAGGACGAAGTTGACGGCATCCTATTCATTGCCTGCCATGATTTTGGACGCATCACTGGCGGACTGCCAGTCTACGGACAAGTGTACGAAGGGTTTTGGCTTGCCAAGACCTACCCGGCAGCGTCGAAGTTGCCTCTGAGTAAGCAGGCGCTCGCCAAAAATATGTTCAAAGCCTTCTACGGCGTAAGAAGCGCGAAACCACCCGAACAAAAGCGTATCGGCCTTGCAGTTTTGCAGCGAGCATTGACCGACCCCGGATTGCAGATGCAGATCAATCGGGAAATCAAAATAGCCTTAGATATCGTGAAGCCATGACAGCAAGCTCGGCCCAAAACGAAGGCATGTTGACGGACACATCAGTTTCGGGACAGACACCGTTTTCCGGATTGCGGACAGGTCTAAGCGCTTGAAATTGCTGGCGCTCCGACGTCCCTAGGGAGCGCCACTGCGTCCGAGGTCAAGCGAGATTGCGCTGCGAAAATATGGAAGAGCCTAGGCCGCAGATTGTTTGATCGCGGACTTGTAGTTGCCGGCGGGTGTTCGGAAGGCGACATTGAGCCGATTCCACCCATTGATAGCAACGATGCTCAGCGTCAGTTGCGCCAGCTCCTTTTCGCTAAATTGTTCGCGGGCCTGGCTATAAACCTCATCAGACACTTGCTGATCTGTCAGACGGGTCACCGCCTCAGCCCATGCTAGGGCCGCGCGCTCACGGGCGTCATACAAATTCGGGACTTCGCGCCAGGCCGAGAGCATATAAATGCGCTGCTCGGTCTCGCCCCGCGCGCGCAAATCTTTCGAATGCATGTCGAGGCAGAAGGCGCATCCATTAATTTGTGACACACGCTGGTTGACGAGATCGAGAAGTCCCGGAGGCAAACCCGACTTTTGAACTACCGCCGTCAAAGCGAGCATTCCTTGCAGGACGTCGGGAGCGGCTTTCTGATAGCTGGCGCGTGGTTGCATCGTTGTCCTCCATTGTCCAGTGAGCGGTCACTCAAAGTGTAGTCATCCGGTGGATTTGGGCTCTCCGCATTCCCTTTCAACGTGAACGGATCAAGACAGCTATTACACTTGCGCGGATCTCAATCCTGAATAGCGGCATGGAAAATGCTTTTGAGATTTTTGAGAAGTGAGGGAGCTGCGGGCGAGTAGTGTCTGGGTAACGCCTGCGTCGTCGCCTCGTGATCAAAGCGGACAATGGGACCTTGGTCCATCTCGATCACGAACCTTCGCTGGTCGATAGTCGATACACGGTCGCCGCTCCACAAAAGCAGGTCGGACGCTGGCGAAACTGTTGCAGCAAAATCGACGGCCGCTCATCACGCAAAGTGGGGCCAGTTCCTCATCGATCCGCCCTTTTCATCATGCTTGGCATCCAAGCCCGATTTTTCCGCGCAGGAGACACTCATGAGTACCATTACGACCAAAGACGGCGTCGAGATCTACTACAAAGACTGGGGCAAAGGTCAGCCCATCGTGTTCAGCCATGGCTGGCCATTGTCAGCCGATGACTGGGACGCGCAAATGATGTTCTTCCTCAAGCACGGCTATCGCGTCATCGCTCATGACCGGCGGGGCCATGGCCGTTCCACGCAGGTGAGCGACGGTCACGATATGGATCACTATGCCGATGATCTGGCGGCGCTGACGGCGCATCTCGACCTGAAGAATGCAATTCACGTTGGCCATTCCACCGGCGGCGGCGAGGTCACCCACTATCTGGGGCGCCACGGCGAAAGCCGGGTCGCAAAGGCGGCCCTGATCAGCGCGGTGCCGCCGCTCATGGTGAAGACGCCGGCCAATCCGGGCGGCCTGCCGATCGAGGTGTTCGACGGTTTGCGCAAAGCAGTCGCCGACAACCGGGCGCAGTTCTATCTCGATTTCGCGAGCGGCCCCTTCTATGGCTTCAACCGACCGGGCGTGAAGCCGATTTCCGGCGTCATCCAGAACTGGTGGCGTCAGGCCATGATGGGTGGTGCCAAGGCGCATTACGACGGCATCAAGGCGTTCTCGGAAACCGACTTTACCGAGGACCTCAAGAAGATCACGGTGCCGGTCCTGTTGATGCACGGCGACGACGATCAGATCGTTCCCTACGCCGACTCCGCGCCATTGTCGGACAAGCTGCTCAAGAACGGGACGCTGAAGACCTACAAGAACTTCCCGCACGGCATGCCAACCACGCAGGCAGAGACGGTCAATGCCGACCTCCTAACCTTCCTGCGTTCCGGGGTTGCGGCCAGGACCGCGGCGTAAGGGATGGCCGAAAGCCGAGAGGGGATACGTCTCCTCTCGGCTTTGGCACTAAGAGAGAACCTCCGCTCGGCTATATCTGGTATCAAAGGAAGCGGGGCAGAAACCGGAGGTGTTTCCCGCAGGAGGGCATCGATGACGGGTGTAGCCCTAAAAATTATTTTTGGCGTTGTTTGCTTTGGCATCGGCGCGGCGGGCTTAATTGGAGCCATCTGCATGTTGCCCTTTAGTTCAGGCTTTGAAGCTGCTTTCCCCGGATTGCTGGGGGCCATGTTTTTGTGGATTGCCTATTTGTTGTTACGAGGGCTGCGTTGGACAAACGACTAATTCAAGTCGACTGATACGCATTCCTCCGGAGAACCGTCGCCGCGATGATCTCTATGCGTTCAGGCGCGTGCGCTCGCCGAAATCGAGTGGCTCAAGTCCTTCGACATATTGCTTATAGATCCATCGGTCGTCGTCCCGGCGGCGCAAAACCGTTCCCCACAACAGGCGTCCCGTGATTGATCGTCTCGGAATCCGCACGGTCCATAGATGCCATACCTCGTCGTAGGGAGGTCGTGGCTTCGGGGCCAGAGCCCGAAGGACATCGTGTTTGCTTGTGAAAGTACGCAGCATTGTGGGTTGACCGTTTGGCCGAACCATAAATGCAGAGGTCTCTCGTTCAATCGGAATTCAAATTAATCGTGAGGATGAAACGTTAATGGCGCCGTTCGCCGCCGCACGAAAGGTAGCACTTGCATGCTGCAGCAGCCTTGAGAATTGCGGGTGTTGACGGCAAGTCAGACGAATTCTACGCCGGTTTCTGTTACTGACCGCCAGATGAGCCGGCACGGCCTGATCGAATAACCGCCATCAAAAGTCATCTCGAAAGCTTGGGGCAAATTAACGGTGTTCGCGATCTGGATGCGTGCACCTTTGTTGGTGAGATTGCGCACCACACAGTCGACGATCGAAGACCGGTCCAGAACAAGTTTTGCGCTTTTGAGGACGCGTGAACGCCCGGATTTTCGCCGCTCAGACACAGCTAGATGCTCCCGTGAATTGGACTCAAATACATGGCAAAATTAGCTAAATTCCTAAGTTGAGCGGTCTTGCGAGCCGGGGTCCTGAAACGATTTGTTAACCGGGTTTTCTGCCGCTCGGGGATGGAAAGCACTAATGACAAATTCTCAAGTCTGGCCGACCGAATTGCGCCTGCACAAGGATCGTAAAGCGCTGAGTGTAAGCTTCGACAGTGGCGAGCGTTTCGAATTACCGGCCGAATACCTGCGGGTGAAAAGCCCGAGCGCTGAAGTGCAAGGCCACTCGGAAGAGGAACGAAAGACGGTCCCCGGCAAACGAAATGTGGAAATTCTTGAGGTCTTGCCGGTCGGCAACTACGCGGTGCGGCTTGTTTTCGACGACCTGCATTCCACTGGCATTTTCGGCTGGGACTACCTGCACGACCTCGGCAGCAACCACGCGGCCTATTGGCAGGACTATCTCGACGAGCTTGCGGCCAAGAACCTGACCCGCGATCCGCCGGCGCGACGCAAATAACGCCGACGGGACGCTGGCTTTTCACGCCGCCGCAAGAGTTGGCGTCAGGTTGCGCTCATGCAGATCGGATCTTCCGCTTCGGGGACGTCCTTTCGAGCGCTGTAAACGACAGAGCCATGCATCAAAATCGTGACCGCGAGAAACGCCACGCTGGCCTGAATAGCATTGCGAAAATCCGGAGCCAGACAGAGCAAAACTGCGCCTGTGAACGCAAAGGCGTAAGGCACGGCATGAACCGAGTGGCTGCGTTCAACTTTTCCGCACAACAAGAAGGTTGAATATGCCGCCGTCAGTTCAAACATGAGGCCGGCTGTCATGAGGATCGATTGGCCACGGAAAGAAAGGAAGAGGACGCCGGCCAGCACCGCAAACCAGATGCCGAGGGCGATCTGATCGCGCGTTGCTTCGCTGAGTTGCATGGCCGGGCCGGTCAAAATACGGACTTCACGCATGGCAATACTCCGGTGATTGGACGGCATTCAATACAAGCGAAATCTTTCGCGATCGCGCAATACGGCCGGGTAATCCATGCCAGTTCGGTAAGCAGATTTTAATATGCGGCGAAGGCCAAAAAGCCGCTGCAGATCAACAGAATCCGCCACCCACCAGAAGCTTAGACGCGCCGCGCGCGGTCACATTGTCAGCGCGATGCAAACCACGATGCTCACACCTGCTTCCGGCGTCGTATTTTTCTACCCCCGTCTGACTATTTACAAATTGTCGCGTTGTTCACATCCGTGCGATGTGGATAAGATTGCTTGCCGCACATTGGCGGGCGATAGTGCGTGACCATCTCGCTTTGAGGTGGTGGGATCATGCGTACTCAAGGGGAGACTATTGAAAATGAGATCAAGTGGCGGCTGCTCGCGGCGGTGGTTGTTGGCGGCGGCAGTTGTGATCCTGGTATCCGGAGTTCCAGTTGGTGCTTATGCGCAACAGGCAAAAGCCACAGCCAGGGCAACTGCTCACGTCTACCTGATGAGGGGTGTGCTCAACATCTTCTCTTTGGGCATGGACCAGATCGCAAGCAAGCTGGAGCGGCGTGGTATTTCGGCTACTGTGACGAACTATCTGTTTTGGTCATCGGTGGCCGACGAAGCCGCAGCCCAATACAAAAGCGGGCGGGTTCGAACCATCATCCTGGTCGGCCACTCATCTGGCGCAACGGTCCTGCCGGATATGGTTGCGCGCCTGACGAGGCACGGGGTTCCCGTCAAGTTGGCGGTTGGCCTCGATTCGGTATTTCATACGAGCCTGTCGGGCCGCGTCGGCCGCTATATCAACTTCTATGTCGCCAACGGAGTTGGTACCCCCGTTGAGCGGACAAAGCAGCTTCACGGCGAGTTGTCGAATGTCAACGTCGATGCAATACCTGGCGTCGGCCACATAACAATAGACAAGAACGAAATCGTGCAGCAAAAAGTCATAAACGCGATCGAGGCTGCACTGTAGGACGATCCGGATTTGGTGGGACCGGCTGCGGCCTCGCAATGCCGCACGGATCGTTCAGCGCTGAGGCAGAAACGGTATCAGCATCGGAACGCGCCGACGATACGATTCGTACGCGCTGCGGTCGAGCTCGGCACCGAGAAAATTCTCTTCCTCGCGAGCCTTTTGCCAAAGGCCAAAGGCAATCAACAATGCACCGAGCAGCGCCGTCACCGTCGCGACAGCTGCGCCCGTCGCCAAGATTGCCACGATAAGTCCGGTATAGATCGGATGGCGCACGAATCCGTAAGGACCGCTGTCAATGACGCGGTGATCTTCTTTCCGCGTGATGGCATTCGACCAAAGGCGGCCGAGGTGGATTCGCGCCCACCATACGAACAAGAGGCCCGCCACCATCACAGCTGCCAGCGTGAATGCACCGGCGTTACCAACAATCCATAGCGGCTGCACATTCAGGAGTTGTGCGATCCAGGGCGTGAGCAGCAATCCGCCGATGATGATCGGGATACTGTAGGCGCGTGCGCCGAAAGTCATGGCGCGCTTTTCTGTCCGGCCGGACCAGAAAGATCCCAGGATCCAGCTGGCAAGCCATGCGAGCCAGATGAGAGCGAATAGCTGCGTCGGCCAGGAGGCAAGCCATCCGCTCCAGATCGTGGCACCCAATTGATTCAGGCTAGACATCATGAGCGTTGGCGAGGTTGGCGATGGTTTCCCGCAACGCGGGTTCGATTGGGCGCGGCGCGTAACCGAGCTCCCGGCGCGCTCGTTCGATCGATAGCGCCTCGGATCGCAATGCGATCCGTACAGCTTCTGCCGTGGCGGACGGAGGAGTGCGCGTCACATGATCGGCGATGAATTCCATTCCGGCGGCAGTTACTTCCGCAAGCCGGCCGGGAACGCGGACTCGCAGACTGCCGCGGCCGCTGATCGCAGTCAGATATTGAAGAAGCTTTTTCAGCGGGATGCTCTCACCTCCGAGGATGTATCGATGTCCAACTTGTCCCCGCTCCATGGCAAGAATCAGGCCCGCTGCAACGTCGCGTACGTCGACGAGGTTCAGGACGAAATCGAGATAGAACTGCAGCCGTTTGCCGAGGAAATGCCGGAGCATCGCCGTTGGCGGAGTAAGATTGTAGTCGTGAGGCCCGATCGGCATTGTCGGGCTGCCGATCACCACAGGAAAACCAGACGCCGCAGCCTGCATAGCGTGCCGTTCGGCCAGCAGTTTGGACCGAGTATAGGGACCGGGCATGTCCTCCGCCGTCAGCAAGGCATCTTCCGCTGCTGTTTCGCCCCTGGGCGAGGACCGAAAAAGAATCGATTCGGTCGAGCAATGCAGCAGCCGTGCAATACCACGTTTACGAGCAGCCGCAATGACAACCTGCGTGCCACCGCAATTGACGTCATGAAAGTCGTCTTTGCGCGACAACCACATGCCGGGCAGGCCAGCAAGGTGATACACCTCCTCAATGTCATCGAGAGCTTGATTGACCAGTGTGCCGTTGAGCACCGATCCCTTGATGTACTGCACATTTGTCACGGCGCGACGCGGAGGGCGAAGATCGAGAACGCGCATTTGATGACCGCGCTCCACGAGCATTGACACCAGGTGCTGGCCAATGAAGCCACTACCTCCCGTGACAAGAATGCGGGTCATCAATCGGGCCGTGCGTCGCCCTGACTTGGGTGTTGGTAAGACGCCCGACGCCCCAAAGCCGGATTCGATCCGTGTTCGATAATGACTGCAAGATCGCCTTTAAAGCCAAGTGCAATGAACAATTTTGCCATTACAAACATGGGCCCCATGAGGAGGTGAGGTGGATTGTCCAGAAGCGCCGGTTTACGGCGCTCGAACACCTGGTGACCGATAATTTGCACAGCAACGCCCGCGGAAATCAACACCGCGAAGATGATCCAGATTGCTGGAACGCTCGCATGACTCGATAACGCTGCGGCAGCAAAAAGCAGAACGGCTGCGGCGCCGGCGAGCGCCAGGCCAAGCACGACATCAAGCACGATCCAGTAGATCAGCACCGGAGCGGTCAGGAGCACTGCCAAACTGGTTTGCAGGCCAAGCAAACTGACAGGCCACAAACTCAGTGGGAGAACGGCTGCGAAGAACAGAAATATGATACCGACGACGTGCAGGGCACAATTGGTCGGGTCGCGATGATATTCGACGTACTCCGCAAGCTGACGCTTAAAAGTTGCACTCATGTTGCTTCGATCACTGTGGGGCACGAATTCGACGGTGATGATACCGTACTCGACCCAAGGCCGCGACAGAAGAAGCGCCAGCGCCGGTGTTATCGGGATTTGTTTGCGTCGATCTGCCGCTGCGAACAAAAAAGCCCGCTAAACGCGGACTTGAAATGGTGGGCGCTGTAGGGATTGAACCTACGACCTCTCCCGTGTGAAGGGAACGCTCTCCCGCTGAGCTAAGCGCCCGGCCATTGACGGACGGGCGATATAAGGAGCGGCTCCAAGCAGTGTCAAGCGAAGTCCGCTACGCGATTAGTTGCGTGTCTTGTCGTCGGTTATTTGCGCAAGACGGGAGGCGTGGGTTTGCAGCGCGCGGATACGATCAGCGAGATTACCGTTATTCTGTGATGCGGGGAGATCGACGCTGCCTTCGGCCGCTGGAACGCTGCTGACCCGCTCGTGCGACGTTTCAGCAGCCAGCAGTGATTCAATCGGAGAATTCGGACCTTCGAGTGCGGAGGCAAGACGCGCAACCTCTGCAGCAACGTCGTTGATGCGCTCGCGCAGCAGGGCGTTTTCAACGCGCTCCGACGCCCAGGCTTCTTCGGTTTCCCGTTTCATTGTGGCCAGGTCGCGCGCGAGACGATCGCGCTCTTCCTTGACCTGAGCGGCCATCGCCTGAAGTCGTGCATTCTCCGCTTTCAAGCTCTGGGATGACGAGCTGGCGCGGCCCTCGAGCTCGATGATCCTGGTACGAAGCTCGCCTTCAACGTGGTGCGCCGCCTCCATTTCCTGCCGCAGGTGCTTGAGTTCGAATTCGGTCTGATTGAGCAGCCGTGACTGTTCGCCGAGGCGCGTTTCAAGCTCCTGGGCCCGCCGGCCAAGAAGTTCGGCTTCCTTTCTCTGCACAGCCAGATGCTGCTCCAGTTCGGCAGCCTGCCGGCTCAGATTTTCGACCCTGCCGCGCTCGTCCAGCAGTTCCTGGGTCGCCGCCTTCAATTCCACCCGCTCAGCATCCCGGCGCTCCTCCACCAACTTCAAATCGTTGGTGGCAGCGTCAAGACGTGCCTTCAGCGCCTCGACCTGCGTTTCGAGTGCAGCGATTTCCACTTTCTGCGATTCCGCAATGGTCGACCGCTCATCGAGCGCCGCCATCATCCTGCTGAGATCCGCTTCCTTGTCGCCAAGCGCTCGCTGGGCTTCGTGCATGGTGCTCGTCTTTACGGAGAATTCCTCTTCCGTTGTACGAAGCTGGTCACGCAGTGCTTTGTCGCGCGCCTCCAACGCAAAAATCGCGGCGGTCTTTTCGCCGAGTTCAATTTTCAGGCGATTGATCGCGTCGCCTTTTTTCCCCAGCTCGGCAAGCTGGCTGGTGCTTTTTGCCTTGAGCTGCTCGACACTCATCTCAAGGCGGCGCGTCGACATTGCAAATTCGGCGCGCAATTGATCTTTGTCGGCCTGAATTTCCGCCATCGACAGCGGTGTCGCGGCTTCCAGCCGCCGCATCGTCAATCGCACCGCGCGGTTATGCACGAGTGGAACGACGATGAGTCCAATGAGTGCTGCAACAAGAAATCCGATCCCGAAATACATGATCGGTTCAATCATGGAACTTACGCCCCCACGTCACGCGTACTCGTTGTCATTTGCTGCCGGTCCCCGGTCGCTTCTCACATTAGCCCAAAGCGGACGGCACGTCGCGGATTTCCACGCTCGCGCACAAGATTAGTGAACGTTGCGCAGCTCAGAACGGATTCCAGGTCGCGTGCGGCGTAAACTTGAGATAACCGATGTTGGCGCCGAGTCGGAGGCCGACGCCGGACCGGATCGGCACCACGATGATGTTTCCGGAGGCCAGTGCAGTCATACCGAAACCGCCAATGAAGTAGGCGGACCCGTCAATCCCGGCAAAACGCTGAAAGATCGCCCCGGTGGCAGGCAGGTTATAGACGAGCATCATCGTGCGCGAACCTTCTCCACCGTAGTCGAAGCCGACCGATGGACCTTCCCAGAAGACGCGGCGATCGCCGGCGTTCTTGGTGTAGAGCTTCCCGTCGCCGTAGCGCAGACCGACGACGAAGGCGCCGCCGCCCTCCTGACCGAGAATGTACCCATTCGGCTGCCCCCAGCGACTGACGGCAGTTTCCACGACCTGCGCAAGGCCGCGCGATACCGTACCGAAGAACTTGTGGCCTTCCCGCACCAGTTCGCCAGGCGTGAACGTGCCGCTTTGTTGCGGCGGTGGAGGCTGATTCTGCGCACCGGCAAGCTCGGGAAGAACAGTGACAAGGCAAAGCGCCAAGACAAGGCGCAAGAGCGCGCGCATCAGAAGCTCCATAAATGGCGGGGCCCAGAGCCCCTGTTTAACCGGATGCTCACGACGACCGCGGTAATAATGTGACGACGAAGGGTTGTCCCGAATCACCTAACCGTCGCCGAGAACTATGACTGCAGCACGGCAGCAACGGAAGCGGCCATTCCTGGTTCACGTGGCGCTCGTCATCGCCTTGGGAGGTGGTATTTTTGCGTGCTGGGCGGCCGGCGCGGCGACCGACAATCAGTTGGCGGTCAATACCAATACCGGCATTGCTATCAGCGGTTTTGATCCGGTCGCCTATTTCACGGATGGGAAGGCGATGTTCGGCCGGCCGGACATAGAATTGAATAAGGACGGAGCGGTGTGGCGATTCAGCAACGAGGGTAATCGCGACGCCTTCAATCTGCATCCCGAGGTCTATGCCCCGCGGTTCGGCGGCTATGATCCGGTTGCGATTGGCCGTGACCGCTCTGTTCCAGGTCATCCGCTGTTCTGGGTCGTTCTCGGTCAGCGGCTGTACTTTTTTTACAGTGAGAAAACACGCCTGGACTTCCTTGCAGATCCAGGGCGAATTGTCGCCACGGCCGAACGCAAATGGCCCGATGTCGCCCGCGGCTTGGCCGACTAAAGCTGCTATCAAAATCGGGATTTCATCGCGGCGGCCTTTGCGGGATCACCCCAGGCGACAAAGGCAGGGACACGAAAATTTTCGGCAGCGCGCCCATAGCTTAGAGGGGTCCCCTGCGGAGTCATCACGGAACCGCCTGCTGCAGCGACGAGTGCGTGCCCGGCCGCGACGTCCCACTCGCAGGTCGTTGCAAGACGTGGGTAGACATCGGCGCTGCCTTCCGCGATCCGGCAAAACTTGATGGCGGAACCGCTCGCGACGCGCGTGAGTGGACCAAGCGCGTTTATGAATGCCTGGGTATCCGGATCCAGATGCGATCGGCTAACGACAGCGACCGCTGGCGCGTCCGGCCAGTGCCGCGTGCTGATCGGTTGCGATTGATCGGCGCCTTTCGCGAGCAGCCGCAGACGTTCTGCTCCGTAGCCAATGACCCCGCGCCAAAGCTGTCCGCGTCCTGGGGCGGCGATAAATCCTGCAATGGGGACGCCGCCAGTCACGATTGCCAAATTGACGCTGAATTCATCGCGCCCGGCAATGTACTCGCGCGTGCCGTCAAGCGGGTCGACGATGATGAAGCTGCTCAGGCCGGAAGGCATTTTTGTAGGGGCGGATTCCTCGGATATGACCGGTATTCCCGGCAGCAAGTTCGAGAGACCGCGCAAGATCACAGCCTCAGAGGCTTCATCGGCCGCAGTCACGGGCGACTGGTCAGACTTTAGCCGCGGGATCGCCGCCTGCTGCGAAATCGCCGTGATCTCTGCGCAGGCGCACGCAATGAGCGTGGTCAGATCATCTGCGAGTTGGACCGCCTGTGGCGGCGAGATGTCATATTCCGCAGTCAATGCCATGTCCTTTGACAACCGACGGTCCTTGGCGGTTATGCGAGCGCGGTGTATCACCCCGGCAACTCGTTGTGATCATCGATTCGCCGATCTTTGCAGCCTGCATGCCCAGCGGAGACCAGTCTATGTCGGAATCGTCCATCGAAGCGCTCGATCTCGCCGCATTGCTGTGCTCGCGCGTGTGCCACGACCTCATCAGCCCGGTCGGCGCGATCGTGAACGGGCTCGAGGTGCTCGAGGAGGAAAAGGACGAGGCGACCAAGGAATTTGCTCTCGATCTTATCAAAAGCAGCGCCGGCACTGCATCGAGGAAATTGCAGTTCTGCCGCATTGCCTTCGGCGCCGCCGGATCGGCCGGCGCCCAGATCGATCTTGGCGATGCGGAAACGATCGCACGCGGGTTTCTGGAGGACGAGAAAACAAAGCTTGCCTGGAACCTTCCGCGCTTACTTTTGCAGAAGAACCGGGTCAAGCTTTTGCTCAACATGCTCGTGATTGCGGGTCAGGCAATCCCGCGTGGCGGTGCCTTGACGGTCGACCCGATCGGATCAGGCGAGACAATGGGGTTCAAGGTCACCGCGGCCGGTGTCAACGCGAAAGTTCCACCTGCGGTGCCGTCTTTGCTGGCCGGCGAAACCGCCGAAGGGCTCGACGCCCATCGCATTCAGCCTTTCTATGCGGGTCTGCTGGCCCGAGCTTGCGGCGCCAAGGCGGCAATCGCGATGGATGGCGAAAAGGTCGTCATCGCGGCGCAGTGAGCGTTCACGCCGGCGTGGTTTCGGCGGTTAACGAGCGGTTAATGGCCGGTCGATGCCCCGCTGGCGCAACCAAAATTAAACGCTTCGCCGACACACTGGCCCGCGCTTCCGACGGAAAGCGGCGGACGGGCCAGGCCCGTCGACGAAGGCGTTTCTTATGGACGACCTGCTGCGGGAATTTGTCACCGAGACCAACGAGAGTCTCGACGTAGTCGACGTCGAGCTTGTGCGTTTCGAGCAGGATCCGAACAACGCCAAGATTCTCGACAACATCTTTCGGCTCGTTCACACCATCAAGGGGACCTGCGGATTTCTAGGCCTGCCGCGCCTTGAAGCGCTGGCGCATGCCGCCGAAACATTGATGGGAAAATTTCGCGATGGTGCCTCGGCGTCGAGTGAAGCCGTCACGCTCATCCTCGCCACTATCGACCGCATCAAGACGATTTTGGAGGTTCTCGAAAGCGATCAGCGCGAGCCCGAAGGCGCCGACAGCGACCTGATTGCCGACCTCGAACGAATGGTCGAGCGGATCGGCGCCGGTGGCGCACAGCCGCTGAGCCATCACACGATTGGCACGCTCGTGCCGCAGGTTCTCGAGCGGCCGCTACGCGAGGACGAAGATACGCTCGACGATCTCGAGCGGGCATTCCGGGCGACCGCCACCGAAGTGCCACCAAAGGCGAACAAGTCCGCGGCGGGAGCGGCCGATACCGGCAAGGATGACGAGGCAGGTAAGTCGGCCAATCAATCCATTCGCGTTACCGTCGACACCCTCGAGCAGCTGATGACCATGGTTTCCGAGCTGGTGCTCACCCGCAACCAACTGCTCGAAATCGTGCGCCGGCATGAAGAGTCCGAATTCAAAGCGCCGCTGCAACGCCTCTCAAACGTCACCGCCGAATTGCAGGAAGGCGTGATGAAAACGCGCATGCAGCCGATCGGCAATGCGTGGCAGAAATTGCCGCGCATCGTGCGCGATCTGTCCAACGAGCTCGGCAAGAGGATCGAGCTCGAGATGCAGGGTGCGGAAACCGAGCTTGACCGCCAGGTGTTGGATCTGATCAAGGATCCGCTCACGCACATGGTACGCAATTCGGCGGATCATGGCCTTGAGACGCCGGATCAGAGGCGTGCGGCCGGCAAGCCCGAGCATGGGTTGATACGTCTTTCTGCCTATCACGAAGGCGGCTATATCATTATCCGGATCGCCGACGACGGACGCGGTCTGGATACCGAGCGCATCAAGGCCAAGGCGGTGATGCAGGGGCTCGTTTCCGAGGCCGACGTCGAGAAGCTGTCGGAAGCCCAGATTCACAAGTTCATATTCGCGCCGGGATTTTCGACCGCCACCAAAATAACCAACGTATCCGGCCGCGGCGTCGGCATGGATGTCGTCCGCAACAACATCGACCAGATCGGCGGCACCATCGATGTAAAGTCGGTCGCGGGCGCAGGCTTAAGCTTCACGATAAAGATCCCGCTCACGCTCGCGATCGTTGCTGCATTGATCGTTGAGGCGGGCGGCCATCGCTTTGCAATCCCGCAGTTGTCCGTCATCGAGCTCGTGCGCGTGCGCACTGGCAGCGAACACCGCATCGAGCGCATCAAGGACACCAGGGTTTTGCGCCTGCGGGACAAGCTCCTGCCGCTTGTCAGCCTTAGCCACCTGTTCGGCCTTGATCAAACGGCCGGCGAGCTCAACGGCGGCTTTATTGTTGTCACTCAGGTCGGCAGTCAGACCTTCGGCATCGTTGTCGACGGCGTATTCCACACCGAGGAAATCGTCGTCAAGCCGATGTCAAGCAAGCTGCGGCACATCTCGATGTTTTCCGGCAATACCATTCTCGGCGACGGGTCGGTGATCATGATCATCGATCCCAACGGCGTCTCACAAGCCTTTGGAAATAACGTGGCTTCGCAATTGGCAGCAGCGGAAGCATCCGAAGCCAAGCCGGCGGTTGCATCAGAATCGACAACGTCTCTTCTTGTGTTCCGTGCGGGGTCAGCTCAACCCAAGGCGGTCCCGCTTTCGCTCATTACGCGGCTTGAGGAAATTGACGCCAGGAAAATCGAATTGTCGAACGGTCGTCACATGGTCCAGTACCGTGGCCATCTGATGCCACTCGTCAGCATGAGCGAGAACGTGCGCGTGAAAGGGGAGGGCGCACAGCCGCTTCTCGTATTTTCGGATGGCAGCCGCTCCATGGCGCTGGTCGTCGATGAGATCGTCGACATCGTCGACGACAATCTCAACATTCAGGTTGCAAGCGACAATCCCGGCGTGCTCGGGTCCGCTGTCGTGCGGGGGCACGCCACCGAAATAATCGATGTTGGACACTTCCTGCCGCTCGCGTTCGAGGACTGGTTCCGCCGGAAAGAACATCAGGTGCAGCAACGTGCACATTCGGTGCTCCTCGTCGATGATTCTCCGTTCTTTCTCAACATGCTCACGCCGGTTTTGCAGGCGGCCGGATATGCGGTCACCGCCGTCGCATCGGCGCGGGACGCGCTTGCTCTGCTGACATCAGATAGGGTCTTTGACGTCGTCATCACCGACATCGAAATGCCGGATATGGATGGCTTCGAATTCGCCGAGGCGGTGCGCGCCGATCCGCGACGCACTGACTTACCCATTATCGCCCTGTCCTCAGTCATCTCACCCGAGGCGATTGAACGCGGACGTCTTGTCGGGTTTCACGACTACGTTGCGAAATTCGATCGGCAGGGCTTGATCGCCGCGCTCAAGGAACAGACTGCCTTCGTGAGAGCGGCGTGACAAATCATGAATCACAGCGCCGACCATAACATCAACGAATACGTGACCGCGCTGATCGGCGGTCAGTTGTTCGGCTTGCCGATTCTTCGGGTGCAGGATGTTTTTGCGCCGGAACGGTTGACGGCTGTGCCGCTCGCGCCGCCGGAAGTGGCCGGCGTGCTTAATCTGCGTGGCCGCATCGTGACATTGATTGATATGCGTTGCCGTCTCGGGCTCGGCGGCCGCGACGACGGACAGCCTTCAATGGCGATCGGCGTCGAATCGCGCGGCGAATCCTATGGCTTGCTCATCGACAGCGTCGGCGAGGTGCTGAAGCTCGACAACGCGGGATGGGAACCAAATCCGACAAATCTCGATCCGCATCTGGCGAGCGTATCGACCGGCATTTACCGGCTCGACAGCCAGTTACTCATGATTCTCGATGTCGACCGTGTGCTTGACATCACTGTGAAGGCGGCTGCGGCGTGACGCGGCCGGGAAGTGGAATGGAAATTGGGCGCGAACACGAGAGGCTGTACGATGAAAACTTGTTTGGTCGTTGACGATTCCAGCGTCATTCGCAAGGTGGCGCGGCGAATATTGGAAGGCCTTGATTTCCAGATTGTGGAAGCCGAGGACGGCGAGCAGGCGCTCGAGGCATGCCAAAAGCAATTGCCCGAAGCGATCCTGCTCGACTGGAACATGCCGAAAATGGACGGCTATGAGTTTCTGCGGTCCCTGCGCCGGCTGCCCGGCGGTGATGCGCCGAAAGTCGTGTTTTGCACGACCGAAAACGACGTCGCCCATATCGCGCGCGCTCTGCACGCCGGTGCGAACGAGTACATCATGAAGCCATTCGACAAGGAAATCGTCGAGGCCAAATTCCAGGAAGTTGGACTGATCTGATTGCCACGTCTTCTTTCCGTACGCGTCAGTAGTGATCAGTGAAGTCGGTGCAATGAACGTCGTTGTCAGTCCTTCTGCCGCCGCCAGTATCAGTCGACGCATCCGCGTCATGCTTGTCGACGATGCGGTTGTGGTCCGCGGTCTCTTCGCCCGCTGGGTCGAAGCCGAGCCCGATCTCGAAGTCGTTGCCACGTTGCGGACCGGACGCGATGCGGTCAATCAACTCGAGCGCATCGATCCCGATGTGGTCGTGCTCGATGTCGACATGCCGGAACTCGACGGCATTGCAGCGCTGCCACTCCTGCTCGCGAAAAAGCGCGATCTCGTCGTGATCATGGCCTCGACGCTGACCCGGCGAAATGCCGAAATCAGCTTGCGGGCGCTGTCATTGGGCGCGGCCGACTACATCCCGAAGCCGGGGAGCAATCGCGAAGTCAGCGCCTCTACCGCATTCCGCCGCGACCTGATCGAGAAGATCCGCCAACTCGGACTGCGCGCCAAGCGACTGCGCCACGTTGTTGCGTCGCGCACACGCAGAGCCGGGAAACCAGCGCCATCGATCGTCCCGGATCTCGAAGAGACCAGGCCGCTCAATCTCCGCCCGATGCCGCTTATCCCTCCTAGAGTTCTGCTGATCGGTGCCTCCACCGGAGGACCGCAGGCGCTCAATCGCCTGGTCGTCCAGATCGATGCCGTGCTCCAGCGTGCACCCGTTCTGGTCACCCAGCATATGCCGCCGACATTCACGGCGGTGCTCGCCGAGCATCTGGCGCGGGTTTCCAAATATCCGGTGCGCGAAGCAACAGACGGCGAAGAAGTGAACGCCGGCGCCATTTATCTCGCGCCCGGCGGCAAGCACATGAAAGTTGCAAGGCGCGATGGGACAGCGGTTATCGTGATCGATGACGGCCCGATGGTGAATTTCTGCAAGCCCGCGGTCGATCCGTTGTTTGCCTCTGCCGCCGAAGTTTGGGGAACCAAGACACTCGCTCTGGTCCTGACGGGGATGGGTTCGGACGGTTTGGCCGGCGCCAAGGAGATTGTCGCAGCCGGCGGTCACGTCATCGCGCAGGACGAAGAAACGAGCGTGGTCTGGGGCATGCCAGGGCAAGTGACCAACGCCGGCCTTTGTTCGGCCGTGCTTCCCCTGACGGAAATCGGTGGCCGGATTACCCGTCTCTTTACCGGGGAGCGCCATTGACCCCGCAAGGCTTCGACTATCTGCGCAAGCTTCTGCGCGAACGCTCTGGCCTGGTGCTCGCTGCGGAGAAGCAGTACCTCGCCGAAAGCAGGCTTCTTCCGGTCGCTCGCCGCAACGGAATGAATTCGATCGACGAACTGATCGATGGCCTGAAGAGCAAGGCCCCTATCGCGCTGACAACGCAGGTCGTCGAAGCGATGACGACTAACGAGACGTTCTTCTTCCGCGACAAGCTGCCGTTCGATCATTTTCGTGACACTATAATGCCTGCCCTCATTGCGGCACGCGCGCGTGAAAAGCGAATCCGCATCTGGTGCACGGCCGCCTCGACCGGCCAGGAGCCTTATTCGCTCGCAATGCTGCTGAAAGGAATGGGTGCAGCGATTGCCGGCTATCGCATCGATATTCTGGCGACCGATCTGTCTTCGGAAGTTCTGGAAAAGGCGAAAGCGGGCATCTACACCCAGTTCGAAGTGCAGCGCGGACTTCCGGTCCAGCTGCTGGTGAAATATTTCGATCAGGTCGGCGAGACCTGGCGGCTCGCTCCGGAACTGCGCGGCATGGTGCAGTTCCGGCCTCTCAACCTCCTCAATGATTTCTCCACGCTGGGCAGCTTCGACGTCGTGTTTTGCCGAAACGTGCTGATCTATTTCGACCAGGGCACGAAGACTGCCGTGCTCGCTCAGATCGCGCGGCAGATGCCGGACGATGGATATCTTGTACTTGGGGCGGCGGAGACGGTCATCGGTCTCACCGAGGCATTCAAGCCGCTCGCCGACAAACGCGGCCTCTACGTACCGATCGGCGCAGGGCGACGGCAGGCCAATGCCGGCGACAACGTCATTCGGTTCGCCGCGCTAAAGGCTTGACACTTCTTCCAATACTCCACATTCCGGGAACATTAATATTGATTTTTGCATCGCCGCTGCCGACTCGATACCGGACGAATCAGGTACATTCGTTGACTAGGCTGGCGCGCGCTATCGCGCGAGCGCGGGGCTGCCGGTAATGATGAACTGGCATGGCCTGACGGGGGATACCTGACCTTGGTCGACTATGTCGATCCGGTGCTGGTCGTTGATGATCTCAACACGATGACGCGCATCGTGGATGGGATGCTTCGCAAATGCGGCTTCAGCAACATCGAGCAATGTCATGACGGCCCGACAGCTCTACAGAAGCTGCGCGAGAAACCGTTCCTCTTCATGATGAGTGATCGCGAAATGCCGGGAATGAACGGGCTCGAACTGGTGCGCGAAATCCGGGCCGACCCAAAGATCCGCAGCGTCCCAATTGTCATCATGTCGGCGAGCTCCGAGGCGCAACACGCCGAGGCCGCCATAGCCGCCGGGGCCAATTTCTTCATGACCAAGCCGTTCAGCTTGACGACGTTGAAAGACGTGATCACCCAACTGATGCGCCCGAACCAGGGCTAGTCTAGTCTTTCATTCCCTCACAAACTTGCGTCGCCTCGTGCGCGCTTCCCCCTTGCTGTCGGGGAATGCTAGGGTTTGACAATCGCAAAAACGTGCGCTCGCGGGGGGCACATGCTGAAGCAATGTTCGATCACGCTTTCGGCGCGGTGTGGGCGCCGGCTCAACCGCCGCGCACGGGCGATCGAAGGAAGACTCCTCCTTCCTTTGGTCATCGCCGGATCTCTGCTCGGCGCGGCAATGGCTGCCGCGCTCGAAGCGCCAAAGCCTCAGCCGGCGCAGAAATATCTCGGTGCGGCGACCAGTGGGTCCAACTATACAGTCAGACCGACCGTGCGCAGCGACGGCGTGATGCGCATCTTCGATGTCGACACGTCCTATGGAAAGTTCACCTTCGACGGCGTTGAATTTACGAAACTACGCCTGCACGAGCTCGAGGCTGCGGCTGCCATCGAGAAGATGTCGCAGTCAGAACAGTTCGGTCAGGCTTTCGGCCGCGCCGCGCTCGGCCCGCTTAAGTTCGGCGCGGACCTCATCACCAAACCCGCCGACACCGTCGAGCGCTCGCTCAGCGGCATCGGCAACATGCTCGATCGAGTCGGAGCCGGCCTGTCTAACACGCGCGCGGACCGTGACAACGTGATGGAAAGCCTGCTCGGCGTCAGCGACACGCAGCGTCAGCTGGCCGTTGAGCTGGACGTCGATCCCTATACCGATTTTCCACCGCTGGCTGAAAGGCTGAAACAGATGGCTGGCGCGATGGCGGGCGGCGGTCTGCCCGTTCGCGCCGGTCTCGCTTTTGTCCCCGGCGGGGCCGGGATAGCCGTTTCTTCGGTTACGAGCATGGACACCGCAAAGGATAGTCTGCGCAGCAAGTCTGCCGCGCAGGTCATCGCGGAAGCCAAGTCGACTCTGGCGTTGCTTGGAATACCGCCAGAGACGATTGACCGCTTGGTCGAAAACCGGAACTACACGCCCGCGGACCTGCTCATCATGGCGCGTGCGCTCAAGCAACTCGGCGCACAAAATACGGCAATATTCGTCGAGAAGGCAGCCGGCGCCGGCTCGCGCAACGTTGCGTTCTACCATCGCCGCCGCGCGCAGATTCTCGCGGCACACAGTGCTGCACTCGGCGGTCTTGCCTCATTCATTTCGGTTGGAGGCCAGCCGGTCAACGTTGCGCGAAACGGCACGATCGTTGCTGCATTTACGTTCGATGACATCGCCTGGACGGATATTCAGCAAAAGACCTTCAGCGGCGCTACCGCGCAAATCCGACAAATTCGTCCAGGGTCAACGCCGGTGTTGGCGGCGACGGGCACGATCACGCCGCTGGCCGCTGCCGAGATCAAGAAGCTCGGCTGGAAGATCGTTCAGCTCAGGCCCGATCGCTGACCGGTGAGGATCAGGGCGTAACTCCGCAAAAAAGCCCCGGCCATTTGACCGGGGTTGAAGTTTGGAGAGAGCCAAAGGCTCGAACCACGCAAATGCAACGCGGGGGAATCCCTCTGGCGTTACGCCGGAATTCTCTCGTCGGCATCGGTCGGTTCGCGCAAGACGTAGCCGCGCCCCCAGACGGTCTCGATGTAATTTTTGCCACTGGACGCGTTGGCGAGCTTTTTGCGGAGCTTGCAGATGAAAACGTCGATGATCTTCAGCTCCGGCTCATCCATGCCCCCGTACAGGTGATTGAGGAACATCTCCTTGGTAAGGGTCGTGCCTTTGCGCAAGGAGAGCAGCTCAAGCATCTGGTATTCCTTGCCAGTCAGATGCACGCGCTGGCCGCCGACTTCCACCGTCTTGGTATCGAGGTTGACGACGAGGTCGCCGGTGTTGATGACTGACTGGGCGTGGCCCTTGGAGCGGCGGACGATCGCGTGGATGCGCGCGATCAGTTCGTCCTTGTGAAATGGCTTGGTCATGTAGTCGTCGGCTCCGAAGCCGAGACCTTTGACTTTGTCTTCGATACCGGCGAGGCCCGAGAGGATGAGGATCGGCGTCTTAACCTTCGAGACGCGCAAGGAGCGCAGCACTTCAAAGCCCGACATGTCGGGCAGGTTAAGATCGAGCAGGATGATGTCGTAGTCGTAGAGCTTGCCGAGATCAACGCCCTCTTCACCGAGATCCGTCGTATAGACGTTGAAACTCTCGGACTTGAGCATCAACTCGATGGATTGTGCGGTCGCGCTGTCGTCTTCAATAAGTAAAACGCGCATTTAAGTCCCCTTCTCGCCGCAACCGGGCCCTGAGGTCACGCCGCAATCTCGCGGCGAGGCTGAAAAAAACGCGGTGGGACAAACCGAATCGACACTATCGAGGCATGGTTAACAAAACCTGATTCTT
>DATBHE010000129.1:0-41451 GCA_036557605.1 Pseudolabrys sp.
GCGATGGCAGGCAGCGTCAACAAGGTCATTCTCGTCGGCAATCTGGGCGCCGACCCTGAAGTCCGCCGCACACAGGACGGGCGTCCGATCGTCAACCTGCGCGTCGCAACGTCAGACACCTGGCGCGACAAGAACACCGGCGAGCGGCGCGAGAAAACCGAATGGCATCGCGTCGTCATCTTCAGCGAGGGCCTCGCCAAGATCGCCGAGCAATATCTCAAGAAGGGCTCGAAGGTTTATCTCGAAGGTGCACTGCAGACGCGCAAATGGCAGGACAAAGACGGGCAGGATCGCTACTCCACAGAGGTCGTGCTGCAGAACTTCAACTCGGTGCTGACGATGCTTGATCGCGCCGGCGCGGGTGGAGGAGGGGGCGAAGACAGCGACTTCGGCTCAGCCGGGCCGACCGCGTCACGCGAGCGCCGCCCGGCGATGGCCGGCGCCGGCGGCAAGCGCGACGACATGGATGATGAGATTCCGTTCTGAGCTCAGAACTCCGCTCGTCCCCGCGACAGCCGGGACCCAGGGCACCAATTGCTGACTTTTTGCTTGTTTCTGGATTCCCGCTTTCGCGGGAATGAGCGGAGAGTTGCTAATTCTCCTCCACCCCCATTCAAGATCGCCAGACCGAACGACCATCATGCTCGCGCTTGGCGGTCCGAGGACAGCGTGCTTCGCGCACCTATGAGGAGAATCCAGGACAAAATTTTCAGAGCCAGCGATTGTGTTCTGGCCCCGCTTTCGCGGTGAGCGGATGGCGGTTTACTTCTCCTCCACCAGCAGCGACATCACGAGCGAGCAGAAACCGGCGAACACGATCACCGCATTCAGCGCGTGCGACACTTCCCACTGCCAGCGCAACTGCGGCCAGTCAGCAGGAACCTCCGTCCAGTTGTTGGTTGCCTGGTTCGCCGGAAACGTGAAGGCAAAAAAGATAACGAGATTGGCGACGAGGCAGCCGAGGCAGATCAGTACGAAAGCGAAGGCGCGCTGTCCGCGCATCGCCCAGGCGAGCGCGAGGTTGGCGAAGACTGCGCCGAACAGCACGATGCCGAACAAGGCCCAGCCCCGGTAGATATTCTGCACGATGAAATAATTGCTCGCGGTCAAGGCGATCTTGTTCGGCAGCGCGAACAGATGCGCCCCGAGCGGAACGAGCGTCAGCGCGGTCAGCACGATTGCAAGAAATTTGAGGGTTCTCACCCCGGTCACGGTTCCCGGCTGGACGCGCCCCTCAACTTCAAATGCCCGGTCGTCCGGAAGGTTCCGCACACTGTCTGTTCATTCGGAATTACCGCAGGTCAGGCGCCCGAGCTGGGGTATCACACACGCGATACTTGCAGGCGACGTCAGGCCTTGATGTCGATCTTGTTGGTCGATTCAATCGTGAGCGAGATGTCGAGGATGTTGGTGCCGTCGGAACTGGCGTCGCCATCGGCACCGCTCGCGGTTGCACCATTGCTGGACGATCTATCGGAAGCGGTGGCCAGTTGTGACGCGCTGTCGTGATGGTGGTGATGATGACCGCGGTGCGCCCGCTGTTGCTGCTGCAATGATTTGAGCGCGTCCTGTGCTCCGGAAAGATTGTTCGACTGCAGATCTTTTCCGATCTGTTGCAAGGCCTGCGCGAACGGACTGTCGCCTTGCGCCATCGGCGACGACGACAGCGTGTTGTAGGCATTTTGCGCGGCCGTTAGGTCGCCCGACTGCAGCGCGTTCGTCAGCTGGTTGAATGCCTGACGGTCTTTCTGGAAGCTTGAGATTTGGGACGCACTGAACGATGAAATCGCGGAAATTGTCGTGACTGTCGCTCCCGACGGGAAGTACATCCCGTGAATGAGAGTCGCCCCGCCTCCTGATGCATGATTCGCGCTTATCAACCCGTAAACGCTGAAGTTATGCGGTTTTTATGCGAGCACGGCACGCACGCCATCGACGACAAATTGCACGGCGAGCGCGGCCAGCAGCACGCCGAGCAGGCGCGACAGCACGATGTTACCCGTAACGCCGAGCAGCCGTTCGATATGCGTGCAGAGTAAAAAGACGGTCGCGCAAAGCGCGGCCACGAAGGCGATGACGCCCAGCAGGATGGTCAAGCGCATCGGATCGCCTTCGCTGCGGCCGGCAAGCAGAACGGTTGCGGTGATCGCGCCGGGACCCGCCATCAGCGGAATGGCGAGCGGGAAGGCCGCAACGTTGCGCACGTGCTCCTCGATGGCATCCTCGGCCTGGCGCGATTGCCGCTCGATGCGCACGCCGAACACCATTTCCGATGCGATCGAGAACAGCAGGAGGCCGCCGGCAATGCGGAATGCGGGCAGGCCGATCGAGAGCGTCCGCAGCAGCCACTCGCCAATGAGCGCGCTGCCCGCGAGGACGGCCGCGGCAATGACTGCGGCGCGCAGCGCCACGCTGCGTCTTGCGACCTTCGGCAAGCCATGTGTGACTGCGAGGTAAGACGGCACCAGGCCGATCGGATCGACCACGACCAGCAGCGTTACAAACGCGGAGATCAGAAATTCGAAGGGCATAGCTGAACGCAAACTACCATTTCTCGCTGCCCTGGACCCGCGCCATAGGTGTGCGAAAGCACGCCGTCTTTCAGACGGCTATGCGCGGAAATGAGCGGATAAGAGTCCGCTTCGCTTCTCCACACTTTCCCGCCCGTTCCCGCGCAAGCGGGGAACCAGAGCAGCAGTTTGAAGACTCCAAGCAAATGGCCCTGGACCGCCGCTTTTGCGGGGGTGAGCGGAGTTCTGAACTCAAAACCGAATCTCATCATCCATGGCACCACTCAACGCGTACAGCCGCAAGAATGACGTCCGGTGCAATTTATCATGGACGCCCCAGCCACAGGCGTGCGAAGGCACGCCGTCCTTCAGACGGCTACGCGCGGGGTGAGCGGAGTTTGGTCCTCGCTCGTCTATCCACTCATTCCTGCGGAAGCGGGAATCCAGCATTCGAAAATGGCCTGGTGGCGATGGAATTCAGTCCTTCCGACTCCAACAAAATTCGGTGTCCGCTTACGCCCAAAAATCGCCAATTTTGAAGCGGTCGGATAACTATTAAGATGTTGAATTAGTTTGATATATTAGCCTGTACAAGCGTGGCTTTCAGGTAGCCTTGCCACTCTGAATCAGTTACACAACCGGCAATAAAAACTCCACGCAGGACGTCGTCTTGGCCGACACCGAACCTCCAAAATCGGGGGACGCAACCCCATCCGATGTGCGCCCCGTTTCCATCACCGAGGAGATGAAGCGCAGCTATCTCGATTACGCCATGAGCGTGATCGTGTCGCGGGCCTTGCCCGATGCGCGCGACGGCCTCAAGCCGGTGCACCGGCGCATTCTCTACTCGATGAACGAGCAGGGGCACACGCCCGACAAGAAATATGTCAAATCGGCACGCGTGGTCGGCGACGTGATGGGCAAATATCACCCGCACGGCGACCAGGCGATCTACGACGCGCTGGTGCGCATGGCGCAGGACTTCTCCATGCGCCTGATGCTGATCGACGGGCAGGGCAATTTCGGCTCGGTCGATGGCGATCCGCCGGCGGCCATGCGCTACACCGAGTGCCGGCTTGCACGGCCGGCGATGGCGCTGCTCGACGACATCGACAAGGACACCGTCGATTTCCAGGAAAACTATGACGGAAGCGAGAAAGAGCCGGCGGTGGTGCCGGCGCGCTTTCCGAACCTGCTCGTCAATGGCGCCGGCGGCATCGCTGTCGGCATGGCGACGAATATCCCGCCGCACAATCTCGGTGAGGTGATTGATGCGGCGATTGCGCTCATCGACAACCCGGCGCTCACTATCGACGACCTGATCAAGATCGTTCCGGGCCCGGATTTCCCGACCGGCGGCATCATTCTCGGCCGCGATGGCATCCGCTCGGCCTATAAGGAAGGCCGCGGCTCCATCGTGATGCGCGGAAAGGTCGAAACCGAAACCATCCGCAAGGAGCGCGAGGCCTTCATCATCACCGAAATTCCCTACCAGGTGAACAAGGCGGCGATGGTCGAGCGCATTGCCGAGTTGGTACGCGAGAAGAAGATCGACGGCGTCGCCGATCTGCGCGACGAGAGCGACCGCGATGGCTACCGTGTAGTGGTCGAGCTCAAGCGCGAGGCGGTGCCCGACGTCGTGCTCAACCAGCTCTACCGCTTCACGCCGCTGCAGTCCTCGTTCGGCTGCAATATGGTGGCGCTCGACGGCGGCCGCCCGCTGGTGATGACGCTGAAGGACCTGCTCACGGCCTTCATCAATTTCCGCGAAGAAGTTGTCTCCCGCCGGACCAAGTACCTGCTCGGCAAGGCGCGCGACCGCGCCCACGTGCTGGTCGGGCTCGCAATTGCGGTCGCCAATATCGACGAGTTCATCAGGCTCATCCGTGCCGCCAAAAATCCCGAGGAGGCGCGCGAGGCCCTGATGAAGCGCGACTGGCCGGCCAAAGATGTGGCGGCAATGGTGACGCTGATCGACGATCCGCGCCACAAGGTCTCGGCGAAGAACACCACTAAGCTGTCGGCCGAGCAGGCGAGGGCCATCCTTGATCTCCGCCTGCAACGCCTGACGGCGCTCGGGCGCGAGGAAATCAAGCAGGAGCTCGACAAGCTCAAGACGGAAATTGCGGATTATCTCGAGATCCTGCGCTCGCGCGTGCGCATCCAGAAAATCATCAAGGATGAGCTGGCGGCGGTGAAGAAGGATTTCGCCACGCCACGCCGCACCGTGATCGCGGAGGCGACCGGGCATGTCGACGAGGAAGACCTGATCACGCGCGAGGAGATGGTCGTCACCGTATCGCATCAGGGCTACATCAAGCGCGTGCCGCTATCGACCTATCGCGCGCAGCGGCGCGGCGGCAAGGGCCGCGGCGGCATGCAGGTGCGCGAGGAGGATTTCGTCTCGCGGCTGTTCGTCGCCTCCACGCACGCGCCCGTGCTGTATTTCTCCTCGCGTGGCAAGGTCTACAAGGAAAAGGTCTGGCGGCTGCCGATCGCGGCGCCGCAGGCGCGCGGCAAGGCGCTCATCAACATCCTTCCGCTGCAGCAGGGCGAGACCATCACCACCATCATGCCGCTGCCCGAAGACGAGACGAGCTGGGCGGAGCAGGACGTCATGTTTGCAACGACGAGCGGGACGGTCCGCCGCAACAAGCTGTCCGATTTCGCCGATGTGCGGCCGTCCGGCATCATCGCCATGAAGCTCGAGAACGGCGAGTCGATCGTCGACGTGCAGATTTGCACCGAGAAGGATGACGTGCTGCTCACCGCGAATGGCGGGCAGTGCATCCGCTTCGCGGTGCCTGAGGTCCGCGTGTTCCAGGGCCGCACCTCCCGCGGCGTGCGCGGCATCACGCTCGCTGAAAAGGATCGCGTGATCTCGATGTCGATCCTTCGCCACATCGACGTGTCGGCGGAGGAGCGCGCCGCCTACCTCAAGCGCGCCAGCGCGATCCGTCGCGGCGGCGCGGCGGAAGAGGAGACGGGAACGGATGCCGAGGAGGCGGTCGGCGCGATCGAGCTCGGCGAGAAGCGGTATGTCGAGCTCTCCGCGGCCGAGCAGTTCGTTCTCACCATTTCCGAGCGCGGCTTTGGCAAGCGCTCGTCGTCATACGAATATCGAACCACAGGGCGCGGCGGCAAGGGCATCGTCGCGATGTCGCTGACCAAGAAGACCGGCAAGATCGTGGGTTCGTTCCCGGTGGAGGAAGCCGACCAGGTCATGCTTGTCACCGACGCCGGCAAGCTCATCCGTACGCCGGTCTCCGGCATCCGCATCGCCGGCCGCTCGACGCAAGGCGTGATCGTGCTCAACACGGCGCAAGACGAGAAGGTCGTCTCGCTCGAGCGCCTGAGCGAGGAGAACGGCGACGAGGACGAGTAGATTCTGAGGAAGAGTAGATTCTAATGTCATCAGCTCGCGCATAGAGCTGATTTTTCCGCTCGTGCTCCTGATTACCGATTACTGATTACTGATCTCTGATTCCTGACTACCTCCCGCCCGCCTTCTCGAGGATCGCGACCATCTCCTTGAATCCCCTCCGTCTCGCGAGCGTGAGCGGAGTGTCGCCCGAGCGGTCGGCGATATTGATATCGGCGCCGGCGTCGACGAGAGCCTTGAGTGTCGCCACATGTCGTCTGCCGCCATCGCCGAGCACTATCGACTCGATCACCGCGGTCCAGCCCAGGTTGTTGATGTGATCGAGCGGCGCTTTGGCGGCGATCAGCGTACGCACGATCTCATCGTGTCCGAGATGCGCAGCGGCGATCAGCGCGGTGCCATCATAGGGGCTGGTGATGTTACCCGGCCTGCAGCCGCCCTCGAGCGCGACCTTCAGCATTGGCACGTCATCGGCGACCGCGGCGATGGTGACGACATCGTATTTCTGTGCCTCGAGCGCATTGGCGTCGGCGCCGAGGCGCATCAGAGCGCGCGCGGCCTCCGGTTTGCGCATGAAGGCGGCGACGTGGAGCGGGGTGCGGGCGCGGCCGTCGCGTGCATCAATCGGCGCGCCGGACTTCACCAGCGTCTCGATCTCGCGCACGTCACCTTTCGCCGCCGCAGCGTGCAGGCCGCGATAGGCCTGCAGCTCGGCAGGGGTGGGTGGCGTTTGCGCCCAGGTGGTGGAGGTCAGGACGAAGAAAACGAGCAGCGTTCGGACAGCCAGCCGATAGAAAATCACTTCGCTTTCCCCAGGTGACCCTGCAATACGGTCAAAAAATTCCAGATATCGCGGTTGAGTTGCGTCATGGCGCGGATTGTGTCCTGCATTTCCTTGATCCTCGCATCATCGACCGGGCGTACGGTGCCGAGCTGCAGCTTCCCGCGCACTTCCTGCACCCGCATATGGTTGGTGTGCGTAATCTCGCCGCGGTCGTCGACAACGTACATGCAGTGGTTGAACTCGTTCCGGATACGGGTCGTGTCGTTGAACCGCTCGACGATGTCGTCGAGCTTCTGCTCGATCGCCTCGTCCTTTATTTTCAGCCTGGCAAGCCGCTCGATCAGGTCGATACGCGCGCGGGTTGTATTCAGCGTGCCGAACACGACGGCCGCGCCGACCTCGTCGGTCTCCATCAGTAGCATCAGGACGTAGATGAAAAGGCTCTCGTTGTTGGACCAGCAATGAATGAGATTGCCGATCAGGCCGAGAATGATGCCGCGGCGCCCGGTTCCCTTGGGGGCTGCCGCCTCGATCGCAGCGAAATCCGGCTTCGGAGGCAGATGAGACATCGGTTGCTACCGCCAGTACTCGCGCGATGATAGCCAAGGCGGGAAGTGAAGGCGAGGGCGGACAATTCCTGCTAGAATGCGGCCATGTTCAGAGTGCTCAAGATGCGTCAGGCGCGCAAATCCGCTGTGGCGATGATCCGCCCTTTCGTGGAGCAAAGCCGTGCATCGCAAATGCTGCCGGATTCGCTCTGGTTCGATGCGTATTTCGTCGGGTTCTTGGGAATGCTGATCACGCTGTCTGCGTCGTGGAACGCGCGGTCGCTCGGCAATGACGATCTCGCCGCCGTGCAGAGCGGATCGTGGGCGGCAATCACCGGTCTGAGGAGCGACTTGATCGGTGACGAAATATGTTCGCTCAGCGCGGCGCGCGATGAACGCTTCGAGGCGGGATGCCGCAACGCGCTGTCCTTCTTTCAGGCTTTCCAGTCAGAAGGCGGCATCGATCTTTATCCGGGTGCCCCCGACGATCGGCGTCAGCAGGCCAAGGCCGCGCTCTGGGCGCAGTATTTCGACGTGTACGTGAGCGACTATCTGAACGCGAACGAGATGATCCGCGTCTAGATCGATTGATGCCCTGGCTTCCCGCCATAGGTCTCAAAATTTCCGCTCGTCCCCGCGCAAGCGGGGACCCAAGGCGAAATCACACAACATTTTATTTTGTGATGGATTCCCGCTTTCGCGGGAATGAGCGGAGATAGTTGCTACTTCTCCTCCACCACCAGCGACATCCCTACACTGAACTGACCGTGACACTAGCGACGATCTAATTTGAAGCCGTCTCGCTCTAGTGCTCGCGGAATGCCCTGTTCATGCTGTCGGTGACCGGCTTCATCAGATACTCGAAGAACGTCCGCGAGCCGGTCTGGATGTACACTTCCGCCGGCATGCCGGGCTTCGGCCGGAAGTTCGGATCTTCCCAGCTCGTGCTGCTGTCAAGACGAACCCGCGTGACATAGCCATCCGGCGCCTGCCCAGGCTTTGCATCATCGGGCACGGCATCGGCAGACACATAGACAACATGGCCATGCGCTATCGGCGTGGTGCGCTGGTCGAGTGCGGTCAGCCGGACCGCGGCCTTCTGTCCAACTTCGACGTGATCGATGTCCCGCGAACGGACCCGAACCTCAATGACCAGATCCTCCGGCATAGGTACGATCTCGAGCACCGGCTTTCCAGGTTCGATCACGCCGCCGGCGGTGTGATAGCGAAGCTTGACGACGGCGCCCCGCACCGGAGCCTTGAGCTCGATCCTGCTCAGCACGCCCAGGGCGGCGCGCATGCGTTCACGCACGTCCGCAAGGTCCGCGCCGACCAAATGCAATTGCTCGACGGCATCCTTGATTGCATTGGCCCGCACGCCGGCGATTTCTTCTTTCGTGCGCGCGATCCGCGCCTTCGCGTCGCCGATATCGCCACCGAGCCTTCCCATCTCGCCCAGCAGGCTCGCTTCGCTCCGCTGCAGCGCAAGCAATTCGGATTTTTTGATCAGCCCGGCCGGGAGCAGGGTGCTCTTGCCGGCGAGCTCTTCACGGATCAGCTGGATCTGCTGCTTGACGGAGTCCTCCTGCATTCCACTGGCGTCGATCCGTTTCTGCAGGGCGTCGATTGAATCGGTCAAAGCCGCGATCTGCGTATCGATATTCTTGCGGCGCGCGTCGAATGCCAGTTTCTGGGTATCGAGGATCTCGTCGATGTCCCTGATATCGATGCCGGCGACTTCCGGCGCGAGGTCGGTGGGGAAATCCACCTCGCGCTCGCCCTGGACCTCCGCCATGAAACGCGCGACCTTTGCCATGTCGAGGGCATGGCGAAGCGCGAGGCGGCGCAGCTCGGCGCGCGCCGTCGTATTGTCAAGCCGCACAAGGACCTGCCCGGGTTCGACCACGTCGCCTTCCCGGACGAGAATCTCCTTGATCACGCCACCCTCGAAATGCTGGACGATCTTGTTCTGGCCAGTGGCGACGAACAGGCCGTTGGCGACGATGGCTCCGGATATCAGCGCCGTGTTCGCCCAAAGCCCGAATCCGAGCACCATGAAACCAACGACCAGGTATCCCCCGATTTTATGGATTGTCGTGTCGCGAGGTATTTCGTCATACCACGGTCGTGGTGTCGCGGCTGCGGGCACGGCCGCGCTTGCAACCTTGGCCGGCACCAATCTCATTGGAAAACTCCTGAAGCTGGTGCCGTTGCGCCCTTGTTGGCAGTCAGCAGCGGCATGATGTCGTCACGCTTGCCGATCGCTTGGGCGGTGCCTTCCTTGATGACCATGATCTTGTCTGCGCTCTGCAACAGAGACGGTCGCTGGGTGATTGCGACGACCGTGATGTTTCTCTTCTTGGCCCGGGCAAGGGCATTGGCAAGCGCAAGCTCTCCGGGCGCGTCAAGGTTTGAATTCGGCTCGTCGAGCACGACGAGACGCGGATCGCCGAAAAACGCGCGCGCCAGGCCGATACGCTGCTTCTGGCCTCCCGACAGCGGGCTGCCGTCGATCAGCACCTGCGTTTCATAACCATGCATGAAATGCGAGATCATCTCGTGCACGTCCGCGAGTTCTGCCGCGTCGAATATCATCTCGTCGGTGACATCTTCGCGCATGCGGGCAATGTTTGATTTGATCGAAGCCGGAAACAGCTGCACATCCTGCGGCAGGTAGCCGACGCTCTGGCCGAACTGACGCGGATCCCAGTTGCGCAGGTCCATGCGGTCGAGACGTACGTTGCCTGCGGTCGGGATGATCGAGCCGACCAGCATGCGCGCCAATGTCGATTTTCCCGAACCGGAGGCGCCGACGATGGCGAGTGATTCGCCCGGCTCCAGTTCGAAGGAAACGCCGTTGAGTATCACTTTCTTCGATGGCGGTGGCACATATAAAATGCGTTCGACCGTAAGGCGGCCCTCGGGCCTGGGGAGGCGTAACCTCTCCCAGTTGAGCGGCGAATTTTCCAGAAGGGTCTTGATCCTAGCGTAGGCGGCGCGGGCCTGAATGAAGCTGCGCCAGCCCTCGATGGTGCCTTCGACCGGGGACAGCGCGCGGCTGCCGATGATTGAAGCGGCGATCACCATGCCGCCGGTGATGTCGTCCTGCAGCGCAAGGTGCGCGCCCCAGCCGAGAATTCCGACTTGCGTGAAGAGACGGACGAGCTTCGACAGCGCCGTCATATAGATGTTGCGGTCCTGCGCGGACAGATGAGCCTTGAGAGACGATGCCGTTTCGCGGCCCCAGATCTGCACGCCCTCGGGGATCATGCCCATCGCATTGATCACTTGCGAATTCCTGGACATGGCATCGGCGGCCACATTGGCGCGCATAGCGAACGTATTGGCCTGCGTGTAGGCTACCGCCGTGAGCTTTTGGTTAATGACGGCGATAATGAAGAGAGTTGTGCCGGTGCCGGCGACGATCCAACCGAGATCAGGATGAATCAGGAATGTCGCGGCGAGATAAATTGGGGCCACCGGCACGTCCATCATCAACAGGATCACAGGTCCGGTGATGAAGTGGCGCAGATGCTGAAGGTCACCGAGCAGCTGGAACTCGCGGCTTGAGCCGTTCTGCGATGCCCGGGCGGCGGCGCTGAGAACAGGTGCACCGAGTTTAGCTTCGGTCTCGACCGCGACGCGCATCAGGATAAATCGCCGCATCATGTCGAGAAAAACGTGGGCGACGATTGCGCCGCCGACAACGACGGAGAGCATGATCAGCGTGTCGGTGCTGCGGCTGGTGTAGACGCGATCCGACAGCTGGAACAGGTAGATCGGCATCGCGAGCAGAAGGAGATTGACGAAGAACGAGAATATGCCGGCGGTGAGGATATTGCGCCGGCACATGGCCAAACCGCTTCCGAGAACGTTGCGGAAGTCGCTGTCGACGCGCTGCTGCAAGACGGCTGACGGCTGGTGGCCATTGGGCGGGCCGCCGTGGCCGTTTGCCGAATTGCCCTTGCCGTTGGCCGAACTTGTGCCATTGGCGCCGTTCGGGCCGTGGGCGCCATTAACCCCGTTTGCCTTGCCGTTGGCCGAAGCCGCCGAGCTGGCGTCTTGGCCGTCTGTCAGGGAAGATGCTGCTTCGGTTTGGGAAAGCGGGTCCACTGAACGTCTCAATGAAGCGTGCCCGACAGGACGTCGCTGCTGTGGTGCTGGACATCCTGGGGAGGAGGAGCGAAGAGTTGGGGCGTATCGTTGGGGTGGTCGGAGGCATCGGTGCCGGTGAACGCGACGACCTCAGGTGCGAGTTGCGCCGGGTCGTTGGTCACGACTTTCGAATCCGTTGTAATGATATTGGTCTGCAGCAGAATGGTGTCGCTGTAGGCCGTTCCCTGCACGTAGGGGGTCGTCAGGCTGCCGGTATCGACGATCGTCGCGACGTTGAGGGCGAGGTTATTGCCGGTCGATATCGACTGTTCGCCGCTGCCGTCTTTCGTCAGCAGTTGCGCGGCAACGTTGGCATCGGAGATGATATTGGTCTGCGAAAGATAGTTGACGTTGTAATAGTCGCCCTCCACGTACAGGACGTGGATGGTTCCCATCAGTTCTGGGAAGGCGTTTGCGATCGTGGATGCGTCGGGCGCCGTCTCGGTCGCCAGTACCTGAGCCAGCTTGATCATATCGTCGGTGACGCCGAGACTGCCGGTGGCGCCGAAATAGATAATGCTGGCATCATTGATGACCGCGTTATTTCCCGCGGTGATGCCTTGACTGGCGGACTCCTCACCGCCTGAGCCTGTCCAACCTTGTGACGCGTAGTTCACATTAAGAACCACGTTGGTCTGATTGATCATATCAAGCCGGTGATAGTTGCCCTCGATGACAATCAGATCCCACTGTCCCATCGGGCTTTCGAAATCGATCACGTTCGCCTGCTCGTTGGAGCCCGCGAGGATCATGCTGTAGCCAAGCGATTGCGTCTGTGAAACGACATCATTGTCGCTGATGTAGTTCACCTGCGACATTGCTTTAACGTCGAAAAGTGAACCATGCAGAACGTTGACGGACCAGTGTAAAGGCCCGGCGGCAGTCCACGGTCCATCGATTGCGCCCGTATCAGAAATATCGGCGATGTTCTGGACGACATTCGGTATGAAGTTGATCCCGGCGTCGCCAGTCGGCGTGATCTCGAAATGATCGGTCTGTGTGACGACATTTGTCTGGAAAATTGCTTCGAGTTGGTAGCTGTTGCCCAGGATCAGCATCGAGCCGCAAAGGCCGGAATCGCTGTTTATGACGGCGTCGTTGGCGACGATATTGTCTCCGAGCGACATCTTTTGGATGCCGACATCGGGACCAAGATTTTCAGGGATCTGTTCAACGCGCCCGTCCAGGCCGGCTGTCACGACGTCGATTTTTTCATTGGTGATCTGATGGACATCCGTCGCAGGGTCCTGCAGCTCCCCGTTGACGTATGTTCCCGAACTCACCGTGTACGGTGACTCTTCTGATTGTGCCGCGACCGGATCCGCATCTCTGTCATTGACGAATTCGAGGAGGGATGTGGAGGTGCCTTCCTCAGGCAGAAGATCGACGGGCACCGCGTGTTGCGCATCCACGAGCATCGGCGCAAGCATCGGCCACGCATCAAGAGGTTCCAACGGCAATATCGTCGGACCGACGCTCGCGTAGTCATCGTTGATAAGATTATTGACCTGTCGAAGATCGACGATCTCCTGATTAACGAGCGGGTCGATTGATATGAAATTGATGCCGCCACCACCGCCATCGCCGTCGGCTGCAGGAGGTAGAAGCGGCGGTTTAAGCGGGAGGGACGCCGTTTTCAGTTCATGCACAGGTGCAGCGATTTCAGCTGCTCGCGCTGTCTGATGAATGATCCATTTATATTCGTCCGGGCCCAATAGGCTCACCGGGGGAGATGGGTCGCTGTCGACGTCCTGGGGCGTCGGCTTGTATGAGTTTATGATGTTGTCAGGGGGTTGGTCAGGCGCCTCCGGAGGGGGATAGGCACCGGTGTAGTCGATGTTGACTCGCGCAACGCCATCGGGATCAAGCCGAAGATATCCGGAGAAGTGCCAAATCAGCTCGACGACCTCGGCGACGCCGCTCGGAACCATAGGCACTCCCCCAATTTACAAAAAGCGCCGCCGACCGAGGGAAGTCTTGTCAACCGCGCGATTTCAGGCCTTTCAGACCGGACCCGCGCGGTTTCCCGCGCGGGTCCGTAGGGCTTCAAAAGCTATTAGACGTGGCTGTCATGCCCGGCACTGTTGTGATCAGCAATAACACTGTCATGACCGGCGAAGGTCGAGGTGTTGAGCTGAATGTTGGCACCCATCGTGATGCTCTGGCTGATGCCGTCTACAGAGGCCGCTCCGGCATGATCCATCGACGAAGTGACCTCAGACCCATTCAGTCCGCTGGCACCATCCCCGACGTGACCGGTTGGATTGCCGCCCGTCAGGGAACCGAAGTTGCCCATCGAGCTCGGGCCGGTCGAAGCCGTGAGAGTGTTGTTGTTGATCAGGTTGTTCACCTGGTCGAGGTGGAAGATCACGTTATTGGCGTCGGAGCCACCACTATCACTGATATATTGTGTGCTGTTCTCCGGCATCAAATTGACGATGCCCACGTTGCCGGAGATGTTCAGGCAGCTCAGATCAATGTCCGGCGCTGACGGCGCCTGCGGGGTCTCGCAGATCGAAGCGTCAACTTTCACATCGACGCAAACCTCCGTGTGGGAGGTGTTGTAGTTCGCGTTGACATTGCAGTTTTCATTGCCGTTGGAATTGCAGTTCAGATTGCCGTTGAAGTTTTCAGAGTCCTGATGCTGGCTCTGACCCTGCCATTCGCCCTGGCCCTGGCCTTGCGCTTGCAACTCACCCTGCGCCTGCGCCTGCGCCTCTAACTGCGCCTGCAGGTTATTCTTATCCTTGTCGTTGTCGTATCCGCCGTTTCCGCCGTGCGGGGGGTCATAGTTGTTTGGCATAATGCATCTCCTGTTTTGTGAAGACGCACCGCAATTCATAGGTCACGCGCCAATCTTCTACGTCAGCGAATGCACCGATGCGTTTGCGGCTGGCTCCACATTGAGTTGACTTCAAGTTTCGATGGAAACGAAGGCCCGCAAGAGCGCAATCGACTCCACCGAGCCGACTAAGCTACGCGGTCAATGTTGCGGAAGTTCACGCGGTCCGGTGACAAGATTTGACAAATTGTGACCGGCAGCCTGGCGGTCGTGGCCATCGCGCGGCTGCGCAGAAGGACCCGCGCGCGTCTTGATCAGTTGTTCGGATGACCGAAATTCTTATCCGTATCGGCTTGCAGCGGGATCCAGAGTTCGACGGTCGTGCCGCAATGGATGTTGCCGGTGATCCGCGCGGTCCCGCCGGCGCTTGTGGCAAAATCCCGCACCGTCGCCAGCCCCAATCCGCTGTGGCAGGGATTGGTGGTGTAGAAAAGGTCGAAGGCACGATCGAGCACATCTTCCTGCATGCCCGGACCGGTGTCGGCAACGGATACCTTGATGAACGGGCCGGGAACGAGGCCGATTTCACACGCGAACGTCGTGTCTACGAGCGCCTTTTCCACCTGAACGCAGACGCGACCCCCGGCCGGCATCGCGTCGCGCGCGTTGGTCGCCAGGTTAATGAGGGCGGCCTGGAATTGAGAGGGATTGATCATCGCCCTGAGGCCATCTCCAGCCTCTATTTCCAGGCCAATGCCGTCTCCCAAAGTTCTCTTCAAAAAGCGCACCGTGGCCGTGGCCAGGAGACCGAGGTCGGTCGCGACACAATCGATTTTTCCTTTGCGCACAAAATTGAGCAAGTTGGCGGTCAACTGCCCCATCAGATCGGTCACGCGCCAGGCCTCCGCGATCAGGAGCCGTTGCTCGCGAGCGTCATGCCGGTCCAGTGCAAGCATTTCGAGATTGCCACTGATGATCGTCAGAAGATTCTTGAAGTCGTGCGCTATGCCGGATGCGACCGTGCCAACGGCCTGCAGCTTCTGTCGCTGCAGGCGGTCAGGCTCGACCGGCCGGCGAGGGGAGCTCGGAACGGCGCGGTTCTTTCGCTGAGTTCTGTTGGGTTTTCTCTGTGGATGGACAGTCTCTTCAGGTGTCAGCGTGCTGCGCAATTTCGTTTCCGAAGTTGTTGCTTCTTGAATATCCGTCTTTTTCAACATCACAGTCACGCAACAAAAATTCACAACCGAAGCCAACACCCACCACCATTGTACAGCTTCGGATGTCAGAAATAATACCGCAATCACTACCTGCGGAATGTGATGCGCATCACCACCTGCGCGAAAAAAGTTAAAATCGCTCACCTACGTAAAAAGACACTAGTCTATCCTCCGATACCGCAAATAGTTCCATCGTACCTCTCGACACAATTTTGTTGCTCTGTTGTTACCATTATGTGCAGATTTGTAGGCGTTCAGCCTATCCGTAGTGGAGGTAGGTATGTCGGACGTCGCGTCGCCGAACCTCAATTTACCGCATGTACTCATCGTCGATGATGAGGATGCGATCTGCAGAATGTTGTCGCGATATTTCTCGCGCAACGGATTCCGGACCACGATTGCAAATTCCGGCAAGGTCATGATGAGTCGGCTCCAACAGGCCGCTTACGATCTGGTCCTGCTCGATCTCAATCTCGGTGTTGAAGACGGACTTGATCTATTGCAATCAATACGCGCGCTGAAGCGTACGCGCGTTATTGTTCTGAGCGGACGCAAGAATGCGGTCGACAGGATTGTCGGACTTGAGCTCGGGGCCGATGACTACGTGTGCAAGCCGTTCCATCTTCGTGAAGTGCTGGCGCGCGCGAAAAAGGCAATCCGAATTCCTATCCTGGCGCGTGATCTGCCGCCGTCCGAAGAACCGGAGCTGACGTTTGCATTTGAGGGGTGGAGAGTTATTCCGAACCGCCGCCAGTTGATTTCACCCGATGGCGTCGACGTTCCTTTAACGAGCGGCGAGTTCAAGCTGCTTTCGGTCTTTCTGAAAAACTCCGGTCGCGTGCTCACACGCCAGAGTTTGATGGACGCAACCCACGGCCAGGGTTGGCATGCCTACGAGCGGACGATCGACGCGCAAATCTCCCGGTTAAGAAAAAAGCTTGAAGTGGATCCCAGGCGACCAAAGCTCCTGAAATCCGTCCACGGGGATGGCTACGTCTTCACCGCGTGCGTCACGAAACTGGGCAACGCGGCGACAGTCTGATCGTCAATCAACTTTCAGATTCAGCGCGGCCACGATCGGCTTCCATTTCATTGTCTCACGCTGAATATGGTCGGCAAGATCCTGCGGCGTGCCGCCGCGAGGCTGCGCGCCGAGCTTCGACAGCGCAGCCTTCATCGCATCGCCTTGCAACGCGGCGTTGGTTGCGGCGTTGAGCCTGGTGATGATGGCGGCTGGCGTTCCGCGCGGCGCCATCAGCGCGGTCCAGGCGCCGCTGGTCACAGAGGGAAACCCGATCTCCGGCATCGCCGGGACGCCGGGCAGTTCAGGGGCGCGCTTCGGCCCGACAATCGCAAGCGCACGCAGCTTTCCGTCCTGAATAAGCTGCAGCGATGTGCTTACGGTATCGAAAGTCATTTGCACCTCGCCGGCGACGACTGCCGTGAGGGCCGGACCGCCGCCTTTGTACGGTACATGCAGAATGTTCGTGCCGCTTACAGATTTGAACAATTCGGCGTTGAGATGAGGCAGCGTGCCGACACCGCCGGTCGAGTAGTTCAGCTTGCCCGGATTTGATTTAGCGTAGGCGACAAGGTCGGCGACGGATCGGAATGGGGTTTGTGCATTCACCACAAGAATTTGGGGCGTGTCTGTCACGAGCGCGATGGCGGCAAAGCTTGCAGCGTCGTAGCCGGCGTTCTTGTGGATCATCGGGCTCATGATGAGGCCGCTCGCCGCCGAAACCATCAACGTATAGCCGTCGGGGTCAGCTGTAGCGGCCGCCCGCGAGCCAATCGTGTTGCCTGCCCCCGGCTTGTTCTCGATGAACACGTTTTGCCCGAGAACAGGGACCAAAGCGTTGGCAAGGACACGCGCCATCACATCGACTGGCCCGCCGGCGGGCGTGGGCACGATGATGCGGATGGGCCGGGTTGGGTATTCTTGGGCTGAAGCGGAAGCCACCCATAGGAGCATGGCGGCAAGCACGGCGCGACGCATGGGGTGCTCTCCCTGGACGTTTGCCGAAGGGGAGCCTAGCGCCGCGTCGACGGACAGGTAAGCCGCCTGTCAGCCGGCACGGCCGATGGGGATCAGGCGCACTCTGGGATTGCCGAACTCGGTGCCGACGCAGTTGGAATAGGGCCAGGGCTGCTGCTTGCAGGCCTTGATGGCATCGACGGCGGGCTGGGGCAGGGGACCCGCCACAACTTCAGTGGTTGGTGCCGACAAAAGGGTGATGGCAGCTGCAATTATTGCTGCGGCCAGGATTGCGGCGATCGATTTCCACATGACAGCCCCCTGTTAAGGCATCGCGGAGCATTCGCTCTCGCATCGTCAAAATATGGACAGGCCCGCCGGGGTTCTGTGACAGGAGTCACAAACCGGAGGATTCCTGCGCCGCCTTTCTAAAACATGGGTCGCGCCCGCCGGGGAAAAGGTTCACGGCCAAAGGGCGCGGTCTTGCAGGGCTGCAAGGGCCGGGTTAGACCGCGCTTTATGCCGAGAATCGCCCTTTATGCGGGGTCGTTCGACCCGGTCACCAACGGCCATCTCGACGTGGTCCGGCAGGCCGTGAAGTTCACCGACCGGCTGGTGATCGCCATCGGCGTGCACCCGGGCAAAACTCCGCTGTTTTCGGCCGAAGATCGCACCGCGATGCTGCAGGAGACCTGCGCGCCGATCGCCCGCGAGGCCAAGTGCGAATTGTCCTGCATCACCTTTTCAGACCTGTTGGTTGAAACCGCGCGCAAGGCCGGTGCTAGCGTCCTTATACGCGGCCTGCGCGACGGCACCGATCTCGATTATGAAATGCAGATGGCGGGCATGAACGGGACCATGGCACCGGCTCTCGTCACGGTATTCCTGCCTGCCTCGCCGGCGGTGCGCCCGATCACCGCCACATTGGTCCGGCAGATCGCCGGCATGGGCGGCGACGTCTCAGCCTTCGTGCCCGCTTCGGTCGTGGCGCGACTGAAGAAAAAATTTGCCCGCTGAATTCCCGCCTTCAACGAGGACAGCATGATCAACCGCTATTTGCCTCTCAAATCGATCTATTGTGCGCTCGCGCTGGCATTGTTTGCACTACCGGCGGCGGCGCAATCGGCGCTGGAAAATCCTGCCGGGCTGCGCGAGCAGGCGCCGGCGACATATAAGGCGCGCTTCGACACGACCAAAGGCGTTTTCGTGGTCGAAGTGACGCGCGCCTGGGCGCCAAAGGGGGCCGACCGCTTCTACAATCTGGTGAAAAACGGTTTTTACGACAATGTCCGGTTCTTCCGCGTGATTTCAGGCTTCATGGTTCAGTTCGGCATCAACGGCAATCCCGGCGTCATGGCGCGCTGGCGCGGCGCGCAGATTTCCGACGATCAGGTCACCCAGAGCAACACACGAGGCATGATCACCTTTGCAATGGCGGGACCCAATACGCGAACCAGCCAGGTATTCATCAATTTCGCCGACAACTCCCAACTCGACCGGATGGGCTTTGCGCCATTCGGTCGGGTCGTGTCGGGAATGAACGTGGTCGATGCGATCAATGCAGAATATGGAGAAGGCGCGCCGCGCGGGCGCGGTCCGGATCAAAGCCGCATCCAGAACGAAGGTAATGCTTATCTGACTAAAGATTTTCCGCGCATGGATTACATCAAGAAAGCCACCATCGAGCGCTGATGCGTAGTGTCATTTAAAGTACAGGAGAGTGATATGGCGAAGCCAGAAGACACGCTGACGCTGGAGACGACCAAGGGTAACGTCGTGATCGAGATGCGTCCCGACCTTGCTCCCGGCCACGTCGCGCGTATCAAGGAACTGGTGAAGGATGGCTTTTACGACGGTATCGTCTTTCATCGCGTGATCGATGGCTTCATGGCGCAGACCGGCTGCCCGCATGGCACCGGTACAGGCGGCTCGGGCAAGAAGCTGAAGGCTGAATTCAACAAGGAGCCGCATGTGCGTGGCACCGTATCCATGGCGCGTGCCAGTAACCCCGATTCTGGTGACAGTCAGTTTTTCATCTGCTTTGATGACGCCCGTTTTCTGGACAACCAGTATACGGTCTGGGGCAAAGTGATCGCCGGCATGGAAAACGTCGACAAGATCAAACGCGGCGAACCCGTTGATAGTCCCGACAAGATCGTCAAGGCGACGATGGGATCCTGACTCCGTCATGGCCGGGCATGACGACAGAGAGGCATGAAGACCGACCTCTTCGATTTTGAACTCCCTACCGACCGTATCGCCCTGCGGCCGGCGAGCCCGCGGGATTCCGCGCGACTGTTGGTGGTTAAGCCGGGGACTGCTGGCGGCGTGCAGCCGCATGCTCCGCTCACCCCCGCGGAAACGGGGGTCCAGAGCGGCGGGGAAAAAGCTCATCAAGATGGCTCCTGGGTCCCCGCTATTGCGGGGACGAGCGCAGAGGTTTTCGAAGACCGTCTTATCTCCGATCTGCCCAGGCTACTGCGGGCCGGCGATTGTCTGGTCGTCAACGACAGCAAGGTGATTGCGGCCCGTCTTCGGGGGCGGCGGATCGGGCGTGGCAGCGCCGAGCCGCAGATCGAGGCGACCTTACACAAACGTATTGACGGATCGCATTGGCGGGCGTTCGTAAAGCCCGCCAAAAAGCTGGAGGTGGGAGACACCTTGCGGTTCGGCACCGAGGGCAAGGTCTGCTTTTTGGGAGAGCTTGATGCTCAAGTTTCACAAAAAGATGAAGGTGGCGAGATAACGCTTTCGTTTTCGTTCCACGGCCCGGTCCTCGAACAGGCGATCGCGGAGCGCGGGGACATGCCCTTGCCGCCCTATATCGCGTCTCGCCGCGAGCCGGACGATAAGGACCGCGCCGATTACCAGACGATGTTTGCGCATGAGGAAGGTTCGGTTGCAGCGCCGACTGCCGGTCTGCATTTCACTGAAACGCTGCTGGCCAGCCTGAAGAATCATGGCGTCGGCCTGGAGAAAGTGACTCTGCACGTCGGCGCCGGTACCTTCCTACCGGTGAAGGCCGACGACACCAAAGGCCATACGATGCACGCCGAGTTCGGCACCGTATCGGCGGCGACCGCCGAAGCTCTGAACGCGGTGCGGGCCAAAGGCGGGCGGATCGTGACCGTCGGCTCGACCGCCCTTCGGCTTCTCGAAAGTGCCGCCGCCGCAGACGGGCAATTGAAGGCTTTCTCCGGCGAGACATCGATCTTCATCACGCCCGGCTACGAAATTCGCGCGGTCGATCTGATGCTGACCAATTTCCACTTGCCCCGCTCGACATTGTTCATGCTGGTCTGCGCCTTTTGCGGCATTGACACCATGAAACGCGCTTATGCCCACGCGATCGAAGCAGGCTACCGGTTCTATTCTTACGGCGATGCGTGTTTGTTGTATCCCGCCAGCGCGCAACGTAGATCCGCTCGTCCCCGCGGAAGCGGGGACCCAGAGCAATAATTCCAATCCTCAAGCCTAGATTCCCGCTTTCGCGGGAATGAGCGGGGGAGCTGTTGCGGCCAACGAGAAACACACGCCGTTCTGGTATGACTGCTTGATGGCTGAACCGTTCTCCTTCCGCTTGATCAAAACCGACGCGGCCGCGCGCCGGGGCGAATTCGTCACCCCGCACGGCACTGTGCAAACACCGGCTTTCATGCCGGTCGGCACGCAGGCGACGGTGAAAGGCCTCATGCCGGACGACGTGCGGGCGACCGGCGCGGAAATCGTCCTTGGCAACACGTATCACCTGATGCTGCGGCCCGGCGCCGAGCGGATCGCGGCACTCGGCGGCCTGCATAAATTCATGAACTGGCCGCTGCCGGTGCTTACCGATTCAGGCGGCTTCCAGGTCATGTCGCTGTCCGACCTGCGCAAGCTCGACGAGAAGGGCGTGACATTTCGTTCGCATCTCGACGGCGCAATGGTCGAGCTCACACCCGAGCGCGCGATCAATATCCAGGCGCTTCTCGGCGCCGATATTTCGATGCAGCTCGATGAGTGCCTGAAACTGCCGGCATCATCCGGGGAAATTGCGCGCGCGATGCAGCTTTCGCTGCGCTGGGCCGAGCGCTCGAAGCGCGCTTTCGAGGGCCGCGCGAAGGAAGGATACGCGCTGTTCGGCATCGTGCAGGGCGGCGACGATCTTGCGCTGCGCGCACAGAGTTCGCGCGAACTCGCAGCTATGGATTTTGACGGCTATGCGATCGGTGGGCTCGCGGTCGGTGAGCCGCAGGACGTGATGCTCAAGGTCGTCGCCGAAACGGCACCGGCTCTGCCTGCGCGGCGCCCGCGCTACCTGATGGGCGTCGGCACGCCCAATGATCTTATCGAGGCAGTCAAACGTGGAATCGACATGTTCGATTGTGTCCTGCCGACGCGCAATGGCCGTCACGGGATGGCGTTCACGCGTTTTGGAACGATCAACCTTGCCAATGCGCGTCATGCGCACGACCCACGGCCGCTCGACGAGCAGTGCGGGCATCCGGCTGCACGGACTTATTCACGGGCCTATCTTCACCACCTGACGAAGGCCAATGAAATCCTCGGCGCGGTGCTGCTCTCGACTATCAATCTCGCTTACTACCAGGCTTTGATGGCCGGGATGCGTGAGGCCATTGCAGCCGGGCGCTTTGCCGAATTTCAGGCCACAACCGAGGCGCAATGGGCTAAAGGCGATTTGCCTCCGCTCTAATGTGCTCCGTCATTCCCGATGCGCCACAAGCGCGGTCTTCAACGCTTTATTGCGCGTGCCCCCCGTATGACCGGGGGTTGTCTGGTGAGGTTCGCTTCGCTAAAGGCAGCGCATGAACGTTCTGCTATCGTTTCTCTCACATCGTCGCAAGCCGCGCTTCAAGCTGCCGTCAGGCGCATGTGACGCGCATTGTCACGTCTTCGGGCCAGCGGCGAAATTTCCATATGCGCCGAACCGCCGTTACACGCCGGCCGACGCTCCCAAGGAAATGCTCGCAGCATTGCATAAACACCTTGGCATCGAGCGTGCGGTCATTGTGCAGGCGAGCTGCCATGGCACGGACAATGCCGCGATGCTTGACTGCATCGCTTCAGATCCGAAGCGCTACCGCGGCGTTGCAATCGTCGACGATAGTTTCACCGACAGGGACTTCGACAGGCTCGATGCCGGTGGCGTACGTGGCGTTCGCTTCAATTTTGTCAGACATCTCGGTGGCGCGCCTGATATGGCCGTATTCAATCGGGTCATTGATCGCATCAAAAGTCGCGGTTGGCATGTGGTGTTGCATGTGGATGCGCCCGACATCATCCCGCTGTCGGAAATGATGCGGAAGCTGCCGCTGCCATTCATCGTGGACCACATGGGCCGCGTGCCCGCGGCCGCCGGGGTTGATCAGCCGCCGCTGCGCGCTTTGATCGAGCTTTCGCGCCTGGAAAAATGCTGGATCAAGGTTTGCGGCTCCGAGCGGATTTCCATGCCGCCTTATTCGGCAGCCGTTCCCATTGCGCATGCGCTGGTCGAGGCGGCACCCGAGCGGGTCCTTTGGGGCTCCGATTTTCCGCATCCGAATGCGACGCATGAAGCGGACGAGGCCGATCTGGTCGATCTGGTGCCGCAATTTGCGCCCGATCCGCTGGCGCAAAAGCGCTTCCTGGTAGACAATCCGGCGCGGCTTTACGATTTTGGATCATAAAAAAGAGTCTGTGGAGGAAACGCACATGTCCAAGGGGATTATTGAGTTGGTTCGCCGTCACGCTTTGCCGGCTGTGGCAGCGCTGGCCGTAGCCGCGCTGGCGGCACCGCTGGGTTCCGCACAAGCCGCCTGGCCGGAAAAACCGATCAAGATCGTGCTCCCGTTCGGCGCCGGCGGTGTCGCCGACGTGACCTCGCGCATTCTGGCCGACAAGCTGGGCCAGAAGCTGGGCCAACGCGTCGTCATCGAGAATATGCCCGGGCCGGGCGGCATCAACGCCGCCCGCGCGGTTATCACCGCGCCGCCGGATGGCTACACGATGGCGCTCGTAACCAATGGAACGGCGATCAGCGTGGCTGCATTCAAAAGTCTTCCATTCGATCCGGTGAAAGATTTTGAACCAGTCTCGATGGTCGGCACGTTCGATCTTGTCTTCGTCGTCAACAGCCAGTCCGAGTACAAGACGCTTGGCGACTTCATCAAGGCGGCGAAAGCGCAGCCCGGCAAACTGAATATCGGCACCATCGCCGTCGGCGGCACGCAAAATCTCGGCGCCGAATTGTTCAAATCGATGGCGGATCTCAATGTCCAGATCGTGCCTTACAAGAACTCGCCGGACATCGTGGTGGCGCTGCTGCGCAACGATGTCCAGATGCAGGTCGATTTTCCGCCGGCGGTGCAGGGACAGGTCAATGACGGCAAGATTCGCATCCTGGCAACGTCCAGTCCGCAGCCATCCCCGCTGCCGACGCTCAAAGGTGTACCGACGGTCAATCAGGCCGGCGTGAAGGGTTTCGAGGTGATTTCCTGGAATGCGATCGGCGTTCCGAAAGGCACCCCGAAGGAAGTCATCACGACAATGAACAAGGCGATGCACGAAGTGCTCGCCATGCCGGATGTGAAAGAGCAATTTGCCAAAGTCGGCGTGGTCGCGCACGCAAGCACACCGGATGAAATGATGAGCAGGCTCACCGGTGACATCAAGAAATGGAACGATGTCATCGACAAGGCCGGCATTCCGAGGAAGTAGGGACGGGGACGAGCGGCCCTCGGAAATCAATGAGACCCAGGACGGATGAATAAGAACAAGCTCTCAGTTGCAATCGTCGGAGCCGGCATGGGTGGTCTGGCGGTTGCGGCAACGCTGCGGCGTGCCGGCATCGACGTTGCAGTGTACGAACAGGCGGCGCGCTTTGCGCGTATCGGCGCCGGCATTCAGATGATGCCGAATTCGATGAAGGTATTGCGCGAGATCGGCGTGGAAGACCGGTTGCGTGCGACGTCCTTCGCGCCCTTTTCGCATCTGAACCGGATCGGCGATACCGGTGAGGTGACGCGCGAATTGCCGATGCCTGAGAGTCTTTATGGTGCGCCGTATCTGTGTATGCACCGCGCCGACCTGCACGATGCGCTTGCGTCAGTGGTTCCGCCCGACATCATTCGACTCAATAAAAAACTCGTCGGCCTTGATCAGGCCCGCGGGCAGGTCACATTGCGCTTCGAGGATGGCAGCACGGCGGTGGCTGACGCCGTCGTCGGCGCGGACGGCGTGCATTCCGTGGTGCGCGATATCGTGGTCGGTCCCGATGCCCCCATCCATAAGGGTCGCATTGCCTATCGCGCAGTATTTCCGTCAAGGCTTATGGGCGGCTTCGACATCGGTCCTTCGCGCACGAAATGGTGGGGAACCGATCGTCACATCGTAATCTATTACACCAACAAGGCGAAAGGCGAGGTCTACTTCGTCACCAGCGTGCCGGAGCCGGCGGAATGGCTCACGCGCGAATCGTGGTCGGCGAAGGGCGATGTCACCGAGCTGCGCGCCGCCTACGAAGGATTCCACCAGGATGTTCGCAACGTGCTGAATGCCTGCCCGGATTGCCACAAATGGGCGATTCTCGAGCGCGAGCCGCTGCCGCGTTGGAGCGATGGACGCGTGGTGCTGCTCGGCGACGCGGCGCATCCGATGACGCCTTACATGGCGCAAGGCGCGGCGACCTCGATCGAAGACGCTGCGGTTCTGGCCCGGTGTCTGGCAGACGTTAACGGCGAAGATGTTGAAGGTGCATTCAGGCGCTACGAAGCCCATCGCAAGCCACGCACCTCCGTCGTCCAGGCCATTTCCAGCGCCAACACATGGATGCGCGAAGGCGATGGCGATACCAGCTGGCTCTATGGTTACGATGCCTGGAACGCCAATCTCGACCAGCCGGCGGCCCATCCACAGATGAAGGCGGCCTAGCAATTTCCGCTCGCCTTACTGAAGCGGGACGCAGAGGCCACCCACGCGACGTCCGAACTCTGAACTCTAGATTCCCGCGTTCGCGGGAATGAGCGGAGATTTTTGCGCGTAGGTCCCCCAACTCCGCTCATCCCCGCGCAAGCGGGGACCCAGGGCGAATTTGCACGGCATTTTTTTCTAGATTCCCGCCACAGGCGTCGAACGACTACGCGCGGGGGCGAGCGGAGTTGGTTGTCCTACGGGCCGCCATAAAGCCAGGCGATGCCATCGTAGCTTTCTGCGGCCGTGCGGCTCCCGATCGCCATGTCGCGCAGCTCCGCAGCGACGCCGCGCGCGTGATAAAACTCTCCATAGACACGCGCCATGATTTGTGTGCGCCCGGTCCGCAGGTAACGCTCGTTCTGATAGGCCTGGAAGGCCGCGGCGGGATCTTCCGGTGAGGCCGCAACTTTGTCGGCCAGCACGATCGCATCTTCGGTTGCCATGCAGGCGCCCTGGGCCAGATATTGCAGCATCGGATGTGCGGCATCGCCGAGCAGGGTCACACGGCCTTTGGACCAGTTCTTGACCGGCTCGCGGTCGCACAGCACCCACATGCGCCAGGTTTCGATGCGTTCGAGCATGCGCAGAACCTGAGGCACCTGCATCTTGAAGTGTTGCCACATCACTTCCTTGCTGCCTTCGGCATTCCAGCCTTCCTCGTAGTGATCGGAATGGAAGACGGCGACCAGGTTGTAGAGTTCGCCCCGGCGCAACGGATAATGAACAAAGTGCGTGCGCGGGCCTGCCCACAGCACAACATCAGGCCGCCACAGATCCTTGGGGACATCCTCGCGCTTGAGTACGGCCCGATAGGCGATATGCCCCGATACGCGCGGCTTGCCATCGCCCACCACCTGGTCGCGTATCTTCGACCACATTCCGTCGCAGCCGATCAGTGCGCGGCCTTCAACGATTTCGGCGTTGTTGAGGGTGATACTGACGCTGTCGCCGTTGTCCTTGTAGTCGTCTACGCGGCGGCTTGTTTCCAGCGTAATCAGATTGCTGTTCTGGCAGGCCTTAAGAAACGCGCCGTGAATGTCCGCCCGGTGCGTCACGCCATAGGGCTGTCCGAACCGCTTAGCAAAGGCTTCGCCAAGGGGGATATTGGTGATGAGCTTGCCGGTAAGCGCGTCGCGCATCTCCTGCGCGGGCGGGCGATGCGCGTCGGCCAGGATAGCATCCTTCAGACCCACTTTTTCCAGCATGCGGAAGATATTCGGTCCGAGCTGAATTCCCGCGCCGACCTCTCGGAATTCGGGAGATTGTTCGAAAAGCCGGACGGGAAATCCCTTCTGGGCAAGGGCGTACGCGGTGATCAGCCCGCCGATGCCGCCGCCGGAAATGAGGAAGGGGGCGGAGCCGTTCGAACGCGCCATGAGATCACCTCGGTTCATCACGCTAAGCCAATGACGGACCAACCATAAAACCTGATTTGGCCTGACGCAAAGCATGGCGCAGCTGAAAACAAAGCCCGCCTGCGGATGCAGACGGGCGTTGGATCGGCGAATATCGAAGTGCGGCCGATTGGCCGGTTACTTCACGACCTGACCGCGAATTTCACCAGCCTTGTTGGCGGCTGTGTGGACGTTCACGTACCACTTTCCGGCCATCAAGTCCGCAGCCTGGGCGTCGGTGAGCGTCGCCGAGCCTTCAAAAGAGCCCTTGTCGGCGCCGGCGATCGGGACCACGACGGCACCATTCTTTCCGGCCTCGGCAGAATGGAAGTGAGCCGCGGTTGCAGGTCCGGACAGGCCAGCCACCGTACCTTTCCAGCTGAGCTGCTTGCTCGTCGTATCAAATGTCGCGGTAACGGATCCGCTGCCCTTGCTGTCGCCCGCTGGCACCTCATTCGAGGCTTTCAGGTCAGCCTTCAGGTTGACCATGGCGGCCATGGTGGGTGCGGAGAACATGATCACGGCAGTACCGGCGAGGGCGGCCAAGCCTGACCGCACAAGTGTCGTCGTCATAAAGGCTCCTCCCATGAAATGCGAAAACGCATCACATAGAAAAAACACCCTATCCCCGTAGCTATTCCGGTGCGAGAGCCTGGGGTGCGAGCGGGATTACTGTGCTGGAAAGCTCACCACAGGATTCGCAATCCCAGTGGTGGCGGATTTCGCCTCCCTCGACGAATTCCGAGGACACCGGCGCGACCATGACGTACCCGCAATGTGGACAGCGGACCGGCGCGGCAAAGGCGCGAATAGCGGAGAGCTTGGCTCGGTAGCCATGAAGTTGCATGTGATGGCCTCCTTGTTCTCCCCCATTCATGGCTGCTTCTATAGTTCGGCATCTTGGCAATGAGGCGACGCTTTGGTGAAAGTGTCGTGATCGGCTCGATAAACTTTTGCGACACGAAAAAACACGATAGCCCGGTAGCTTCGCCGGCATGCCGCAGGGTCGAAGGGCCGATGGACACGACACTGTGATGATGCGTGCGTTATCGGACGGACAGGTTTTTCGGCGATTTTACGCGGCGATAACGCTCAGATTCGGGAATGACGCATTTGTCGCCCTAAGGACGGGCGGGATTGAGCCATCGCGCTCTGAATTCGAGCATCGCCTGCTCGCGGCTCACTGAATAGCCATGGTTTTGACTGCTCTCTGCCCGCACCGTGATCGTCCAGAACCATGGCCGGCCCTCCTCCGGTGCGTCGGGCATCAAAGCTATACGGCCAATGATCTGTTTTCCCTCGAAAACGTCATACTCATCCGACGACCAGTCGCCTTCCGGGGTCTTCGACGCACGTACGAGTGTCAGCGAATTGGCCGTAAACATGCTGTGGGTCCGTCAGCCGGATCTCACCAGTATCATGTTACGCCGCGGCATTGTACCGGGTGGACAGGCAATAGAACGCGGCTATCATTTGCGCTTATCGAGCAGACAGTCCGTGTCGATGAACAAAGTGATCGCGTTTCTTCTGTTTTCTGCGGCCGCGGGTGTGCCGTTGGCCGGCGCAAAGGCGATGCCCGTGGCACCGATTAAATCGGGGGACATGAGGCTGGCGATGTCCGTCGCCGACGGTTGTGGCTTTAACCGCTACCGGGATGCACGTGGCATCTGCCGTAAGAAATATGTCATCAGCCGCCATTCAGGAAGAAAGCAGGTCTATAGCGGCTGCGGCGGGATCAATTCTCACCGCGTATGCAATTTGTACGGCCATTGCTGGATGGTCTGCGATTGAGCCGACCGAAGGCGATATGCTGTCTGTGCGCCCGCCTCCCGATCTGATATATTTTCGGGATAGTAACCGCGTCGCAGCCCGCTCGCGTATCTTGTCGGCGTATGGTCGCACGACTCGATTTTTCGGGCGCTAATTACTGGTCAAAATTCCGGCGGTCACGAAATTGCGGGATTGTAAGTGGCCGCCTGTACCGGGAGGATGACATGGAAGGTCAGGCAGTCGGTTGGATCGCAGCAATCATCATTGGTGGAATCGCGGGTTGGCTCGCCGAGCAGTTCATGAAAAGCCAAATGGGGCTTGTGATGAACATCGTGCTTGGCATCGTAGGGGCTGTCGTCGCCAGCTGGTTGTTCAGCCTGCTCGGCATCTCGCTTGGTGGTGGCTGGCTCGGCTATTTGATTGCTGGGTTCATTGGAGCCTGCATACTTATCTTTGCCGCGCGGGCGATCCGACGGACCGCATAGCCGCGCCGACGTTGCCCTAACGCTCCGTCGCTTGTCTTTTCTGTCGTAGTGCCGCTTCGCACGGAGTGGTCCCGCTTAGTGCGTGCTTTTGACGGATGCGGCAGAGGCATCACGAAAGAAGTCTGAGAGTTCAAGATCGAGGCCGCACACGGCGCACTCGAACGTGTAACGATCCTGCTCGCCGGTCGCGATCCAGGCCAGTCGCATCCCGCGCGCACATTTTGGGCAGGGGGGTCTCGCATCTGACCCGCAGGGAGGCGCCAAGCTCTTAAAGGTCATCGTACGACTTGCCGAGCACTTGATCCAAAGAGACGGCCCTTGGTCGCCAAGGGAGCTTCCAGGGGCCATCGGGCACGGGACGCGCGGGGCGGAGGGATGCTCGCCCCGTAGTGCCTATTCAAGTGCCGGGACAAGACCGGCGTATGACGGATTTTTCACGGCGGCATCGTTCGCCGCCCAATGACCCAACCTGCTTCTTGCTGTAGTCCGGCCTCAGATCCGTATGCCGCCAGCGGCAAGCAGCGAACATGAGCGATAGTGACCGCTCGGTCATGGCATAAGTCTAGACCCGAGTTTTCGGAACTCTAAACGCGGTCTCAATCACGTGCGCTTTGTCGGCGAGATCAATGCAGATTTTGACGAGCGCCTCATGCGTCGTCGCATCCGGGCACTTGCGGCCAATTTTGTCGAGCTGAAATGACAGGTTCCGAAGATATACGGCGATCCCATATTCCATTGGCGCGGTTGCCTGTGCGGCCTGTTGCATGTGAATCCTCCCAGGAAGTTTGTTTTTTTGTGGCTAAGTCTATGTGATGGATCGACCGTTAGTCGATAGCTAGACAATGCTATGTGCGCGGGGGAATTTGAATGCGCATGTCAACAATCGGTCGCGTCGTTTTGGGATTAATTGGCGGCTTGCTGGTCGGCTACGTGTTGAGTCGCGGTGTGTATGTCGGCTCAGCCAGTATGTTGAATAACGCCAGCGGCCTTTTGGTTTACGAAAAACGTTGCCTCTATCTTGGCTTCAACGGTGTAACAGAGGTTCCGATTAACGCCAGCCTTGACGAAGAGGGCACCCGACGCGCGTTCTGCCCGCTACTCAGGGAATGAGAGCAAGCGCAAACGCCATGCGCGCGGACTGAGAGCGTGCCGAGCGGTTGCGTTACCAACCTGCGGCCTCGGACAAGTGCTCCCACATCTCCAATACTGACTGTATGGGGACGGCAAGTTCGGTGTCTGGACCTTGTAGGTTCACCAAATGTCGATTTTGTATGGTGAGCGCGGAGGGACTCGAACCCTCGACCTACTGATTAAAAGTCAGTTGCTCTACCGCCTGAGCTACGCGCTCGTCACCGGGCGCATGATCGGTCCGAGCCGGCGACCATCTCCTGGGTCGAGGACAAGCATTTCGGGATCAAGCGCTTGCGCGCTGTGTAGGGGCGCTTGCCCGCGCGGTCAATAGCGCACCGCCGCATTCTTCAACTCGCCCGGTATCCGATATTTGCTACACTGCCATTTCGGCTGTCCCCTGGAGTTTGCCATGCCGATCGTGAACCGCGTCGCCGACCTGCACCCTGAGATCACCTCGTGGCGGCATGACCTGCATATGCATCCGGAGCTATTGTACGATGTGCATCGCACGGCCGCGTCTGTCGCCGAAAGGCTCAAAGCCTTCGGTTGCGATGAGGTCGTGACCGGGCTCGGGCGCACCGGCGTCGTCGGGGTCATCCGCGGAAAAAAGGGCAAATCCGGCAAAGCGATCGGCCTTCGCGCTGACATGGACGCGCTTCCGATCGAGGAAGCCAATGATCTCCCCTACAAGTCGACCGTTCCGGGAAAGATGCACGCCTGCGGGCATGACGGCCACACGGCCATGCTGCTTGGCGCCGCCCGTTACCTCGCCGAGACGCGCAATTTCTCCGGGACGGCCATCGTCATCTTCCAGCCGGCTGAAGAGGGTGGGAGTGGCGGCAAGGCAATGGTCGATGACGGACTGATGGACCGCTTCGGCGTGGAGGAGGTTTTCGGGATGCACAACTATCCCGGAATGCCGGTGGGGTCCTTCGGTATCCGTCCCGGGCCGGTGATGGCGGCCGCCGATGCCCTGACCATCGATATCGAAGGTATCGGGGCTCACGCTGCACGGCCGCACCTTGGCGTCGATACGGTCCTCGTCGGTGCACAGATCATCAATGCGCTCCAGTCGGTCGTCTCGCGTAATGTCGATCCGCTGAAGTCGGCGGTGGTGTCGATCTGTATGTTCCGTGCCGGCAATGCCGATAACGTCATCCCTCAGACCGTGCAGTTGCGCGGGACTGCACGGAGCCTCGCACCTGAGGTGCGCGACCTTCTGGAGAAACGGCTGCCTGTGGTGGTGGAAAGTACGGCGGCGGCTTATGGCGCCAAGGCCAAGCTCACGTACAAACGCGGTTATCCGGTGCTGGTGAACCACGAGCGGCAGACGGAATTTGCCGCGTCTGTCGCCGGCCAGATCGCGGGACAGGATAAGGTCGATACGAATCTTCCGCCGATGATGGGGGCGGAAGATTTCTCATTCATGCTCAACGCCAGGCCGGGCGCCTTTATCTGGATCGGCAATGGCGCAAGTGCCGGTCTGCATCACCCGTCATACAATTTCAATGACGAGGTCATCCCGTTCGGCACATCATATTGGGTAAAGTTGGTCGAAACGGCGTTGCCGGCCTGAGCGCGCAAAGCTTACTGAATGAGCTCGCCCGGGTTCTGCGTTGGGACTGGACGCGCCGCTTCCTTCATCGTGCCATTTCGCCGCAAGACCGGCAGCAGCTTGCTCGCACGCGCTTCGATGCTTTGCCAATAGGCGAAGTCATTCAGACGAGTGCGTTCGAGGGCGGCAAGGCCGACCGCCGCGATGAACGGCAGGCTCTGCACCAGAAGTACCACGGCAAAAATATTGATTTCTCGAACTTGCTTGTAATTGGTCCACACCAGCACGATCGCTCCGAGAATCAACAGGCCCGCCAGCACCGCTTCCCAGAAAGCGTGGAAGTCCGTGGTGTGGCGCAGTCCTCCCTTCGACGTCCGCACGAAGGGGAGTCGGTCCTTGATCACGCCGAAACCGACTGCGCGTGCCACGGTCCATTGCACAGACATTGCCGCAAAAACAGATCCCAGCAGCTGTCCGATGCGCGGGTGCACCCGCAGCTGATACAGCGTCGCAAAATGGACAACGGAAACGATGAAGCTTGCGATGATGGGGGCTGTGAGGATCCGGTCGGGCACGGCAATGTCGAGGAAGGCGACAACAGGCACCCAAATGATATTCAGAATGGCAACGACGACGCCGATGCTTTCCGCGCCCAGCCAGTTGAGCCAGCCAAGTGTGAATTCGCGTTTTTGGTCGCGGGTGAGGAGACTCGTCCCCGGCAGGAATCGCCGCCAGTGCTTCCTTAAGATCTGGAATCCACCATAGGCCCAGCGATTGCGCTGCTTCTTGTAGGCATCGAAGCTGTCGGGCAACAGGCCGTGACCGTAACGGCGGTTCGTATAATGAGCCTGCCAGCCAAGCTCGAGCAGCGTCAAACCGAGATCCGTGTCTTCGCAGATCGTGTCGCTTGACCAGCCGCCAGCGGCTTCGATGGCCTTTCGTCGGATCAGGCACATCGTGCCATGGGCAATGATTGCGTTGAATTCATTGCGCTGAACCATGCCGATGTCGAAGAATCCGGCATATTCGCCGTTCATCGCATAGTGCATGACACTGCGCTCGCCGTCTCGGTGATCCTGTGGCGCCTGCACAAGCCCGACGTTCGGGTCGCTGAAAAGCGGGGCGAGCTCCTTGAGCCAGTCCGCATGCACGACATAGTCGGCGTCTATGACGCCAATGACCTCGGCATCCGGGGCCGTATGCGCGAGCGCAAGACGCAAGGCGCCCGCCTTAAAGCCGGCAAGATGATCCTCACGCACGAATTTGAATCGCTCGCCCAATGTGCGGCAATGCTCCTCGATCGGCAGCCACATTGCCGGGTCCGGCGTATTGTTGATGATGACAATGCACTCATAGTTTGCGTACTCGAGCCGCGCGACGGCATCGAGCGTTTGCCGGAGCATCTCAGGCGGCTCGTTGTACGCAGGAATGTGGATTGAGATCTTGGGTGTATAGGCATCGGGGGCGAGCGGCGGGCTGGCAATCAACCGTAACGGCTTACGCCCGAACGCAATGGCGGCGATCTCCTCAACGCGCGCAAGCGCAATGATAATCAGCGGGATCAGAAGCACCATTCCCAGACCAAGGGCGAACGCAGCGCCTGGGACAAAGTAATGTCCGTTCCAATATGCGAACACGGCGGCGAACCATGCGCCGACCACGTTCGCGGCGCCCGACAGAATCGCTGCCTGCCAGACCGTCACTGCAGTCATTGCGAGCAGCGGCAATGAAAGCAGCACGCTCACCAGGATGGCGATCGTTGCGAGCCGCCAATGATCCGGATCTGTGATCGGACCCGTCCAGTTGAATTTCGGGTGCCGCGAAGCGTCGAAGAGTCCCCAATAGGGTCCGACGCCGCCCTCGAATGTCTTCCACGGCTGGTCGATCGCTTCAACGATGTTGTAGTCCATGCCGTAGGCTTCGGCGCGGGTCACGAAATCGCGCAGCACAACTGCCTGCTCGATCCGGCCGGGATTGGCCTTATGCATGTTGTAGCCGGCGCTTGGCCAACCGAACTCAGCGATGACGATACGCTTGCCGGGATAGGCCTTGCGCAGCTTGTCGTAGATGAGAACCGTCTGGTCGACGGTCTGCGTTTCCGAGAAGCCTTCCCAGTAGGGAAGAATATGTGCGGCAATATAGTCGACGGCTGAAACCAGCTCAGGGTGTTCGATCCATACGTGCCAAATCTCACCGGTCGTGACGGGGACGTTGGTCGAGCGCTTCACGCGCTGAATCATCTGAATCAGATCGCTGACTTTCTGCTCGTCCCGATAGATCGTTTCGTTGCCGACGATGACGCCATTGATGTTGCTGTGCCGCTTCGAAAGCTCGATGACCGAACGGATTTCGCGCTCGTTGCGATCCTGATTTTTGTCGATCCATGCGCCGGCGGTGACGCGCAAGCCGAACTCCGACGCGATGCCGGGAACAAGCTCGACACCGCCGGTTGCGGAATAAGTGCGGATCGCGCGCGTGTACGGAGCAAGAAGCTTGAGGTCGCTTCGAATTCTTGCAGCGCGAGCCTGGGTGCCGGAATCGGGATGCGCCGAACCCTCGAACGGCGCGTATGAAACGCTCGCAAGCTGGCCGTCGAAGTTGGGGGCGCGCACATCGTCGCGCATTACCGCCCACAACCCGGCATGCACGCACGCCACGAAGGCGATCACGGCAGCAACGGTCCGCATAGAACTCAAAACCAAGTGGGGCAGAATGGCAGACCTCTGAGCCCGTCCCCTGGGCCCAACCGACACTTCGTCTGCACATGCAGAACGTCGTGCGGCGTAAGGTGACGATTCAAGTAACTAGCCGACATGGCAAATCCTAGGCAGTCGCATGGCGCAGCAATGAAAAAAGTCGCCCATCGGAAACGCCGTTCAACGTGGGGTGGTTCCCCCGGAGGTTGCCGGAGGCGGGGGGTTGGCGGCGGTTGCCGGTGTCGGCTCAAGCCCGGGATTTAACCAACAGGCGTGCACGCGGCCGCTAAGCGTTTCCTGCGCCTTGGGGTCGATATTTCCCTGCCGGACCAGGCACCGGAAAGTGGCCTGTATGTGCGGGCTGGGGCAGCCGAACCGGTCGTAAAGGTCGAGATGGCGGAAAGCCGTATCGAGGTCGTCGCGCCACAGCAGGTTCACGACGCGCCTGCCGAGCCAGACGCATTCCGGATTGCCGGCCGGGCCGCTCAGGACGCGCGAAGCCTCGGCGATTTCGTCGATTTTTTTCTGGCCTTCCTTGATGCTGTCGGCCGTCGGCTTCGCAGGCTCTGCAGGTTTGCCGTTGCCGCTCTGCGCAAAGGCCGCCGGACCAATGAGGCTTAGAACGCCGGCACAACAGAGCACGGCAAGAAGTTGGCGCAACTCGACTGCAATACGCATTGTCCCCGTCGGATGTTTGACTTGACCCTTCCGCCGTCCCTTGGCTCCTGTCTGCGACCGGATTGGGACACTAATACGGCGGTGATTTATCTGGTGAATTTGCTTCGCAGTCGAAACCGGCGTTAACCGAATTGAGTTCGCCACAGTTGGCCGCAACCACAAAGCTTTGTCCAGCACAACCGCGTTCCTTGCTTAAGATCGGTCGTCACGGCTCGACTTTGGGTCGACTTTGGGTTGCCTTGGCTGCCTTTGGTCGCCTTGGCACCGACACCACCGCGCGATAAGCCGGTCTTGCGACCGTTGTTCTATCCGTTCGGGTTCTTGATGCGCCAAGCTCTTTTCTGCCTCGCTTTGGCCGTGGTGGCGATTGCCGGGGTTTGGCTTTGGATCGGCAACCCGGTCCTCATGCCGTACCCGCAAATGGCGCATTCGGGGAAGCTGTTCTGCCTCTCCTATACGCCGTTCCGGGGGCGGCAGACGCCGCTTGATCCCGCGACAATAATCCCGGCGTCCCAGATCGATGACGACCTGGCGCGTCTTGTGCCTATTACGGACTGCATTCGTACCTACTCGGTTGATTTCGGCCTCGACCAGATACCCGAGATCGCAGCCAAATACGGCCTGAAGGTCATGCAGGGCCTGTGGCTGTCGAGCCATCCCGAGAAGAACCGCTATCAGATTGAAACCGCTGTTGCGCTGGCAAACAGGTTTCCCGGGACGATCCGCTCGGTCGTGGTCGGAAACGAGGTGCTTTTGCGGGGAGAGATGGCGGCAACCGACCTCGAAAAGACGATCCGGGAAGTCAAGGCGCGCGTGCACGTGCCGGTGACCTACGCGGATGTCTGGGAGTTTTGGCTGCGCAATACCGATATCGCGAATGCCGTCGACTTTGTGACCATCCATATTTTGCCCTATTGGGAGGACTTCCCGATATCCGCGGACCGGGCCGCCGAACACGTCGAATCCATTCGGCGCCGGGTCGTGACGGCATTTCCAGGCAAGGAAGTCCTTATCGGCGAAGTCGGCTGGCCAAGCGCCGGCCGTATGCGCGAAGGCGCGCTACCATCGCCGGTCAATCAGGCGAAGGTCATTCAGGACGTCCTCGCGCTCAGTAAGCTGGAAAACTTCAATGTCAACGTCATCGAGGCGTTTGACCAACCCTGGAAACGCGCCCTTGAAGGCACTGTCGGCGGCCACTGGGGTCTGCTCGATGGCGCGACGCGAGCACCGAAGTTTGGTTGGGCGCAGCCGGTCTCTAACCATCCTTACTGGATATGGCAGGGCGCCGGAGGAATCCTGTTTTCAATTCTCGTATTCGGCGTGGCGCTCAGGGCAGGCAATGCACAAGCTTCCGTCCTGCAATGGATCGGTGTCACTGTGAACGCCGCCGCCGGCGGCATACTGATCGGCTGGGCGATTGAAAATGCTCCTCTCGAGAGCCTGGGAATTGCGGGCTGGTCCCGTTCATTGACGCTTTTGGCCACCGCCTTCCTCGCGCCGCCCGTTTTGAGTATCGCAATCATGCGAGGCACCGTCGTGCCGAACTTCACGCAACTGCTTGGCCCGAAAGAACATCGTGTGGGCGAACCACTCGCGCGGCTTGCAGGCGCGATTTTGCTTGTCGTGATGCTGCTGGCCTTCGTGATTGCGCTTGGCCTTGTCTTCGACCCACGCTATCGCGATTTTCCCTTTGCACCGCTGACGGCGGCGGTCGTGCCATTTCCCGTCCATAGTTTGCTTGTGCCGCGCATCAAAGGCAAACGCAGCGCGGCGGAAACAGCGGCGGCTTTGGTGCTCGCCCTGTCGGTCGGCTATATCGTTTTCAATGAGAGCTTCGCCAACTGGCAATCGCTGTGGCTCTGCGCCGTTTTGGCGGTGCTTGCTTTCAATCTGGCTCAGGTACGCGCCTCGCAAAGCTGAGGACGAGCAGGCCGGCCGCAAGTGAAGACAGCCCGACATTGTAAAGGACGATTCCAGCGCAGGTTGCCGCGAGCCCGATGGCAAAAAGCACCAGCGACGGTCTCGCCAGATTGAGAATTCCGATAATGAGGGCGGCCCAGCCGAACACGGAATATGTAAAGAGTATGATCGTGATCTGACGCAGAAAGCACAACCAGGTATTCAAGCCGGCCTGACACGCCAGCCCAACGCTCGACTGCTCAACTGCGAGATAGCGCATATAGAGCGCGTAACCGATCGCGCAAAATCCGACGATGAGCAGCCAGTTTGTTGCGCGGGCACTGGGTAGAAAAAGTTTCATCCGATCAGTATGCAGCGCCGGCGACGGAACGATCAACGCTGCGCAATCTGCTCGCCTTCGAATTTGACCGCCCGGCAGGCCGTATGGGCGGCACTAAAGTGTGCACAGAGTCCCGCCGCCGCGGGATTGTTGGGCAGCGGACCGACCACAAGGCGGTAGCCAGTCTTTCCCTGCCGACGGTCGGGTGCCGCCCGTGGGTGCAATCCGCTCAGCAAAGGCCCGAAATTCGCTTTCACCGTGACCCAGCGCTGCCGCACAGCGTCCAGTGTCGCTCCGCCGCCGAGATCGAGGCCGAACTCATTCTGGGGGGCCGTTGCAGTCGCCTCAGGCTCCGCTGCCTGCGATGGTTCCGTGCGGCCAGACGGCAGTGCCACGGTCGATGTTTTCGCTGTTTCGGGCTTGGCTTCAGGCGCGACAGCGGCGGACCGCGACGCTGGTACTGGCGTTATGGCCGGAGGGCTTACTGCGGGCGGGTTCACCGAGGCTGTCGTTGACAGACTGCTCGGCGCCGGGGGCGGCGTCTTCGCAGCAAGTGCGGCAGTCGCATCGGCCTGGCGCTTGATAGTGCCGGTCATGTCGTCAATGCTGCTTTCGAGCAGTGCAATCCTGCCAGCAAGCCGTTCTCTATCGGCCTTCATGGCCCGCATCTGCTCGCTCAGAATCTGCATTTCAGCTTCGAGCTGAGACACCCGTGGGGGCATCCGAGCAACTGCGCTGGGCTCATTGACGGCAAAGATCGAACGCAGGCGTTCAGTCGCAGTCTGAGTTTGGCTGGTGACCACAAGGGCGCCCAAGGCAATGGCGGTCGCCATGCCCCAGCCGAACAGCCAGATCACCGTGAAGAAATCACGTCTGCGTCCGCGCGGCTCCCGCAAACCGATTTCGATCGGCGTTTGCTCGATCGCCATGTGCCAGCCATGTGCTCCCCGACGGCCGAATCATTGAAAACATTAACAGAATCCGGCGAATCCCGCTTCGGTGGCGTGCCAGGTGGAATGCCGGACGCAGGCTTTTGCCCGGCGGCCCACTCGGCTATGGGTTGCATCCGGTCCAGCAGCCGATTGAGCCTCGAGCCACATGCCCAGTCGAACGTGTTTAGCCATCGTGCTCGCCGCCGGCGAGGGCACGCGCATGCGCTCGCGCGTACCGAAAGCCTTGCATCAGTTGGGTGGGCGCTCCCTACTCACGCATGTCGTCGCGGCGGCCGATGCCGCGGGCGTCGCCGACCTGGCGATTGTCGTCGGGCCGGACCACGACGCCGTCCGCGACCAGGCTGCCCAAATCGCGCCGAAGGCGCAGGTCTTTCAACAGAGCGAGCGCCGAGGGACCGCGCATGCCGTCCTGACCGCGCGCAAGGCTATCGAGCGCGGAGCCGATGATATTCTGGTCATGTTCAGCGATACGCCCTTGGTGCGTCCGGAGACGCTCGCAAAATTACGCAATGCGATTGCGAATGGGGCTGCGGTGTCGGTGCTTGGCTTCCGCCCCGCGGATCCGAACGGCTATGGCCGGCTCTTGACGCAAGGAGGCGAGCTTGTTGCGATCCGGGAGGATCGGGATGCGACACCGGAAGAGCGTGCAATCGATTTCTGCAATGGCGGCTTGATGGCGCTTGCGGGCGATCGCGCGCTTGGCATCCTCGACCGCATCGGCAACAGGAATGCCAAGGCCGAATACTATCTGACTGACGCCGTCGCCATAGCGCGTGACATGGGCCTGAAGGCGATTGCCATCGAAACCTCGGAGGACGACGTGCGCGGAATCAATACAAAGACGCAGCTCGCCGAAACTGAAGCTGTGCTTCAGCAGCGCCTGCGCACGGCGGCGATGGATGCCGGCGTGACCATGATCGCGCCGGAAACAGTGTTTCTCTCCGCCGACACGACGTTCGGCAAGGACGTGACCATCGAGCCAAATGTCGTATTCGGTCCGGGCGTCGTGGTCGAGGATGGCGCAACCATTCGCTCGTTTTCGCATTTGGAAGGGACGCGGGTGGGCAAGGGCGCGCGCGTTGGTCCGTTCGCCCGCCTGCGGCCCGGCGCTGATCTTGGCGAAAACGTGCACATCGGCAATTTCGTGGAAGTGAAAGAGTCGAAGATCGAGGCAGGCGCCAAGGCCAATCATCTGACCTACATTGGTGACGCGCGCGTGGGCGAGGGTGCTAATGTCGGCGCCGGCACCATCACCTGCAACTATGATGGCGTGGCAAAGCATCGCACCGATATCGGCAAAGGCGCGTTCATCGGCTCGAATTCGGCACTGGTCGCGCCGGTCAGGATCGGCGATGGTGCATATATCGGCACAGGAACGGTCGTCACCAAGAATGTTCCGGCCGGCGCTCTGGCGATCGCACGGGCCAAGCAGACGGTTAAGGAAGGCTGGGCAAAGCGCTTGCGGCAGGTAAAGGCTTTGGGCAAAAACCTGACGCGAAAGAAGGCAAAAAAGCCTTCTTAAAGGCATACCTTACGCCTGATGAAATTGTCACACAGCGCAATGCGTTGTGATTTCCACGCGCTCGCCCATAGCGCGCAAATCTCAATCGATGGGTAAAGGGGCCATCCAAACGGATGTGTGGGATCGTCGGAATCGTCGGAAATAAGCCGGTCGCCGGGCAACTGGTCGATGCGCTCAAGCGCCTCGAATATCGCGGATACGATTCGTCCGGTGTCGCCACGCTTGAAAAAGGCGCGCTCGGCCGCCGGCGCGCGGAAGGCAAGCTGCGCGCGCTCGAAGACCGTCTCGATCGCGAGCCGCTCGGCGGCACGATCGGTATCGGCCATACGCGCTGGGCAACGCACGGCCGGCCGACCGAAGACAATGCGCACCCGCACGCTACGGATCTGGTTGCCGTGGTCCATAACGGCATCATCGAGAACTTCCGCGAGTTGCGTGAGAAGTTGACCAAAGGCGGCAGCAAATTTGCCAGCGATACCGATACCGAAGCCGTCGCCCATCTCGTCACCCAGGAAATGAAGAGCGGAAAGTCGCCAGAAGATGCTGTTGCAGCCTCGCTCAAGCAGCTGCGCGGCGCTTTTGCGCTCGCGTTTTTATTTACCGGCAAAGACGATCTGCTGATCGGAGCGCGCAAAGGCTCGCCTCTTGCGGTCGGGTACGGCAATGGCGAGATGTATCTCGGCTCCGACGCGATCGCGCTTGCGCCATTTACGGACACGATCAGCTACCTCGAAGACGGCGACTGGGCGGTGCTCACGCGCAAGGGCGTGCAGATTCGCGACGAACAGGACAACAAGGTCGACCGGCCAGTTCTTAAATCCACGGCTTCGGCGCAGCTGGTCGACAAGGGCAACCACAAGCACTTCATGGCCAAAGAGATTCACGAGCAGCCGGAAGTGGTCGGCCATACGCTCGCGCACTATATCGACATGATCAACGAGCGCGTCGCGCTGCCGGGCGCGCTGCCGTTTGACTGGAAGAAGCTCAAGCGGGTCTCGATCTCGGCATGCGGCACCGCGTTCTACGCGGGGCTGGTCGCCAAATACTGGTTCGAGCGCTTTGCGAAGCTTCCGATCGAGATCGACATCGCATCCGAGTTCCGCTATCGCGGCGCGCCGCTCGAGCCGGGCGATCTTGCCGTCTTTATTTCGCAATCCGGCGAAACCGCCGACACATTGGCGACTTTGCGCTACGCCAAGGAGCACAAGCAGAACATCCTTTCGGTCGTGAACGTGCCGACTTCGACGATCGCGCGCGAGAGCGACGTGGTGATGCCGACGCTCGCCGGCCCCGAGATCGGCGTCGCCTCGACCAAGGCCTTCACCTGCCAGCTCGCGACGCTCGCGTGCCTCGCGATCGCGGCCGGCCGGGCGCGCGGCGTGCTCTCCGCCGACGACGAGGAGAAGCTGGTGCGCGCCCTGATCGAGGTGCCGCGCCACATGACCGAAGCGCTCGCGCTCGAGCCGCAGATCGAGCGGCTGGCGCGCGACCTCGCCAAGAGCCAGGACGTGCTCTATCTCGGCCGCGGCACCAGCTTCCCGCTGGCGCTCGAGGGCGCGCTCAAGCTCAAGGAGATCTCCTACATCCACGCCGAGGGCTATGCGGCGGGCGAGCTCAAGCATGGTCCGATTGCGCTGATCGACGAAACCATGCCGGTGGTTGTGGTGGCGCCCTATGACAAGAGCAAGCGGCGCGAGGGCGTGTTCGAAAAGACCGTATCGA
>DATBHE010000130.1:0-12316 GCA_036557605.1 Pseudolabrys sp.
CAAGGCGCACATTCCTGATGCCGAGGTCACGATCCGCGATCTCGCCGGCGATGGCGACCATTATGCCGCCACGGTCATCTCGCCGTCGTTCAAGGGCAAGTCGAGGGTGCAGCAGCATCAGCTCGTGTACGAGGCGCTCAAGGGCCAGATGGGTGGCTTGCTGCACGCGCTGGCGCTTCAAACCGGCACACCGTGACAACATCCGGCCGTGGCGTCCGCGTGCTTGCACCCGCAGGGGCGATCGAGCCGACCGGTCCCTGGAGCCTGGGTACTCGCGCCGGTGACTTTGTGTTCGTCGCCGGCATGCGCGGCATCAACCCCATGATCAACAGCCTCGTCGAGGGTGAGGAGGCGCGTATCCGCCAGGCCTTCATGAATATGAAGCTGATCGCCGAATCGGAAGGTGCCAGCCTCGCCGATTGCGTTCGCCTCACTGTTTTCGTGACCGAGATGAGCCGGTTGCGTCCGCTGGTGAACAAGGTACAGGAGGCGCTGTGGCGTGGCGGGCCGTATCCGCCGCGCACGATTGTCGAGGTCAGCCGCCTGAACCAGGACGACATTTTCGAGGTCGAGGGCACTTTTTATGTCCCGAAAAGCGGGTAAATCCGGCGGACGCTGTTGGGTTGGCAGTAACTTTTTTGGTACATATATCAACGGTCACGGGGCGTTCCGCCCAACAGGACAAAATCCATGGGTATCGAGCAATTCATCGACAATGAAGTGAAGGCAAACGACGTTGTGCTGTTCATGAAGGGCACGCCGCAGTTTCCGATGTGCGGATTTTCCGGCCAGGTCGTTCAGATCCTCGACCATCTCGGCGTGAGCTACAAAGGCGTCAACGTGCTGGAATCCGATGAAATCAGGAATGGCATCAAGACCTATTCCAACTGGCCGACGATCCCGCAGCTCTACGTGAAGGGCGAATTTGTCGGCGGTTGCGACATCGTGCGCGAAATGTTTCAGGCCGGCGAATTGCAGCAAACGCTAAAAGAAAAAGGCGTTTCGGTTCGTCAAAGCGCCTGAGCCGCCACCGCCTCAGACTGCACGTAGAAAGCGATAGGCGTTGTCCTTACGCTCGACCGCTCCGATGCCCGGATAGGGAAGGTGAAAACCAATCAATTTTGAGCGATCGGTTGCAAGCCGGTCGAGCAACTTGCGTCGTGTCGCCACGGCTTGCTCCGGCACATGGTCCGCGATCGGCTTCCATTCCGGATGCTGGAAGGAAATCAGCGGGTGGGTAAGCACATCCCCGCCGACGACAAGTCCGTCGCCGCCGGCAAGCTCGATGGACACGTGGCCCTGCGTGTGGCCGGGCGTGTCGATGATGCGCAGGCCGGAGACGATTTCGTCGCCGGCCTTGATCATTTTTACTTTATCCTTGATGGCCGCGTAGTTGCGTCTGGCACCGGTGACAAAGCCGGCGCGGTCGGCGGGCAATCCCCGCGTCGCGTTTTCACCGGTCCAGAAATTCCATTCCGCGGCAGCGACATAGAACGTCGCGGCGGGCATTACGAGTTCGTCCAGTTCGTCGACGGTTCCCCACAGATGGTCGGGATGTCCGTGGGTGAAGACGATCTTGGTGATCTTTGCTTTGTCGATGCCGGCGGCCTTCAGATTTTCCCAGAGCTTCCCGGCCGTCGGCATGAAACGATCGCCTGAACCCATGTCGATGAGGATGAGGTCATTGTTCGTACTGATCAATGTCACATTGGTCGGCGAATTGTATTGCTCGCCGGTTTGTCCCGAGGCCTTCAGTATTGCCTGGCGTTCAGTCGGTTGCGCGTCAGGCGCGAGAAAGCTTGTCGGCAATACAAGGTGACCATCGCTCACAACTGTGACGTCGAAAACGCCGTGCCTGAATAAATAAGGCGCGGCCGCCAGGGAAGGCAGCGCGCGCATTACAAAGCTCGCGGCCGATGCGGCGAGCAACGTTCGGCGATTAAGTGTCGACATTGGCAAGCGAGAGCAATGGCGGTGGCTCATCGCCTTGTACGCCAAAGCCACGCTCCCCGCCACTTAGGGCGGGAACTGCGACCAGTGCTCGCCGATCTAGCGGAGCCGGTTCATCAGCAGGTAGATGACGCCAAGCACCAATGCCAGCCCTACTAGGCTGGGTGTTGGGACGGCGCTGGCAAACTTCGTCACGTTATCGGCCACCGATACTACGAACCCTCCCGAGCCTTGGCCCAGAATGAGGTAGATCAGCATGATCGCGAGAATGCCGACGAAACCGACCTCAACAAACTCCCAGAGAACTTGTTTGGCGATGGCCATGTTGGTCATGAACTTGCGCATGGCGGGAACCCCTTGGTGACACAAACAGCTGACGGGTGGGGGAATTGGCCCCCACCCGAACTGCGTCAGCAAAACTGATCAGGCTAGCCGCACGCGGGTGTCAGGCCATTTTCCGGTTCGAGAACAACCAGAGGACAATCCCGAGGGTGATCAAACCGACGAGACCATTTCCGCCCAGATCCTTCACCCAGCCCATGATGTTTGCTGTCACGGCGCCGAAGAACGGAAGGTTTGCGCCGACCAGCAATGAGAGCACGATCGCCAATGCCAACAGCATCAGCGCTAATTCCGTCAACGCCCCGATCCACTCTTTGAGAGTATCGATCCCTTTCATTGCGGAGTCTCCCTAGGCACGTCCTCACTGATTCGAGGACAGCGCAATGTTATTAGCGCTTTTTGCCTACTAAATGTAGCGAATTGTCCTAACCCGGCCACAAAATAACCTGTGCACTTTGTTCTTAGTCGGGGATAACTCCCGAATCGTGACCCGAGTCGGCACAGGTCCGAACTTACCGATTCGTCCGATAGGGGTGCTGCCGAAATGGCACGGCCGGCGCTGGCAAAGCGCCGGCCGAAATTCTTCTGCCGCTCCGCGGCTCGCTAACGCGAGTAATACTCCACCACGAGGTGAGGCTCCATCTGCACCGCGTAGGGAACGTCTGTGATCACAGGTACCCGAACCAACTTGGCCGTCAGCTTCGAAGCATCCAGCTCAATGTAATCGGGCACGTCGCGCTCGGCCAGCGCCTGTGCCTCCAGAACCAGCGCGAGCTGCTTCGACTTTTCTTTGACCTCTACGACGTCGCCGACCTTCACCCGGTAGCTGGGAATGGTGACGCGTTTGCCGTTCACTTTGATGTGGCCGTGACTGATGAACTGGCGTGCGGCAAACACGGTCGGCACAAACTTGGCCCGGAAGATCACCGCATCAAGACGGCGCTCCAGCAGACCGATCATGTGAGCGCCGCTGTCGCCTTTAAGCCGCCGCGCTTCCTGATAGATGCCGCGAAACTGCCGCTCGGAAATGTTCCCGTAATATCCGCGCAGCTTTTGCTTGGCTTTGAGCTGCACACCATAATCGGAAAGTTTGCTCTTGCGTCGCTGGCCGTGCTGACCGGGGCCATATTCACGCCGGTTTACCGGGCTTTTCGGTCGGCCCCAGATGTTTTCGCCCATCCGGCGGTCGATCTTGTACTTGGACTCCATGCGCTTGGTCATTCGCGTCCTCGATTTTCATTGCTGTTGGTGAGGATCGCGCCCTCCTTTGTTCCGGCGGGGCCGGAACCGACAGGCGAAACCTCTAAAGCGCAAGGTCTTGCCGCGGGTCGCGAAACGCCCGGCGAATGCTAAAGATCGCCGGGCGGGCGGGTTTTAGGGGGATCGCGCCGGGCTGTCAAACAGGCCCGCTACGGATAGGCTAACTGGTCGCGCCTGTCTTTGCTTGCATTTCCTGGCGCCGCTGCCATGTTGATGCAATCAGGCCGGGCCCCTCTGGCAGCCAGGTGGCTGCGATGTCGGACTGATTTATGACATTCGGCGGCCCGATGCATCGAGACGTTCCTCATTTCCGACGTCGCCGGCGGGGTGACAGCCCTCATTTGGCCGGTCTTGCGTTTGTCGCAATCCTTATAGCGGTGCTGGTTCTTCTTATGGTCGTCTTGCCGCGCCCGGTTGTCCTGCCGGTATTCAGCCTGGGGGCACTCCTGGCAGCGGCGTGCGCTGTTTTTCTCGCAATCCTTCCGTTTCGCGCGAACCCATCTTACGCAGGCACCGCCTGGGACATGGCGGGGGCATTTACATTGGTCGGCTGTGCGGCCGCGATCTTTGGCGAGATCGAGCCGATTATTGACATCATTCGCCCATCCGAACCCCGGAGCAAAGTGAATGATTGATCTCTCCATGGTTCCGCAGGGTGCGATCAGCGCTGTTCTGCAAGTAATCATGATCGACCTGGTGCTCGCCGGCGACAATGCCGTGGTGATTGGCCTCGCTGCGGCGGGGTTGCCGCCTCACCAAAGGAACAAGGCGATCCTTGTCGGCATTATCGCTGCCACGGTGCTTCGCCTCGCCTTCGCGGCGATTGCGGTGGAGCTTCTGCAAATTGTCGGCTTGTTGCTCGCGGGCGGCATCCTGTTGCTCTGGGTGTGCTGGAAGATGTGGCGGGAGTTGCGGGGGCCCGGCGCGGAAGACACCGAGGCCGCGCTCACGAAAAAGGAAGCGCATGTTCCGCGAAAGACTTTTGCGCAGGCGGCCTGGCAGATCGTGGTTGCTGACGTCTCGATGTCGCTGGACAACGTGCTTGCAGTGGCGGGGGCAGCGCGGGACCACCCCTATGCGTTGATATTTGGGCTTGGCCTGTCAATCGTTCTGATGGGCGTTGCCGCGACCTTTATTGCCCGACTGCTGAACAGGCATCGATGGATTGCCTACATCGGTCTCGCGATCATTCTTTACGTTGCGCTCGAAATGATCTGGCGCGGATTCTGGGAAATTGAGCCGCACCTTTTCGGCTAGAAACCGTAGCGTGCGAGCGCTGCGGCAAGTACTGGCGACGGCGTGCGCCCGGAGCTGAACGTCATGCGAGCCCAGGCCGGCTGCTCTCCCCGAGCGCGCGTGCGCATCAGTTCGGCGACCCGGCGGGCAATGGCTGGCGCGGGATCGATCCAGATGACGGGCCAGCGCGCGTTCGCATAAAACCGGTCGAGCAAAAGCGGGTAATGGGTACATGCGAGCACGATCGTATCGGTGCGCCGACCGTCCTTTTCCATGAAACATCCGGCGATTTCGCTGGCAATTGTGGAGTCACCGACAGGCGTGCCGGAAAGCTCCGCCTCGGCGCAGGCGGCAAGCCGCGTCGAACCGACCAGGTGCACATCGCAGCCCATACCAAATTCGCGGATAAGGGCATGGGTATATTCCCGTCCCACGGTCGCCTTGGTCCCCAGTACGGCAACCCGTTTCGTCGTCGACTGTGCGCAGGCTGGTTTGATCGCGGGGACCGTCCCGACAAAAGGGACGCGGAAATGAGCGCGTAGCTCGCCAAGCGCAAGCGTTGAGGCCGTATTGCAGGCTACAACCACAAGATCAGGGACGTGCTCCGAAATAGCGCTCCCGACAACCTCGAGAACGCGTTCAATCAGCTTCTCTTCGGCGAGGTCTCCATAAGGAAAGCCGGCGTCGTCGGCCACATAGATGAAATTGGCATCCGGCCGTGCGGCTTTTACTTCCCGGAAGACCGTCAGTCCCCCCAGTCCGGAATCGAAGAGCAATATGGTGGGTGCTTGCGCCATTGCGCGAGATCACACCGATCCAAACACCCGCTTGAAGATGGTGTCGACATGCTTGAAGTGATGATCAAGGTTGAAATTCGCTTCGAGCTCTTTGTCGCTGAGTTTCGCCCGGACATCCTTGTCCGCCTTCAGCAATGACAGGAAGTCGCTGCCCTCACTCCACACTTTCATAGCGTTACGCTGCACCAGACGATAGGCGTCTTCCCGCGGTACGCCTTTTTGCGTGAGCGCGATCAGTACGCGCTGCGAATGGATCAAGCCGCCGAGCCTGTCGAGGTTCCTCTGCATTGCAGCCGGATAGACAACGAGTTTATCGACGATTGAGGCAAGCCGCGCGAGTGCGAAATCCAGCGTTACGGTAGCGTCGGGACCGATCATTCGTTCGACCGAAGAATGGGAGATGTCACGCTCATGCCAAAGGGCGACGTTTTCCATTGCGGGAAGGGCATAGGCGCGGATCATTCTGGCAAGTCCGGTTACATTTTCCGACAGAACCGGGTTGCGCTTGTGCGGCATTGCCGAGGAGCCTTTTTGCTTCTCGGAAAAGTATTCCTCGGCTTCCAGAACCTCAGTGCGTTGCAGATGACGGATTTCCGTGGCGAGCCGCTCGATCGACGAGGCAATCACCCCTAGCGTCGCGAAATACATAGCATGGCGATCGCGGGGAATGATCTGCGTCGAAATGGGTTCGACCGCGAGTCCCATTGCTTTTGCGACATGGGCTTCGACACGTGGGTCCACCTGCGCGAAGGTGCCCACGGCACCGGAAATGGCACAGGTCGCGACATCTTTGCGTGCAGCCGTCAACCGCGCGCGCGCGCGAGCGAATTCGGCGTGCGCGTACGCGAGTTTGAGACCAAAGGTGGTCGGTTCTGCGTGAATGCCATGCGATCGGCCAACAGTAGGTGTGAGCTTGTGTTCAAACGCGCGGCGTTTGAGGGCTGCGAGCAAGGCGTCGATATCGGCGATCAGGATATCTGCGGCCCGCACCAACTGAACGTTCAGGCAGGTGTCAAGGACATCCGACGACGTCATACCGGAATGGACAAACCGCGCTTCAGGGCCGACGATTTCAGTGAGATGAGTTAGAAACGCGATGACGTCGTGTTTAACCTCGGCCTCGATCGCATCGATGCGCGTTACGTCAAATTTGGCGGACTTTCCCTTCTCCCAGATCTTCTTGGCAGCGTCTTTCGGAATGGCACCAAGATCTGCCATTGCATCCGCGGCATGCGCCTCAATTTCAAACCAGATGCGGAACTTGGTTTCCGGTGACCAGATCGCGGCCATCTCGGGGCGGGAATAGCGCGGAATCATCGTACGGTCGGGGCCTCCAGACAGGGACTAGCACGCCGCGAGCTTTCGGCAAATCGCGCCATGTTATTTTTTCTTGTCGAAATCATGTGTCGCGGTGACTTCGATTTCCGCTCCTTGCATGTTGAAGAATTTACTTAACGTGGTACGCGCGCGTGCCGAGACTTTAACCGATTGCCGAAGGCGGTTTGTTGAAATGGCCTCCACGCTTTGCCTGACCGTGAGGTCTTCCAGCGTGGATGGCGTCTGAATGTGCTTTCTAAAGACTTCGTCGGCAACAGCGTCGGTGTTGCCTTCTGGATTGGCTGATTGAGCGAGTGCAATGGCAGTGCTGTCGGCCGCGGCGGTTACGAGGGCCTTGGCCGCCCTCACGTTGTTCATTTCCCCGAGATAGAGCCAGCCGATGAATATCATGGCGCCTAAGGCCACGATGAACATGATCCTGTTCACGCCGCTTCCCCGCGCGCAAGCGCCGCGGCCTGACGAATGGCCCCGATATTGGCCTTGTAGTTACCACCTTTGAATACAGAGGAGCCGGCAACAAGCACATTGGCGCCGGCCTGAACAACACGCGCCGCATTGTCGGCTGTCACGCCGCCGTCGACTTCTATATCGATCGGCCTTGCGCCGACAAGCGCGCGCACATCACGCAGTTTGTCCAATGCAGCCGGAATGAAGGCTTGCCCACCAAATCCAGGATTGACCGACATGATGAGAATGAGATCGAGCATGTCGATGACATGCTCAATGCTCGACACGGGCGTCGCCGGGTTCATGGTGACGCCGGCCTTTTTTCCGAGAGCGCGGATCGCCTGCAGTGAGCGATGCACATGAGGTCCGGCCTCAACGTGCACCGTAATAATGTCCGAGCCTGCCTTGGCGAAGGCCTCGAGATAAGGATCGCATGGTGCGATCATCAGGTGAACATCTAGTGTCTTTTTCGTGAGTGGCCGGATTGCCTGCACAACGCCCGGCCCAATCGAGATATTGGGTACGAAGTGCCCGTCCATCACGTCGACGTGGATCCAGTCCGCGCCCGCGGCTTCGAGCGCGCGGATCTCGTCGCCGAGCTTCGCAAAATCGGCCGAAAGAATAGACGGCGCGATAGTGAGCGGGCGCATACATGTCCTCCGGAGCGTTCGGGTAACACGCGCCGAACCAGCGGGCAACGGCGGGACGGGGCCAATGCACGGTCTTGTTTAACTTTTTGCGGAAATCCGCCGCGTCAATGGTTTCAGCAAATGCGGCAGGAGATAGATCGGAAACTGCGCGAGCGCGAAATACAGCCAGGCCAGGTCTGGAACCACAAAGCCGGTGGCAGCCAGCATCAGACCGATATTGCGGTTGCCGGCAATCAGGCCGATGGCGAGGGCGCGTGCATGACCAACCCGGGCAAAGACAAGAGCCGTCAAAGCGATCATGGAAAGCGACAGTGCAAAGGCGAGGGCGGTAAGCCAAATAACCTGCACCGGATCGGCGAAGAAATGATCGACCACACCATCCATGGCGGCGATCGCAAATGTCGACATGGCGATGACGCTCAAACCATCGATGCGTTCATGCTGACTTTCGATAAAAGCATCTCCAGCAATCCTCCGGATGATCGCCGCGCCTATCGCGCATCCTGCAATGATGGCGAGCAGCCTGAGACCGAAAGCGGCAGGCGATACGAGCGCAGTGCCAAGATAGATGTGGGTGAACAGACTCGCCGTCAGCGGCGTGATTGCGGTCGAAACAATCAAGCTTGCCAGCGTCAGCGCGATATCGAGGCCAAGAAGTGCCGCGAGCGCAGGTGACGACATCAGTCCGGGCGCCGACATCTGCAGCACGAGCATGAAGTAAAGGCCGGGCGCCACCTGGTCCAGTCCGGCGGTCAGAAACGCCGTGCCGAGGATGAATGGCACGATCAGCATGACCCAGATTGTGGCGGCGGCAATCAGCCCAGGCCGAGTCCAATGCGTCCAGAGGTCCTGCGGATTCACTCGAAGAAATGCGAGCGTCAACATCACGACGATCGTTTCACCGAGATACGGTTTGAAAACCTTCGAGAGAGGCGGCACCGACAGGCCGACAAAAATCGACGCCGCTGCCAACAGCGTACCGTGACGGCCGGCCAGCGCCAGCACGGCCGCAGGCAGCCTCAACCATTTCATTACGGAAAACTCCGGCGGCCGTGATCTGCCTTGATAGCGCCTTCAGGGTTGATGATCCATATATACCAGCGGTAACTGCTCATGCGCCGGAGGCAGGTCGAATGGCACGCACCGAGGTGATGGTTGTTGGCGCCGGCATCGTCGGCGTCTCGGTTGCGCTCCATCTCGCGAAGCGCGGGCTCAGCGTGGCCTTGGTCGACCGTGCGGGCATCGGTGAACAGACGTCTTACGGCAATGCGGGAATCATCGAAGGCAATACGATATTTCCGCCCGCGTTTCCGTTCGACGCCGCTGCACTTTTGCGCGTTGCATTCAAGCGCGCGAGCGAAGCCAATTACCACTTGTCTTTCCTGCCGAAGATCGTGCCCTGGCTCCTTGCGTTCCGCTCAGCCTCCCGGCCGGAACGGCTGAAGGAAACTGCCGCCCTGATTCGCCCGCTATTTTCGCGGGCGGTCGCAGAACACGAGCTGCTGATGGGGGAGGCGGGTGCAACGAAATATCTGCGCAAAACCGGATGGCTTAAGATCTATCGCGGCGAGCAAAGTTTCGCCGCCCTTGCACCTGAAATGGAAATGGCCGCGCAGTTCGGACTTCCACTCCAATCACTCGATACGGACGGTGCGTTGGCACTCGAGCCGTCACTTAATCCTGTTTTTGCACACGGCGTTTTTTGGCCGCAGGCTGCGAGCATAAGCAATCCGCTTGGTGTCACTCGAGCTTACGCTGCACATTTCGGCAAGTTAGGTGGCGTATTTTTGTCCGGCGACGCACGCACGCTGCACCGCGCCGGCGGTCAATGGCGGGTGGAAACAAATGAAGGCGCGCTCGACGCGAACCAGTGTGTGATTGCACTTGGTCCGTGGGCTCCGGATCTGCTCAAGCTTTTGGGAATCAAACTGCCGTTCGCTGTGAAACGCGGATATCACCGGCATTTTCGTGCCCATGGCAATGCCGGACTTTCACGTCCGGTACTGGATGCCGAAGCAGGATATCTCGTCACTCCGATGGAGCAGGGTATCCGTATCACGTCCGGCGCCGAGTTCGCTCCGCGCGATGCGCGACCCACGCCGGTGCAGTTTGATCGAATCATGCCGCAGGCGCGCGAACTCTTTCCAATCGGCGAGCCTGTGGATGCCGAAACCTGGCTGGGCAGCCGGCCGTGTTTTCCGGATTCTCGCCCAGTGATTGGTCCAGCGCCGGGGCTTCCCCGGTTGTGGCTCGCCATCGGTCATGCCCATTGGGGTCTGACGCTCGGGCCAGCGACCGGGCGCCTTATCGCCGAAATGATTTCAGGCGAGACGCCGTTCTGCGATCCATCACCTTACCGTGCCGAGCGGTTCAGCTGGCGCGAGCCTGAGTAATTTCACGAAAATCGTAACGGTCGCGAATGTATGTATTGAAGAAAGTCCCTTTCGAAAATGCAGATTGAAATGAGGCCGCCACCTCCACCGGAACATCGACATATTCGTAGACACGGCCGGTTACGAACATGACAACCAGCCGCTCTCGCGCGTGGTCATATTTGATATCGGCAATCGCGGTTGATGCCATGACCCGACAACGCACAAACCATTGCGAAGTTCAGAGTCATACAAAGCGATCGCGCCAACATTGCAGCGCACCATTACATGGTAAGGCGGTGGCCTCATAGACGCCGCGCGCAATTGCGCGCGCGAGCACGTTGGCAGCAAGCGTGCCGATTTCGCTGAGAGAAAACACTGCATCGGGCAAAGCCTTTGCACCCATGCCGGCAGCGAATACCACGTCGCCGTCCAGTGGGGTGTGCACGGGATAGATCGCACGCGACAAGCCGCTTTGTGCCATCACAGCGAGCCGTTTGGCCTGTGCTTTGGTCAGTTTAGCATCGGTGGCAATGACGGCGAGCGTCGTGTTCTCGCCCAGATTGCCTTTGCTGCGGAACGCCAGGGCATCGGGCGGGAGCGACGCCGGCCATCCGCGCCCGCCGAATTCCTTGTTCTGCTCAAAGGGTGCCGCCCAAAAATGCGGACCATTGCCGATGGTCATGCTGCCGGCGGCGTTGGCGGCGGCAATTGCACCGACGATGAATCCCCCGCGTGTTCTGGCACTTGCCGAGCCGATACCTCCTTTGAGGTTGACTGTAGTAGCCCCCAATCCTGCGCCAACACTGCCTAGCGCAAAATCTACGGCGGCGGTTTTTGCGGCTTCGTAGCCAAGCTCCCGGTATGGCGGATAGCGGCCCCAATTCTTGTCGCCGCCGGACAGCAGGTCGAACAAAATTGCCGCAGGCACAATGGGGACGCGCGCCTCCCGTACCTGAAATCCACGGCCTTTCTCACGCAGCCACGCCTGGGCTCCTGAAGCTGCGTCAAGCCCAAATGCCGATCCGCCGGACAAGACGATAGCGTCGATGCCCTCGACGGTCTGCGCCGGGTCGAGCAGCGCCGTCTCGCGCGTGCCTGGACCGCCACCGCGCACGTCGACGCTTGCAACCACTGCATTTTCGAAAATAATCGCAGTTACACCGGAACCGAGGCGGATGTCGCCTGCATGGCCGACCCGGACGCCGGGAATGTCCGTGATCAAATTACGCAAGAATGCCTCCCAACAAGAAAGCGGAAACGATTTAGCGCGGCGCGTCAATCGCCGTCTTCACGGGCCGATCACTTCGAAGTCAGACCGGTGGGGGGCGGCTTGCCACCGCCATGCTGGCTGGCGCATCTAGGGTCCATGAATACGGATGTCACTTTCGTAGCGGCCTTGGTTGCCGGTCTGGTCAGTTTTCTGTCTCCTTGCGTGCTGCCACTGGTGCCGCCGTATCTGGTTTTCCTGACCGGCACTTCTATTGAGCGGTTTGCCGACAAAGAGCCGGAACCGCGCGTAAAGCGCGAAACGATATTCGCAGCCGCTTTGTTCGTTCTGGGCTTTTCCACGGTCTTTATCGCACTTGGCGCCAGCGCAAGCGTGATCGGCTCGCTCATCCGGACCTATTCGGGGCCGCTGGCCATTGTTGCTGGCATTGTCATCATCGTTATGGGTTTGCATTTCCTGGGCGTCACAAGGATAGCCTGGCTATATCGTGAGAAGCGGCTGGACGTCCCGAAGCCCGTGGGTTTGTGGGGTGCCTACGTCATCGGTCTTGCCTTCGCTTTTGGCTGGACGCCGTGCATTGGACCCATTCTAGCGGCCATTCTGGCAGTGGCTGCCTCAGAGCAGACGGTGACCAAAGGCGCGGGGCTTTTGGCCGTGTATTCGCTAGGGCTGGGAATTCCATTCATCGCCGCC
>DATBHE010000131.1:0-43113 GCA_036557605.1 Pseudolabrys sp.
GCCGTATTGCTACGGCCGCTCGACTTGCATGTGTTAGGCCTGCCGCCAGCGTTCGCTCTGAGCCAGGATCAAACTCTCAAGTTGGATGAGATTGATTCCGGCTGGTCACGTTTGCGCATGACAACGTTTGGGACGTTGTCATTTTGACGAGGTCCACCCACTGATCATTGCTGATCAGCGATGTACCTTAAACGTGAACCGCCGATGTCTCTTCCGAAAGCCGCCTCTCATGAAGAACTGCTTCTCCACGCGAGGGCGGCCCGCAAGGACTCCGCCGTCCACGTTTCTCTTTCTTCCGATTCACTTTTCAAACAGCCCGGGAACCATGGCGGTCCCCACCCTTCGGTGAGCCGAAGAGCCGGCGAAGCCCGTGCATCCGAGAACTATCGGATGCCGATTCACTGTTCCAGTGAGGAGCTTCAGAGGCGCGCAATCGCGCCGTTAGCGGACGGCGCGCCGGTCCGCGTTATATAGGCTTCGCCCCGAGGTATTGTCAACCAAAAATGCCTATTGTTCTTGGTCCTATGAGATTTTCGATCTCGCATGGATACCGGCCCCAAAAGATAACACCATCTTAATGTGCGGCGCGCCGCACTGAGGCCATATTCCTGCGTCGTCCTTACGGTTCGTTCGAGGGACGGAATCGCAACGGGGGCCTTCAGCCGCCGTCAATCAGGCCAGTTCAAGGGTTCGGGTTGCCGTCATTGACGGCGCAGGGACCAACCGGCATCGTGCCGGCGACTGATTCACCGGCCTGCCGACAGCGTCTGGGGCAAGTTTGGTTGCGGCAAGCCACCTTCGATCCGAGACGCAGGGGACGGCGAGCTTGGACCAAACACGGTCGCGCGGCGCAATTCGATCGAGACAAGCCGACGCCGTCGAGCTCGGCAATGAGCCGCCGCTGTCAGTTGATGGCGGCTCGAGCGGCTTCGTCGATCGCCGTCGTGTATCAGTTCAATGGTTTGCAGGCACGATCCTGACCGCTTTAAGCGGCGCTGCTCTCATGGGCGGCGCCGTTTTCACGTCGCTCGACGGCGAAGCCAATTTTGCATCCTTGCCCGAACGCGTCGAAGTTGCACTTCGTGGCGCACTCGTTGGTAGCGCGGAGAAAGGCACGCACAAAAGCGACCGTCTGCCGACCGCCGAGGAACCGACCTTCGCACGTCAGGTCATTCGCGTCTCCACCATCAATCGGGTAGGCAATCACGAGGTCGTACGCGTGCGGCCGTTCCTTCGTATTGCCGGCAATCTCTCGCTCACCGTGTCTGATCTCTCTGCAAACATTCCTCCGTTCAATCCGCAACGATTGCTCGCCGAGTCCGCGCCCGGGGGCGCAACGGCATCGGATGAACCGCCGGCAGCGGAACCGGATGCCGAAGTCGCCTTCGTGATGCGCGACATGGCGCCGATTCTGCCCAAGCTCAAGATTGCGCTCCTCACGCCGTCCGAGGAGGTTGTGGCTCGTGTGCGGGAGGCGGCCGAGTGGAGCGACAAGGCCGCAAATCATATGCCGGTTGCCGCCAGCATCACCGGCATCAAGCTTGCGTATGCCGGTGACGGCACCGTGGACCCCTACGCCGGTTTTGAGGCGCGCATCATCCCGGAAAACATAACGCTGCTGCCCAAGACAACGACACAGACCACGGGCGGCAACGCCTTCAACGAAAAACAAATCGTTGCGAAGAAGGGAGAAAGCGTCGCCAGCATTTTACGCGATCTTGGAGCCATTCCCACCGACATCGGCGCCATCGTGCGCGTGCTGGGCCCGCGCGGCCTCGACGGCGGAATTAAGGAAGGCCAGAAGCTTCGCATTCTTATGGCGCCCGTGACGGGCGGGCAGAGGCTGCAGCCAATCCGCGTGATTATTGCGAGCGATTCCGCGATCGATGCAGTTGTGGCGCTTGCCGATACCGGCAAATACGTTTCGGTTGACGTGAAGAACATCGATACCGAAGTGGCTGACAGTTCCGAAGATGCCAACGATGAAAACGACACGTCCGGCGTTCGCCTCTATCAAAGCGTTTATGAAACCGCGCTGCGCAACCGGATCCCCCGTCCGATCATCGAGGACCTGATCCGTATTTATTCTTATGACGTCGACTTCCAGCGAAAGGTGCAACCCGGCGATTCATTCGAGGTGCTTTACGCCGGCGAAGAAGAGACGCCGATCACCGAAAGCCGAAATGACGTGTTGTTTGCCGCTCTCACCGTCGGCGGAGAGACGAAAAAATTTTACCGTTTCCAGTCACCCGACGACGGGCTGGTCGACTATTACGACGAGACCGGCAAGAGCGCGAAGAAATTTCTGGTTCGTAAACCGGTGCTTGCCGGCATCATGCGATCAGGCTTTGGCCTGCGGCGCCATCCAATTCTCGGCTACACCAAAATGCACACCGGCGTTGACTGGGCGGCGCCAAGCGGCACGCCGATTTATGCGTCCGGTAACGGCACCGTCGAGAAAGTCGGCTGGGAATCCGGCTACGGCAAATATGTTCGCATCCGCCACACCAACGGCTACGAGACCGCGTACGGCCACATGACCGCTTACGCACGCGGCATCGACGAGGGCACGCGCGTACGCCAGGGCCAGGTGATCGGCTTCGTCGGCTCGACCGGCCTCTCGACGGGTTCGCACCTGCACTACGAAATTCTGGTCAACGGCCGTTTCGTGGATCCGATGCGCATCCGGCTGCCCCGCGGCCGTGTTCTCGAAGGCCCGATACTCGCGGGTTTCGAAAAGGAGCGCGAGCGCCTCGATGGCATCATGGCGCGCAAGCCCGCGCGCGTTGCATCGAGTGGAGCGGCGGTGCGCTGACGCGCGCTACGCCGCCTGAGCGACCTTGCCGTTGAACGTCAGCCCAAGCTTGTCGCCAGACACAGCGACCCTCTCGCCGTCCTTGATCTTGCCAGCAAGGATCATCTCCGCAAGCGGATCCTGCACCGATTTCTGGATTACCCGCTTGAGCGGACGCGCTCCGTAGGCAGGGTCCCAGCCTTTCTCAGCCAGCCAGTCGCGCGCTTTCGAATCGAGCTTGATCGTGATCTTGCGGTCGTCGAGCAGCTTCTGCAGGCGCGTCATCTGGATATCGACAATGCGGCCCATCTCTGCCTTCTTCAGCCGGTGGAACAGGATGATTTCATCAACGCGGTTGAGAAATTCGGGCCGAAATGCCGCCCGCACCATTGCCATCACCTGATCCTTCACGGCGTCGGTGTCCTGACCTTCCGGCTGGTTGACGAGAAATTCGGCGCCCAGATTGGACGTCATCACGATCAGCGTGTTGCGAAAATCGACCGTATGGCCTTGCCCGTCGGTCAGCCGCCCGTCATCGAGCACTTGCAGGAGGACGTTGAAGACATCCGGATGGGCCTTTTCGATTTCGTCGAATAAGACGACCTGATACGGCCGGCGACGAACCGCTTCAGTGAGCGCGCCACCTTCCTCATAGCCGACATAGCCCGGCGGAGCGCCGATCAGACGCGCAACCGCATGTTTCTCCATGTACTCTGACATGTCGATACGGATAAGCGCGTTCTCGTCATCGAACAGGTATTCGGCCAGCGCCTTGGTCAGCTCGGTCTTGCCGACACCGGTGGGCCCGAGGAACATGAACGAGCCGATGGGCCGGTGCGGGTCCTGCAATCCCGCGCGAGCGCGCCGCACAGCAGTCGAAACCGCACGCACCGCATCCTGCTGACCGATGACACGCTTGGCGAGTTCATCTTCCATACGCAGAAGTTTCTCTTTTTCGCCCTCAAGCATCCGGTCCACAGGGACGCCGGTCCATCGCGAAACCACCTGCGCCACGTGATCGGCAGTAACGGTTTCCTCAACCATTGCCCCTTTGGCTTCGGACGCTTCGATGTTCTTCAGCTTTTTTTCCAATTCGGGGATCCGGCCGTATGCCAACTCACCCGCACGCTGGAATTCACCGCGACGCTGCGCGCTGGCGAGTTCGCCGCGTAATTGATCAAGCTCCGTCTTCAGCTTTTGCGCGTCGGATAATTTTTCTTTTTCCGCTTTCCAGCGGCTTGTGATGTCGGCCGATTGTTTTTCGAGCGACTTGAGCTCGGTTTCCAGGCGCTTGAGACGATCCTTCGAGCCGGGATCTGTTTCTTTTTTCAACGCCTCCTGCTCGATTTTCAACCGGACGATCTCACGATCAATCGAATCCAGTTCCTCCGGCTTGGAATCGACCTGCATTTTCAGCCGCGCCGCGGCCTCGTCGATGAGGTCGATCGCCTTGTCCGGAAGAAAACGATCGGTGATGTAGCGGTGCGAGAGGGTTGCCGCAGCTACGATCGCAGAATCCGCGATCCGCACGCCATGATGCTGCTCGTATTTGTCTTTCAGGCCGCGAAGAATCGAAATTGTATCTTCGACGGTAGGCTCCGACACGTAGACGGGCTGGAAACGACGTGCGAGGGCGGCGTCTTTTTCGACATGCTTCTTGTATTCATCAAGGGTGGTTGCACCGATACAATGCAGTTCGCCGCGCGCCAGCGCCGGCTTCAGCAGATTGGAGGCATCCATTGCGCCATCGGCCTTGCCGGCACCGACCAGCGTGTGCATTTCATCGATGAACAGAATGATACCGCCGTCGGATGACGTGACCTCCTGCAACACGGCCTTCAATCTCTCCTCGAATTCGCCGCGGTATTTTGCGCCAGCAATCATTGCGCCGAGATCGAGCGCCAGCAGCCGCTTGTCTTGAAGACTTTCCGGCACGTCACCGTTGACGATGCGCAACGCCAAACCCTCGACGATCGCGGTCTTGCCGACGCCGGGCTCACCGATAAGCACCGGGTTATTCTTGGTCCGGCGCGAGAGGACCTGGATCGTGCGTCGGATTTCCTCGTCGCGGCCGATCACCGGGTCAAGCTTGCCTTCACGGGCGGCCTGCGTGAGATCGCGCGCATATTTCTTCAGCGCGTCATAAGCGTTTTCCGCCGAGGCAGAATCGGCGGTGCGGCCTTTGCGCAACGCATTGATTGCAGCATTCAATGCTTGCGGCGTCACGCCGGCCTTGGCGAGAATTTTTCCCGCCTCGCTGTCTTTCTCTACCGCGAGAGCAAGCAGCAACCGCTCGACCGTGACGAAACTGTCGCCGGCTTTTTCTCCGGCTTTCTCCGCGGCGTCGAAGACACGCGCCAAAGCCGGATCAAGATAGATCTGGCCTGCGCCGCCGCCACTGACTTTCGGACGCCTCGCCAACGCGACGTCGACCGCCTGCAGCGCCTGACGCGATTGACCGCCCGAGCGATCGATCAACCCGGCTGCTAGCCCCTCCGGGTCATCGAGCAAAACCTTGAGCAGGTGTTCGGGGGCAAATTGCTGGTGGCCTTCGCGCAAGGCCAATGATTGCGCAGACTGGATGAAACCGCGGGCCCGGTCGGTGTATTTTTCGAAATTCATGCCTCACTCCCTCGGCCCGTTATGGCGCCGGAAACGGGCAGGCCCCTTCAGGCAGCCTGCCCGTCATTCTATGTGGGTGCACTTTTCGCGGTTTGAAGGGGCGAATTGCCTGATATAGGTCAGCGTTAATTCCTCCCGACCTTCATTTAGTAGCGGGAAACCAATGGAATCTGAAGCTGCCACTATCCGTGCCATTTATCGTTATCCCGTCAAAGGGCTGTCTCCCCAGTCGCTGGAAAAGACGACGATCAGGGCAGGCCAGACCATTCCCGCCGACCGCCTTTATGCCATCGAGAATGGCCCCACCGGCTTCGACCCGGCTGCGCCGGCCTATTTTCCAAAGCAACGGTTCCTGATGCTGATGCGCAATGAGCGCCTCGCCGCGCTGCGAACGGAATTCGATGAGGGGAGCCATACCCTAACGGTTCATTGGCAGGGCAACGAGGCGGCCCGCGGCGACTTGCGAACGCCGCAAGGCCGGAAGGTCATCGAAGATTTTTTTGCCCGGTACTGTGCCGATGATCTGCGCGGGCCGGCTAAAGTGCTGCATGGTGCGGGCCACAGCTTTTCGGATGTCGCCAAGAAGGTTGTGTCGATCATCAATCTGGCCTCGGTAGCCGCGGTCGAGAATGCCGTCGGCCTACCGGTCAATCCGTTGCGCTTTCGCGCCAACATCTATGTGTCCGGCTGGCCCGCCTGGCGCGAATTCGATCTGCTCAACCGGACGGTCGTGATTGGAAAGACCGCGCGGGTAAAGGTCATCAAACGAATACAGCGCTGTGCTGCGACCGACGTTGATCCGGACACCGGAATCCGTGATCTGACAATTCCGCGTACGCTCCTCAATAACTTCGATCATACCGATTGTGGCGTCTATGCCGAGGTTGTTGGGGCAGGCGAAATCGCCCCCGGCAACGCCGTGAGCCTTGCGTCCTAAAAAAACCCGCGCCCCGTTCAATCGAACGGGACGCGGTTCGCAAGGACTGCTGTGATTCAGACCAGATCAGCTGCCGGGCAAAACGTAGGCGGTGACCCGGTCGGCCGGGTACACCGACTCGGCGACCGTGCGATTGTGGTTGCCTGACACGATGATTGGATTGCCGTTCGGATCGACCCCGCTGACGACACCAACGTGACCGCCGCCGCGGCGACGCAGGACCGCGATTGCGCCGACCTGGGGTCCGCTCACGCGTGTGCCGTAGCTCGCATAGGCTTTTGCCAGATTGCCACCGCCGCGATGGCCGGTCCGCTTGAGCACCAGATCCATGAATGCCCCACACCACAGGCTTCCCCGGCCGGTGGGGTTGGTCCCGATGTATTTGCGCGCTTCGGTCACCAAGGCATTGCTGGTCGCCCCGCCGAACGCCGAGTTCGCATGCGACTGGGCTCGTGCGCGTGCGCTCGCAAGACTCCGGTTGCTTTGCCGACGGCTACGGCCGGACGTTTCGCCCGCCATGGCCGTCCGGGTTCCCGCCTGATCTGCATTGGCCGAATAGCGCATGTCCCGGTCGGCGCCTGATGACTGCGATGGAGCCGCGGTCTGGGTTGCAGTCGCTGTACGGTGCCGATGGTTGTGGGCAGGCCTTGCGATCGCCGCGGTTGCAAGCACAGCAACCGCCGTCGAGCACAACAATAGCATCGCCCATCTTGGTCTTGATGTCATTTCGAGTAGTCCCCTTAGCTTCTTAAGCAATATGTCCAACGCGGATAGAATCTTCCGCGAGGCCGGGTGTTCAAACGCCGCTCCCATATGGCAATTTCGTGATCATTGAAAGGTCATTTCGTGCGGTGCATAGCGGCTATTCGATAGGAATACGCGCGAGCAAGAGTCTATACATTGGATGGAACAAACTAATACATTTACATAATATCAAATACTGTTGTTATGACGAATAATACTTAGAGCCAAAGTTTTCGCTTCCCCCGGCACAGTTAAAGGCGGGCGGCGTTACGTTCAGTTGAAATATTCAGGAACCGCGCTAGCTGCGCCGGCTCAACAGAAACACTGCCTGTTCGCCGAACAGGTTCCAGAACCACCACGGCGCATTCAGGCGCAGCGGCGATCCCCAGGCATTGAGCGCCACCGCCTTCTCCATTTTCACTCCGACCTCCGTGCAGAGCTGGCGGAAGTCCTTGATGGTGCAGTGATGGATGTTGGGCGTGTCGTACCAGCTGAACGGCAGCATATCGGTGCGTGGCATATGACCCGCGAAAAGGAGTTGCAGCCGGACCTGCCAGTGGCCGAAATTCGGAAATGACACGATGGCGTGTCGCCCGATCCGCAGCATATGTTCCAGCACGATGCGCGGCTGCCGCGTGGCCTGCAGGGTCTGCGACAGGATGACGTAATCGAAAGCGTCGTCGGGATAGTTGCCAAGGTCAGTATCAGCGTCGCCCTGGACCACGGCCAAACCCTTGGCGACGCATTCGTTCACGCCCTCGCGCGACAGCTCGATGCCCCGCCCGTCGACATCGCGGCTCTCGCTCAAAAGCCGGAGCAGCTCGCCGTCGCCGCAGCCGACGTCGAGCACCTTCGCGCCGCGCTCGACCATCTCGGCGACAAGAACGAGGTCGACACGGGCGCCGCTTGCCGCACGCGCGACGCCGTTGGCACTCACACCGATGTCGGCACGTGACAAACTGCTCATGGGTCAGTTCTCGGAGCCCAAGCCGCGCGCCTTGCCGGCGCCGTCGAGAAAACCGCGCACAATCGCAAATAATTCCGGCTCATCAAGCAGGAAGGCATCGTGACCCTTGTCGGTGACGATTTCGGCGAATGACACTCGTGCGCTCGCCGCATTGAGCGCCTGGACGATGGCGCGTGACTCGGATGTTGGAAACAGCCAGTCGCTGGTAAACGAGATGACGCAGAAGCGAGTTGGTGTGTGACGGAAGGCCTTGGCGAGAACACCGTCGTAATCGGCGGCCAGATCGAAATAGTCCATTGCCCGCGTCAGATAGAGATAGGAGTTCGCGTCGAAACGCTCTACGAACGAAATTCCTTGATGCCGCAAATAGGATTCGACCTCGAAATCAGCATCGAACGAAAAGGTCGGATTCGTGCGATCCTGGAACTTGCGGCCGAATTTCCGGTGCAGCGCTGCGTCGGACAGATAAGTAATGTGCGCGCCCATGCGCGCCACCGCCAGTCCCCTGCGCGGGTTGGTGTTTTCGAGCAGGTAGCGCCCGCCTCGCCATTCAGGATCGGCCATGATCGCCTGCCGCCCGACCTCGTGAAAAGCGATGTTCTGCGCCGAATGCCGCGTCGCGCAGGCAATCGGCAGCGCGGAGAATATGCGTTCCGGATAGCTTGCCGCCCACTGCAGCACCTGCATGCCGCCCATGGATCCGCCTGCGACCGCAAAGAGAGATTCAATACCGAGATGGTCGAGCAGCATCGCTTGCGCGCGCACCATGTCGCGAATAGTGATGACCGGAAAACCAAGACCCCATGGCTTGCCTGTGCTCGGGTTCGTTGACGACGGGCCGGTCGTTCCCATGCAGGCGCCGACGACATTGGGACAGATCACGAAATAGCGCTCAGTATCGATCGGTCTGCCGGGACCGACCATGGTCTCCCACCAGCCTGCCTTCTTGGTAACGGGATGCACGCTCGCGACGTGCTGGTCCCCCGTCAGCGCATGACAGATCAACACGGCGTTGGAGCGCGCGGCATTCAGCCGGCCGTAGGTCTTGTATGCGATCTGAAACGGGGAGAGCTCGACGCCGGCATCGAGCCGCAATGGCCGGTCACCGAACTGGGCGACAAGCGAATCGCGCGGCTGATCCACTTCGCGCGGTGGGTCGACCGCCTCACGCACGTTTGTCGCTTTAGCTTCACTCATAATCGCCCGTGCGCTCCCGGCGCTGACCGTATGGCCCTCATATAGCGCCTAAGTGTCAAACCTAGCAGGTTACAGTCAACGTTTTCTTTGATTTCAAGGCCGGGCCCACTTATCAATGGCACCATGGTGAAAGCACCCGAAAGCAGTGCGCTGACCGATCTCCGCAAGGAGATCGATCGCATTGATGAAGCGATGCATCAGCTTCTAATTGAGCGCAGCGAGATCATTGACCGGCTGATTGCGGTCAAGCGAAGTCAGGATACCGGCTCTTCGGCTTTTCGGCCCGCGCGGGAGGCCGAGATGATGCGGCGTCTGGTGGCGCGGCATAAAGGAATTCTGCCGCTCGACACCGTCGAAAGCATCTGGCGCGTTATCATCTCGACATTCACGTTTGTGCAGGCACCATTTTCAGTCCATGCCGATCTCTCCGCGGGCGACGCCTTAATGCGTGATTCTGCACGCTTCCACTTCGGCTTCACCGTTCCCTTTATTCCCCACATGGGCGCAGCCGGTGTCGTCGCCGCGGTCTCGGCATCCAAGGGCGATCTTGGGCTTGTGCCCGCATTCGATGTGGCCTCGGCAGGCGCTTGGTGGAGCGCGCTGGAATTCGATGCAGCCCCCAAGATCATCGCCCGCCTTCCGTTCGTCGAGCGCCCCGATCACCCCGCCGCTCTGCCTGTGTTTGTTCTCTCGCGGGTCGCGCCCGATGCGATGGCGACAGAGGCAGCGGTTTGGAGCGTGCGCGTTTCCGGGTGGGGCGCAACGGCGGCACAGGCTCTTTCAGCGCAGGCGGATTTTATTGCCGTTCCGGATCGCGCCTTCGACGGCGCGGCTGTCCTGGTCACTTTGCCAACGGGTGTGAGCCTGGAATCGATCAGTGACGCCTTGGTTAAGGCTGGCGCCACGATGCGTTCGGCAGCTCTCGTCGGGAGCCACGCAACCCGCTATACGGTTGCCGCCGACAAGACCTGAACCACTCGGATTCGTACGGACAATGAACCGCCCGCAACCGCGACCCGGAGTGCTCGATATCGACCCTTACGTCCCGGGCAAAAGCACCGCGTCCGGCGTCGCGAAAATATTCAAACTCTCCTCCAACGAAACTCCGTTGGGGCCGAGCCAGAATGCCATCGCGGCCTATCGCGCGGTTGGCGAGCACCTCGAGGACTATCCCGATGGGTCGGCTTCAGCGTTACGCGATGCGATCGGCACGGCGTTCGGGCTTGATCCTGACCGCATTGTCTGTGGAGCAGGCTCCGATGACCTGCTCAATTTGCTCGCGCGCGCTTATCTCGCCGATGGCGACGAGGCGATCTATACGACACATGGCTTCCTGGTCTATCCGATCGCCACGATGGGTACCGGTGCAAAGCCGATTGCGGTGCCGGAAAAGGATTTTACTGCGGACGTAGATGCAATTCTCAAAGCAATCACGCCGAATTCAAAAATCGTTTTCCTGGCGAATCCGAACAACCCGACCGGGACCTACGTGCCGTTCGACGAAGTGAAACGGCTGCAAAAGTCGCTGCCGAAAAATGTCCTGCTGGTACTCGATGCGGCTTATGCAGAATACGTACAGCGCAACGATTATGAGTCGGGGATCGAACTGGTCGCTACAACCGAGAATGTCGTGATGACGCGCACATTTTCGAAGATCTACGGGCTTGCAGCGTTACGCCTCGGCTGGATGTACGGTCCGGCGCACGTAGTGAACGCGATCAACCGGATTCGTGGGCCATTCAATGTCAACGGGCCGGCTATCGCGGCAGGCATCGCGGCCATCCGCGATAGCGCGCACGTCGAGAAATCGCGCGCGTACAATACACGCTGGCTTGCGTGGCTCACCGAGGAAATCGGCAAGCTTGGCCTGATGGTAACCCCGAGTGCTGCTAACTTTGTGCTGATTCATTTTCCACGCATCAAGGGCCGGACGGCGAAAGAGGCTGACGCCTTTCTGACCGAACGGGGCCTCATTCTCCGGCAGGTCGGCGCCTACAAGCTGCCGAACGCCTTGCGAATGAGCGTCGGCACTGAAGAGGCCAACAGACTCGTGGTGCAGGCGCTCAAGGAATTCCTGGAGAAGGCCGCGTGAGCAAGCAGGCCACCTTATTCAATCGGTTGGCCTTGATCGGCGTCGGGCTGATCGGGTCGTCGATCGCACGGGCCGCTCGCGCCCAAGGTGCGGCGCAAACCATCGTCGCCACCGCACGCTCGCCGCAAACGCGTAGACGGGTTGCCCAGCTTGGCATTGCTGACCAAGTGGTTGAGACCAATGCGGCCGCCGTCGAAGGCGCGGATCTTGTTATTGTCTGCATTCCCGTCGGTGCATGTGGCACGGTCGCAAAGGAAGTTGGCCCGCACCTCGCGCCGGGCGCGATCGTTTCGGATGTCGGCTCGGTTAAGGGATCGGTGGTGCGCGATATGGCGCCATACCTGCCGAAGAGCGTGCATTTCATACCGGCACATCCAGTCGCCGGAACGGAATATTCGGGACCTGATGCCGGCTTTGCGGAGCTTTTCGTCAACCGCTGGTGCATCCTGACCCCACCCGACGCCACCGACAAAAAATCCGTCGACAAGCTTGCCGCGTTCTGGAGTCTGCTCGGGGCTAACGTGGAAACAATGGCGCCCGACCACCACGATTTGGTACTGGCGATCACCAGCCATTTACCGCACTTGATCGCCTACACCATCGTGGGAACAGCAGACGAATTGCAGACCGTGACGCGATCGGAAGTATTAAAATTTTCCGCTGGCGGTTTTCGCGACTTCACACGCATTGCCGCATCTGACCCGACCATGTGGCGGGATGTCTTCCTCGCCAACAAGGATGCTGTTCTCGAAATGCTTGGCCGCTTCAACGAGGACGTCTCGGCCTTGACCAAGGCGATCCGCAAGGGCGATGGCGACGCGTTGTTCGAACATTTCGTCCGGACTCGTGCAATCCGCAAAGGAATCGTCGATATCGGCCAGGATTCGCCGACACCGGATTTCGGCCGACCGCATCCCGACCTGCCGCACGAACCGATGCCGAAGCCTTACGCTTCGGAAAAGGGCTAGACCATCAACCGCTCGTCCCCGCGAAAGCGGGATCCAGGGCACAGATTGACGAATCGTGGCCTAGAACAAGGCCGGCGTGTTGCCGATCGGGATTGGGCCGAGAAAAGCCGCTCCGTCAGTGAAACGCAGGGGCAAGGTCACCGCGCGCTTTCCTTCAAGCGTGGTCTGCTCGCCGAGCATATTGATACCCGCCGAAAGATTTGCGCCAGCCTGTTGGCGGGCGACGTCGCCCAGGCCAGGCGCGAGGCGGTCGAGCGCGCCGGCGAGCTTGTCCATGTTGGGTGAGGTCTGGATTTTCTGCTGTGCGCCGATCGCTGCCAGAAACTGCTCAAGGCCCGCCATGGTGATACGCAACTGACCTTCGAGGCGGCCATTACCATTGACCGACAATACTCCGGCGCCGACGGCAAGGATGTCGCCTTGCTGGATGCGCACCTGCGTGATCTCGATGCGGCCGTCGGCTGCCTGGATCTCACGGAAGCGCGCCGCCCATGGTTTTGGCGAAAAATCGTTCAGCCCTCGTAGCCGTGCGGTGGCGGTTGCGTTGATCGGTCGCGCTGCCGCTGGATGCAACGCCGGTGATGAAGCCTGATCGAGCTGCAAAGCGACTTCGACAACCGGGTTGTTCGTCACGGAACCTTCGGCGATGCGGCCATGAACTTCAATATGCGCGGCCCGCAACAGGTTTTGCTGCACGCCACCGTTGAACCGGTCGAAGACCGGATCGTCAAACACGAGCGACACGCGCTGGGGTGCCGCCGGCGTCCCGCGGACACTTGATTGCGCACGTTTCCAGCTGGCGAGAAATTCCGGCTGCTTTCCCGGCTCCCCAATTGTCAGCGGTCCATGGAATTCGCTGATAATCAAGCCGGGCTGGTAGACCTGCGCTACAACGAGCAGGCCATCGGCCTTCAATTCCATCGGCGGCTGAGTGCCCCGGAATAGAGCGGAGGCCTGGCTGCATGTGACCTCGATGCGGAATGGGAAGCCGCCGACATCCTGCGATCCGCAATTATAGATGCGCCCCGATTGGGCCTCGCGAGCACGCCAGCCCTCGATCGTCTGCTGCGCCTTGTCGGCAGCGAATTTCCAGAGCGCGGTCCATCCGGCGCCCAGCGCCAGCAAAACAAAGATCAGAATGATATAACGACGGCCAGTACGCCGCCGGGATTGCAGGGTTGCTGTGCCGCTCATCATCTGACTTCAAAACCCGCCGAATACGGCGTTTCTGCGCCCGCCGTCCTCATGTTGCACGGGAACAGATGCCTTGTTAGGCGAACACCAGTAGCCGGCCGCCTCCAGCCACGATGAATACAGCCTCCGATCAAAGCAACGAGGACTTTTGGGTCTTCGCCTACGGTTCGCTGATGTGGCGGCCCGGTTTCGATTTTCTCGAAAGACGAAACGCCCGTCTGGTCGGGGCACATCGCGCGCTTTGCGTGTACTCGTTTGTTCACCGCGGCACTCCCTCAAAACCCGGGCTGGTATTCGGTCTTGATCGCGGGGGCAATTGCCGCGGCATTGCATATCGGGTTGCTGCGCATAACCGGACGAAGACCATCGACTATTTGCGCGGCCGCGAGCAGGTCACACGCGTCTATCGCGAAACCTGGCGCAGGGTCTGGCTCGACGATGATCCGCAGCAGAGCGTGCATGCTTTATGTTACGTCGTCGACCGCGGACACCGTCAATATGCGGGGCCACTGGACTTGCAGCAGCAGCTTCATTTTGCACGCCAGGGACACGGGCGATCGGGTGCCTGTCGTGACTATGTGCTCGCGGCGATGAAGGAGCTCCAGGCCCTGGGCATTCGGGACCTCGAGTTACAGCGCCTGGCCGAGCAGCTCAAAGGCGTCCATGAATCGGCCTCTCGCTAGCCGCGTCCTGCCATTTTTGCCCGTCCTTCCGCAATCAGGCGCGCGGTTGCGGTCTCAATGTCGTTCTGCAGACGCGTGAAGAAGGTATCCTTGTCGAGCCCCGGCGCGATGGGATCGAGAATTTCGGCGACCACGGTGCCCGGAATGCGGCGAAGCGAACGGCGCGGCCAGAATAGTCCCGAGTTAAGAGCAATTGGAACACAGGGCACCCCTTCGGCGGCGTATAGATGCGCAACGCCAAGCTTGTACCGGGGTTCGGCACCCGCCGGGCGGCGGGTGCCTTCAGGAAAAATAATAAGTTGGCGATTGTCGGCGAGCTCGATGCGCGCACGCTCGATCATTGCGGCGAGCGCCTGCGAGCGACCGCCGCGATCCACAGGCACCATGCGTCCCTTAATCGTCAGCCAGCCGAAAACCGGAATCCACTGAAGTTCGCGTTTGAGGATGAATACGGGATTGTCGAGCAGCGGAAGCAGCGCGAAGGTTTCCCACGCAGATTGGTGCTTTGACGCGATGATGATAGGTCCCGCGGGAAGCTTTTCGCGGCCGCGAATCTCGCAATCGATTCCGGCAACCACCCGCAACAACACAAGATTGACACGCGCCCACGATTTCGCGACCGCAATGATCGCCCGGTACGGCATGAAGAATGTCGGCAGGGCGGCAATCAGGTACAACAGCGTGTTCAGATAGAACAACGCGTTGAATGCAAGCGAACGAAGGAGAATGGTCACACCCGGCCCTTCTACACTGCGCCATCGACATCGATATGCATTCGAGCAAGTGCAAAAATGTACTTTAAATATTCCGCGAACAGCAGGCGAGCGGTGTCCAGATTCGACCACCAGGGCTCGCTCTTAACCTTTTCCGAAATAACCGGAAATGTAATCAGTGTGACATCCGGAAGCTGATGGGCCAGCTCTGCCATAGCCCGCGGCATGTGCCAATTCGACGTCACAACGATCAGTGAATTGAAATTGTGTTGACGCGCCCACCGCCTGGTCTCCAGGGCATTGCCAAAGGTATTGAGCGCCGATCGATCCAAATCGATACAGCAGGAAAAATATCTAGAATACAGCGGAGTGAGCCGCGCTATCTCACGCGCACTTGTCGCGCGATGGACCCCTGTTATCAACAACCGTTTACCGTGTTCGGTGGCGAGCAGCTCGATTGCATCGGGTATGCGCGCGGCGGCACCCGTAAGCACCACGATTCCATCGGCGTTGCGATCAAGCGTTTTTTCCTCGTTCGCAATCTGCGCGACGAACCAGCCGAAGCCTCCCGCAAGCAGCAAAACGCCAGTGGCGCCAGCGGCCATTGTGAAGAAACCGATCCAGCGGGCGAGACCGGCAAGCATGTCAGTCGATCGTCTCCAGCGTCGTGTTGACTGTATGCCGCGAAGTGAAAGCTGTGACGACGGCAATCAAGACGACCTGTCCGAGTACGGCTGCGTAGCCTGCAAAACCAATCGAGAAGGACCCGAAGAGTGCCTGGTCACCTCCGCCGAACCAACGGCTGACCGCAGCTGCAACTGCGAACAGGAGTATGGCCGCACCACCCCCGATGGCGCCTCCCTGCAGGCCGAGCATCAGAAAATGACGCTGAAAGTGCCCTGCTATAAAGCCGTTCTTTGCACCGACAAAGTGAAGAACTTCAATCACCGCCTTGTTGGTCGCCATCGCGCCACGCGTGGCAAAGGTCACGGACAAAATGGTCGCGGCAAACATCAAGAGCAGAATGCACACGGCGGCCGCTACCGCCGTTCCTGATATTGTCCGCATGCGATCAATCCATCCTCGATGGTCATCGAGCGTAGCGCCGGGAACCTGATCGGCAAGCGCGCGGCGAAGTTGACCAAGATCAGGTCTCGCGTCCGGCGCAATTCTGATGACGATCAACCGGGGGACAGGCAACTGGCTGAGCGACAGTCCGCTTCCGAGCCAAGGTTCCAGCAGTTTTGTGGATTCTTCTTTTGAATACGGTCGAACGTCCGCGATTCCATTCGTCGCCCGCGCAACCATGGCCGCTCTATTTACGCTGGCGTCAAGATCGCGACCCGGCGCGGGCATGATCTGGATCGTTACCTCGCGCGATATCTCAGATTGCCAGTCGCTCGCGGCTTTCGCAACCAAAACAGCGGCCCCGGTCGTAAGTGACACCAGGAACGTCATGATGGCGACGACCGCCACAAGCGCCCGACCGGAGATGGAATTGCGCGGTACCAGCGGAGTCTCGAAGCGCGGCAGAGGCCCGCCCGGCGTCCGCAATTGCATTGCCATATCGATCCGGGAGTCACTCATTCTCGACCCTCAGTCGTAGATATGCAGCCGGCCGTCGTGGAGCACCAGGCGCCTCGCATCGTATTGATCCATCAACGCGATGTCGTGCGTTGCGATGACGACCGAAGTACCCGACTTGTTGAGTTCGATAAAGAGCCGTAGCAGGCGCTGCGCCAGACTCGGATCAACGTTGCCGGTCGGCTCGTCGGCAAGCAACAATTGTGGTCGCGCGATTACGGCGCGTGCGATTGCTGCACGTTGTTTTTCGCCGCCAGAGAGGACCGGCGGCAAGGCCCACATCCGTTCGCCGAGGCCAACCCAGCTGAGAAGCTCGATGACCTCGTCGCGGTAACTTTCCTCCGGCCGGCCCATGACCTGCAACGGCAGCGAGACATTTTCGTATGTGGTCATGTGATCGAGCAGACGGAAATCCTGAAACACGATGCCAATCCTTCGGCGCAATGTTGCCACCGCGTCGCGCGACAAGGTCGCGACATCGTGACCGAACTGGGTGATCAGACCGCGCGTGGGCTTCAGGGACAGGAACAGCAGGCGCAGCAGAGAAGTCTTGCCGGCACCCGAAGGGCCGGTGAGAAACTGGAAAGAGTGCGGCTCGATGCGGAACGTGAGGTCACGCAGGACCTCGGGGCCCAGTCCATAGCGCAAGCCGACATTTTCGAATCGGACCACCCACCCCTCTCCGACAAGTCCCTACAAGGCAGGGCGAATCACGACTGTGCCCACGACGCGCCTGCCTCAATTTGCGGTTTTACAGGAATATTACGCGACCGCTAGAGCAGACGCGGAGAAAATAGCCAAAAACAACTATTTGGCGGACGTCAGCATGGTTTCCGATCCATTAACGGACGGCTGTTACGTTGACCGCCGGATGCCGTTAAAAGCCATGCTGATCGCCTGCCCGAACTGCTCAACCTCCTACATGATCGACCCAGCCTCGCTGGGGGAAGCAGGCCGTACCGTCCGCTGCGCGCGCTGCAGAACGACATGGTTCGCCGCTACACCCGAAACCGCAAACGCTTCGACTGATGCTGCGGTCGAGACATCGGTTGGCGTGATACGTCCCGATCAGACCCAACAAAACGAACGCGAGGACTCCGCTTCGGAATCCCAGCAGACGGCCGAGGCCGCTGGCGAACAAAATATCGAAAGCACGCAAGCACCCATCACTGTCTCGGATGCCCCTCCGATCGTGCCGCAGGAAGAACCGCCGCCAACATCCGAAACGGCAACGGAGGGAGACGAACTTGAAAACTTTGCCGCACGGCGAAAGCGGCTTCAGGCCCGGCGCAAAAAAGAGCGCCGGTCGTCGCGATGGACCGCACTTATCCTCGTCCTTTTCGCGTTCAACGTAGCGCTGATAGGTGCGCGCAGCGAGGTTGTGCGATTCTTCCCGCAGACGGCATCGCTGTTTTCAGCGGTCGGTTTGCCTGTCAATCTGCGTCATCTGAAATTCGAAAACATGCGTGTTTCAAGAGAAACACAAGAAGGCTTATCGGCGCTGATAATCGAGGGCACTATTGTCAATATAGTCGGCAAGCCGACCGAAGTGCCGCGGCTCCGTTTTGCGGCCCGCGACGCCTCGGGACAAGAAGTCTATACTTGGAGTGCTTTGCCTGGCCGCAGCATCCTCGGGCCCGGAGAGAAGCTCGATTTCCGCAGCCGTTTTGTTTCGCCGCCTCCGAACGCCACAGATGTCATGGTGCGCTTCTTCACACCTCAGGATTCTCAGACCGCCGCGAAGTGAATTACTGCGCGTTGTATTGAGCGCGTGGTGTGCGCGGTCAGGCAGTCGGCTCAGAAATCCTTGAGCAATCGCTCAATGTAATCAAGCTCCAGCTGCGGCCTGAAGCTTTCGCCGAAACGTCTGCGAAGCTCTTCCAGGATTCGGCGCGCACGCTGTGCATCAATCTCGCCGGGAACCTTGACCGTGAAATCGTCGCTGTACTGGCCTCGCATCGGCCGGCCCAACGGATCCGTTTCTTGCTGGGCGCGCGCTTGGCCGCGGCCGGGTCTTCCGTTGGGACCCGGGCCCATGCCCTGCTGCTGCATCGACTGGGCAAGACCTTGCGCACCCTTGCGCATCGATTCGATCGCGCGACCCTGGCTGTCGACTGCGCCATCGGCATCGCCGTCGCCGAGTTCGCCTTCTGCCTGACCCATGGCTTCTCCGGCATCGCCGAGCTGGCCCATCTCATTGCCCTGGCCCTGCTGGCCCTGCTGGTCTTGTTGACCTTGACCTTGCTGTCCCATCCCACGCTGGCGGAGCTGCTCGAGGAGCTTGTTGAGACGGTCACGCAAACCTTGCTGATCCTGCCGCAGGTCGCCCATCTGATTCTGGCCCTGCTGACCGCGCTGACGGTCACGGCGCATGTCCTGGCCCTGCTTGAAGGTGCGGTCGCGCAGTTGCTGCTGCTTGCGGATCATGTCGCCGAGCTCGTCAAGCGCGGACATCATGTCGTCGTCATCGCCGTCATCCCCCTGGGCACCCGGACGCGCCATCTGCAAATTTTCCAGCATCGACTGCAGCTGCTCGAGCAGCTGCCGCGCGGCATCCTTGTTGCCAGAGCGCGCCAGATTCTCCAGCCGGTCGAGCATGCTCTTGAGGTCCTGCTGACTGAGCACGCGATTATTGCGATCGAGCGGGCGTGCAAGCTGCTGCGGATTCTTGCGCATTTCCTCGGCCAGGGCCTGCAGAAACTTGTCCATGGCTGCGCGCAGCTGATCCATCAGCTTCTTCAGCTCCTCGTCGCTGGCCCCACGCTCGAGCGCCTGTCGAAGCGCCTCCTGCGCCTGGCGCAAGGCCTGTTCGGCCTGCGACACGTTTCCGTCTTCCAGCTGCACCGCCATGTCCCACAAGCGCGCGACGACCTCGCGCAGAGCGTCATCGTTCTTGGCGTGTTCGAGATCGTGATAGATCGAGCGCAGCCCGAGATAGATGCCTGCTTCCGGCGTGAACCGCTCCGGAGCGATGGTGAGTGCGTCAAGCGCGGTGAGCACCAGCGGCTTGGTCTGCGCATCCAGCGCCAAATTGCGTCTTTGCTCGATCAATGCCCGCGCCAGCGGCTTGACGAAAATCCGCTGCGGCAGCTGCACCTCGCGCGGTTCGCTGCGGCCTTCGTTGCCGGCTTCGTCGCGGGCGGTCAGCGTCAGCATCACATCCGTGCCGGCCCAGGGATGTTCGGTGAGGTCGTGGGTAGTCTGCGCGGTGCCTGCGCGCGTGCGTGCCTGAGGTAGTACGAGCGCATAGTCAGGTGCCTCAAAAAGCGGGTGTGGCGGGTTGTCGGAGGTTTTTTGCTCCTTGAGCGCGAAAGTGGCCTTTGCCTCGATCACCCCGTAATCGTCATCGACACGATAATCGAGGCGCAACGCGCCGCGCGCCTGCCGCTCCGGATCCCTGATCAGCTCGATCGTCGGCGCGCGGTCGGGGATCGCCGTGAAATTCCAGACCAGGTCGCTGCCCAGAACACCGTGGACAGCGGCCGATCCGTCGCTCTTGATCACAAGTCTGCGTTCCTCGGTCCCGGCCGGAAGAGGCGCGCGCGCCTCGGCGGGTGCATCCTCGACTCCGCCTTTGCGAATGATGTCGAAATGCACCTTGCCGGTTGCGCGGATCACCAGCTGGCTGCCGGAGGGCACCGCGACCGGTGCGGTCGTCGCATTGTGCGCGGTTTCACCCGGACGCAGGCCGGGCAACATGACCGGCGGCCGGCCGGTATAGACCGGCGGCGTGATCCACGCATCGATCCGGAAATTCGCGGGCGCGACGACGCCGTGCCAGTCGAAAGCCGCAGCGACGCGTTTGAACCGTTCGCCGCTCGCGGCAAAAAAGGTTGCCACCACCAGGATCGACACGAGCGCACGCAAGGCCATCGGATCGCGCAGCGACAGCCGCGGCATCGGCCAGCCTGCCTTGATCTTGCGCGCGGAAAGCAGCGCGCGCTCGACATGCGCCTGCCACAAGGCCTGCGCCACCGGATCGTCGCGGTTGGCGGCAATGTGATCGGAAACCGCCGTCGCCGGCCGGTGTATCTCTCCGCTGTTGCGATCGAGCCGGCGCAGCCCGTCATTGACGCTCGGCAAGCGCAGGATTGCCAGCGGCACGCATGCCAACAATAGCAGCACGCCGAAAATCGACAGCCCGATTGCGCGCGCAAGCGGCGGCAACATGAGCCAGAGACCAGCCCAGGAGAATGCGAGGAAAAGTCCGAGCACGATCGCAACGGAAGCGAGTGCCGGCCACAGACCTTCCCATAGCAGACCGCCGCGCGCACGCCGCAACGCGCGCACGAGCAGAAGCCGTGTCGGCTGCTGATCTTGAGGCTTCTCGTTCAACTCGTCCAAAAGCCGCTCCGCCGCTGTGGCTAAGGAGAATCTCGCTGCCGGCCAATCTAACACGCGCCGAACCGCGGAACCACGCGGCTATTTATGCGCTCAAAGCCAATCCGGCATGCGATCGAGCGCAATTAATTGGTCAACTTCAAGGCGCGGGCGCACGAGCGCCCATTTCGCTTCGTTGACCAGCACTTCCGGCACCAAGGCGCGCGTATTGTAGGTGCCGGCCTGCACGGCGCCGTAGGCGCCCGCCGACATCACGGCAAGTAAGGCGCCGCTATCCGGTTCCACCATATTCCGGTCAACGGCCAGAAAATCGCCACTTTCGCACACCGGCCCAACCACATCGGCACGCACCCGCTTTGCACTGGAGACCGGCTGAGCGACCGGCCAGATTTCATGGTGCGCGTCATACAACGTGGGGCGGATGAGGTCATTCATCGCTGCGTCGACAACAACAAAGTTCTTGGCTTCGCCATGTTTCACGAACAATACGCGCGTCACCAGGATCCCGGCATTGCCGACGAGCAGACGGCCGGGCTCGAAAATGAGCCGGCAACCAAGATCGCGGGTCGCGCGCTTGACCAGCTTGGCATAGTCGTCGGGATGCGGCGGCGGTTCATTGTCATCGCGGTAAGGAATCCCGAGGCCGCCACCGAGATCGACATGCGAGATGGTGTGACCGTCGGCGCGTAACACACCCACAAATTCGGCGAGCAGAGCGAAGGCGTCATCGAATGGGTCGAGGTCGGTGATCTGGCTGCCGATGTGCATGTCGACACCGGCGACCTTCAGGCCCTTAAGTTTCGCGGCGCGCGTATAGATCTCGCGGGCGCGACTTATCGGGATGCCGAACTTGTTTTCGGCCTTTCCGGTTGCGATCTTGTGGTGCGTCTTTGCATCAATGTCGGGGTTGACGCGCACCGAGATGCTGGCGGTGCGCCCTTTCGAGGCTGCGATAGATGACAAAAGTTCGAGTTCAGCATCGGATTCAATGTTGACGCAGAGAATGCCTTCGTCGACCGCGAGCGCGAGTTCGGCTGCGGTCTTTCCAATGCCGGAAAACATGATTTTGTCGGCAGGAATGCCCGCAAGACGCGCGCGCTTGAGCTCTCCGCCGGACACGACGTCGGCGCCCGCGCCAAGCCTGGCGAGCGTGCGCACCACGGCCTGATTGGAATTGGCCTTCATTGCGTAGCAGACGAGCGCCGGCACGTCGGCGAAAGCACCGGCAAAGACCTGATAGTGGCGCGTCAGCGTCGTGGTCGAATAGCAATAGAACGGCGTTCCGACCGCGCTTGCGAGCGCGTCCAGATTCACCTGCTCGGCGTGGAGAACGCCGTCGCGGTAGGCGAAGTGGTGCATTGCACGCTCAGTTGAGTAAGACGTCGAGAGGAATGCGTTTGTCGGACATGCCGGGCGCAATTGGCTTTCCATCGGCACCAACTGGGCCCCTGTACGTCTGCGCACTTGCCGGCCCTGTCTGAGCGCCCGGCGCCGGCTGTTCGCCAGTGAGCGACGCGCTCGGCGGAGGATCGAGCGGCCCCTTGCGTCCGCAGGCGGCCAAAGCAAGCGACGCGGCTAGTGCGCCGATGAGGGCCAGGCGGAGAAATGGACGGTAATCACGGCTCAAGACAGGCGGTCCTTGCATGGAGCAACGATAGCAAAACGTATAAACAAGGCGAAGTCAGGATTTCTCTTTTTTCAGCTTGCGCAACCATTTCTTCGCCTGCGAACGGACGTTTTTCGGCGCGGTCCCTCCGAAGCTGACCCGGCTTTTAACGGAGCGATCAACCGAAAGGACCGTGAAGACATCCTCACTTATTCGAGGTTCGATACCTCGCATCGCCGCCAGTGGCAGCCGGTGCAACGGTACGTTTGTCTCCGCCGCTTTGGCTACGATCTTGCCGGTAAGGTGATGCGCTTCGCGGAACGGCATCTTCAAGGTCCGCACCAGCCAGTCGGCGAGATCGGTTGCGGTTGCGTAGCCCTCGCCCGCCGCCTTCTTCATGTGCGAGGTGTCCGGCACAAGATCGGCGATCATGCCCGTCATCGCGGCAATCGAAAGCAGTAATGCGGCGAGCGCGTCCATCGCGCCCTCTTTGTCCTCCTGCATGTCCTTCGCGTAGGCGAGCGGCAGGCCCTTCATCACGATCAGCAGGGCGCTGTGTGCACCGATGATACGCCCAGCCTTGGCGCGCACCAGCTCGGCAGCGTCCGGATTGCGCTTCTGCGGCATGATCGAGGAGCCGGTGGTGAACTTGTCCGACAGCTTGACAAGTGCCGTCAGCGGCGAGGTCCAGATCACGATTTCCTCGGCGAGCCGTGAAAGATGCACGGCCGCAATCGAGGCCGCGGCCAGTGTCTCCATCGCGAAATCACGCGCCGAAACCGCGTCGAGCGAGTTTGCCATCGGCCGATCAAAGCCGAGCGCCTTGGAGGTCATGTCGCGATCGAGAGGAAACGACGTCCCCGCCAACGCGGCGGCACCGAGCGGAGATTCGTTCAGCCTTCTGCGCGCGTCGGCGAACCGGCCGCGATCGCGCGCAGCCATCTCGACATAGGCGAGCAAGTGATGGCCGAACGTCACCGGTTGCGCGGTCTGCATATGCGTGAATCCGGGCATGACGGACCCCGCATGCTCAAGCGCCTTTTCGGCAAGGGTGCGCTGATAAAGTGCGAGCGCGGCATCGACCGCATCGATCGTGTCGCGCATCCAGAGCCGGAAATCTGTCGCAACCTGATCGTTGCGCGATCGCGCGGTATGCAATCGGCCTGCCGCCTCGCCGATCAGCTCGGAGAGGCGACCTTCCACGTTCATATGGATGTCTTCAAGGGCACGCTTGAAGGAGAACTTGCCCGCCTCGATCTCTGACAGAATCGTGTCTAGACCGTGAGCGATCTTTTTCGCATCGTCGGCCGCAATGATGCCGCGCTTGGCCAGCATGTCGGCATGGGCCTTGGACGCGGCGATGTCCTGGCGGTAGAGATGCCGATCGAAGTCGATAGAGGCATTGATCTCCTCCATGATGGCGTCGGGGCCAGACGAAAATCGCCCACCCCACATTTTATTGCTCATGGCATATCTACCAAGCCGCACATGACCGAAACCCGTTCAAGCTTCGCCAAAAAGCGCCTCGCCATGGTTTTGGCGGGCGGAATCGCCGGCGTCGTCGTTGGGCTGGCGGGGGTATACGGGGTTTCGACCCTGACGCGCAATGCGGGCGCGGACGCTGTCTGCCGGCCGGCGGTCGAATTGGCCAGAAAAATAGCGCCTTTGGCGCGTGGCGAGGTCGCTGCCGTTAACGTTGCCAAGAGTCCATTAAGGGTACCCGATCTTTCTTTCCAGGATGCCACCGGCAAGCCGCTGACGATCGAGCACTGGCGCGGCCGGACGGTCCTGCTCAACCTGTGGGCCACCTGGTGCGTGCCGTGCCGCAAGGAGATGCCCGCCCTCGATGCCCTGCAGCAACGTCTCGGCGGTCCTGGATTCGAAGTGGTAGCGGTCAATATCGACACGCGCGATCCCGATAAGCCGAAGGCGTGGCTCAAGGAGATCGGAGTCGAAAATCTCGCCTATTTCGCCGACCCTACCGCGCGCACTTTTCAAGACCTCAAGGCAATCGGGCGCGCCTTTGGAATGCCGACCACGTTGCTCATCGATCCGAAAGGATGCGAAATCGGGACGATTGCGGGCCCCGCCGAATGGGCGAGTGAAGACGCGATCAAGCTGATCAGGGCGGCGCTTGGGCAATAGCCCCCCCGCCACCGCTTGCTTATGCGCTGATATTGAGATTCCGCCCAACGCCTTCGGCGACGTTGGCGAGGCTCTGCAGATTCTTCTGGGCCGCGTCGAGCACCTGCACGATTGCGGACGCGTTGTCGGCATTCATGCGCAGCATTTTGGCTGCAACGGCCATCTGCACGTTAGCCATTTGAGAGCCGACAAGCGCGGCGGCAATTGAAACAGGATCCATCCCGGTTCCGTTTTTACGGCAGGTTTATCAACGAAAGGTGAATCGACCTCGGCCTTGACACTTTTTCCAGTCCTCCTATACTTAACCAGATGGTTTACTATTCAAAACCGAACCTCGATCGCACTTTTGCCGCACTCGCCGATCCGACGCGGCGCGCTTTGCTCGCCCGTCTGAGCGAAAAGGAAAATTTGTCGGTCAGCGAACTGGCGAAGCCGTTCTCGATGTCGCTTCCCGCCGTCATGAAGCATCTCGACGTGCTGTCGGATGCAGGACTCGTTGGGCGCGAGAAAAACGGCCGCATCGTCAGTTGCCGCTTGCGCGCGGAACCCATGCGCGAGGCAAACGATTGGCTCAATCGCTATCAGAAGTTCTGGACCGAACGGTTCGATCGCCTTGCCGCTTTCCTGGAGGAAGACAAATGGTCACCGTCACAACGAAACCAAGCCTCACCATCAAGCGTCGGTTCAACGCGCCACCCGCGAAAGTCTTCGCGGCGTGGACCGACCCGGAAAAGCTGAAGCACTGGATGGGCGGCCCCGAAATCGGTCAGGTCACCGCCCAGACTGACGCACGTGTCGGCGGGCGCTTCCGCATCGTGATGCAAAAGGCCAGTGATGGCGAGCAACACGACGTCAGCGGGATCTATCGCGAGGTCGTCCCGAACGAGAAGCTGGTTTTCACCTGGGCCTGGAAGTCCACGCCCGAACGTGAATCGATCGTGACGATAACGTTTAAGGCCGATAACGGCGGCACTCTGATGACTTTCGTGCACGAACAGTTCTTCGACGAAGACGCGCGCGATCGCCACCAGCATGGCTGGAACGCCTCGTTCGAGAAGCTGGAAAAGCATCTCGCTGCGTAATGACGGGAGCACACGATGCCACACCAATGGTCACACGGACATTTTTACTGGAACGAGCTGATGACGCGGAACGCCGAGCGCGACAAGAAGTTCTACGGCACGACCATCGGCTGGACCTTTGAAGCGATGCCAATGCCTGACGGCACGTATTGGGTCGCCAAGATGGGCGACCAATATGTCGGCGGTCTGTTTCCGCTGACCAGTCCCCAATTCGACGGCGTTCCCGAGAGCTGGATGTCTTATCTCGCGGTCGACGACGTCGATGCCCGCGTGAAAAAGGCGCAGGCCGCGGGCGCGACATTGGTGCGGCCGATCTTCGACGTGCCCAATGTCGGGCGGATCGCGATTCTGAAGGAGCCAGGGGGTGCCGGTATCGGGTGGATAACACCGCCGAAAGTTTAGTGGGAGGACAAGCCATGCAGCACGAGATCGTATCGCGGAACGGATGGCTCAACGCGCGCAAGGCGCTGCTCGCGAAAGAAAAGGAATTCAGCAAAGCGCGTGATGCCTTGAGCGCCGCGCGGCGCAACCTGCCCTGGACCAGCGTGGCAAAGAACTATGTCTTTGATGGTCCGGATGGGAAGGAAACGCTCTCAGACCTCTTTGGCGGCAAGAGCCAGCTCCTGGTCTATCACTTCATGCTCGGACCGGGCTGGGTGCAGGGCTGTCCGAGCTGTTCGTTCCTCGCCGATCATTTCGACGGCGCCGTGATCCACCTTGCACAGCGCGACGTGTCGTTGGTCGTGATATCGCGTGCGCCACTCGCGGAAATCGAAGCCTACAAAAAGCGCATGGGATGGAAATTCAAATGGGTGTCGTCGTTTGGGAGCGACTTCAACCACGATTTCCATGTGTCGTTCACAAAGGACGAGATGGCCATGGGCGCCGAATACAATTACACGGTCAGCAAGATCCCGAGTGAAGAATTGCCCGGCTTGAGCGCTTTCATCCGGGATGAGAACGGGAAAGTCTTCCACACTTATTCGTCTTACGCGCGTGGGCTCGACATTCTCGTCGGGACCTACAACTTCCTCGACATGGCGCCGAAAGGCCGCGACGAGGGCGCCCTGCCCTGGACGATGGCCTGGGTGCGCCGGCACGACGAATATAAAGACGAACCAAAAGGTAGCAGCTGTTGCGCGACGTAATCAGCGCGTGGGAACGGGTTTTTCACCGCGGTAATCGTAGAAGCCGCGTTGCGTCTTGCGGCCAAGCCAGCCCGCCTCGACGTATTTCACGAGCAGGGGGCATGGCCGGTACTTCGAGTCGGCCAACCCTTCGTAAAGCACCTGCATCACTGACAGGCAGGTATCGAGCCCGATGAAATCGGCAAGCTCGAGCGGTCCCATCGGGTGATGGGCGCCAAGCCGCATGGCCGTGTCGATCGACTCGACGTTCCCGACGCCCTCATAGAGCGTGTAGATCGCCTCGTTGATCATCGGAAGCAGGATGCGATTCACGATGAACGCAGGAAAATCCTCCGACACCGCGATGGTCTTGCCGAGTTTGGTGACGAAGGCTTTGCTCGCCTCAAACGTCGCGTCGTCGGTAGCGATGCCGCGGATAAGCTCAACGAGTTCCATCAGCGGCACCGGATTCATGAAATGGATGCCGATGAAATGCTCGGGGCGATCGGTGGATGAGGCAAGCCGTGTGATCGAGATCGACGACGTGTTGGTCGCGAGGATTGCGTCTGTCTTCAGGGCTGGGCAAAGCTCGCTGAAGATCTTGCGTTTGACATCTTCCTTTTCAGTTGCGGTTTCGATCACCAGATCGCAAGCCGCGAATGCGTCATACTTCTCCGCCGGCTTGATACGCGCGAGCGCGCTTTTGCGGTCTTCCTCGCTGATCGTCTTCTTGCCGACCTGGCGCGCCATGTTGCCGTTGATGGTCGCCATGCCGGCCTTGATACGGTCGGCCGACAAATCATTGAGAAGGACGGAATAGCCGGCGAGCGCGCATACGTGAGCGATTCCGTTGCCCATCTGGCCGGCGCCGATTACCCCGATAGTCTGAATCTTGACCATGTCTCTGTCCGATCGATGCGAAGCCCCGGCTTCGAATTCGGTATCGTTCGGTTCCCGTTGCACTTTTACGACGTAGAACCGCACGATGCCATTGGCGGCACAACAAAATTAGGAAACGTAGTCAACGCTTGACCTTGTCGAGTTCCGCCGCCAGTTCCGGCAACGCCTGGTACAAGTCCGCAACCAGGCCATAGTCGGCGACCTGGAAGATCGGCGCCTCCTCGTCCTTATTGATAGCAACAATCACCTTGGAGTCTTTCATCCCAGCAAGATGCTGAATCGCGCCTGAAATCCCGACCGCAATATATAGCTCCGGCGCAACAACCTTGCCGGTTTGTCCGACCTGCCAGTCGTTTGGCGCATAGCCGGCATCAACTGCGGCGCGCGAAGCTCCGACGGCAGCACCCAATTTGTCGGCGACGGGCTCGATATATTTGGTGAAGTTGTCCCGGCTCTGCATGGCACGGCCGCCGGAAATGATGATCTTGGCCGAAGTCAATTCGGGCCTGTCTGACTTCGACAATTGCTCTCCGGAAAAAGTCGAAAGGCCGGGGTCGGCGGCCGCGGCGGCGTCTTCGATGCTTGCAGAACCTCCGGCGCTTGCCGCCTGAAACGTCGAAGTGCGCACGGTGATGACTTTCTTCGCATCGGACGATTTCACCGTCTGAATTGCGTTGCCCGCATAGATCGGCCGCTCGAAGGTATCGGGAGAAATCACTTTCGTGATATCCGAAATCTGCATGACGTCGAGCAACGCGGCGACCCGCGGCATAATGTTCTTTCCAGTCGTTGTCGCCGGCGCAACGATGGCGTCGTAGTTGCCGGCGAGCGAAACGATAAGCGCGGCAACCGGCTCGGCAAGCTGATGCTCGTAAGGCCCTGCATCCGCCACCAGCACTTTTTTCACACCGTCCAGTTTTGAGGCGGCCTGCGCGGCGGCTTTGCAATCCTTGCCGGCAACAAGCACATGCACGTCGGCTCCGAGCGCCTTGGCGGCGCTGACCGCCTTGTTAGTTGCGTCCTTGAGTGTCTTGTTGTCGTGCTCGGCAAGCAAGAGTGTTGTCATCTAAAGCACTCCCGCCTCGTCCTTGAGCTTACTGACCAGTTCGGCGACCGAGGCGACCTTCACACCCGATTTGCGGCCCGGCGGTTCGCTCGTCTTGACCACCTGAAGCCGCGGCTTGATGTCGACGCCGTAGGCATCCGGCGTTTTTTCGTCGATCGGCTTTTTCTTCGCCTTCATGATGTTCGGCAGCGAGGCGTAACGCGGCTCATTCAGGCGCAAGTCGGTGGTGATGATAGCGGGCATCTTCAGCTTTACCGTCTGCAGGCCGCCGTCGACCTCACGCGTCACGCTGATGGCGTCGCCCTCGATCGAAAGTTTGGACGCGAATGTGCCCTGCGCCCAATTCAAAAGAGCCGCAAGCATCTGCCCGGTCTGATTGCTGTCGTCATCGATTGCCTGCTTGCCCATGATGACGAGACCCGGCTTTTCAGCCTCAACGATGGCCTTGAGAAGCTTCGCCACGGCCAGCGGCTCGACGACGGCATCGGTCTTCACGAGGATCCCGCGATCCGCGCCCATCGCAAGCGCAGTGCGGATGGTTTCCGAGGCCTGCGCGGGGCCGATTGACACGGCGATAATCTCGGTCGCCTTGCCGGCTTCCTTCAGACGAATTGCTTCTTCGACGGCGATCTCGTCGAAGGGATTCATCGACATCTTGATGTTGGCAAGCTCGACGCCGGAGCCGTCCGGCTTGACGCGAATTTTGACGTTGAAATCGACCACCCGTTTTACGGGCACCAGAATTTTCATGATTCCCCATCCCGGGCGGGCACTGGATCAGAGCGGGCGGAAGCTAAAGGCCGTGCCGTTGGCCTGTCAACGTTTATGCTGCGGCGCACTAAGGCTGGCGATTTTGGCCGGGAGCCCAGAGAATATCGCCGGCCCCCTTGTTATTGGCGTATCGGCCAGCAACGAACAGATAGTCGGACAGCCTATTGACGTATTTCAGCGAAGGCTCGGACACCTCCTCACCCTGCTTATCCTTTAACGCCACCATGATGCGCTCCGCACGGCGGCAAACGGTCCGCGCGAGATGAAGATAGGCCGACGCTGGGCTGCCGCCCGGTAGGATAAATGACTTTAACGGCGCAAGGTCGGCATTGAGGCGATCGATTTCGGCCTCAAGCCAGGCGACCTGGGCATCGGTCACTGTGAGTCGAGCACCGCCGGGCCCTTTTTCAGCGAGACACAGGTCCGCTTCCACATCAAACAGATCGTTTTGAATGCGGCCGAGTGCAGCGTCGAGGGTCTTGTCGCTCGCGGCCTGCAGCCGTACCAGCCCGATGACTGCATTGACCTCGTCGAGCGTTCCGTAGGCTTCGACGCGCAAGTCATATTTCTTGCGGCGGGCACCGGTGCCGAGTGACGTCGTGCCGTCATCGCCTGTGCGGGTATAGATGCGGTTGAGTACGACCATATCGTCCTCGCGAAACCTTTCTTCCAGCCGCAGATTCGATGTAGGCTTATCTTATACGTTTTTTGATCTCAAAGATGGGGTGACCTCATGCGTATACTGATCATTGCCGTTGCGGCCGCTTTTCTGGTTATGCCGGCTGTCGGATCCGCCCAAGCCTGCGGCGCTGCGGGCTTACATTCGGCTAAGGTCGACACCACCAACTACTCCGCAGCCAAGAAAAAGAAGACCAAGAAACAGAAAGAAAAAGTGGAGTACATGCGCGCGGTGCCGGCGAAGTAGCTCCTTTGTGCGACTAACGGCCGAGGGCCCAGATCGTCGCCATAATTACAATGATGGCGACGAATTGCAGCAGCACGCGCAGCCGCATGAGCCGCTGCGAGCGATTAGGTGAGCCGCCGCGCATCATGTTGATTAATCCAAGCAGCAACACGATCGCGACGGCCACGATGGCGGCCGGTACCAGATAATGGGACATGAAATTCGACATGGGTGGCGCCTTCTAACATCGGCATTCACCCAGGGCCATGCATCCTAAAGTTTTTACTCGCCTATCAGTTGTATTATCATTATTGTCCCCGACAAATTGCGTGGGTCGGGTGGTGTATGGGGACAGGCGTTGCGGGCGGAGCGAGGCTCCGCTCAAGGGAAATCTGTGAGGACGCCACCAGTTCCTCATCTCAGTTCCGGGAATTGCCGAAGCAAAAATTCAGCCGCGCACGAGCAACGCGCGGCGTGCCTGCCGAATTGCGATCTGAAGTTTCACGGGCTGATCGCCGCGATTTCGCACTGAGCGCGCGTATTGAAGACGTGCTGGCCGCCGTTGCTGAGCGGGCTTCGGAAAACCTTAAGCGCGCACATCCGGAATTTTCCGCGGGCACGCTCAAAAAACGCGCCTGCTTTATCCCCTTATTTTTCGGCCTCGCAGCGCTGATTGCCCTGTTCAACGAGGCTAGCACCGCTGTTCTTTGTTTTTTGGTAGGGCTGCCATCAGCCTTTCGGATTTTGCTTGTGATGGACGAGCTGCACGCAACGCCTCGGCACTCAGGCCCGGATTTTTCGTCAGTTCCAGATCAAGATCTGCCTGTCTACAGCGTCATCGCGCCGCTTCATCGCGAGGCGCGCGTGGTGGATCAACTGCTTTCAGCGATCGAACGACTGGACTACCCCCTCGAGAAACTCGACGTGATTCTGATGGTCGAATCTGACGACCGCGAAACGCACGCGGCGATTACGGGCCGCAGGCACCGCATGCCAATAACCGTGATACCTGCCCCACCCGTCGGACCGTGTACGAAACCCAAAGCACTTAATATTGCGCTCGAACTCGCGCGCGGTTCTTTCGTCGTAATCTATGATGCCGAGGACCGGCCGCAATTAGATCAGCTTCGGTGTGCTCTGCAGGCGTTCGGTTCGGCCGGAGATGATCTTGCCTGTGTGCAATCCCGGCTTTGCGTGGATACCAGGGCGACGTGGCTCGGCCGATATTTCACGGCCGAATATGCCGCCCATTTTGATATCTTCCTTCCAAGACTTGCGGCGCTCGGCTTCCCGCTGCCACTTGGCGGATCCTCAAACCATTTCCGGACTTCGGTTCTCCGCAAGACCGGAGGCTGGGACCCGTACAATGTCACCGAGGATGCCGATCTCGGGGTGCGCCTCAGCCGTCTCGGATATCGCTGCGGAGTAATTGAGTCTACGACCTATGAAGAGGCCCCCACCGAGATTCGCCGCTGGCTCGGCCAGCGGTCGCGCTGGTTCAAGGGTTGGATGCAAACACTGCTAGTCCATCTGCGTGAACCGCGTCGCCTCTTCCGCCAACTCGGGCAGCGCGGATTCGCGGCATTCCTGCTTGTGGTCGGTGGAAATTCCCTTGTTGCGCTGGCACACCCAATTTTCGTGGTCGGCGTTTTTTGGAAACTTGGCTTCGGTGCCGAAAGCCTGCTCGAGATTGCACTCTGCGCTGTATCACTCCTAACTGGTTATATGTCGTCGGCCTTTCTCGCATGGCGCGGGCTGTCTTACCGTGGCGCACGCCGCAAGCTTCGGACTTTGGCATGGACGCCGCTGCACTGGCTGTTGCTTTCCGTGGCAGCGTGGTGGGCGGTGGGAGAATTGATCCTCGCACCTTCCCGTTGGAACAAGACAGAGCATGGGCTTGACCGAGAGCGCGGCATTACGTCCGCACTCGTCAAGCTGAATGCGCTCTTCGCAGATATGGAAAAGCGGGGCGAAATTCCGCAAATCTGGATTGACGCTACATATAGCGCCGCAGATCGGCAGCGGCTTCCTCGGGCTTTCGCTTCAGGCTAAAGGGCGCAACGAAACGGCCTTGTTTGTCCATCAGATAAACAAGCGCCGTGTGATCCATACTGTAGTCGCCGTCTTGAGTGGGCACTTTCTTCGCGTACACGCGATAAGCCTTTTCGACTGCCTCGATCGAGCTCCGGTCGCCGGTCGCACCGTGCAGGTGCGGGTCGAAGCTCGACAGGTAGTCCTTCATCACGGCGGGGGTGTCGCGTTCCGGATCGACCGTAATAAACAAAGCGCCGGTGCGATCTGCATCTTTACCCAAGGCACGCAAGACCTCGGACACATCAAAAAGCGTGGTGGGGCAAACATCGGGGCAATGCGTGTAGCCGAAGAACACCAGGTACGGTTTCCCCTTCAGATCCGCATCGGTGACCGGTTGTCCATTCTGGTCTGTGAGCTTGAAGGAACCGCCAATCGCGGAGGCCGCTGGGCCGCTTCCAAAGTTCCCACCGGCATACAGGAACACGCCGCTAAAAATCACGAGCCCGATCAGAAAGGCGGAAATGATCAGTAGAATCTGAGACGTTCGCGCCGTCATAGGCTCTCAATTTGAGTCAGAAACACGCCAGCCATCCGGTCCGCACCATCTCGAAAAACACGGCGGTACCGTAGTAAGCCCATAGGCCAAGCGCTGCCGCAACCAGTGCGCCGCCGGCAGCCGCCACCAGCAAAAGTGGCCGCGACAAAGAAGCGTTGGATACGATTGCTGCCATGGCCGCCTCCAACAGTGCGAGTTCCTCAAATAGGTTCGTTAGCCGCTCAATACAATGCGTGTTTCGGACGCGCTTTCTCGACTAACTGATCTTACCACCCTGAAATATCGCCAAAATGCAGCAGTGGGTCACTACGTTGACTCCATAGGTTAAAGCCGCGATCAATGATAGACTTTCCTGAATATGGATTCTTACCCCCGAATGGAGAAATTGATGCGCAACGCTTTGGCGATCGCCTTGGCGATCTCAATGTCGGCGACCGTTACCGCTTGGGCCCAGAACGCGGCTCCGGCTCCAGCAGCGGCGCCGCCTGCGGCCCCCGCGCCGGCGAAATCAACGTGCAATAATCCGAACGCGCTGGGCGTCACGCGCGTAGTTGAAATCGATACCACAGGCGGCCCAGGGTTCGGCTTTGAGCACTTCAAGGCATACGATTTCCTTCGGGACCACGAAATCGTCCTGACGTTCGACGATGGTCCGTGGCCAGGTCACACGCCGGCCGTGCTCAAGGCGTTGGCTGATCAATGCACGAAGGCGCTGTTCTTTCCGATCGGCAAGCACGCCGGATGGCACCCGGAAATCCTGAAACAGGTCGCTGCAGCCGGTCACACTGTCGGATCGCATACATGGTCACACAAGGATCTATCCAAACTGAGCCAGCAGGAGGGAATTGACGAAATCGAGAAGGGTGTTGCAGCGGTCAGCATCGCGCTCGGTAACAAACCGACCGCTCCATTCTTTCGATTCCCCGCGCTGCGGCATCCTCCAGAGCTGCTCAAATATGTCGGCGAGCGCAATATTGGCGTCTTCTCGACCGACCTTGATTCCTTCGACTTTAAGATGCGCAAGCCCGACCAGGTGATCGCATCGGTGATGAAGAAGCTTGAGAAGCACGGCAAAGGCATCATTTTGATGCACGACTTCCAGCAAGCGACCGCCCACGCGGCGCCCGAGTTGCTCAAAAGGCTCAAGGACGGCGGCTATAAGGTCGTGCAAATCACCGGCAAGATACCGCTTGAACCGAAAAAGGAATATGTCGACATGGTCCTCAAGGAGATCGGCGGTGGCATGGAGACAGCGCGTCCCATGTCCAGCGTGATCAAGGATATCAGCAACTGATAGAGCGACCTCTTTTTCGGCCGGCCGTGCCAGTTGGCGCGGCCGGCTTTTTGTCGCGCGCACCAAGCCCTGGCCTTATGCTAACCTGACTGCGAGCGAATTTGCGGACTGCGGGGGTCATCCATGAACGTGCTGCTCGTCGCTTTTGGCGCACTTTTTGCCATATGGGTTCTGGTGCTTGTGGGATCACCCTTTTTCGGGCCTAAAGACCACTAAAGCGCCGACGTTCAAGGTACCGCCCGTCCCGAAAAAGCGGTGAAGATCGATGACGCCGCCGTGGCATGATCGTAGGCGATGCGCGTGGCAACCACGAACAACATCGTTGCAAGCACCAATCGAAGGGCGCGTTCGGGAATGCGAATCGCAAAATAGCTGCCGACGAAAATGCCGGGCAGCGAACCGGCGAGCAGCGACCCGATAATTGCCCAGTTGACCGATCCCATCATCCAGTGACCGAGACCGGCGACTAAAGTCAGCGGAACAGCATGTGCGATATCGGAGCCGACGATTTTAGCCATTGGTAAATGCGGATAGAGCATCACGAGCGCGATGACGCCGATGGCCCCGGCGCCAACTGACGAAATCGATACGAGGCACCCAAGCGCGGCCCCCACAATGACCGTGTTGACAGCCGTCCGGTGCGGGTCGAGCTCGGCCACGCGTTCGCGATAAGCCGAAACGATCGAGCCGCCAAACACAAGTACAAGTGCGCTCACAAACAAGGCCGCACTGAGCACGAGCGTGATCAGGCTTCGCGCCGCCTCCCCGCTGAGATTGAATAGCGACAGCGCGGTCAGCGTAAGGATCGTCGCGGGAATACTGCCGCTGGCGAGCCGGCCAACCACACGCCAGTCGATGCTGCGCGCAAAGCCATGCACAAGGCTTCCGCCCGTTTTGGTCGCCGCGGCATAGAGCAGGTCCGTCCCTACTGCGGTCGCCGGATGAACGCCAAATAGCATGATCAGGATCGGCGTCATCAGGGCGCCACCCCCAACGCCGGTCATGCCAACCAGAAGCCCGACCGCGAAGCCTGACAGCGAATAGAGCGGATCAATCATTGATGACCTCGTCGCGACAGGCCTGCCACCACTAATCTAAGCATGGTCAGGCTCGGCAGTCATCGTGACGAAATCGGGGAACGCGCCAAAAGCCGCCACTGTTCCGCACAATTTCCGCAATCTGCGGCGTAGCAGCGCAACCAAAAAATACCTATTTCGTTCGCTACAGGCCTATCCTGAATAAAACGGCCGCTATTTATTTAACCGGACCCACCCGTGCCTGATATTGTCACGATAACGATCAATCCCGCCATCGATATTTTCGTCAATGTTGGACGCGTCGAACCGACACGGAAAATGCGCTGTTCGGCGCCAAAGCGCGATCCCGGCGGCGGGGGTATCAATGTAGCCCGAGTTGCTCACCGACTCGGGGGCCGCGTCACAGCTATTTTCCCAACCGGCGGCGCAATCGGAAAGCTCCTGCACCGTCTTATGGACCGTGAGGGCATCGACAGCATCGTCACGCCGTCACACGTCGAGACTCGCGAGAATTTCACTGCCTACGAGGAATCTACCGGCGAGCAATACCGATTTGTATTACCCGGATCCACACTGCACCCCGCCGAGTGGGAAGCCGTTCTTGAAAAACTGATGACGCTGTCACAACGGCCGAAATTCGTTGTCGCGAGCGGCAGCAATCCGCCGGGCGTGCCTGACGATTTCTTCGCGCGCGTCGCGCGCCATGCCAAAAAGTTGGGCGCACAGTGCCTCATCGACACGTCGGGTCCCGCCCTGAAAGCGGCGCTCACAGAGGGCGTCTCGCTGATAAAGCCGAATTTGGTCGAGCTTTCCGACCTCGTCGGCGGCTCGCTTGGCAGCGATGATGTGCGCCTGGGGGCATGCCGCAAACTGATCGAGGATGGGCGTGCAGACGTTGTCGCTTTGACGCTCGGCGAAGACGGTGCGTTGCTCGTGACGGCCGACGAGGCTTTTCGTGCGGAGCCCATGGCAATCGACGTCGTAAGCACGGTGGGTGCCGGCGATAGTTTTGTCGGAGGTCTGGTGGCTGCGCTTGCGGCCGGCAATTCGTTGCCGGACGCGTTCCGAGTTGCCGTTGCAGCAGCATCGGCTGCCGTCATGTCTCCCGGCACTGAGCTCTGCCATGAGGAGGATGTGAAACGGATCCTTCCTCAAGTGAAGATCAGCGAACTTACACACGTATAGTGCACAACAGGCTATTGCTGCCGCCGACGTACTTTGACGGTCGCCGGTGCCCGCATTTCATCGTGCACATATTCGATCATGCCCATCCAGATGATCAGCGGCAAATAAAATAGCAGCGGCATAGTAGATCTCGCGTTCGGTTCAAACTGCCAACGCGATAGTTGAACCGCAGTTCCGGTGCTCACGTGGGTGTGTCCAACCCGTGACACAGAGCAGTCGAACCCGCTCTCCACACACCTGCCCGAACTGTAAGCGGTCGACATCAGCGAACCACTGTATTTTCCTTGCCCGCATAGGCGGTCGGTTGGCCGGCTTTGATGACACCATTGTCGACAGTGGCGGAGCTTGAATCGATCCTGGCATTAACGCCAACAACGACGACCACGGCCGCAGTGATCAGCGAAACGAGAACAATCTTCAAATGAGTCGTGCGGCCTGCATGGAGAAGTGACGCTTGCATTTGAAATCTCCCTGCACCGATTTGCAATGCTGTCGCTGGCGGCTATGCCGTTCTGCATTCGATGCGATGAAAGAATAGGTCTGTGCTCTTCCACCCCCAATTGAACGTTAGGAAGCTCCGGATATCCGAAAAGATCGAACGACTAGACGTTGGTATATGCACGCCCGCGACTGACAGCCCTAAAGGGGTGCGGCCGGCTTCGGGGAAAAGCCGGCCGCGCGCGAACCTCGCTGGGTGGGGACGGGTGGGGATCGAGGTGTCGCGTTCTAGCTCCGTGCTCAGTGCAGTGATGAATCTCGCTGTGCGCTTGCGGTTGTGATCGGCCTCGCTGCTGGAGGCCGCCGTCCGGCGCCAGCAATATTCGAGGCCTGGTGTGGCCGATCGGGCAGCACGACGACCTTGGTGCCGATATTCACCCGGCCATAGAGGTCGATGACATCGTCATTGACCATGCGTATGCATCCACTCGAGACGTGCGAACCGATTGATTCCGGAACATTGGTGCCGTGAATTCGATAAATGGTGTTGCCGAGATAAATGGCCCGTGCACCCAGCGGATTGTTAGGACCTCCCGCCACGAATCGCGGCAAATAAGGCTGGCGCTGAATCATCTCAGTCGGCGGAATCCAGTCCGGCCACTCGGATTTGCGGCTGACTGCCTGGACTCCGGACCAGGTGAACCCTTCCCTGCCGACGCCGATCCCATAACTGATGGCTTTGCCGCCGCCGAGCACGTAGTACAGGCGAGTGTTCGGCGTATCGATAATGACGGTGCCCGCCGGTTCGCGCGTCTGGTAGCCGACAACGTGCCGGCGCAAATGCGCTGCCGGCTGGCGAGTTTCATCCATGATCTCTGTATTGTGGCGATCCGGCGATGCCTGCGGGAAGAACGGAAGCCGCGGCGTCGAAGGCGCATAGCCGAGCGGTTCGGCGAATACTGTGGTGCTGATACACATTGCGCTGATGATCAAAATGCCTGCAGCGATACGGTGTGACATGGTTCGCCTCATGGCCTTTCGAGCTGAGCAAGAGACGCGGCAAGAGACATGGCTTGAGCACTTGCGGGGAAGCGAGCGGTCGTTACAAAGCGCACCTGTTGTCGCAGCGGGCAATCGGGCTGTGCCAACGACACCGTGCGGCGATCGCTTTTGGCCAGCAGAGGGTGTGAGGCTGTTTCGGCCGTCCGGGTAAGCCCGGAAGCAGAGGTCGCATCATAGATAACATAGGCTGCGAGCGCAGCGGCTACGGCGATCCTGAGCATCTGACGCCTTCCCTTAGAACTTTTTTCGTTAGGATGAGACTAGGCGGCGCAGATGCTGTCGCTCCATTGTACGTGCGTAAGCAGTTATTATCGATAAGGACACAGCGACTAAACGAAGGTTTAGACCTCCGCGGGAATGCTTTCGCTGCCGGAGAGCTTTAGAAAATTTGAATCAAGCGGCCTTGAGAGCCCTATCGAGGCAATCAATCAGGCGGTCGTCGCTATAGGGCTTGCGCATGAATCCTATCGCCCCTGCTTTCTCCGCCTTTTCCCGCGCAGAAGCGCCTGGAAATGCGGTGATAAATATGATTGGCATGCGAAAACCCCCCGCAATCAGGCGATCCTGGAGATCGAGACCACTCATCCCCGGCATGTGAAGGTCAGTGATCAAGCAAGCTGTATCCTGAAGCCATTCCGAGTCGAGAAACTCCTCGGCTGAACGAAAAGTGGATACGCGGTAGCCGAGGGAACGCAGAAGAGTTCGGGTGGCCTTGCAGACGGCTTCATCGTCATCAACGATCGAGATCATGGGGACTTGTGCCAAGGTGTTATCCTATTGTCTGTCGCGCAATATGATGAGCTCGTGCAGTACCGCCACCATGCAAAGGGAAATGTCCCGTGTCCATTCGGGTAGCGAAACTATACTTAGGTTTAGAAACTATGGCTTGGACTGCCGAATGCCGAGCGCATCCGCCATTCTCACCAGGTCCGCCAGCGATTTTGCCCCCATCTTTCGCATCACGTTGCCACGATGAACCTTTACCGTGATTTCGCTTACGCCAATTTCAGCGGCAATCTGCTTGTTCATCAGGCCCGACGTGACAAGCGCGATGACCTGCTGCTCCCGGGCGGTTAGTGATTGGTAGCCGGCGACAAGGTTCGATCTCGTGTTTTCGCTGCGCCGCCTCGCACGATCCCGATCAAGTGCCAATTGAACAGCATCGAGAAGATCCTGATCGCGAAACGGTTTGGGCAGGAACTCAACCGCGCCCGCCTTCATTGCCCTCACAGTCATCGGGATATCGCCATGTCCGGTGATGAAAATAATCGGGATTTGAATTTTGGCTTTCGCGAGCTCGCCTTGAAAATCCAGTCCACTGACTCCAGGAAGCCGGACATCCAGAATCAGGCAACTGGGTACGTCGGATACCGGATTTGCCAAGAATTCCACGGCGGAGCTGAAGGCTTTGACCTGCAAACCAACGGACCGCAACAAGGCTTCCAAGGCTTTACGCACTCCGGCATCGTCGTCGATGACGAAAACGACCGCTTCGTCCTCCAACGTCTGTCCGCGTGCCGCAATCATCCGTCTGCAGTTCCCTCACTGCCTGGCCAGTTTGCGATCGCGCGGGGTCCGCCGTGATGCAGCAGCTGCAATTGGAATCGTGAAGTGGAAGGCCGCCCCATACGGCGACGCCGGCGAGACCGAAAGAAGGCCTCCGTGCGTCTCGACAATGCTCCGGCAAATCGGCAGACCCATTCCCATGCCCGTCGATTTGGTTGTGAACAACGGATCAAAAATCCGTTTGAAAATTGCCTGATCGATGCCCGTACCGGAATCCTTCACTGTGACGAGCACGTTCGACCCTTCGACCTGCGATTCAACACGCAAGAGACGTGATCGACCTTTTACGGAGCTCATCGCATCGGCTCCATTCATAATCAGATTCATAACGACCTGCTGCAATTGCACGCGATCGCCCAAGACTGGCGGGATATTGTCCGGCAAGTGCTTTTGAACGGTCACATGCCGAGCGCTGAGTGTATTGGCCGTAAGCGCAAGGGTTTCCCGGATGGCATCGTTTATGTCCAAGGCGATATAGTCCGGCTTGTGGTGCCTGAGGAACGACCGAATACGACCAATCACATCGCTGGCGCGATTGCCTTCTTTTATTACGTCCTGAAGGGCATCCTTAGCTTCATCCAGATCGGGCTTCGCGCGATCAAGCCATCTGAGCGCCGCGTTGCCATTGGCAACAACAGCCGCAAGCGGCTGGTTGATTTCATGGGCGATTGACGCCGCAAGCTCTCCCATGCTGGTCAGTCGAGCGACCCGTGCCAGCTCGGCCTGCGCTTCCTGGACGGCAGCATTGGCACGAATGCGCTCGGTTTCGTCCATCGAAACACCGACAAATTCGACCAGCGCGCCCGAACTGTCGAATACAGGATTGCCCACCGTGTGAATGTGCTTGACCATCCCGTCGCGCAACACAGCACGGTATGAAATGTTGTAGGGCTTGCGGTCCCGCACGCTGCGTGCATTCGCCTCCTCGAAAGGCGCGCGATCCTCGGGATGAATGAGATCGAGCAGAGTGGCGTAGGTTATTTTGGTCGTCGCCGGATCCAGACCGAAGATCCGCCATTCCTCTGGCGACCAGAAAAGTTCACCACTGGAGATATTTCTGGCCCAACATCCCGTGTGGCTCAGCTTTTCCGCCTCGGCGAGGTACGTGGCCGTTCGCCTCAAATCGCTTTCCGCTTTATGGCGGGCGGTGATGTCGATCGCGGTCGCCAGGTAGATTGGCGCCCTGTTTCCGTCGCCTGGAATGGTTGAAACGAATGAGTTGACCCAAATCAACTCCCCGTCTTTCCGCCGATACCGTGTTATAGCTTCGTAGTTGGCGCGATCTCCCTGCCGAAGCTCCTCCAAGCGACGCTTCGCAGGTGGGTGTTCTTCTTCAATCATCAAGTCGATCGGCGACAACCGTTGCAGTTCTTCGGCGGAATAGCCGAGCATCTTCTGAAGCGCGCGATTTGTTGCAACGAACCTCAGATTCTCGTCCGTCAGTGAGACACCCAGCGATGACATCTCGAATACTGAACGCCAGCGCTGTTCACTGGCCCGCAACGCAGCTTCTGAGCGCTTTCGAGCCCAAATGTCACCGAGGATTCTACCCAGTTGGTCGACCGCGCGCAGTGCTGTCCGATCGGGCTCTCGTGGGTCATTCGAGAGGAATTCGAAAACCGCCATGACCTCATCGCCAAGCACGACCGGAAAGACCATTGCCGTTCTCAACCCAGCCTTGAGAGCCGGCCGAAGTCTCGGAAAATCGCCGAAGCCGATGTCCTCAAACCAGGTCGCTGTCTTGATGTCGTAGACGCGACCCGGAAGGTCGTCGCCGGGATCGATTTCCGTATCGATGCTCAAACGTCGAAAATCGGCGAATTGGTCGGAATTCCAAACCGCGGCGGGCAGAGACGACAGCCGGCCGGTGTGAGGATCCGGACACCAGGCCTGCGCAAACTGCCAGCGTTGAGCAATGCATATGCGCGCCAGACTGTCTGACGCGAGGGCCGTCGTTGTCTGCGCGGCGCTGGCAACAGTGCTGACGCTTACGATGAGATCCAACGCCTGCTCGACCGAGCGGTAAAGCAACTCGCGTTGTTCTGTAGCTCGCTTGCGATCGTTGATGTCGACACAGACGGTCACCCATTCGCGGACAGAACCGTCGTCTTCGAGCACGGCATTTCCGCGCACCTGGTGCCAAACATAGATTCCATCGGAGCGGCGGATGCGGTACTCGATTTCGAAAGGCGCTTTTTGCTTTACCGACCGCCGCCATACATTGAGCGCGAGGTCACGGTCGTAAGGATGAACGGCGTTGAGCCAGTGCAAACCCACGGCCTGGTCTGGAGACTGACCCGTAAAAGCGCACCATCCCGGAGACTCGATAAACTGTCCGTCAGGCGTCGCGGTCCATACGATTGACGTCGTGGCGCTGACGAGCGCCCGGTACCGTTTTTCGCTGGCCGCTACCGCGGCTTCGGCACGCTTGCGTTCGGTGATTTCTTCCGCAGCGACATTGACACCAAGGACCCGCCCGTCCGGACTTTTCAGCGGATACCAGCTGGTGACCCAAGAGCGGTCCGCCCCGATGCCGTCGGCGCGCTGCCCCGTGACTTCAATTCCGGTCACCGGTTCGCCGTTCTCAACGATGGATTGAACGAGCTTTTCAACCTGAGGCGCGATATTTGGAACCATCTCGCGGACGGTTTGTCCGAGATGGTCTTCCACCGAAATTCCGCAAATGTCCGTCAGGCGCTGGTTGATCTGCAGATAACGGCAGTCCGGCGAAAGAAACGCCAGTCCTATGGGCGCGGTATCATAGATCCATTTTAGTTCGGGAGACGGTGGAAACGCGACTTCAACCGGACGGCCCGGCTTGGAATGTTGGCGGACGCGCTTTGGGCCCGTGTGTAGCGCTCTCCTGCCTCCCTTTCTCAGCGTTCCTTGGCCGACCATAACGCTACTCAACCCCGACCAATGCGGGTTGAATTTTAGACCCTCTTCCCGCTCTTTGCCATGAAACGGTCCTTGAAACGGCTCTTGAAACGGTCCTTGAAACGCTTCTTGGGCTGCGATGGTGCGGCTTGCCCTCGCGGCCTGCGGAAGTCGCTTTACAAATATCTGCCTGCATTTGTTCACGAGCCAAATGTTGCAAGGCCGGCAACAGAACCAGTTTTCGCTGTGCGCACCCGCGCCGGCCCGTCAAGCGCCGGTGCCCATGCAATAATGCAAGCCTTTACGGTCAAAAATCGAGTTGGACCCAAGGCCAATACGAACCTGGTTCCGCCTTAAAATTGACCACGATCCACCTTGGTGGAGTGCCCCTCAGTGCGCAGATTGCAGTGTCCGAGGCCGAAGGCGGACAGCGCCCGGGAGTGCTGTGTGTTGGAGCGGGCGAAGGGAATCGAACCCTCGTATGCAGCTTGGGAAGCTGCCGTTCTACCATTGAACTACGCCCGCCCAAGCCGACCATAGCGAAAGCTCAGCGCACCCCGCAAGAATTGCGGGCCTCAAGTTCTGCATGCTGTCGGATCGGCAATCGCTGATTGACGCTAACGCGAT
>DATBHE010000132.1:0-19592 GCA_036557605.1 Pseudolabrys sp.
TTTGCCGGCGCACCCGATAAGGCGCGTACAAGCTCTTTCATCGAGTCGAGATTGTGGATCGGCCGCAGCTCATCAACGTGTGGCAACATGGTTTGCACACCTTTAGCGCGGGCTTCGAAGGCGTGAAAACGAAGCAGCGGATTCAGCCATATCAACCGTCTGCACGATCGATGGAGCCTATCGATTTCGAAGGCGAGCGTATCATCGGCATCACGCTCAAGCCCGTCGGTAATCAGCAGCACCACGGCACCCTGCCCCAGCACCCGGCGCGCCCACTGCTTGTTGAACGCCCGGAGAGACGAGGCGATGCGTGTGCCGCCCGACCAGTCGTCCACATTGGCCGAACAAGCGGCAAGCGCCTCGTCCGGATCGCGTTGGCGGATTGCTCGTGTGACGTTGGTCAGCCGGGTGCCGAAAAGAAACGTAGTGACGCGCTTGCGGGCATCAGTAACGGCGTGGAGGAAATGCAGGAACAGCCGCGTGTATTCGCTCATCGAACCTGAGATATCCAGAAGTGCGACGATAGGCGGCTCTTTCATGCGCGGCCCCAGATACTTCAGATCGATGACCGCTCCGCCGGCCTTCATGCTGGCGCGCAAGGTCCGCCTGATGTCGATGAGATAGCCATGGCGATTCTGCGTCAGACGCCGCGTGCGAACCTCGTCGAGCGGAAGTGCCAGACGCGCAATGGCTTGCTTCGCGGCCGCGATTTCCACCACGGTCATCTGCGCAAAATCTTTTTTCTGTAGCACTTCCCTGTCAGAGACTGTCAGCCGCGCATCGATTTCGACATCTGACTTCTTCTGCTCGCGTTCGTTGAGGCCCGAAAACAGCGCCTCCTGTATCCGCTGTGCTCCCGGCGCGAGAGATTTCGGCTGCGGTTTCGTCGTTTGCGGAATCATCGATGCGATCAGTTTCTCGATGTATCCCCGCTTTCGGAAAAAAATCTGAAATGCCTGGTCGAACAAGATCGTATGCTCGTGCCGCTTCACAAAAACCGCGTGCAGCGTCCAGTAGAAGTCGTCCCGTGTGCCGACCCGAGCCACGCTGAGCGCTTGCAGCGCATCAAGAACCGCGCCAGGTCCGACCGGAAGACCGGCCGCGCGCAGCGCACGCGCGAAGTAAAGGACATTTTCGGCAAGGCGGCCTTCCGACGGGACCATTCTATTACTCCGCCGCTCTTAGCTCCGACTTCACCTCGTCAAGCAGCGCCTTGACCTTGGTGCCGTCAAGCCGGGCTATGTCGTCCTGATATTTCAAAAGAACACCGAGAGTGTCCGAGACTGTGGCGGGATCGAGTGCCACCACATCCAGCTCGGTGAGGGCACTCGCCCAATCAAGCGTCTCCGCGACGCCAGGCGACTTGAACAGATCCTCCTTGCGCAGCGCCTGCACGAAGGCAACGACCTGCTCCGACAGCTTCTTCGCGATACCGGGTACCTTTGCGCGCAGGATCTTCAGTTCGCGAGCAGCATCCGGATAGCCAACCCAGTGATACAGACAACGGCGCTTGAGAGCGTCGTGTACTTCGCGGGTACGATTTGAGGTCACGACAACGATCGGTGGGTTTGGCGCTTTCACCGTTCCAAGCTCCGGAACGGTCACCTGAAAGTCGGCAAGAATCTCCAAGAGAAAGGCTTCGAAGGCCTCATCGGTGCGGTCGATTTCATCGATCAGCAGAACCGGGGGTCCGGCCGGGTCCGGTTCGAGAGCCTGAAGCAAAGGGCGCTTGATGAGGAAGCGCTCGGAAAATACGTCATGCTCAATTCGCGTTCGGTCACCTTCGCCTTCCGCTTCGGCAAGGCGGATCGCAATCATTTGAGCGCCGTAGTTCCATTCATAGACGGCTGCGGAGATATCCAGCCCCTCGTAGCATTGCAGGCGGATCAGGCGGCGTCCCAACGTCGCCGCCAGCACTTTCGCAATCTCGGTCTTGCCGACGCCTGCCTCCCCCTCGACAAAAAGGGGCCGGCCCATTTTGAGCGCCAGATACAATACCGTGGCCAGCGAGCGGTCGGCGATGTAATCCGCCTTGGCAAGCAATTCGAGCGTTGAATCGATGGAATTTGGAAGAGTCTTGTCGGTCATGCGGGGACTTTATCCTACCACGCCTGTGTCTTACATGTGGGGAGTGAAGGCCCCGACAGCCAGGATGAGCCGATGACCAAGCCCGCCACACTCGAAAAAGAGGCCCCGCAATTCCCGACCGTCGACCCCGGAGTTCGCATTGGGCATGTTCATCTGAAGGTCGCCGACCTGCAAAGGGCTCTCGATTTCTATTGCGGGGTGCTGGGTTTTTCGCTCACCACCAGCCGGCCAGGCGCCGCGTTCATATCGGCCGGTGGTTATCATCATCATTTGGGGCTCAACACGTGGGAAAGCCTCGGGGGCTCGCCGCCAGCGCCCGGCACGACAGGCCTTTACCATACCGCCATTCTTTATCCGACCCGCAAGCTGCTCGCCGATGCTTTGCGCCGACTTATCGTGGTGAAGATCCCGCTTGAAGGTGCGAGCGATCACGGCGTAAGCGAGGCGCTCTATCTGCGCGATCCGGACGACAACGGTGTCGAGTTGTACTGGGATCGTCCGAAGGACAAGTGGCCGAAGAAGCCGGATGGTTCTCTGCAGATGTATACAAATCCACTCGACTTGCACGATCTGCTGGCAGAGCTTGATCGGCCGGACAAGTCGTAGTTTTTCCAGAGCTAAACGCTCAGGCGCGCCAGCGCCATGGCTGCGGCCGTTAGCATCACGATAAAAATCGGAAAAATCTCTATCACATTGACCTGCACGGTTGCGCGCCCGTCTCGCCAACGCCGAGAGCGTGCATCGGTTCCTGAGCAAGTGATGCTCACGGTCAAATGTGGACGTGTTGTGTCCGGCAGCCGACTACGAGTGTCGTTCAGGCCGTTGCCTTCGCGAGTGCGCGCCGTGCCAGAACACCGACGAGATGCGCGCGGTATTCAGGACTGGCATGAATATCACTGTTCATACCGGTGGCCGGTATCGTCATGCCTTCGATCGACTTGGCGGCAAACCGTTTCTTTAGCGCCTCTTCGAAGGATTTCACGCGAAACACACCATTGGCGCCGGCGCCCGTGACCGCCACGCGAATATCGGCTCCGCGCTTCGAGACGAATACGCCAACCAATGCGAAACCCGAAGCAGGATGCTTGAACTTTTCGTAGGCTGCTTTCTTGGCGATCGGAAAACTCACTTTGGTGATGATCTCGCCGTCTTCGAGCGCGGTAGAGAACATGCCCGTGAAGAAATCATCGGCGGCAATCCGTCGCTTGTTGGTAATGATCGTCGCTCCGAGACCGAGGCAAGCGGCCGGATAATCTGCGTTTGGGTCGTTGTTGGCGATGGAGCCCCCAATAGTACCACGATTGCGGACTTGCGGATCGCCGATTGAGGCCGGTACCGACGCCAGGCCAGGCAACAATTGTTGCAACACCGGTGAATTGGCGGCGTCTGCGTGGCGTGTCATTGCACCGATCACGATCGAGCGCCCCTTCTGTTCCACGCCGCTCAGTCCTTCGACCAACGACAAATCTACGAGGGCCGAAGGTTGCGCCAACCGCAACTTCATCACCGGCAAAAGCGAATGCCCGCCCGCAAGCAATTTTGCCTCCGGATTGCGCGCAAGAAGCCCGGCCGCCTGACGGACGGTGCTAGGACGATGGAACGTGAAATTGTACATCTTGCATCTCCCGTAACTACGCGGCCTGGCGCGGTTGCGCACGCTTGAGCGCCGCCCAGACCGCCTGGCCGCTCGCTGGCATGACGAGTTCTTCAGTGCCGATCGCATCTGTGATCGCATTGATTACAGCTGCAGGCGCCGCGATGGCACCCGCCTCCCCGCATCCTTTGATGCCGAGCGGATTGGATGGCGCCTTGGTTTCTGTCAGGCCGACTTTGAAAGATGGCAGATCATGGGCATGCGGCATGCAGTAGTCCATGAGCGAGCCCGTCACCAATTGACCTTCCTTGTCGTAGACCGCGCCTTCCAGCAGCGCCTGTCCAATCCCTTGTGCGATGCCGCCGTGCACTTGCCCTTCCACAATCATCGGGTTGATGACGGTGCCGAAGTCGTCGACGGCAGTCCAATTCACGATTTCTGTTTTTCCGGTATCGCAATCAACCTCGACCTCGCAGATGTGACAGCCCGCTGGAAAAGTAAAATTCGTCGGGTCATAGAAGCTCGTTTCCTTCAGGCCAGGTTCAAGCTCCTGTCCGGCGAACTTGTGCGCAATGTAGGCATTGAGGGCAACGTCACCCCACGCTGCGGACTTGTCAGTGCCTGCGACAGTGAATTTTCCATCCTTGAAAACGATGTCACCTTCTGCCGCTTCCAGCATGTGGGCGGCAACCTTCTTGGCCTTGGCCTCAATTTTGTCGAGAGCCTTCACGATCGCCGACATTCCGACAGCGCCGGAACGCGAGCCATAAGTGCCCATTCCAAACTGCACCTTGTCGGTGTCGCCGTGCACGATGGAAACGTTCTCGAAGGGAATGCCGAGCCGTTCGGAAACAAGTTGGGCAAAGGTCGTCTCATGTCCCTGCCCGTGAGCGTGCGTTCCTGTGAGAACTTCCACGCTGCCGGTCGGGTTGACCCGCACTTCTGCGCTCTCCCAGAGGCCGACACCGCATCCCAACGAGCCGACCGCCTGCGACGGTGCAATGCCGCAAGCCTCGATATAGGTTGAGTACCCGATGCCGCGCAGCTTGCCATAGCGAGCAGCCTCGCGCCTGCGTTTGTTGAAGCCCTTGATGTCGGCGAGTTCCAACGCCTTCTTGAGGGAGGCGTTATAGTCACCTGCGTCATACGCCATGATGACCGGCGTCTGATGCGGAAACGACTTGATGAAGTTGCGTTTGCGCAGATCTGCAGGATCGATCCCCATCTGCCGTGCGGCGACTTCGACCAATCGCTCGACCACAAACGTCGCCTCCGGCCGCCCTGCTCCACGATAGGCGTCTACCGGAACCGTGTTTGTGTAAACCGCGTCGACCTCGCAATAGATATGCGGAATCTCGTACTGGCCCGACAGCAGCGTCGCGTAAAGATATGTCGGCACCGAGGAAGAAAATGTCGACATATAGGCGCCTAAATTGGCAATCGTCTTGACGCGCATCGCCAGAATTTTTCCGTTGGCGTCGAGTGCGAGCTCGGCGTGAGTCACGTGATCGCGACCATGCGCGTCGGTCACAAATGATTCTGATCGATCTGCCGTCCACTTCACGGGCCGGCCGACCTTGCGCGCGGCCCATAAACAGACGACCTCTTCCGGATAGATGAAAATCTTCGAGCCAAAGCCCCCGCCAACGTCGGGAGCAATGACGCGTAATTTGTGCTCAGGCGCCATGCCGACAAAAGCGGCGATCACCAGCCGCGCCACATGCGGATTCTGGGTTGTATTCCATAGCGTCAGCTGATCGGTGCCGGCGTCGTACTCGGCGAGTGCAGCACGCGGTTCGATCGCATTCGGCACCAACCTGTTATTGACGATATCAAGCTTGGTCACATGCTTGGCGGAACTGAACGCTGCATCGACAGCCTTCGCGTCGCCGAGCGCCCATTCATAGATCGTATTCTTTGGCGCAATGTCATGAATTTGCGGGCCTGACTTTGCCTTCGCGGGGTCAGCGACCGGCGGGAGCGGTTCGTAGTCGACCTTGACTTTTTCGGCGGCGTCGCGCCCCTGCACTTGCGTCTCGGCTATGACGACAGCGACGGCGTCTCCCTGATGATTGACCTTGCCGACCGCAAGGGCCGGATGCGGCGCCATCTTCATCGGCGTGCCGTCTTTGGAATGAATCATCCAACCGCAAATCAGATTGCCAATCTTGTCGTTCGCCAGTTCAGCGCCAGTCAGCACAGCAATCACGCCAGGCATTGTTTTCGCTGCACTTGTATCGATGTTCTTTATTTTTGCATGTGCATGCGGCGAACGCACAAACACCGCGCGTGTTTCGCGCGGCCGTATGACGTCATCCGTGTATTGACCCTTGCCGGTGATGAAGCGGAAATCTTCCTTCCGGCGCACCGACGCACCGATCCCGGTCGCGCTCATAGCGGTGTCCTCCCGTTGGGATACTTAACGCTATTCGGCAGCTTGACGCGCGCCGCTCTTGGCCATCGCTTTTGCTCCTGCGGCGATCGCCTTGACGATGTTGTGATAGCCGGTGCAGCGGCAGATATTGCCGTCAAGTTGCTCGCGAATAGTGTGTTCGTCGAGATTGTTGCCGCGACGGCGTACGATATCGAGCGCGGCCATGATCATGCCCGGTGTGCAGAAACCGCATTGCAGACCATGATGCTCGCGGAACGCTTCCTGCATGGGATGGAGCGGACCGTTCGGCTCAGCCAACCCCTCGATGGTCGTGATGTTGGCCCCCTCGCACTGCAAGGCCAGCGTCGTGCAGGACTTGGCGGCGATACCATCAATATGAACGACGCAGGCGCCGCACTGCGAGGTGTCACAGCCGACATGCGTGCCGGTCAGCCGCAGGTTCTCCCGTAAAAATTGCACCAAAAGGGTGCGCGCTTCGACATCGCCAGTGACGGCTTTGCCGTTCACCGTCATGGACACGGCAGGCATGGCGCTCCTCCCAACTTTTGAGGCCAAAGGCCTTCTTTTCGACCCCGATTGCCCGGACGACCGGGGTTCGGCTGCGGATTCCCACCGATTTTGGCCGGACGCAGCTTGAAACAGGAATAAGTCTGAACCGGCCTTATAGGCCCGGTCAAGGGAGGAAGGGCCGGAAAACTGGTTCAAACTGCGGTGAAGGTCGCCCGCCGTCAGGGGCTGGCGACGGTAGTTGCAAATTTCTGAAAAAAATCGTCGGCGAGCTTTTTAGCCGCGCCGTTGACCAGACGTTGGCCAAGCTGGGCCAGCTTGCCTCCGATCTGCGCCTCTACATTGTAGGTGAGCCGCGTGCCGCCATCGATTTCGGAAAGCGCTACGGTCGCGCCGCCCTTGGCAAAGCCCGCAACTCCGCCATCGCCCTCTCCTGAAATTTTATAGCCATTGGGCGGATCAAGATCGGTGAGGTGGACTTTGCCTTTGAAGCGTGCCTTTACCGGCCCGATTTTGGTAGTTGCGACGGCCTGAAATTCGGTATCCGAAGTCTTGTTGAGCTCCTCGCAACCGGGAATACAGGCCTTGAGAACATCCGGATCATTGAGCTTGGCCCAGACGACCTCTCGGTTCGCCGGAAGCTGGACTTCTCCTGTCATTGTCATCGCCATCCGGCGTCTCCTTTCAGTCGACTATGGCTTTCAAACCATCGGACTTAAGGGTTCAGCGCGACCATGAAAAGAGCTTTGCAGGTCAAATAAGCCGCATTATGGGTGTCCGCCACGGCAAGACAACAAATCAAACAAACATTTAGGGGAGGATTTTCATGCCGACAATCAACACCGATGACGGCTGCCCGCTTCATGTAGAGGTTGAAGGCCGTGAAGGCGCCCCGGTGCTGCTGCTGTCAAATTCGCTCGGCACCAACCTGCACATGTGGGACGAACAGGTGCCGGAGTTTGCCCGGCATTTCCGGGTCGTGCGCTACGACCGGCGCGGTCACGGCAAGTCAGGCGTACCAAAAGGTCCCTACTCGATGGAGCGCTTTGGCCGTGACGTCCTTTCGATTCTCAACGCACTCAAAATCGTCAGGACGAGTTGGTGCGGACTGTCGATGGGTGGCATGGTCGGCCAGTGGCTCGGCGCGAATGCGGCAAACCGTATCGACAAACTGATCCTTTCAAACACCAATTTCCATTACGCGGACAAGACGCCGTGGAATGACCGTATCAAGCTTGTACGCGAGAAAGGGCTTGGTGAACTCGTCGGGACGAACATGGAGCGTTGGTTCACCAAGGACTTCAGGACACGTGCGCCTCGGGCGATCGCGCGTATGACCGAAGCCTTCCTCGCCACCGATCCTGTTGGCTACATTGCGAGCTGCGAAGCCATCCGCGATATGGATTTCACCGCCTCCAACTCCAACATCACCGCACCGACTTTGGTTATTGTCGGCAAGCACGATCCAGCGACTCCGCCTTCCGCCGGAGAGGCCATTCAGAAACAGATCAAGGGGGCCAAGCTCGCCAGCCTCGATGCCGCTCATATCGCGAATGTTGAGCAGGTCAAGCAATACACCGAGACGGTTCTCAATTTTCTGCGAGCGTAAGATCGAAGGAGCCGCGCGATGGACGACAAGGACCGTTACGACCGGGGAATGGCCAAACGCCGCAAGGTGCTCGGCAATACCTGGGTCGATCGTGCCAATGCCAAAAAGACTGCCTTCAATGAGGAATTTCAGGATTTCATTACGCGCACAGCGTGGGGTGAGATATGGACGCGGCCTCACTACGACGAGCGTACGCGACGCATCCTCGTGATCGGAACCATGCTTGCACTCGATAAATGGGAGGAATTTCGCATGCACGTGCGGGCGGCCGTGGTCGAAGGAGGCTTTACCGCCGACGACATCAAAGAAATTATTCTTCAACAGGCGATCTATTGTGGGGTGCCCGCGGCCAATCATGCGTTCAAAGAAGCCGCGGATGTCATTGCTGATTTGGCAAAGACCAAGTGACCGCCGAGCCGCGCTAAAGTGCTCGTCAATCGGGATTGAAAGCGTTTCAATGTGGCCATGGCCCATTTAATGGGGACGACCATGGCCGATGTAACCATACGCAAAGGAATGCCGAGCCCGCAGCTCGACAAGAGCGAATTCAGAAAGCGTTTTCTGGCACAATTCTACGATCCGGCCTTTCAGCCGCTTCAAAAGGAACTCGATAAAATCGCTGAAGTGGCATGGGACGGCTATGACAGCTATCGGAAAGCGCCGCGCACCGTCAAAGCCGGCAGCGCCTTTGCCGATCCCAACTACGATCTGTCTATAGAGTGGCTCGAGACCAGCCGGGCAATTGAAGCCGCAGAGCGGCAACAAAAGGATGCAACAGCGCCGTCACGCGTTCTGATCATCAACGGTTCGACACGCAGCGAACATACGTGTCCGGGCGAAATGTCGAAGACATTCCGCATCGTGAACATTGCGCGCGACGTCATCGCGGGCACGGCGGGCTTTCAATCCGAGGTGCTCGATCTTTCGCGGCTGGCATCCGAATATGGACGCAAGATCTATCCGTGCAAAGCTTGCGTTTCCACCGCTCAACCGCTCTGCCATTGGCCGTGCTCCTGCTATCCAAATCACGCAGTTGGCCAGACCGGGGATTGGATGAATGAGATCTATCCGAAGTGGGTCGCTGCGCATGGCATCATGATCGCATGCCCGGTCAACTGGTATCAGGCGCCCTCTTCGCTCAAGCTGATGATCGACCGCCTCGTCTGCGCCGACGGCGGCAATCCGGATCCGACTTCAACAGGGGGCAAGGATCCGATGAAAGCCAAAAGACTGGAGTTGGCCGGTTGGCCCTACCCGCGCCATCTCGCCGGGCGGGTTTTTTCGGTCGTGGTGCATGGCGACGCTGCCGGGACCGAAAACCTGCGCAGGATCCTTGCTGACTGGATGAGCGATATTGGGATGATTCCGTCCGGCCACCTCGCACTAATCGATCGTTACGTTGGCTATCTTACGCCTTACGCCACCAGTCATGCCGATTTTGACAGCGACACTGACTTGCACGATGACGTCCGCAATGCGGCACTGACACTGGTGCAGGCGGTCAAAGACAGACGTGCTGGAAAGCTCCAGCCGCCAGATCGTGGTCTGCACGAAGCGAGACCAAAGTGACTACGGCGGTGTAAGGTTTCTCAAATCGCGGAGAAGGCGTGCGATACGTTTGTCAGCTTGTCGCCGACAACGGACAAATATTCGTAGGCGACAAACCATGCCAGCCCGAAACGCATTCCCCATAGCAAGGCTGTCGCCAGAAGCCTGGCAAACATCGCCGTCGAGAAATTATCAGACATGAAGTCGTGGTGCTGCCTGTGTGGCAGCTGCGTCAACCGTGGGTTCCGGCTTGATTGCCGATTCGGCAGCGCGACGTGCATAACTGCGCTCGAATATGCACAAGCCGACCGCCATTCCGGCAAACAATAATTGATAGGCTTGCTCTCTCATAAGGTCGATGCTGTCTGCCCAGGATCCAGGACCGACCGAAGCAATACTGATCAGCACCACGAGGATCAGCGCTGCTTCAAGAACGTCCGAGTTCGCTTGTCCGCGCGTGAAATTGCGCACACGGTCGGCGATATGCAGCGCGCAGATGCAGGCAACCGCCAGCTTCAGCGTTGCAAAAAAAGCTGCAAGCTTGATCAAGCCGACCGGCCCGAGATCAAACAAGCTGCCGATACGAAAAATGAACTGCGAACGCCAAACATCATCGAAGCCGTAGCTCGGCGAGGTCAGAACGCGCAGCGCCTCGTATCCCCATGACAAAGTAAAATATAGGGCGATAACGGCGATGATTGATGTCGTGGCCGTGGAAACTTTTTTCACGGACTCCTCCTGACAGGGATCTCCACGGCTAAACCCTTCAAATTCAGATTTCAAAAGAAACCGAAACTTTACCTTACCGGTTAGCCGCTTAACCCTCACGCGTTAACCACTCAGTGGACGGGTTCCAGCACGAAAAATCACAGAAAGCGGGTGGGACGTGTTCGTTGCGGCTCCTACATGCGGCGCTCAGTAATCTCAGTGGTCGAGCGAAGGAAGGAACCCATGACAACAACAGCCAGGATGAACGGCGCCGTGCGCGATCCCCGATTTGTGCTGCTCGCAACGTCGCTTGGCGTGCTGTTGGCGCAGATCGACACATCCGTCGTCAATCTCGGTCTGAAGAGCATCGCGCGCGATCTGAATGCCGGCGTCAGCGAGATGCAGTGGGTTATCGATGCATACAACGTCGTCTATGCAACCCTGCTGCTGACCGGCGGAACTCTGGGCGACATCTACGGACGCCGGCGCCTGTTTCTGATTGGCGTCTCACTGTTCACCGCAGGTACCATAGTATGCGCGCTCGCGCCCAACGCCGGGATCTTGATTGTCGGGCGAGCTATTAGCGGGCTCGGTGCGGCCTTCGCGCTACCGATGTCGCTAGTCCTGTTGACGCTCGCCTACCCGCGCCGCGAGGAACGCGCTCTCGCAATGGGAATTTGGGCAAGCTGCAACGGGCTTGCCTTCATCATCGGCCCGACGTTTGGCGGCTGGCTTGTGAACAGCGTCGGCTGGCGAAGCATTTTCTATATGAGCCTGCCTGCCTGCGCAGCTGCGCTGTTTCTCACAATGTATGCAATCGACGAAAGTAGCGAACCGGAAGGTCGCCGTCTCGATGTGCCCGGCCAGGTATTGGCGATTGTTGCGCTCGGCGGTTTTGCGTTCGCCGCAATTGAAGGATCGCACTGGGGCTGGACGATGCCGCTCTTCGCCGTGCTGGCGGGTGCGGCATTCGCCGCGGTTGCTTTCGTGTGGGTAGAAGCACGTACACCGGGGCCCTTGTTGCCGCTGTCGCTGCTGGGTCAGCCTGTCTTTTCGGCGGCACTGGCCGTTGCCGGCCTCATGACGTTCGGCATGTATGCCCTTCTCTTCATCGTGCCGCTCTATTTTCAAACGATCCGCGGCGCTACCCCGTTCATCGCCGGACTCGAATTGCTGCCCATGTCCGTCAGCTTTGTGGCCGTGTCCCAGTTGGTCGGCTACCTGACCAACAATTTCGGACCGCGCGTCGTCATGACCGCGGGAATGGCGTGTATGGGCTTTGGTGCGCTTGCCATCGCGTTCATATCAGAAAACACCGGCCTCATCTCCATCGAATTGGCCCTGCTTGTCGTGGGCATCGGACTTGGCCTCAACACCGCCCCCGTCAATGGCGTTGCGATTGCGGCGGTGCCGCCGGCGCGATCAGGCACCGCCTCCGGCGTGCTCAATACGGCGCGCATGGTGGGGGCTACGATGGGAGTCGCCATCTTGGGTTCGGTCTTTGCCGCCTACGCGGGCCAACAAGCGAATGTCGCCTCGGGCTTCATGCCCGGCCTGCGCGCGGCGATGATCGCCGCTGGCCTGGCGGAATTGCTCGGAGCGGCGATCGCGGCCGCCGTTATCCGGCGCGATTCCCTGCACGCAAAGAAATAATCTAGCCGCCGCGGCCGTCGCGAAACGCTTGCGGCGTCATGCCGGTCTGCTTGCGAAAGAAGCGCGTGAAATGCGACGGATCGGAAAATGCAAGATCGTAGGCAATTTCGTGGATCGCTTGGTTGGTGAACACAAGCTGCCGCTTGGCTTCCGTGAGGACACGCTGGCGAATGAGATGACCCGCCGTCACCCCCGTTGCTCGTTTCACGTGGTCGTTTAGCCGGTCGGGCGTCATTGCCAGCTTTTCGGCATAGAAACTGATGAGCCGTTCCCTGCGGAAGTGCTCATCCACGAGACGGCGTAATTCGTCGACCTGCGCGTCGAACCGCGACAATGTGACCGTTCCGCTTCGTGCCCGGCTCACCGCCAGCCGCACAACTTCAATCGCGATCAATGCAAGCAGGCCACGCATCGCGAGCCGGTGACCTTCCCGGGCAAGCGAACCTTCCTCGTGCAGGTCGGCGCACAGTGCCGACAGGCGCTTGACCTCAGACACATCGGCGAGCGGCAGGATCGGGTCGACCGCAACGGCCTTCAGCCGCGCAAGAGCTTCGCCGGACTGATCGCCAAGAGCATCCGTGACATCTTCGGTGAAGCTCACGACCCAGCCATTCGTCACCTGCGGCGTAAAACGGAATCCGTGCGCCGTCGTTGCCGGCACGAGAATGACTGCAGGCGCCGCAAAGCGGGCGGTTGCAGTTTCAAAACTCATTTCGCCCCCGCCTTTTTCGATCAGCAGGATCTGAAAGAGGTTGCGGTGGCGGTGTGCGCGAATCGTCCAGTCGTGAACCGATGAACGTGATGCGATCGTCTCGATATGAATGAAATCAAAAGCGGAATCGTCCGGCGGATCGCCATACAGATGAAAAAGCGGCAGTGGCGAAGCGTTGCCCATGAGGCAAGCATATTCGACACAGCTTTCGATAGCTACGGAGGAAAAAGAAAGCCCCGCGCGTGCGCACGGGGCCTCAAAAGATCAATTCAGTTATCAGCGATTCTGTTGACGCTGCTGGCCACCTTGCTGCTGCTGGCCGGGCTTCTGCTGACCGCCCTGCTGTTGGCCACCTTGCTGCTGCTGACCAGGCTTCTGCTGGCCGCCGCCCTGCTGTTGACCACCTTGCTGCTGTTGGCCGGGCTTCTCATTTGGATTTTGATTCATTGTTTTTCCTCTCAACATTGGTTCGAGACGCCACTTCGATCGCTCGTTTCCCATGGCGAGAGTCAATCCACGGTCTCTGCATTTGTTCCGGTATTTACATTGCAGCAACATCCGGAACTCCGGTCGGACGTGCGAGTTCCCTTCTGAACAGGAGAACCGACGATGGGACGCTATTTGCTTCTGTGGCTGCTGGGCGTACCGATTCCGATTCTGGTGCTGATCTGGCTCTTCGGCGGCTTGCACTGAGACATGGTGAACGGACCATGCCGTCGGCCCCGACGGCAAATGCGTGCAGCCGCTTTCGATGCGCAATTCGGATATATTATCTCAAGGTGCTCATCGGCTCATGTCAACTGATGGCATAGGCAAGCCCTTCGCACGAAAAGCAGACGCATCCGGCGAACAGGCCGTTTCTCAACGCTAAACTTAATCACATCATCGCCAGTGCGCCGTTGCCGCTCTCGCGATGCCCTGTTAAGCCTTTACACTCCACCCATTGGTCCTCGCTCCAGGGGGGAGCTAGCGAAGGCTACCTGGACGGATGGAATATTTTCTTCAGCAATTGATCAACGGCATTACGCTCGGCTCAATCTATGGGCTGATCGCCATCGGATACACGATGGTCTACGGCATCATAGGGATGATCAATTTCGCGCACGGCGACATCTTCATGGTCGGTGCGTTTATCGCGCTGATCGCTTTCCTCACGTTGGTCGCCATGGGCGTCACCGCTGTGCCCCTGGCATTGTTCCTGGTGTTGCTGATCGCAATGGCGCTTACTTCTCTCTACGGCTGGACCGTCGAGCGTTTTGCGTACCGGCCGCTGCGGCATTCCTTCCGCCTCGCGCCGCTGATATCCGCGATCGGCATGTCGATCGTGCTGCAGAATTACGTGCAGATCGCGCAGGGTGCGCGGGTCAAGCCTTTGCCACCCCTGATCACGGGCGGCTACACGCTGATCGATAGTCCGGTTTTTGTGGTGCAACTGTCTAACGTGCAGATCATCGTCGTCTTCACAACCGTCGCGCTGATGACGGTGTTTTCCTGGATCGTCGCGAAAACGCGACTCGGACGGGACATGCGCGCCTGCGAGCAGGATCTGAAAATGGCGTCGCTGGTCGGCGTTAACGTCGACCGTACGATTTCCTACACCTTCGTTATCGGCGCCGCACTGGCCGCCGTCGCCGGCATCATGCATCTGCTCTATTATGGGGTGGTCGATTTCTATATCGGTTTCGTTGCCGGGGTTAAGGCGTTCACCGCTGCGGTCCTCGGCGGCATCGGTTCGCTGCCGGGGGCGATGATCGGGGGGCTGCTGATCGGCCTTATTGAGACATTCTGGTCGGCGTACTTTTCCATCGAATACAAGGACGTTGCCGCATTCTCGGTCCTGGTGATTGTCCTCATCTTCCTGCCGACCGGAATTCTCGGCCGTCCCGAAATTGAGAAGGTCTAACGCAAACGAGAATTCGTGTGACGCACGAGGGGAGCACCACGCGACATCGTGATTTTGCCGGCGCGCTCAAACACGCCGCATTGGCTGCGCTGGTTGCGTTCGGGTTGTTCTCGCTGCTTGTCGGCATCCGAACCGACACCGGCCCTGGCGGCGCGCTCGAGTTGACCCCGCGCTTCGAGACGCTTGGCGTGCTCGTCGCAATTGCCTTCGCTGGCGTGTTTCTGCGCGAAATTCTGTTTTCCTCCGCAACCCTGGAGGTGGCGAGCTTTGTGCCGGACTCCGTCCGTCGCTTCACAGCTCATATTGGGCAATTTCTCGGTCCAGGATTGCTCATCTTAGCGGCCCTGACGCCGGTGATCTTTTACAACAATCGCTATTTGCTTGATCTGAGCATTCAGATCCTCACCTATGTCATGCTCGGCTGGGGTCTCAATATCGTCGTCGGTCTGGCAGGCCTGCTCGACCTTGGTTATGTCGCCTTCTACGCGGTCGGCGCCTATTCCTACGCCCTGCTCGCGCAGAATTTCGGCTTGTCGTTCTGGATTTGCCTGCCGCTGGCCGGAATCCTGGCGGCCTTTTGGGGTGTTCTGCTCGGCTTTCCGGTTCTGCGCCTGCGGGGCGACTATCTTGCCATCGTCACGCTTGCCTTCGGCGAGATCATCCGGCTTGTCCTGATCAACTGGCAGAGTTTCACCGGCGGCCCGAACGGAATATCAAGTATCCCGCGCCCGAGTTTTTTCGGCCTGCCATTCACATCTGACGAAGGCGGATTCGCTCATACCTTTGGGCTCGAATTTTCTCCGACGCATCGCGTGGTCTTTCTCTATTACGTGATCCTTGTGCTTGCGCTGATCACCAATGCAGTCACCATTCGGCTGCGGCGGCTCCCGATCGGTCGTGCGTGGGAGGCCCTACGCGAGGATGAAATCGCCTGCCGCTCGCTGGGCATCAATACGACCAACACGAAGCTGACCGCTTTTGCGATGGGCGCCATGTTCGGGGGCTTTGCCGGCTCCTTTTTTGCCACACGACAGGGATTCATCAGCCCGGAATCTTTCGTGTTTCAGGAATCGGCGATGGTCCTGGCGATCGTCGTTCTCGGCGGTATGGGATCGCAGATCGGCGTCGCCATTGCTGCCACTGTAATGCTTGGTGGCTTCGAACTCTTCCGAGAATTCCAGCAATACCGAATGGTCGTGTTCGGCTTCGCCATGGTCGCGATCATGATATGGCGGCCGCGTGGATTGGTATCGACACGCACGCCCTCGGTATTCCTGACACAAGAGAAGCCGGTCGATATTGCTCTGGCGCGCGAGGAAGGCCGCGGATGAGCGAACCGATCCTCACTGTCGAGCACCTCACTATGCGCTTCGGCGGCCTGCTCGCAGTCGATGACGTGTCGTTCATGGCGCGCCGTGGTGACATCACAGCAATTATCGGACCGAATGGTGCAGGCAAGACCACAATGTTCAACTGCATCACCGGCTTCTACAAGCCGACCATTGGGATGATTCGTCTCACGCACCCGGACGGGCGAGATTATTTGCTCGAACGACTGATCGATTTCCGTATTGCCAAGCACGCGCGCGTGGCGCGCACCTTTCAGAACATTCGGCTGTTTCCCGGCATGACCGGCCTGGAAAATCTGCTGGTCGCGCAACACAACCCGCTGATGCTGGCATCCGGTTATACGGTCCTCGGCATGCTGGGTCTGCGCGCCTTCACCAGTGCCGAGCGCGCAGCCATCGACAAAGCGAAATATTGGCTGGATCGCATCGGACTCTCGCGGCGCGCCGATGATCCCGCCGGGGAATTGCCCTATGGCGCTCAGCGCCGGCTGGAGGTCGCCCGCGCGATGTGCACCGACCCGGTGCTGCTCTGCCTCGATGAGCCGGCCGCCGGCCTCAACGCGCGCGAAAGCGCCGAACTCAATGACCTTCTTCGCTACATTCGCGAAAAACACGCGACCTCAATTTTGCTGATTGAGCATGACATGTCGGTTGTGATGCAGATTTCCGATCACGTCGTGGTGCTCGATTACGGCGTGAAGATTTCCGACGGCAATCCAGCCGAGGTGCGCAATGACCCGAGGGTGATCGCCGCTTATCTTGGCGTTGCCGACGAGGAGGTTGAGCAGGTCGAAGCGGAGGCGCGCGAATAAACATGGGCGCGCTTACGCAAGACACGCAACGGACCCCAATGCTGACGGTACGCGGGGTGAAGACCTATTACGGCAATATCATTGCGCTCAAAGGTGTCGATCTCGAAGTCAACCAGGGCGAAATCGTTGCCCTGATTGGCGCCAACGGCGCCGGCAAATCAACACTGATGATGACCATATTCGGAACTCCGCGCGCGCGCGAAGGAAGCATTCTGTTCGAAGGTCGCGACATCACACGACTGCCGACTCACGAAATCGCCAAGCTGCATATCGCGCAAGCGCCCGAAGGCCGCCGGATCTTTTCCCGCATGAGCGTTATGGAAAACCTCCAGATGGGCGCATCGGTCGCCAACCCCGCACATTTAGATGAGGACCTGACCCGCGTATTTCACCTGTTCCCCCGTCTGCGAGAGCGTTTGCATCAGCGCGGCGGCACTCTTTCCGGCGGCGAGCAGCAAATGCTGGCAATCGGACGCGCGCTGATGAGCCGGCCGCGTTTGCTGCTTCTGGACGAGCCGTCGCTCGGGCTTGCACCTCTCCTAGTCCAGCAGATTTTTTCGGCAATCCGAGAATTGAACGGGCGCGACAAGCTCACAGTATTCCTGGTCGAGCAAAATGCTTTTCACGCACTTAAGCTGGCGCATCGCGGGTATGTCATGATCAATGGCCAAATCACGCTCAGCGGGGTTGGCAGCGAATTGCTCAAGCAGCCTGAAATCCGCGCTGCCTATCTTGAAGGCAGCCGCATCGAACAGACGGCAGGCGAAAAATAATGTGGGAACTCTACTCCACCGAAACGCTTCTGCAGGTCGTCCTGGTAACCGGCGGCATTGGCGGCACGGCGGCCTACCTCACAGGACAAGCGATTGCTCAGACGTGGCGGCCTTACTGGCATCTGCTCTTCTATATCGCGCTGCTCGGCGCAGCGGTGCGCTTTGTCCATTTCGCGCTATTTGAGGCGGATTTGCTGGCCGTCCTCTCTTACATTATCGATACGCTTTTCCTGCTGGCGGTTTCCGCCTTCTCGTTCCGGATCGCCCGTACCTCCCAAATGGTCACGCAATATCCCTGGCTCTATGAAAACGCTGGTCCGCTCCGCTGGCGCGACCGTGCGGCGAAATAAGCTTCCTGCCCGCTTTCGCAATTTTCCAGACGCGATATGATTGATTGAATTTCGCGGGATTGGCCGGACAGGCGCCCCGCGGGCAGCGCACTCGGGGAGATCAACGATGAAAAAGTTACGGCTGATTGGATTGACGCTCGGCGCCAGCCTTGCATTGGCAGGCTCCGCCTTTGGGCAAGACATCACTATTGGCGTGGCTGGCCCGATGACTGGCGGCGAGGCAACCTTCGGAAAGCAGATGAAGGATGGAGCCGAACTCGCCGTTGCCGACATCAATGCCGCGGGCGGCGTGCTTGGCAAGAAGCTCAGGCTCGAGATCGGCGACGATGCCTGCGATCCAAAGCAGGCGCGCTCTGTTGCCGAGAAAATGGCCGGAATGAAGATTCCATTCGTGGCCGGGCACTATTGCTCATCGTCGTCGATCCCAGCCTCCGAAGCTTATGCCGAAGGCGGTGTACTGCAGATCACGCCGGCCTCCACCAATCCGACGTTCACCGAGCGCAAGCTGTGGAACACGTTCCGCGTTTGCGGCCGCGATGACCAGCAAGGCGGCGTCGCCGGCGCCTACATCGCAAAGAACTTTAAGGGCAAGAATATTGCCATCCTGCACGACAAAACCACGTACGGGAAAGGCCTCGCCGACGAAACCAAGAAGGCGCTCAATAAGGCGGGCGTAAAAGAAAAGCTCTTTGAGGCCTACACCAAGGGTGACAAGGACTTCAACGCACTCGTCTCCAAGCTGAAGGCCGCGGGAATCGACGTCGTGTATGTCGGCGGTTACCACCAGGAAGCCGGACTGATCCTGCGCCAGATGCGCGCGCAGGGACTCAAAGCGCAGATGATTTCCGGTGACGCTATCGCCACCAATGAGTTCTGGTCGATCACCGGTCCCGACGGCGAAGGCATGCTGTTCACCTTCGGCGCCGATCCACGTAAGCGCGCCAGCGCAAAACCCGTGGTCGACAAGTTCAAGGCCAAGAACATCGACCCGGAAGGCTATGTCCTCTACACCTATGCCGCAGTGCAGATATGGGCGCAGGCTGCCGCGCAAGCCAAGACGACTGATCCCAAGAAAGTCGCCGAGACGATGCATAAAGGCAAATGGAACACCGTGCTTGGTCCGATTTCCTACGACGCCAAGGGTGACATCACCGTCATCGATTATGTCTTCTATGTCTGGAAGAACGGCAAATATTCGGAGCTGCAAGGCGGAAGCTGACGAGAGCATTCGCCAAACGGAAAAACCCGCCCCTCACCGGGCGGGTTTTTTTCAACCAATGTTGCCGAGCACCGGGAAAGTCTCGAGCAGCCATACGCTCAATTGGTTGATGTTGCCGGTCAGGAAAGCAATTCCGGTCAGGACGAGCAGAGCGCCCATCGCCTGCTCTACACGGTGAAGGTAATTGCGGAAGCGCGAGAGAAACGCTGCAAACGGTTCGATCGCGAGCGCGGCGGCGATGAATGGAATTCCCAGCCCTAGCGAATACACGGCCAAAAGCCCCGCGCCTTTGGTCACCGTCTGCTCTGAGGCAGCCACTGCCAGAATGGCCGCTAGAATGGGTCCAATGCACGGCGTCCAGCCAAAAGCGAA
>DATBHE010000133.1:0-50565 GCA_036557605.1 Pseudolabrys sp.
CTCGCGCAACATCGCGCGTAAGCACGCAATGGAGATGCTGCTTACCGGCGATGCCGTTACGGCGGATCACGCCTACCGAATGGGCCTGATCAACCGCGTGGTCAGTCCGGGCAAGGAACGCGAGGAAGCGCTCGCCTTCGCGCGCAAGATTGCCGGCAAGTCCAGTCATATCGTCAAGATCGGCAAGGAGGGCTTCTACCGTCAGGCCGAGATGAGCTTGGACGCCGCCTACCAATATGTTTCGGAAGTGATGGTCGAAAACCTGATGGCGCGCGACGCCGAGGAAGGCCTGAAGGCCTTCATCGAAAAGCGGGAACCGAAATGGGAGGACCGCTGACGGCGTTTATGGCGTCAGCGGTACACAGATCTCATAGAGAGCCACCGGTTTCCAGTGGCTCTCTCGCTTCCGTACGAAGCTAAGCGATGAGCGTCTCGTTTCGCACAGCTACGCTTTCGCCCTGCTCTTCCACCGGACGCCCGGCACTCGGCAGCTGCAGTACCGTCGCGCTTTGGCCCTCGCAGAGATCGGTCACCAACACGACTTTCCCGTCCGGGAATTCCAAAGCATCGTGATGAGCCGCCGGCCGGTTGAGATTGACCTGCCGAAAACGGGCAACCTTGTGCGTCGACTTACGCGTCGGCAAGAACCGGAACGAAGCATCGCATTCAACCTCTTTCTCGAATGCAAGCTCGGTGCCCGGCATGAGGCATACGGCAACGCGGGGGTCCGCCGGATCGGCAAAACCCCGCGTAATGGCATTGGGAAATTGAGTTGAAACCAGCTTGTCGCCGACCTTTGCAGGTCGAGACGCAACGTCGTGAAGACTGTAGTCACACATCGAACGCCTCCTTTGTGCACAACCTAGGCGGCGCCCCTCAGCGTTCGGATGGCAGCAAATCAGCGTGACCTTCTTATGTCGACTGCTACCGCAATCCTGCCCAATTCAATTTGCGCAGCCCTACCGTGAGCAACAGCGAAAGACTATCTTTGTTCCGCTCGCGACAGCGATCGGGTCGGTCACCAATGAATAATTCAAACCGGGTATTCACGCCGGCCGCGCAACGGGCACAGGCCGAGCGGGGCTCGGCCAAGGCCTATGTGCGCCGCATTGCCGAAGGCTTTCCGGACCGCGTCACACCGGAGCTTGCGAAGTTTATTGCAGAACAGGATACCGCTTTTCTCGCAACTGCGAGCGGAGACGGCGCGCCATATGTGCAGCATCGCGGTGGGCCCAAGGGTTTTATCAAAGTCATCGATGAAAGCACCCTGGGCTTTGCCGACTACCGCGGCAACCGACAATACATCACGCTTGCCAATCTATCCGAAAACGATCGCGCCTTTCTGTTCCTGCTCGATCCTGCCCGCCGCCAAAGGATCAAGATCTGGGGCCGCGCGCGGATGATAGAAGACGATCACGCCCTGATCGAGCGGCTGTTCGACAGCGGGTACAAGGCCAAACCCGAGCGCGCAATTCTATTCACAATCGATGCCTGGGACGTGAACTGCTCCTCCCACATCGTCACACGTTTCACCGAAGGGGAAATCGAGGAGGCTTTTGCTGCCGTACAGACCAAGATTGCGGAACTGGAGGCTGAAAACGCGCGCTTGCGCGCAGCAGCCGAAAAACAATCGGCAGCATCGCCCGAATGAACCACGACAATTATCCCGACAGTTACATCCGCGGCATTCTTAAAACGGTGAAGACGATCGCCATGGTCGGTATCTCCCCCAAAGAAAATCGGCCAAGCTATTTTGCCTTCAAGTACTTGCTCGAACGCGGCTACCGCATGGTTCCGATCAATCCGGGACAGGCAGGCAAAGAAATTCTTGGCCAAAAGGTCTATCGGCGCCTCTCGGAAATTCCCGAACCAATCGACATGGTCGACATTTTTCGCAATTCCGCCGACGTGCCGCCCATCGTTGAGGAAGCGCTTACACTCAACCCGAAACCCCGTGTGATCTGGATGCAACTCACAGTTCGGAATGATGAGGCTGCCAAACGCGCCGAAGAAGCCGGGCTGAAGGTGGTCATGAACCGTTGCCCGAAAATTGAATATGGCCGTCTTTCGTCCGAAATTTCCTGGATCGGGGTCAACTCACGCACGTTGTCTTCGAAGCGCGCGCAGGCACTGGGCGGCGGCGTACAGCGCATGCGTCTTGGCCCGGCACCCGACCGGGACGGAAACACCTAGGTTTTGAACCGCACCACGCGGCCTTGACGCCACCCCTTGCCACCCGCACTAATCGCCGCTTCATTCGGCACGGGACGGCCTTTTCATTCATAGCGATTGGAGGTTGTATGGGCGAAGTGGAACGCAACCCAGGCTTTGCCACGCTGGCGATTCATGCCGGCGCCAAGCCTGATCCAACAACCGGCGCGCGCGCCACGCCGATCTATCAAACCACTTCATTCGTATTCGATGATGTCGATCACGCCGCCGCGCTATTCGGCCTGCAGACATTCGGCAACATCTACACGCGTATCGGCAATCCGACCTGCGCTGTACTTGAGGAACGCGTCGCGGCGCTCGAAGGCGGCACAGCCGGGCTCGCCATTGCCTCCGGCCACGCGGCGCAAGTCGTCGTGATGCACGCGTTGATGACACCCGGTGACGAACTGATTGCCTCGAAAAAGCTGTACGGCGGCTCAATCAATCAGATGAATCATTCTTACAAGAATTTCGGCTGGAACGTCGTCTGGGCGGACCCGGACGATCTGGCTTCGTTCGAGAAAGCGGTTACGCCGAAAACCAAATGCATTTTCATCGAATCGATCGCAAATCCCGGCGGGGTCATCACGGACATCGAGGCGATTTCCAAGATTGCCCGCAAGGCCGGAGTGCCACTGGTCGTCGACAACACCCTCGCGACTCCGTATTTGTGCAAACCCATCGACTTCGGCGCCGATATCGTCGTCCATTCGCTCACCAAGTTTCTCGGCGGCCATGGCAACTCAATCGGCGGATTGATCGTCGACTGCGGCACCTTCAACTGGTCGCGCGACAAGAAATATCCGATGCTCTGCGAGCCTCGCCCGGAATATCAAGGAATCGTCCTGCACGAAACCTTCGGTAACTTCGCATTTGCCATTGCTTGCCGCGTACTCGGCCTGCGCGATCTCGGCCCCGCGCTCTCGCCATTCAATGCGTTCTTGATCCTCACCGGCGTGGAGACGCTTCCGTTGCGCATGCAGCGGCATTGCGACAACACGCTTGCCGTTGCCGAGTGGCTCTCGAAACGGCCCGAGGTCGCGTGGGTGAGCTATCCGGGTTTGCCGGGTGACAAGTATCACAATCTCGCTAAGAAATATGTTCCGAAGGGCGCGGGCGCGGTTTTCACCTTCGGCCTGAAGGGTGGCTATGACGCCGGCGTGAAGCTCGTATCGAACGTCAGGCTGTTTTCGCATCTTGCCAATATTGGCGACACCCGCTCGCTGATCATTCATCCTGCCTCCACCACGCACCGGCAACTCTCGGACGCGCAGAAAATTCAGGCGGGCGCCGGACCTGATGTGGTGCGGCTCTCGGTCGGCCTCGAGGACAAGGAAGATATCATTGCCGATCTGGAAGAAGGCCTTACGGCCAAGTAGGTCCAAATAGGTTCAAGTAAGTCCAAGTAAACCAAGCAGCTCCAGGGTCACGCCCTAGGACCTCGTCAGGGTCCGTGCGACGTAATCGCGGATATAGGCAAGCGTTGCCGGCGCGGCCCAGATTTCGGTGACCGCCCTGTCGGTGGCCTCGCCGCTCGTTTTTAGCCGTTCTGTTACTGCCTGCCGGATCTGAGACTTGGTCTGTGCAAAGGCGGTCGGCGAAAGAAGCGACAGCGCACGCGCGGCCGAGGTGGCGTGCTCCATTAGTTCGGCGGGCTCTACGATCTTGTCTACCCAACCCCGCTGCAAGGCCTCGTCGGGAGTGTAGGTCGCCCCGGAAAGCGTGAACTCCGGCAAATACCGCGGTGGTGCGGCAAAGCGCACGATTTCAAAAGCAAGGGCCGGGAACGGCACTCCGACAAGGATCTCGGTAACGCCTATGCGGCCGCTACCTTGCGCGATGATGCGCCGATCAGCGCAGCACGCAAGCACGCAACCTCCTGCGATGGCATGGCCATTGATAGCGGCGACAACGGGTTTCGGATGGAAAAACACGGCGTCGTAGAGCCGGTGCAGCGCCGGCAAGAATGCGCGTATATAGTCGGTCCCACCCGCCGCCAGCCGTTTGAGGTCGACGCCGGCGGAAAAAATCTTACCCCGCCCGGTCAAGACCACCGCCTTGGTTTCGGCATCGCGCAGATCGTGAAACCGCGCGGCGAGCAATTCGCAAAACTCGATGTCGAGGGCATTGGCCTTGCCATGCGTCATGGTCAAAATAGCCAGGCCGTCAACGGTTGTGCTTTCGATCATGCGCCCTGCTCCGCTGCTCGCGGGTCCTCGATCGGCGAAAGCTCACGATGCAATAAAAGCTCCACATGTATAACGGCCACGCTGAATGCCAGTATTGCGAGAACCTGGTGGGCAAGCGCCAGCGGCAATGGCGCAACATAAAGCAGAGTCGCAATTCCAAGCGCGGCTTGCAAAGTCACCGCAGCGGCAAGAATCACTGCACCAATCGACCCAATCCTGCTCCGCCATGCATCGAGAGCGTGCAGCATTGCCAGAGCCCAAATTACGTAAGCCACCATGCGGTGGTTGAATTGCACGGTGAGTGTATTCTCAAAGAGATTCCGCCATGCAGGCTGGATAAACCACAGTCGCTCCGCCGATGGCACGAAGGCTCCATCGACCAACGGCCACGTATTGAAAACCTGCCCGGCATCGAGTCCGGCAACAAGCGCGCCCAGGTAAATCTGAAGCAATAGAAGAACGACGATCGTAACAGCGCAGAACCGCAGACGTGGCGGCGCGTCGGTCGCAGGCCGCGGCGTAAGTTGCTGTGCGGTCCATAAAATCGCGGCATAGATCGCGGCGGCCAATGTAAGGTGAAAGCCCAACCGATATTGCGAAACGCTTACACCTTGCGTCAGTCCCGATGACACCATCCACCAGCCGACTGCACCAAGTGCCGCACCTGCGGCGAAGATCGTCCACAAACGCGCTCGCAAGCCGGATGGAATGTCGCCACGCCAAAGAAAAAACAGAAACGGCAGCAGGAACACCGCACCGGTCAGGCGCGCCGACAGTCGATGCGACCATTCCCACCAATAGATCGTTTTGAACGCCTCAAGGCTCATCCCGCGATTGAGCTCGCGGTACTGCGGGATCGCCTGATATTTGGTGAACTCGCTCTGCCATTCACTCTGCGACACCGGTGGCAACACGCCCGTAACCGGTTTCCATTCCACGATCGAAAGACCGGATTCCGTCAGCCGGGTGGCCCCGCCGACGATCAGGGTCAGAAAAATCATCGCAGCCGACACGTACAGCCACAGCCGCACTGGCTGCAAACGGGCGATTGAGGTTTTTTCCGGTTGTTGCATGGATTGGCTTGCGGAAGCCGCGCGGACCATATAGTCCCCGCCGCTGTACTGCAATTCAAAGCCGGACTGCCAGCTATGTCGAGCCGTGCCCGCAAATTGATCGGGACCGTTGCCCTTCTCGTCTTCGTCACCTTTTGGGCCCTGCTGGCGATGGCGCTCGCGCAGTCCGCATTGACCAACATCAACGGCTGGGTTGCGACGATCTATTACATCGTCGCCGGGCTCGGCTGGGTTGTTCCGGCGATGGCGCTGATCAGCTGGATGGCCAAGCCCGACTCTACGCCGCGCTGACCCGCCTGAACCGGTTCCAGAAGGCGGTGCCCGCACCCGACATCAGTACCTTCAGGTATCGCTGTCGTTGAAATTCGCCGTTGACCGAGATTCGCGGCAGCGCAGTCAAATAGTCGCGATGCGCCTTGAAGAGCACACTAGGACGCGTTGTCACTGCCGTTTTGAAACCTAGCTCGGCGGCGATACGGAATTCGCGCGGTCCGGCTGAGGTCACGTCACCGACTGGAAACGCAAGGTGTTCAGGGCGCTTTCCAAGCGCTGCTTCAATCACAGCCCGGCTCATTTCCATCTCGGCACGTACCGTCGCGTCGCTCGGCACTTTCTTCAGCATCATGTGATTGACGGTGTGTGCGCCGATCGTACAGAGCGGATCGGCAGACAGTTCGAGAATATCCTGCCAACTCATGCACAGATCGCGGCAGAACGATACGATGTCGACGCTATAGCATGCGCACAGATCGCGTACGGTGCGCCGCACTTCCTCATCTGTCTTCATGCCGCGCAAGTAGCCGTAGACAGCATCGTACAGCTCACGCTTCTGGCGTACGGTGCGACACTCGAAATACTGATCGACGCCGTTGATCACCATGCCAATTCGGCTGTTCTGCGCTATCACCGCCTCAAGTGCGATCCACCACAATTCGCCCAGACGGTCAGGGAAGCTGGTCGCGATAAACAACGCAAACGGCAGTTTGTACTTGCGCAACAGCGGGTAAGCCCAACGTTGAAAATCGTTGTAACCGTCGTCGAAGGTCAGGCAGACAAATCGACGTTTGAAATCACCTTCGATGTAACGGCGATGCATTTCATCGAGCGAGACGACCTCGATGCGCGAGCGCGCGAGGCGACGCAATAGCTGCTCAAGAAATTCCGGAGTGACTTCTAAAAGACGGTTCGGCTGAAATGCCTCCGGACGCGGCGGATGCACATGGTGAAGGGTAAGGATTGCACCGACGCCACCGGTGAGCGGGCGCAGCCAATGGTGCATCCCGCTGAAATACAGCGTCTCCAGACCGGCGCGGATGATCGTTTTTTTCAATTTCGGCGGCTTTCCGGCCTATCCAATTTACTATCCCAACTGTTTATTGAGAATTATTTGCGAGGCTCAAGCACAACGCGGGCACGTTCGTTTGTCGTGGTGGCGCTTCATGTCACGCTTGCCGTGCGCGGCCCTCTGCGGGATGCGACAAAGGCGCAAGCCGGCCTGTTGTCTGACACACCCGCACTCATCCCTATGGTTCCGCCCATTATCAGTCGGATAGCCCGTCAACGAACGTGGTTATAAGATCTATGGGGCGTACGCGCGCAGAATTCTTAAGATCGGTCACGGCAACGTAATTCGGCCCAAATACCCCAGCATATGTTTGTGCTGTTCTGTATCGCGCGTGGGGGTAATCAGGTGCGTCAAGTACCAAACGAGTATCAACTTCCGGAAATCATGCCCGAAGGTTCAAAATATGTCGTCGAAAGCTGCGGAAAATTTGTGCGCCGCTTCGTCGAACTGCCCGATGGGACGACAATACCTTTGTCATCCAGAAAGGCATTGACCTGCGGATGCAACGATCGACAGGCCGATCGTGCGCACCGCAAGAATATTTAACAGCCAAATTGATTAGATAGGATCGCCGGCGATCTCCGCGATGAACAATTGCCGGAGCTATCAGCTCCGGCAATGAACGCGCAGGTGGCTACTTTCACTTACTGCAGATCGATGGGTTGATATCGCCCGTTCTCGTCAAGCTGGGTACCCCACACCTTGTGCACGCCTTGATGCTCCGACTGTCCGAAGCTGACCGGCGTTCCGAGCCCAAGATCGATATTGCGGATACCCTCAAGCGTGGCCACCAATCTTTCAGTATCAACTTGAGGACCGTTGCGTTTCAACGCCTCGATCATGAGCTTGCCGACAACATAGCCTTCAAGCGAGACATAATCCGGCGGCTCTCCTGGAAAGTACTTGGCGAGCGCTGATTTGTACTCGAGCACGAGCGATGAATGACCTTCGACCGCGGGCACGACCTGCGTGACGATAACACCGGTTGCAAATCTTTTGCCCAACAGCATCAACTCGTTTGCAAGCGCCGTGCTCCCGACGAAAGACACGCTTGTATAGATCATGTTCGGATAGGCATCGCGCGTCTTTTCAATGAATTTCGCCGCGGCGCGATACGTCGGAACCATGATCACCGCTCTGATTGGAATGCGACTTTTCTTTAGCTGCTCCACCGCGTCATCCACGTCCACCGTGTTCCGCTGGTAGTGGAGACGCAAAATCGCGTTGTCATCGCCGCCGAGCGCGCGAATGGCCTTGGCGACGCCCGCGAAACCCGAATCTCCATACGCGTCCTGCTGCGCAAACACCGCGATCTGGTTGGGCCTGAGGTGCCTCACCTTCACAAGATAGTGGACCGTGGCGCTCGTTTCTTCAGCGTAGCTTGCACGGTAGTTGAAGACATACCGGTCCGGGGGATCGTTCCTCAGCAGACCGGCGCCGGTGAACGCCCCAAAGAACAGCATTTTTCGCTCAAGTGCGTACGGCAAGGAGACGACCGCCGTTGGTGTGCCCACGTTTCCGATCACCGCGAAGACCTGCTCTTTCTCATAGAGCTGTTTCATCGTCGTCGCCACGCGAGACGTTTCGTAACCGTCGTCAGCTGCAACAAGCTTCAGTCGTCGGCCGAAAACTCCGCCGGCCGCGTTTACGCTATTGAATGCAGCCTCAAGGCCAAGCCGCATGTGCTGCCCCAGCTCTTTGGCTGCGCCACTGAAGGGCGCCGAAATCCCAAAGCGGATTTCGGTTTCGGTCACACCGCGAAATACATGCTTCGGGGCCGCTTCAGATGCGAGAGGTTGCGCCGGATTGGAGAGTGTTGCCTGTTGCGTTTGTCCCACCGTTTGCGAGGGGGGCTGCGCCACCGGCAACTGCGGCACCTGTTGCGGAGCCGGTTGCTGCGGCTGCGTATTGATCACCACAGGATTTCCTGCGCCTGCAACGGCTACTGCCCCGGCAGGAACATGTGGCCGATCCACAGTCGGCGCCGGTTGACTGGCGACGACATTGGTTCTTGCCGCTCTGTCCGCTTTGGATGGCAGCGCTCTCTCGAACAAGCCACTCACCAATTGCGACAATGGCACCGCAAAAATGAGCAACAGCGCTACAACCGCGGCGAAGGAAACAACGAGAGCGATACGTCCGATTAAACCGCTGGATTCATCGTCTAGGCGCACTGGTGGCTCCGGAACGCGTTGAGGATTGGAATTGAATTCAGGTCTCGGCGTCCAGTCCTGATGTACACGACTGGGCGTGGGGACCATGGGAGCAGAGTCGATAAAAGGTTGCGGTTGCTCTACGCCCTGCTCTCGCACCCGTCTTGGCGCGTAACGCTTGTGCTCCAGGTCATCATCGCGACCAGAAAACTTTTCATCATTTTCCGAATTGTTCATATGACGTCTCCTACGCACTAACCACGCCTGGCCTTGCCGGCACTTGGGCGACCCAAATTTTGAGACGTGTCCCGGCAATACAATTGCACCGATGCGGGAAACAATATCGGTAGGCACATACCAAAATAAGAAATAGTTAATTTTCTTAAGAAATACGTTTCGGCATCGCGGCGCAGGCAAAGGCCTTCCTGTGTCGGGGACGTAACAGAAATTCGGGTTGTATTCTTTTTCCCGCCATCAATCCGCCATGGTTTGTTCGGCGCGCACCATCAGCGTTGGACACCATGCACCTACCGGACCCGCCCTCGCGGCGGGGTCGCTCACGGCCTTTACGCAACTGCCGGCGATGGCGCCACCGCCGCAATCAAGTCCGCACCGAGTTTGCTGCTTCAGAGCTATCTGATGGTGGCTTGGTGCTGCATGTCGACGTCGCCGGACTCCTTACGCTTGCGCCGCCGCCGTGCTCGCCAATTCCACGTCACGCTCGTAAGTGCGGCGAGCAGAATGCACCGAAGCGTAGGCGCCCGCTCCCCTTTGTTTGACACACTTGTGCTCATCCCTATAGTCCGCCCCGTTATCGGTCGGGGCGTGGCGCAGCCCGGTTAGCGCACCAGTCTGGGGGACTGGGGGTCGTGGGTTCAAATCCCGCCGCCCCGACCAGCTTGCCGCCGGCGAACAAGCCCAAGGTCAGTTGAACGGCCGCGCTTTCGCAATTAGGCTCGCCACCCAAGGAGCGCCCGCATGACCGCATCGCATGCTTATCTGTTTTTTCGCTACGCCCGGTGGCTGCTTTGGCTTGCTGCTTTGGCGTATTCGATCCACTACCTGCTTAACACCCGCAGCCATATGGACACCTTCAACCATCTGCTGCGAACGACCGAATTCTGGATGTTCACGCTTCCGAACCTGGCGATGTTCGCGGGATTTTTCGAATTGATGATGCGCAACAAGGCAGGCCTTCCCCGCCCAAAATTCGGTCAGCTCGGCCTGCCGCGCTGATCGATCGTCCGACCTGCGGCAGCGGAACGGTTCAGCGCGCCGTTCGTGCTACCCCCGAAATCGATGCCAATCTCAGCGAGGAACGCCTTCGAGCGCGCAGCCTCAAGATAGGCGATCTCATCTTTCAATCTTTCGATTTCATAGCGGTAAGCCTCTGGATCATCGAGCGCGCCTTGCACATCGGTTTCCAGTCGACGCAAAAATTGCCGCAAACGGATGAGGTCCGCGTCGGTCGGGGCTTTAAGCATGTCCCAATCGTAATGCGTCCGCGCTGCGCGGAAAGCGGTTTTCCACTTACAAATAAAACTGTTCACGTATTTTTTCACCGCTTCAGTCCGGCGTGTATAGCGACACCCCAAGTCGCGCGCGCCGGCGCAGCCAGGTGGTAGCGCGATACTTCGGATCGTGGGTCATGGCCTGCATTCCGTCCAGCACGGCGAGCACGCGCGCGGGACCGAGCGCATCTCCAAGCGCGAGCGGCCCCTTCGGATAGTTGAGCCCAAGCTCGACGGCCGTGTCTATGTCGGCCGGCGCAGCAATGCGTAGCTCGGCGATCCGAGTGCCAATATTGACGATCATTGCGAGCAGCCGCTGCACGACAAAGCCCGGACTGTCGTTGATCACGGTGACCGATGCTTTTTCCGTGGAAAGCGCCGCCACCGCGGCGGCGAGAATATCCGGCCTGGTGAGCGGAGTTTTCATCAGGGTGCGCCGTCCGGAAAAACATCCGAGCATATCGACCGCAACGATCCGCGCGGGATCGAGTTCCAAGCGTACCGCCACGCTCGATGCGTCCTCCCCGAAGGGCGTAACGAAACATGCAATCCCCGCCGCAGGCGGCCCGCCGACCTGAACCTTGACGCCCGCGTCCTTCAGCCATTCGGCAAGCTCGGCTCCGCCATCCCCGTTCGCGACCCATGCCGCGGCCGGCTTTGCCGACGGCACGACTGGCACGGTCGGCTTCTCTTTCGCAGGCGTGCCTTCATAATTGTAGAATCCCCGTTTTGACTTCCGCCCGAGCAGGCCGCCCGCGACACGCACTGCCATCTGGGGTGAGGGCTGGTACATCGGCTCATCGAAAAACTGTTCAAAGATGCTCACCATCACCGCGTGCGTGACATCGCCGCCGACAAGATCGAGCAATTCGAATGGGCCCATGCGAAACCCGGCAGCTTCTTTCATCAGGGCATCGATTTCCTGCGGACTGGCGATTCCCTGAGCGACTATGCGCAACGCTTCCGGGCCATAGGCACGGCCGGCATGATTGACTACAAAACCTGGCGAGTCCGCAGCGACAATCGGGTGCTTGCCGATCCGCCGCGCAAATTCGACCAGTGCCTCCACAACGCCCGGCTCCGTGCGCAACCCGCCAACAACCTCCACCAGCTTCATCAAAGGCGGCGGATTGAAAAAATGCAGGCCCGCAACGCGCTGCGGATGTTCGCAACCGGCAGCGACCTGGGTTACCGACAGGGATGACGTATTTGTTGCAAGCACCGCATCGGCCGGAACGCGCCTTTCGATTTCGCCAAACAAGGTGCGCTTGGCGGCAAGATCTTCGATAATCGCTTCGATGACGATTCCCGCACTTGCGCACTCGTCATAGGAGGTGATCGGTTTCAGCCGCCCCAGCACATCTGTCTTAGCCTGTGCGGTCATACGGCCTTTCGACACCAGCCCTCCGAGGCCTTTATCGATCGCGGCGATTGCATCCTTTACAGCGGAACCATTTGAATCGAACAACAAGGTCGTAAGGCCCGCCTGCGCGCACAGCTGGGCAATTCCGCGACCCATAGTTCCGGTACCAAACACCGCGGCGACAAGATCGGGACGAGCTAAATTCAGAGCCACGCGTTATTGCCCTTCGAACTTTGGTTTTCTTTTTTCCATGAAGGCCCGCATGCCTTCTTTCTGATCGCGTGTGGCAAACTGAAGCTGAAAAGCCTTGCGTTCCAGCATAAGGGCAGTTTCGAGCGGCGCGTTGAGTCCGCTGTTGATGATTTCCTTGACCTGCATGATCGAGACCGCAGGCATCGCGGCAATCTCCCGGGCAATTTCTATTGCTTTTGTCAGAGCCTGGCCCGCCGGCGCGACTTCACTGACGACTCCCATGCTCAGGGCTTCGGCGGCGCTGAACATTTTTCCGGTCATGACCAACAGCATGGCGCGGTGACGGCCGACAAGGCGAGCGAGTTTCTGCGTGCCACCGCCACCGGGGAGGATACCGACTTTCACCTCAGGGAGGCCGAGCTTTGCGCTTTCACCTGCGACGATAATGTCCGCGCACAGCGCAAGCTCGAGTCCCCCACCGAGCGCGAAGCCTTCAACGGCAGCCAGGATGGGCTTCGGGCAATCCATGATCGTCCGCCAATACTTCTGCACGTTGCGCGACATGACCTCGATCGGGCCCGCCTCCGCCATCTCCGCAATATCGGCCCCCGCAGCAAAAGCGGCCTCCGAACCCGTCACGATGATACAGCGTACGGCATTGTCGCTGCCGCAGCGCGCCACCTCGTCGGCAAGACGTGTGCGCACATCCAGATTGAGCGCATTGCGCACCTGCGGACGGTTGATCTTGAGGACGACGATGTCGTTGAACGGACGTTCAACGAGAAGTGAATCCGGTCCAGCCATGGCGATCGATCCAGAGGAATGATGTCGGAGCCTTACCTAGCAGATGGCGGGCCCGGAAGGCTATTTGCGGCAAAGCTACTCGCAACAAGGCTATTTGCGATTTGGATTAATGACGGCCAGCGCGTCGATTACCCCGGCGCCGACCTCGGTGCGCTTTCCCGGAATTTTGTTTGCCGCCCGGATGAGCGCTGCGCGTACCTGCGCCGGCGTAAGGCTCGGTTTTGACGCCAGCAGAAGCGCCGCAACGCCGCTGGCATGCGCGGCTGCGATGGAAGTGCCCGATGTCACCTGGTACTTCCCGTCGGGAGCGGCAGCGAGAATTTCGACACCGGGCGCCGCCACCGCAACCTGCGGCCCCCGGTTGGCCTGCGGCATGAGCCTGTCGTCCACATCCGTTGCTGTCACGCCAATGACCCCCGCATCAGCAGCCGGATAGAGCGGCGGCGCGCGTGGACCAGCATTGCCGACGGCCGCAATAAGCACGATGCCGCGCGCATTTGCCTTGGCAAGCATCTCACGCAACAGATCGTCGGGCGGGCCCGCAAAGCTCATGTTGATGATGCGTGCGTTCTTGCTCGCGGCCCAATCGACACCTTTGAGAATATTGAATGTGGTGCTCTGCGCGCTCTCTCCAGAACCCGAAAAGGCACGCGCCGCGAGCAGCTTCACCTTTGGCGCAACTCCGACCAGTTTGCTGCACGCCGCGATTGCGCCCGCTATGGCAGTGCCATGTGAATGGGCAGCGGCCGGAGCGCCAACGACATCGAACTCGTCCGCTACCACGCCTGTAAGGTCAGGATGCCGAGTGTCGATTTTGGAATCAATCACCGCGACCAGCACATCGTCGCCGTTGGTGATGCGATGAGCTTCCAGCAGGTGCAGCTTGTTCACGACGTATTGCGCGGAGCCTGCGGGCGCCGGCTGGGATTGAACCGCCGGCGCCTGCGCGCCGACATAGACCATGTTGGCCCAGCCGCCCGACACGCCGGGATAGTTGCGGGCGATCAGGCCAAGCGTTGCCGGCACTGACCGCGTGCCGTCAATACGCCAGCGGCTGAGCGTGCGACTGGTCAGCTCAAATCTCTGGGTTTCCAGTTCGGTCAGTTGCAGATTGTCCGCCAGCCTGTTGCGCATTTGTGCGGTAGCGCCGGGCCCAAACTCGAGGATGAGTTCGTTGACAAATCGTGTTTCGCCCTGCGGCGGTATCTTGAAGTTGCGTCCACGGCCCGCACGTTGCTGCCGAGGCGGCGGCTTTGACGTTTGAATGTGGATTTGTGTCTGGGTTTGAGTTGTGACCGTAGGCGGCACCAGAGCATCCGCCAGCAGCCAGCCGACCGGCCCGAGGAAACAGCCCAGGGTCGAGCGGTAGGCTTCGTTGAGCGTGAGCTCGCGGCCCAATATCACCGTGCCGATCATCGGCGATACGGCTGCGCACCCGACCGAGCCGATGACAAACCAGCCGAGCGGCGTGATCGGCGCGCCGCGATCGACGATCGTTGGCGGTGGAATGTTGGGAGGGGGCATTTGCGAATATGCGGGCGCCGAAACACCCGCCATGCCTGCAATCGCAAGCAATAGGGCCGCCGCAATTTTCCGCATGACACCCACCAGCCTTCAGAATGCCGAGAAGCATTCTACATGGCCGTTGGTCGCACACCATGCCTGTCAGGTTCGAAGCTGAATCGAATTCGTCTAGTGTGGTCTTGTCACAACATCGTCGATCAGCTTGCGGCACTCGCCGAGGTCATGCAGGATCTCGCGCAACTTTCGCAAATCCTCGCCGCCGAGACCGCCGGTCATGGCCGGCGACGGCTGGCGTGATACAGCCGGCGCCGCGTCCTGCAATTCCTGCACCGACTGATCGGCGCTGCCAGCGGCGTGCAGGGCGCGATCGGCGGGCTCGATACGAGGCATGGGCGCTCCTGTCATCGGAGGATCGGTGCGGGCGGGAACATCGTCTTGACGGTCACCGAGATCGCGGCCAATCAGGGAGGAGAGTCTGCTGCGGATACCGCTCTCCTCCTGGAGAACGCTTTCAACCGCCTCGGCGTCCTCCACGATATCTTCTTCACTCTCGACGACGCCGTGGGGCGGCTGAGGCGCGCCTTCCTGCCATACTGCCTGCACGAACTTCGAACCTTGTTCGCGCAATATCCTTTGTACGCCGCGGATTGTGTAACCTTCACCATAGAGCAGATGGCGGATCCCACGCAGTAAATCGACATCATCCGGGCGGTAGTAGCGGCGCCCGCCTCCACGCTTCATCGGTTTGATCTCGTGAAAGCGACTTTCCCAAAAGCGCAACACATGCTGCGGCAGATCGAGATCGTCAGCCACCTCACTGATAGTGCGAAATGCGTCCGGCGCCTTGTTGTCCAAAGCGAATTCACTCCCAAGTTGTCGACGAACGCGGTTTTTTACGACTTACGCAGTCGGCTCGGCGGCGCCGTTGTTAATGCGCTGCTTGAGAATCGCCGACGGTTTGAACACCATAACGCGTCGCGGCGAGATTGGCACTTCTTTCCCCGTTTTCGGGTTCCGGCCAATGCGCTGGCCCTTTTTTCGCACAACAAACGAGCCGAAAGACGACAATTTCACAGTTTCGCCACGCTCCAGGCAGTCGGTGATTTCCTTAAGCACCAACTCCACCAAAGCAGCTGATTCCGTGCGTGAAAGACCGACTTTTTGATAGACCGCCTCGCACAAGTCGGCCCGCGTCACAGTTTTCCCGGTCATCGCCTGCCCTAGCCCCCGGCGAAGGTTATCCCGCTGAATTATCGAGGATATTAGCATGTCCGATGGGGGTCAACGGGGCCATTAAGGAATTTGTTGGGGGTGTGGCATCTGCGCGGCGGTATCACCAGCGTAGCAGTGCAGAGCCCCAGGTGAACCCGCCGCCCATGGCTTCGAGTAGAATAAGGTTCCCCCGCTTGATACGGCGGTCTGAGACCGCATCAAAAAGGGCAAGGGGAATCGAGGCCGCCGACGTATTGCCGTGACGATCCACGGTAATGACGACTTTTTCCGGGGCGATCCCGAGCTTGTGGGCGGACCCATCGATAATGCGCTTGTTTGCCTGGTGTGGGACGAACCAATCGATGTCTGCGGCGCTGTAGCCGGTCGCCTTGAACGCGTCCTCTATGACGTCGGTGATCATTGCGACCGCGTGCTTGAAGACCTCGCGGCCTTCCATGCGCAAATGGCCTACAGACTGGGTCGAGGACGGTCCGCCATCGACGTAAAGCTTTGACCTATGGCGCCCATCGGCGCGCAAATGTGTCGTCAGAATGCCCCGATCTTCGCGCGTGCCCGGCTGCGGCTGTGCCTCGAGCACTATGGCGCCTGCCCCGTCGCCAAATAGAACGCAAGTCGTACGGTCGGTCCAGTCGAGGATGCGGGAAAAGGTCTCAGCGCCGATCACCAAAGCGCGTTTGTAGCTTCCGTCGCGCAATAAGGCGTCGGTTATCTGCAGCGCATAGACGAAGCCGGAACAGACTGCCTGAAGATCGAAGGCGGCGCCACGCGTTATTCCGAGCCCCGCCTGCACCGAGACAGCGGTCGCCGGAAAAGTCTGATCAGGTGTCGACGTCGCCAGCACAATCAGATCAACAGAACTCGCTTCGACGTGCGCGTTCGCAAGCGCAGCGCGCGCCGCATTGAGTGCCAGGTCGGATGTCATTTCTCCCGGCGCGGCAATGTGACGCTCGCGAATGCCGGTACGCTGCACGATCCACTCGTCGGTCGTCGCAACCGACCGTGCGAGTTCGTCATTGCTTACAATGCGCGCGGGAAGATAGATGCCGCAGCCGAGTACGACAGAACGCAAGACCGTCACGAGCCGGCTCCACCGGCGAGCCTTGCCGTCGTTCCCGCTTGCAGGTCGCGCGCCATCGATTGCGCGATCTTGTCGAGTAGCTCATATCGCACCATGTCATAACCCATGTCGATGGCCGCAGCTGTGCCTTCGGCATCCGCACCGCCGTGACTCTTGATGACCACGCCCTTGAGACCAAGGAATACGCCGCCGTTCGATTTGCGCGGATCCATTTTCTCGCGCAGTGCGCGGAACGCCTGGCGTGCCAGAACGTAACCAAGCCGGGCCATCCAGGTGCGATTCATCGCCGCGCGGAGGTACGAAGCAAGCTGATGGGCCGTTCCTTCCGCGGTCTTCAGCGCGATGTTGCCGGCAAACCCTTCGGTGACGACGACATCGACCACGCCTTTGCCGATGTCGCCGCCTTCGACAAAACCATGGTACTCGAAATGTGGCAATGGCGCCTCGCGCAAGATGCGGCCGGCTTCCCGAACCTGTTCGAGCCCTTTGACTTCCTCCACACCGATATTGAGAAGGCCAACGGTGGGACGTTCGATGTCAAAAAGTACACGTGCCATCGCGCTGCCCATTGCAGCAAGATTGACCAAATGATTTTCATCGGCACCAATTGAAGCGCCCACATCAAGGACGACGGATTCACCCTTGAGCGTCGGCCACAGTGCCGCAATCGCAGGCCGCTCGATACCCTCGATCATCTTGAGGTTGAAGCGCGCCATCGCCATCAACGCGCCAGTGTTGCCGGCGGAAACCGCAACGTCGGCTTCGCCTTTCTTGACCGCATCGATCGCAAGCCACATCGATGACTTCCAGCGGCCATAGCGCAAAGCCTGACTCGGCTTATCATCCATACGAATTGCAACTTCGGTATGCACGACCGTCGAGTGCGCCTTGAGACGGGGCAATCCGTCCAAGACAGGTTGAACCGCGGCGCTGTTGCCGAAGAGAAGGAATTCAATGTCGGGGTGACGGGTGAGCGAAATATCGGCGCCCGCCAAAATCACCGAGGCGCCGTGGTCGCCGCCCATGGCATCGAGCGCGATACGAACCTTATCGGGCATGGATCGCTCTTGGGGGCATTAACTGCGGCGCCGGCCGCACGAGTTGGCGAGGGCGGAAGTCGTGCGCGACCATAGCGGCTCGCCCATCCCAAACAAGTCGCTTGTCCGACCCACCCATGCCCTGCCCGCTTTCAGGACTAACTGCCGAGGCGCTTTTTTAGCGCTTCCAGAGCAGCAAATGGACGGGCGGTGTCGTCGGCCCTGACTGCGGCGAATTCGGCGCCGCTCTTGCGAGGATAAGGATCGATGCCGAGCAAAAGGAATTCGGTGGCGATCGCACCAAGATCGAGCTTTCCCCCGACCAACGGTTCCGGGGGCTCGTCCTGATCGCTGCTCTTGTCTGCACTTTCGGCCGTCACGTCGGACGCCCTAGGCGAAAAAATGAGGTCTATTGGCTCATTAAGGTCGGTCTCTATCGGATCGAGAGTAACCACGCATGTCTGCCCAACCCTGGCACTGACCTGACCTGCCACGTGCACGCCGGTTCCGCGACGCGTGAGATCAACGATGATCGCTAACTTGGGCAGATCGCGCACTCCAGCAAACTTGGCCAGCTGCCCGCGGACATCCGCCGGCGCCTCAATCTCGATATGCAGGCCAGTGTCCGGGATTTCCTCCACAGACACCGGCACACTCCAGGGACTCTGGGCTTTTTCCATCAATTTTTCAGTCAATAACGGAGGAACCTCTATCTTTCAGACCAACCATCGAAGCCGGATCGGGCAGATCGAGCTTCCCGGCAAGAAGGCTTGTCGTTGGCTGATCCCGCAGATGAGCAGCCACCGCCACAATATAGACCGCAAGACGCGCGGCCGCAGCCCGACTGGAACCCCCATTTCCGTAGACGTTTCGCTCGAGAGCTTCAGTAAGCATCTCTTGGGTTTTCAGCGCCAAGGCTCCCCTATAGGCCTGTGCACGGCCATAAAAAGCCTCCCCGACGCGCTGCATTTGCCTGGGAACAGCAAGATCGCCTACCCCCATCTCACGCAGGTTGTGGTCCATGTCTGAGCAAAAATGGTCAAACAGGCCCTGGCCGACGTCCCGCAATTGGGGGTCCGCCATCAATCGGTCCAGAATCACGGCAAGGTGCAGTATCAGAAGTTCGAAACGGCCGTTAACGGTGTCGGCGATCTCGTAATCCCTATAAAAACAAGGCAATCGTGCGTGCGCCACGATCGTGCCATACAGGGTGGAAATTGTGTCCGCCCGTATGTGGCGGCGAAACAGGGAAAATATCATCGCATCTGTTCGGGGGTGGCGTGCTCGCAGCGTTACGTTATTGCTTTCGCAGGGGCAAGGTTTAGGACGAAGCTGTTCTGAGTTCGGGGTCGAAAATCGTGCGTTTCGGGAAAGATAGTTTTTGTCTGGCGATAGCACTCGCGGGCGCGCTGGCGCTGTCGGCTTGCGGCAGCACGACGGAGACACTCCAACGCGGGTACGTGCTGCCCGAAGGCGCGCTCGAACAGTTGCCGGTCGGCGCCACGCAAGAACAGGTCCTCATTGTCCTTGGCACGCCTTCTACGGTCGCAACCGTCAGCGGCGATGCCTTTTATTACATCTCCCAAAAGGCGCAGCGCTCCGCTGCCTTCATGCCGCACGAGGTTGTCGATCAGCGAGTGATCGCGGTCTACTTCGACAAAGACCGCCGTGTCGCGAGGCTCGCCAATTACGGGGTCAAGGATGGAAAGATTTTCGATTTCTATTCTCAAACGACGCCGACCGGCGGCCAGGAACTGAGTTACATCCGCAATATTTTCAAGAACGTCGGCTTCCATCTCTAGACCCGACAAAAAAAGGGCCCGCGCGAGACGCGGGCCCTTCGCTTTTTGTGACCACAATCAGCGGGCGAGAACCGCCAGCAGCAGCAACGCCACGATGTTCGTAATCTTGATCATCGGGTTCACAGCCGGTCCCGCCGTGTCCTTGTAGGGGTCGCCGACCGTGTCGCCGGTGACCGCAGCCTTGTGAGCATCGGAGCCCTTGCCGCCGTAATGGCCGTCTTCGATGTATTTCTTGGCGTTATCCCAGGCACCGCCGCCCGATGTCATCGAGATCGCGACAAACAGGCCGGTGACGATGACACCGAGAAGCATGGCGCCGACCGCAGAGAAGCCCGCCGACTTGCCGGCCGGACCACCACCAGCGATGAAGTAGATCGCGAAGTAGCAGACGATCGGAGAAAGCACCGGCAGCAACGACGGCACGATCATTTCCTTGATCGCCGCTTTGGTGAGCATATCGACCGCCCGTCCATAGTCGGGCTTGTCCTTGCCCTTCATGATGCCGGGTTTTTGACGGAACTGGCGACGGACTTCCTCGACGATCGCACCGGCTGCGCGTCCCACCGCGGTCATGCCGAGCGCGCCGAACAGGTACGGCAACAGGCCGCCGAACAAAAGACCGACGACGACGTAAGGATTGTTCAGCGAGAAGTCGAGCTGGATGCCTTGGAAGTACGGATGCTGTGCGGCAGTCTTGGTGAAGAACTGCAAGTCCTGGTTATAAGCGGCAAACAGCACAAGGGCGCCGAGGCCGGCCGAGCCGATCGCGTAGCCTTTGGTAATCGCCTTCGTCGTATTGCCGACCGCGTCGAGGGCATCGGTCGACCTGCGCACGTTTTTCGGCAGACCGGCCATCTCGGCAATGCCGCCGGCATTGTCGGTGACCGGACCGAATGCATCGAGCGCAACCACCATACCCGCGAGCGCAAGCATCGAGGTCACCGCGATAGCGATGCCGAAAAGTCCTGCCTGTGCATAGGCAACCAGGATGCCGGCGATAATCACCAGCGCGGGCAGCGCGGTTGCTTCGAGTGATACCGCAAGGCCCTGAATGATATTGGTGCCGTGGCCGGTAACAGAGGCCGCAGCGATGGACCGCACCGGTCGAAAATTGGTGCCGGTATAGTACTCGGTGATCCAGATAATCAAGCCGGTAACCGCAAGGCCGACAACCGCGCAGACATATAGCGCCTGGCCGGTGAAATTGACGCCTGCGATGGGGCCGAAGCCGATCAGGGAATCGGTGACGAACCAGATGGCAACCAGAGAGAGCACCGCCGACGCGATGAAGCCCTTATAGAGGGCGCCCATGATCGACTGGTTGCGGCCGAGCCGCACAAAGAACGTACCGATGATCGAAGTGATAATGCAGGCCCCTCCGATAGCAAGCGGATAGGTCATCATGATCAGGAGCATCGGGGTCCCGGCAAAAAAGATCGAAGCCAGCACCATTGTGGCAACTGTCGTCACCGCGTAAGTCTCGAACAGATCAGCCGCCATTCCGGCGCAGTCGCCGACATTGTCGCCGACGTTATCGGCGATGGTCGCCGGGTTACGCGGATCGTCTTCGGGAATGCCGGCCTCTACCTTGCCGACCAGGTCGCCGCCGACATCCGCGCCCTTCGTGAAGATGCCGCCGCCGAGACGGGCAAAGATCGAAATCAGCGATGCACCGAATCCAAGCGCCACGAGGGCATCGATGACTGTTCGGTCATTGGGCGCCTTGTGCATCGTGCCGGTCAGGAAGCCGAAATAGAGCGTCACGCCAAGCAGCGCGAGACCCGCAACCAAAAGACCGGTGATGGCGCCGGACTTGAACGCAAGCTCGAGCCCACCGGCGAGCGTCTTAGTCGCTGCTTGCGCCACACGCACGTTGGCCCGGACCGAAACGTTCATGCCGATGAAGCCGGTGGCGCCGGAGAGCACGGCGCCGATGGCAAACCCGATCGCGACCAGCCAGCCAAGGGTGAAACCTATAATTACGAAGATCACCACTCCAACGGTGCCAATGGTGATGTATTGACGCTTTAAATAGGCCTGCGCGCCCTCGCGCACTGCCTCGGAAATTTCCTGCATTCTCTTGCTGCCGGGATCGGCGCTGAGCACCGATTGGGTCGCCCAGATTCCGTAGACGATCGCGAGCACCCCACAGCCGACGATCAACCACAAAGTAGACATGGTGGCCATTTTCCTCGATTTTGATTGGTGCTGGCGGGACGAACGCTCCCGCCGGCGCCAGGAGCGTCGAGGATGGCCGCTTTAAGGGCGCTTCACCCCGACCGGTAAGCGCGCGGATATAGCCAAAAAGTCGGGGAATGCGCAACGCGGAAATTCGGCGTGTCGCTTAGTGACTGTGCGCCGCGCTTTTTACGGCCGTGATGCCCGATTTAGACGGTGGCGGGTCGCGGCCGCATCGCGAGCCAGATCAAAAGCGCGCCTGTCACAAAAATCGTCGGGAAAATCACTTCGTTGATCGTTGCCCAGCCGAATTTGTCTAGCAATTGTCCGGACGAAAAGGAACTCAGTGCCATGCTGCCGAAAATCAGGAAATCATTGAAGGCCTGAACCTTGTTGCGCTCATGCGGGCGGTGGCATTGGGTCACCATCGTGGTCGCACCGATGAAGGCCAAATTCCATCCAACGCCCAGCAGAATCAGCGCGGTCCAGAAGTGAGCCACCGAGAGCCCGGAAATGCCCACGCCCGCGGTTGCGGCAATCAAGAGAAGACCGATGCCCGTGATGCGCTCAACGCCGAAGCGCGCGACCAGCGAGCCGGTCACAAAGCTCGGCGCGTACATCGCAAGCACATGCCACTGGATTCCCAGCGTGGCGTCGGTGACCGAGTGGCCGCAACCCACCATCGCCAGCGGCGCCGACGTCATCAGCATGTTCATCATGGCGTAACTTGCGATCCCGCAGGCAACCGCAACGATGAAACGCGCATTTTGAACGATCTCGCCAAGCGGCCTCACGCTGCCATGGCGAGGAGTGGCAAGCGGTGGCACTTTCACGAACTGGAGCACACATGCCGCGGCCAAAGCGCAGACCGCTTGACCGAGATAGCTGGCCGCAAAGAGATGCGGGGTCAGCAGATCCTTGGTGAAAATCACGAGTTGCGGCCCCAACACGGCCGCGAAAACGCCGCCGGCGAGCACCCATGACACCACCTTGGGCCGATAGGCATCGCTTGCGGTGTCGGCTGCGGCAAACCGGTACGACTGATGCGCTGCCGCATAAAGGCCGCCGCAAAACGTGCCGAAAAGCAGCAGCCAGAAGCTACCGTTCATCACCGCCGAATAGGAAATAAGACCGGAAAGAATGCCGAAAGCCGAGCCGCATTGCAGGGCGAAGCGACGGCCGAACTTGCGCGCCAGCATCCCTAGCGGCAGCGTGCCAAGCCACATGCCGAACACCATCGCCGTCACCGGCAACGTTGCCAGCCCTTTGTCCGGCGCCAGCACGGCGCCGACGATGCTCGCTGTGCTTACGATGACTGTGTTGTTGCCCCCGGCAAGCGCCTGCGCAGCCGACAGCACCATGGCGTTCCGCCGCGCCAAATTGTCGTCCGGCACGATGTGGTCGATGGGCTCGGCAACGGCTGACATATCGGTCCCCGGGGGAAAAGCTGCTCTTTGTATCGGCGACGGCAGTGAATCGCCACTGCCGGGGCGACAGATCAGGGATGAATTTGTCTGATATCGACGATTTCGACGGATAATAGATCCGTGAGGGCTACCGTTTGCGCTGAGTCCTTGCAGGCTGCTTCGCCAGGAACTCAAACGCGCCAGGGTGCCTGATGCTGGCCGTCCGCACCTCGGCCAAGGATCGAGCCCCGATCTGTCCCAACGATGCGCGCAGTTCGTTGATGTAGAGGTCGATCAGATAGTTCGGTCCTTCGTCGCCAAGTGCCGCAACCGCCCATAGAAAAGATTTTCCCGCAAAGGCGGCGTCCGCACCAAGCGCGACCGCTCGCATTACGTCCTGGCCACTCCGTATCCCACTGTCGAGAAGGATGGTCGCCTTTTTGCCGACCGCCGCAGCAATTGCAGGCAGGACATCGATTGAAGTTGCCAGCGCTTCGATCTGCCGTCCGCCGTGGTTCGATATCCAGATGCCGTCGATCCCAAGACCGACCGCGATCTCGGCATCGGCGGGATGCAGGATTCCCTTCACCGCCATCGGCCCCTTCCAGGCGTCGCGATAACGTTTGACCTCTTCCCATGAAAAGGCTCCGCCCATGCGGGCGCGTGCGTAAGCAATAATTTCGTTGGTCCCCGCCCCAGGCCGGGCGTACTCGCCGATGGTTGCAAAGCGCGGATATCCGTTGCGCAGCAGGGCGAGCATCCACCTTGGCCGCACAAGCATTTCGTAAATCATGCGGGCGTTGGGACGAAATTCGTGAGCCAGCCCGGCATAAGTCTCACGTGAGCGCGTTGTCCGTACGGGCACGTCGAGCGTAAGAGTGAGGACCTTGGCCTCGGCGGCCTGAGCACGACGGACGAGGTCGAAACCGATTTTGTGATCCTCGTGCCAGAACCGGTAGAGTTGAAGCCAGAACACATCGGGCGCAGCCTCGGCGGCCTGCTCGATCGTCGCACCACCTGCAACACTCAGTGTATATGGCACACGTGCGCGCTGGGCCGCCTTTGCCATTAGAAGATCGGCACCTGGCCAGACAAGCGAAGGGCCGCCCATGGGCGCTACACCAATCGGGGCGGCATAATTGCGGCCGAATAAATTTACACCGACTGGCGGCAAGGTCGGCATAACACCGTAACGTGGAGCGATTTCGATCGCATCGAATGCAGCCCAGTTATGCGCAATGCCGACATCGTTGCCGGCGCCGGTGTCGCCGTATTCGAATGCGAAAAGCGGGACATTGCGTGGAGCGTGGCGCCGCAACCATGCGGTGGTTGGAAATCGTCTGTGGTGCTTCTGAAAATTCGGATGTTCATTAACCGGCGTGACCGCCGCTTTTTTCGCAGTCATATCATGCATCGTAAATTTCCGTCTCTTGCGATTGCATTATACCCACGCTTGGCCGGTCCGTCCTGCCGATTCAAAAGTGGCTGAACGACGGGCGCTTGAAAACCAAGGGCTTGCCCGCGGCGTCGTTGAAACGCGCGCGGTCGCCCGTCTTTATCTCTCCAATATCTGTGACATTGACGCCGGAGGCTCTTGCCGCATCGCGAAAGCTCGCCGCCCTCACTTTCGGCACAGCACAGACGATTTCATAGTCGTCTCCGCCGGTAAGGGCCGTTTCAAGCGCAGCCGCATCACTCGCAATGACGGTTTTCGCTGCCTCGGACAGGGGAATGCCCGGAACATCCACCTCGGCCGCAACGCCGGAGGCACGGCACAGCTTGGCGAGGTCGCCGACCAGTCCGTCGGAAACATCCATCGCTGCCGATGCATGAGTACGGATCACATCAGCCAACGCGTTGCGCGGCTGCGGTAGCAGATACCTGGATATCAGATACTGCCGGTGTGCCTCGCTTAGCTTCCAGGCCTGCGCTTTGCCACCACGTACGATCAACCCAAGCGCCGCATCACCGATCGTGCCAGTAACGAAAACGCGGTCTCCAGGCCTGGCTCCGGCCCGCCGGACCATGGTGCCGTGCGGGACGCTCCCGAACATGGCAATCGAAATCGTGACCGGACCGGGCGTACGATCGGTGTCGCCGCCGAACAGCGGGCAACCATACAGCACGGTATCGGCTCGCAATCCTTCCGCGAATCCGCTCAGCCAGTCATCGTTGAGATCCTGCGGAACCGCGAGCGAGAGGAGAAAACCAAGCGGACGCGCACCCTTTGCCGCCAAATCGGAAAGGTTGACGCGAAGAGCCTTGCCTCCGACCGCTTGCGGCGCGTCCTCCGGAAAAAAATGGACGCCGCCGACGATCGCATCCGCTTTGAGCACAAGATCGGTTCCCGCCGGAGGAGTTATGAAGGCGGCATCGTCAGACAATCCAAGCGCCCCCGGGTGTGTGGCGATCGGCTCGAAAAATCGCGCGATCAGGCGATCCTCGGCCGACATATTTTCGCGGGCGGCCATCATTTCAGCCAGACGCTCGATCAAATTCGGCCGGGCGCAGACGTCGCGCCAGATGATCGAGCACCGCATTGACCATTCCTGTCTCGTCCCGCTCGACAAAGGCGGCGGCGACATCGGCATATTCGGCAACGACCACTCGGGCCGGCACATCGCCACGATGCGTAAGCTCATAGGCTCCGGCGCGCAGCGCGGCGCGCAGAACCGTATCGATGCGCTTTAAGGGCCAGCTTTTCGACAGGGCTTCATCGATCAAAGGATCGAGTTGGCGTTGCTCGCGCACGACCCCCGATACCACGTCACGGAAGAAGGCAGCTTCGGCCGGCAGATATTGTGCGCCTTCCACCTCGCGTCCCAACCAGTGACTTTCGAATTCAGCCAGGATCTCGTTGAGACCGCTGCCGGCAAGATCCATCTGATAGAGAGCCTGCACCGCAGCCAGCCTCGCCGCGCCACGCTTGTTTGCTTTGCGTGCATCCTCGTCGCGGGCCGTCCTTGTGGCCATCACCGCCAGACCAGCGTGTGTTTGAGGGCGACCATGGTCAACGCAGCGCGCGCCGCGGCGCCACCCTTGTTGCCTCCTTCGATGCGGGCGCGCTCCTTGGCTTGCGCCTCGCTGTCGACGGTCAGAATGCCGTTTCCGACGGCCAACCGCTCGCTTACGGCAAGATTCATGAGCGCGCGCGCCGACTGGTTCGCAACGATATCGAAGTGATGGGTTTCACCGCGGATGACGCATCCAAGAGCAACCACCCCGTCGTACGGGGCACGCCGGCGCGTTGCGGCGTCGATAGCGATTGCAATCGCAGGCGGGATCTCGAGCGCTCCAGGAACGGTTACGCGATCATAGCGCGCACCGGCCTTGTCCAGAACCTCGGTCGCGCCGCGCAGCAACTCATCGGAGATAGCGTCGTAAAAGCGTGCTTCCACGATCAGCATATAGAGGCTGTCGGCTATTTTCGTGGTGCGCCTTTTCCTGGCCATGGCCAATGCCCTTGTCGACTGGCGTCCTAGCAAGCGCCCCATAACCGAACAAGGGGCCGCCGTTGCAGCTCACTTCTGCATTTCAATCAGGCGCGCGGCATAACGGGCCATTGTATCAACCTCGAGATTGACATCGTGGCCTTTGCTTAAGTCTTCGAATGTCGTCATCTGCAACGTGTGAGGAATAACGAGTACTGAAAACGTGTCGGCCTGCACTGCGTTGACCGTAAGAGAGACACCGTCGAGCGCAACCGATCCCTTGGGAGCAATGAAACGCGCAAGCCCGGAAGGCGCGCGCAGCGCGAAACGTGCCATTTCGGGCATGTCTTCGCGCGCGATTACGGTCGCGATGCCGTCCACATGACCCGACACAAGATGTCCGCCCAATTCATCGCCGAATTTCAGCGGACGCTCGAGATTGATTTTCGAGCCGTGTCGCCAGCGAGATGCCGTCGTTACGCGCAGCGTCTCCGCCGCAACATCGACTGCAAACCATGTGCGGGCATCTTCCTCCCCGGCGTCCACGATTGTGAGACATATGCCTGAGCAGGCGATCGAAGCGCCCTGAACGATTTCTGTTCGTGGGTAGCCGCACGAAATGGTCACGCGGTGCAAGTTCCCGGAACGCTGACTTACCGAGCGCACCTCGCCGACAGCGGTCACAATTCCGGTGAACATAGCCTAACCACGCACGAAATCGTCAATTGTATCGGCGCCCAACTTTTCACGGCCGCGCAACACGAGGCGCCCCGTCAATGCTTCCAGAGACATGCTTTCGAGTGGATCGATGCCGGTATCGCCAATCGTCTTTTCACCGCGCAGGATAAGCGCCTCATCCACCAGATCCGCGGCTAAAAAGCTTGCTGCAACGGTCGGTCCTCCTTCCACCAGGAGCCGTGTTATCCCCTGCTCGCTGAGCGTCTTGAGAACCTCTTTCAGGTCGAGCCGGTTATTGCTTTCGTGAACACGGAAAACCTTGCAGCCCTTTTGCTGGAGAATCTCCTCAGCAATGGCTGACGGCCGATTTGAAGTAAAAACCCAGGTCGGCGTCTCGCGTACCGTTGCGACAACCGATGTCGCGAGCGGCAAGCGCAGTTCCTCATCGAGCACCACCCTCACCGGCGAACGTTCGAACATTCCCGGCAGACGGCAGGTCAATTGCGGATCGTCGGACAGGACCGTGCCGATGCCAACGAGGATGGCATCATCGGCCGCGCGAATCTGGAATACGCGATCGCGCGCAGTCTCTCCGGTGATCGGCGCCGGCTTACGGCCCGCTAATCCCGCTTTGCCATCCGCCGAAATCGCGAGCTTGAGGGTCACATAAGGGCGTCCCTGTGTGATGCGACTGATGTGCCCGGCATGTATTCGCGCAGCGTCCTCGGCGCAAAGGCCAACGTCTACAACAACGCCTTTCGCACGGAGACGCTCATGTCCCTTCCCCGCCACCTCGGGGTTTGGGTCGTCCATTGCCGAAACAACGCGCGCGATCCCGGCGCGAATAATCGCATCGGCGCAGGGGGGGCTCTTTCCCTGATGCGAGCATGGCTCCAGCGATACATACATGGTCGCACCCTGCGCCGCTTTTTTCGCTCGACGCAGGGCTTCGATCTCGGCGTGGGGCCGGCCGCCATCCTGCGTCCAGCCCCGCCCGACAATGATGCCGTCCTTCACGATCACAGCACCGACGGCAGGGTTCGGCCAAGTATGGCCCAGATTGCGGCGCCCGAGCGCCAACGCGAGGCGCATGAAGCGCTCGTCTTCAGCTGGTGAAGTCGACCCGGACTGCTCGCTCATTTCCGTGCGCTGGCTGCGGGCCGGCCATCGTCGCTCCCCGACAACTCATCAAGAGCGGCGCGGAAATCCTTGGCTTCCCGGAAGTTGCGGTAGACCGAGGCAAACCGCACATAGGCAATGTCATCGAGCTCGCGCAAATGCTCCATTACAATCTCGCCGATGGCTTCCGACGAAATTTCGTTTTCGCCCTGGCTTTCCAGTTCGCGCACGATCTTGGAGACCATTTGCTCGATTCGCTCGGGGTCCACGGGACGCTTGCGCAATGCGATCTGTACGGAGCGCATCAGCTTGTCGCGGTCGAAAGGAACCCTTCGGCCATTTCGCTTGATGACCGTTAATTCTCGCAGTTGGACTCGCTCAAATGTCGTGAAACGGAAATTGCACGTCAGGCAAACGCGACGCCGGCGGATCACCGCCGAGTCCTCGGTCGGCCGCGAGTCCTTCACTTGCGTATCGAGGCTACCGCAACTCGGGCAACGCATGTCGCCTCAATCCTCAGTCCTGATAGATCGGAAACCTTCCAATCAACGTCCTCACTTTGTCACGTACACTCGCTTCGACCAACGAGTCCTCCTCGACATGCTTTTGCGAGAGCACGTCAAGCACTTCGACGATCATGTCGCCGACCTGGCGGAATTCGGCAATGCCGAAGCCACGAGTTGTGCACGCCGGTGTACCGAGGCGAATTCCCGAGGTTACCGTCGGCTTTTCCGGATCGAAAGGAATGCCGTTTTTGTTGCAAGTGATATGTGCACGTCCTAGAGCCGCCTCTGCGACTTTACCCGTCAATCGTTTCGGCCGCAGGTCGACCAACATAAGATGTGTGTCGGTGCCGCCGGATACGATGTCAAGCCCGTCCGACTTCAACCGCTCGGCCAGCGCCTTCGCATTCTCGACGACATTGCGCGCGTAGGTGCGGAAGCTCGGTCGCAGCGCCTCGCCGAAAGCGACAGCCTTGGCTGCAATCACATGCATCAGCGGTCCACCCTGCATTCCCGGAAATACTGCAGAGTTAAGCTTCTTCGCAATCTCTTCCTCATCGGACAGAATTACGCCACCACGAGGGCCCCGCAGCGTCTTGTGTGTCGTCGTCGTCACCACGTGCGCATGCGGAAATGGCGAAGGATGCACGCCCGCGGCGACGAGGCCGGCGAAATGCGCCATATCAACCATCAGCAGGGCGCCAACTTCATCGCAAATGGCCCTGAACGCGCGAAAGTCGATGATGCGCGGATAGGCTGACCCCCCGGCGATGATCAGCTTCGGCTTATGTTGACGCGCAAGCCGCGCGACCTCCTCGATATCGATCCGATGATCGTCGCGGCGAACGCCATACGGGACCGGCTTGAACCATTTCCCGGACATGTTGACCGGCGAACCGTGGGTGAGATGACCACCGGCGGCGAGATTGAGTCCCATGAAGGTATCGCCGGGTTGCAGCAACGCGAAGAAGACCTCCGCGTTGGCCGACGCGCCTGAGTGCGGCTGCACGTTTGCGAACTTGCAGCCGAACAATTTTGTGACACGCTCGATCGCCAGCCGCTCCGCGACGTCCACATACTGACAGCCGCCGTAGTAGCGTTTGCCCGGCAAACCTTCGGCATATTTGTTGGTGAGGACTGACCCCTGCGCCTCAAGAACCGCACGCGACACGATATTCTCGGATGCGATCAACTCGATCTCGTCGCGCTGGCGCCCGAGTTCTTTTCCGATGGCGTCGGCGATCTCGGGATCGACCTCGTTCAACTGCGCCGAAAAAAGAGCTTCGATATCGCCTGCAGCTTCGGGCTTTGACGTCGCCGACATCACGATCTCCTGGCGCCGCGAGCCGGCGGCGCCGAACACTGAAGTAGGTCCGGGATTGGGCCGGCAATAGCATATCGACGCTAAAGCGCCAAGCATTGGGCTGTGGACCGCTCGCAGCCGCAATATCTAGGGGCTGCAGCGGAATGACCGACCGCAAGAAAAACCCCGGCCGCAGAGCGGCCAGGGCAAATTCAATTTCCGCCGGTCAATTAGAGCCGGTAGAGGATTTGGTCGGTCCAGAAGCGCTCAAGCCGGTGCAGTGACTTGTTGAGCGTGCTGAATTCCTCGGCATTGATGCCGCCAACCTGCTCAACCGTGCGCACGTGCTTCTGGTACAGCGTCTCGATGATGTCCCGCACTTCGTGGCCCTTGTCGGTGAGCTTGATGCGCACCGAGCGCCGATCGACCCGCGAACGCTGGTGATCGAGGAACGCCATTTCGACGAGCTTCTTGAGATTGTAGGAAACATTCGAGCCGAGATAGTAGCCGCGCGTGCGCAGCTCACCAGCTGTCAGCTCCTTGTCCCCGATGTTGTAGAGGAGCAGCGCCTGCACCGAATTGATATCGGAGCGACCACGCCGATCGAACTCATCCTTGATGACGTCGAGCAAGCGGCGATGCAGCCGTTCGACTAGCGTCAAGGCCTCCAGGTACTGTGGCCGAATGTGATCGAGCTGCGCCTCTCGTTCGGCGGGCTCGACCGTCTTAGCGACGGCTTTCATGTTCAACGCCCCTTGCGTTTTATCTATACGTTTTCCGGTTGCGAGGCCCTGTCTTCCCCGCTCCGGATGAGGCGCACCCTAGAAGGGGCGGTCTAAAATCGGCTTAAATAACAGCATAAAGATTAGGTTTATTTGCAACGGTGAACGCTCTGTTGACCTTACAATTCTACAAAACGCTGCAAGGCTTCGTTCACGCTAAAGCCCGGCGTTATCCGCGGATAAAGCGGAAGATGCCGGAAAAATCCCGCCCCGCTTCGCCGCTTGCCACATATCGGGAATAGATACGCTCGGCATCGGCACCAAGTTCTGTTTTGGTTCGCGTGGCTTTTGCCGCGTCCTGGGACAGCTTGAGATCCTTAAGCATCATCGCTGCCGTGAACCCCGCCTGATAGTCGCGGTTCGCTGGCGATGTCGGAACTGGTCCAGGCACGGGACAATAGCTTGTCAAAGACCAACATTGCCCCGACGACTTCGAAGAAATGTCGAACAGCTTCTGGTGATCGAGGCCAAGCTTTTCTGCAAGAACAAAAGCTTCCGAAACCGCGATCATCGATATACCGAGGATCATGTTGTTGCAGATCTTGGCAGCCTGCCCGTTGCCAGCGCCGCCCGCGTGCACGATTGTCTTGCCCATCTTCTCGAGAATCGATTGAGCACGTGTGAATGCTTGTGTACTGCCGCCGACCATGAACGTGAGCGTCCCGGCAGTAGCCCCGCCGACGCCGCCCGAAACGGGAGCGTCAAGCATCAGCAATCCCTTTTTCTCCGCCTCGGCAGCAACCGTTCGCGCGGTATCGACGTCGATGGTCGAGCAATCAATCAGCAGTGTTCCTGCATTGGCGTTCTCAATGATCCCGGCTGAACCGAGATAAACATCGCGTACTTCTTTCCCCGATGGCAGCATAGTGATGACGACATCGGCGCGTGAGGCGGCAATCTTCGCTGTCTCAACGACCGCACCACCTGCAGCCTTGAGTTTCTCGAGTGCTGCTGGATTTACATCAACCCCTTCGACCTGATGACTGGCCCTGAGGAGATTCTGCGCCATCGGCAGTCCCATATTTCCGAGGCCGATAAATCCAATACGCGCCATGGCGTCCTCCCGATTGCTTACAGCGGGTGCTCTTGTGCCGATTTCAACGCCAGCCAAAGATAGACGGCAAGCAGCGCGCCCTCCAAGGCGCCCGTGAGCCAGCTGCCGCCGAAGACCTGCGGGAAAAAGATTTCCACCGCAAGCATGGACGCGACTGATGTAAGCCAGATCACCGCACCCCAAGCCGCCGCGAGCCATAAACCTACCGCCGCGACAAGATCTATTACCGCGAAAAATACTGTCGCCGTCTGCCAGGCGATCGAACGATACTCAAAAGGTTGCATCTCTCCAAAGCCGATCCCGCAGACCTGCGCCCAATGGTAGAGGCCTTTGAGCATCGATATGGCTGCCATGGCTCTCAGAAAAAGGATGAGCCGTTGCGTCCAGCGACCGACGGAACGATCGCCTTCATGCTCGCGAACCGGTTCGAGAGTCCGAATGTCGTCAGGTGCAGCCTGTCTATTCACGGCAGGACCAACTCAGTTTCCTCGACTGGTGCGAAATGGCGCTCGACTTCGGCCTCGCCTACCTCGGCAAGCGTAGCGGGTTGCCAGTGCGGGCTATTATCCTTGTCCACGATCACGGCGCGCACGCCCTCATAAAAATCATGCCCTCGAATAATGCGTGACACTATGCGGAATTCCGCGCGCATGCACGTCGCGAAATCCCAGTTCCTGCCGCGGCGAATCTGAGCTAAAGCGATTTTCAGGCTGAGCGGGGATTTCGTGCGTATCGTAGCCGCCGTACTTTGCGCCCAATCGGCGTCAGCCGATGATGACCGCGCTTCGCGATCGAGAGCATCGATAATGTCTTCAACCCGATCTGCTGCAAAAACACGATCGATCACAGTTCTTCGCTGCGCGACCGGCCCCTGCTCCACCGGTTCGTCGAAGGCAGCAAGCACGGCGTCGACGGAAACCGTGCCCGACAAGCCATCGAGAACAGCGTCAAAATGTGCGGAAGCGATGCGATGTGTTGCGACGCCGGACGACACCGCGTCCATCACCCCGAGTCGATCGCCGGTCAGCGCACAATAGGCCCCCAGTTCGCCCGGCATGCGCGGCAGGAACCAGGTTGCGCCGACATCCGGGAAAAAACCAATGCCGACTTCCGGCATTGCGAACGAGAACCGGTCACCTGCGATGCGATGCGAGCCGTGCACCGACACACCGACGCCGCCACCCATCGCGATGCCATCAATGAGCGCGACGTACGGTTTGCGATAGTTCTTGATCGCCATGTTGAGCGGATATTCGTCGCGCCAGAACTGCAGCGCGTCGTCGATACGGCCGGCTTTGCCGAGATCGAACAGCGCCCGGATGTCGCCTCCGGCGGAGAAGGCCCGCTCCCCTGCCGCCATTATGACAACCCGCGTGATCGCCGGATCGCTCGCCCAGCGATCGAGCTCGGTGCGCAGGGCGCGCACCATTCCATGAGTGACAGCGTTCAGCGCTTTGGGACGATTAAGCGTTACGATCCCGGCCGCACCGCGTCGCTCGAACAGGATTTGCGGTTGGGCCATGCCGCCTTCAATTCCTCAGCATGGCACGGCTGACGATCAGTCGCATAATTTCATTCGTACCCTCGAGTATCTGGTGAACACGAACGTCGCGCAAAACACGCTCGATAGGATGATCGCGCAGATAGCCATAGCCGCCGTGCAGTTGCAGACAACCATTCACCACTTCGAACCCTGTATCGGTCGCAAGGCGCTTTGCCTGTGCGGCAAGGCGTGTGGCGGCTGGCTCGCCTGCTCCGACCGCAATAGCGGCGCGATGCAACAACAGGCGAGCCGCATCGAGTTCTGTCGCAAAGTCCGCGACCCGGAATTGCAGCGCCTGAAAATCGGCGAGCCGGGATCCGAACTGCCGGCGTTCCTTCATGTAGTCGATGGTACGATCAAGACAGAATTGCGCGCCGCCGATCGAGCAAGCCCCAATATTTAGCCGGCCGCCGTCGAGACCGGCCATGGCAATCTTGAAGCCCTGCCCCTCGGCGCCGATGCGGTTCGCGACCGGCACACGGCAATTTTCGAAGATGACCATCGCGGTCGGCTGCGTCTTCCAGCCGAGCTTCTTTTCCGGCGCCCCGAATGACAGGCCCGGCGTCCCCTTCTCGACTACGATGCACGATATGCCTCGTGGCCCCCTCTCACCCGTGCGTGCCATGACAACGTAAAGGTCCGACACGCCGGCGCCCGAAATAAATGCCTTGCTGCCGTCGAGAACATAGGACTCGCCGTCGCGGCGCGCGCGCGTGGATAAATTGGCGGCGTCGGAGCCGGCACCTGGCTCAGTCAAGCAATAGCTCGCGAAATGCTCCATTGAACACAGCTTCGGCAGACACCTTTTGCGTACCTCGGGACCACCGAAGGCGTCGACCATCCAAGCGGCCATGTTGTGAATCGAGATGTAGGCGGCGGTTGACGTGCACCCTTGCGCCAACTCCTCGAAGATCAGCGCGGCGTCGAGCCGCGACAAGGCGGATCCGCCGACGTCCTCCTTGACATAAATGCCCCCGAAACCGAGTGCAGCCGCTTTGCGCAATGCCTCAACCGGAAAGATTTCACCCTCGTCCCACGAGCGTGCATTTGGCATCATCTCTGCACGCGCAAAGCTGCGTGCCGTCGCCTGAAATGCCTTTTGCTCTTCGGAAAGCTCGAAATCCATGAACCGCCCCGCGTCGGCCCCAGCGGCTTAGCAAGGGAGCCCGGACTGCGGCAACCCGAGGCTCCACGCGGCATTATGCCTATGCTGTAATTTTGCGGCGCCTGGAGCATCTAAAGGCTGGCAGGCAGTGGCGCACGGAGGGAGCAAATGGCGAGTAACGATAAAGCATCAAGCGGACCTGACTTTGCCCAAGGCGTTGCTGCGAGCGGCCTCCCGGACGGCGCCATGATGGCCGGCCATGTTGGGAGCGACGAGGTGCTCCTCGTCCGCCAGAACGGCCGACTGTTCGCGCTGTCTGCGCACTGCACACACTATCACGGCCCACTGGCCGACGGGCTGCTGGTCGAGGCGACCGTGCGCTGTCCGTGGCACCACGCGCATTTCAGTCTGGAGACCGGGGAAGCAATCGCAGCGCCCGCACTTAGTCCCCTCACCTGCTGGGAGGTCGAGGAACGTGACGGCACGGTCTTTGTCAAAAGCAAAAAATCTCTGTCCGCGCCGAAGACAACCGGACCGGCAAACGAGCACTTTGTCATTGTTGGTGGCGGCGCAGCGGGATTTGCTGCAGCCGAAATGCTGCGGCGGCGTGGTTTTGCCGGCCGCATCACGATGCTCAGCAACGACGATGCGGCTCCCGTAGACCGCCCGAATTTATCCAAAGACTATCTTGCCGGCAGCGCTCCGGAGGATTGGGTGCCGCTGCGTGGCGACGACTGGTACGCCGAGAACAAGATCGACCTCAAACTCAAAATCGAAGTCGTTTCGCTCGACGCCAAGGGCAAAGAGCTGACACTTGGCAATGGCAGCAAGATGAAGTTCGACAAAGTGCTGCTCGCGACCGGCGCCGAACCGGTCAAGCTCGACATCCCCGGTGCCGATCAACCTCATGTTCACACATTACGGTCCCTCTCCGACTGCCGCGCGATCATTGAGCGGGCAAAAATGGTCAAACACGCGGTGGTCATCGGCGCGAGTTTCATCGGTCTGGAGACCGCCGCCGCGCTACGTGCGCGCAATGTCGAAGTCCATGTCGTCGCGCCGGAGAAACGTCCGCTTGAAAGGGTGTTCGGACCGCAGCTTGGCGACTTCATCCGTGCCCTGCACGAAGAACATGGCGTCAAATTCCACCTCGAAAACACGGTTACAGCAATCGACGGCGCCCGAGCGACCCTCAAGAGCGGAGAAGCGCTCGACGCCGAACTTGTTGTCATCGGTGTCGGCGTGCGCCCGCGCGTCGCGCTGGCCGATAAGGCCGGACTCGCTATGGATAAAGGTGTGAGCGTCAACGAATATATGGAAACAAGCGTCAGCGGAATCTACGCGGCAGGCGACATCGCACGCTGGCCCGACCCCATTTCAGGTGAACGCATCCGCGTCGAACACTGGGTGGTCGCTGAGCGGCAAGGACAGGTCGCCGCTATCAATATGATGGGTGTGCGGACGCCCTTCGGTTCGGCCCCATTCTTCTGGAGCCAGCATTATGACGTGCCGATCAACTATGTCGGCCACGCTGAAAAGTGGGACACTATCGACATCGAGGGCGACGTGATGAAGCGCGACTGCATGGTCCGCTACAAGCGCGGCGGCCGCGTTCTGGCCGTTGCCTCGATTTACCGCGACAAGGAGAGCCTTGAGGCCGGCGTGGCGATGGAACGCGAGGCGGCCAAGGCGTAAAAACTGACAGTTTACCGCTTAAAGCTTCGTGCGCACGCCAGGTAGCGGCCCCTGCCAAGACCGGCTAAATAGATCGCCGGGAGTAGTGTCATGGCGATTAAATTCGGCCGCCCGATCGAAAGACGCACGCGGTTCACCCCGGTCGAAACAAGTCCTGCGGACCAACACGAGCAGCTTGAGCTGTCAATACGCATGCGCCGGAACAGGCGCAGCGAATGGGCGCGCCGCATGGTGCGTGAAAACGTCCTCACGACCGATGACCTGATCTGGCCGCTATTCGTGATGGATGGCACCAACGCACGCGCTCCAGTTTCGTCGATGCCGGGCGTTGAGCGGCTATCGGTCGATGAGATCGCGCGTGAAGCGGCACGCGCGGCCGACCTGAGCATTCCCTGCATCGCTTTGTTCCCTTATACCGACCCGGCACTCCGCGACGACACCGGAAGCGAAGCATTCAATCCCGACAATCTGGTTTGCCGCGCCATTCGTGCCATCAAAGAAGAAGTGCCGGAGATCGGCATCTTGTGCGATGTCGCGCTTGACCCCTTCACGAGTCATGGCCACGACGGGCTATTGCGCGACGGCGTCATTCTGAATGACGAAACGGTCGCCGCGCTTGTGAGACAGGCCTTGGTGCAAGCGGAAGCCGGCTGCGACATCATCGCGCCCTCGGACATGATGGACGGGCGGGTGGGCGCCATCCGCAAGGCGCTCGATGCCGCCAAATTTACCGATGTGTCGATCATGTCCTACGCCGCAAAATATGCATCGGCGTTTTACGGACCATTCCGCGATGCTGTGGGCTCGGCGAAGACGCTCACCGGCGACAAGCGCACGTATCAGATGGACTTTGGCAACTCCGACGAGGCCTTGCGCGAGGTCGCACTCGATATCGAGGAAGGCGCCGACATGATCATGGTCAAGCCGGGCCTGCCATACCTCGATATCATACACCGCGTGAAGGAAACGTTCGGGATGCCGACCTTTGCCTATCAGGTGTCCGGCGAGTACGCCATGATCATGGCGGCGGCACAGAATGGTTGGCTCGACGGCGAACGCGCCATGATCGAAAGCGTGACGGCGTTCAAGCGGGCCGGCTGTAACGGAGTTCTGACCTATTTCGCCCCGCGCGTGGCGGAAAATCTCAAAGCAGGTTGACGCGACCAGGGCGCTTCCCTCCCGGCCACCCGCCCGGTGGCCTATGATTTCGACAGGTTGACGTTTATGGGTGAATTCGCCATCGGCCAAGGCGTGTCTCGCTTTGAGGATCCGCGGTTGATCCGGGGCGGCGGACGTTACACTGACGACATCCAGTTGCCGGGATTGGCTCACGGCGTCGTGCTTCGCTCACCGCACGCCCATGCGAAAATCACATCGATCGACGTAGCTGCGGCCAAACGGGCGCCAGGCGTATTGGCGGTGCTCACGAGTGCCGACATCAAGGCAGCGGGCTATGGCGACCTGCCGGTGCCCGGCGGGCTCAAGCGCCGCGACGGCTCGCCGATGTACAAACCGCGCTATCCGATCCTTGCTGAGGACCGGCTGCGCTGGGTGGGCGACTACGTGGCTTTTGTCGTTGCTGAAACAATCGCGCAGGCGCTTGACGCCGCTGAAATGATTTCGGTCGGATACGAAGAACTGCCGGCCGTTACATCGATCGCGGATGCCGCCAAGCCCGGCGCACCACGGGTGTGGGACGACTGCCCGGACAATATCTGCTTTGTCGAACTGATCGGCGACAAGACAGCCGTCGACGCGGCTTTTGCGCGCGCATCGCATGTGACTCGCCATCGGTTTGTGATCAACCGCGTCACCGCGGCGACGATGGAGCCGCGCGGTGCGGTCGGCGACTTCAACGCGGCTGACGGCCGCTACACCATCTACACGCCGATACAGCGGCCGCACCCGACCCGCACCGAACTCGCGCGCGTATTGAAGGTGCCGGAAAGCAAGATTCGCATCGTTACCGGTGACACTGGCGGCAGCTTCGGCATGAAGTCGCCGATCTTCAATGAAACGCCATTGGTATTGCTGGCGTCAAAATTGATCGGCCGGCCCGTTAAGTGGATCAGCACACGGACCGAAGCATTTTTGAGCGACGCGCAGGCTCGCGATAACGTCACGGAAGCGGAGTTGGCGCTCGACAAAGAGGGACATTTCATAGGCTTCCGAGTGAAGACCATTGCCGCAATCGGTGCGTACCTGCAGCACTCAATGCCCGCATTCGTGCTCAATGCCGGCACGCTTGCCGGTGTCTACCGCACGCCCGCGATGCATGTCGATATCACGGCGGTCTTTAGCAACACGAATCCAATGCGGCCCTATCGCGGCAATGGGCGACCCGAAGCCGCCTACGTGATTGAACGCATGGTCGATCTGGCGGCCGCAGAATTGGGCATAGATTCAACCGAGTTGCGACGACGCAACTATGTCCCGCCTGCTGCCATGCCATTCAAGACCGCGCTCACTTTCACCTACGACAGCGGCGAATTCGAAAAGAACATGGATCTCGCACTTGAGCTTGCCGACCGCAAAGGCCTCAAAGCGCGCAAAGCCGAAGCGCGCAAGCGCGGCAAGCTGCTCGGTTTCGGTCTATCGAACACGATCGAGCGCGCAGGTGCGCCGAGCACGGAAGGCGCCGAAGTGCGTTTTGACCGGTCGGGTTCGGTTACCCTTTTCTCGGGCTCGAACTCACAGGGCCAGGGCCACGAAACAGTCTTCAAGCAGCTTGTTTGTGACCGCCTCGGCCTCGATCCAAAAGAGGCGCAGTATATTCAGGGCGATACCGACCAGGTTTTCTATGGCGAAGGTACAGGTGGCTCGCGCTCGGCCACGCTCGCCGGTTCGGCTTTTCATCTGGCAACCGAGAAAGTCGTGGAAAAAGCGCGCGCGATTGCGGCTCATATGCTGAAGGTCGAAGAAGCCGACCTTAAATTTGATGAAGGCGTATTCTCGACAAGCAGGACGAATCGTACACTATCGGTCAAAGAGATTGCTGCGGCATCCTTCGAGACACCCAATCTTCCGAGCGGAATAGAGCCAGGCCTTTTCGCAACCGCGGTCTACAAGGCGCCCGTCAACAATTATCCGAATGGCTGCCACATCTGCGAACTCGAAATCGATCACGAGACCGGCAAGGTCGAGATCACTCGCTACAGTGTGGTCGATGACTTTGGCACCGTGCTCAATCCCCTGCTGCTGCACGGCCAGGTTCACGGCGGCATCGCCCAAGGCGTCGGACAGGTTCTTATGGAAGACATCCATTTCGATTCCTCCGGCCAGCTCGTCACGGCATCATTCATGGACTACGCCATGCCACATGCACATGACCTCTGCGACATGGACGTCGAAAGCAACCCGGTGCCGACCAAAACCAATCCGCTTGGCGTAAAAGGTGCCGGAGAGGCTGGATGCGTCGGTGCGCTGCCGGCGGTAGCAAATGCGCTGGTCGATGCCCTGGCTGAGTTCGGAGTCAAACATGTCGAGATGCCGGCGACCCCGGAACGCATCTGGTTGGCAATGCGCGGCTAGCGCATTAGGCCTTATACTGACCGCTGATTCGACTTAACCCGCGTCCGTATTGCGTCCCCCGCCCAGGAGAAATGTATGCGCAATGTCGGACGCAAACTGGCCTTCGTGCTCGCCTCGTCAAATCACGGCACGATGATCGTCAACCGTCTGGACTACCGTATGAACGGTCCCGATAGCGGCATCGGTGTCGGTTACCAGCTGCTGGAAGCGGCGACATTCGATCCGGTGGAAGTTGAACTCGCGTTGCAATTGATCGACGCCCGCAAGCACGTCCACGGTGAAGGCGTGGTTGCCATCGATGGAGGCGCCAATATCGGCGTTCATACCATCGAATGGGCGCGGGCAATGACCGGTTGGGGATCGGTCATCGCTGTTGAGGCGCAGGAACGAATTTATTACGCGCTTGCCGGGAATATCGCGATCAACAATTGCTTCAATGCTATCGCCATGCATGCGGCTATGTCGTCGGAGCAAGGCATCATGTTGGTTCCGACGCCGGACTATCTTGTGCCGTCCAGCTTCGGAAGTCTGGAGTTGAAGCCGCGTGCGGAAACTGAGTTTATCGGCCAACCGATCGACTATTCGGCAGGCAATACGGTCGCGATCCAGAAGATGTCAATCGACGCACTCAGCCTGCCCCGCGTGGATTTCATTAAGCTCGATATCGAGGGAATGGAGCTCGAGGCGCTGGAAGGCGCGCGCCAGACGATCGAGCGCAGCCATCCGATTTTTCTGGTCGAGTCGATAAAGGCGGGCCGCGAGCGTCTGCGCAGCTTCCTTGACGAGCGGGGATACAAAGTCGTCGAGGCCGGCATCAATCTGCTCGCGATCCACAAGAGCGATCCGGTCGTTCACGAACTGCAAATTCCGGATATGCCGGCGCAATCGTCGGCAGCCTGATCCCTATTGCATCGCCACGCCAGGCTCGATGCGAACCGGCAAGTAGCCGTCGCCCGCGAGTGCCTCCATGATCTCCTGTGCATGACCGGCATCGCGTGTCTCCACGGTCACGTCGAGTTTGGCGCCCTTTGCCGGCACATCCAAAAACAGGCGCCGATGATCAACCCCGAGAATGTTGGCGCCCAGCCCACCGAGGCGTGTCGCGATAATGCCGAGAACTCCTGGCCGATCCGGAATGGTAAGCCTGAACGATACAATGCGATCGTCACGCTCGAGCTCTCTAACCATAATTGATGCGATCACACGCGGATCGATATTGCCGCCGCAAAGCACAAGCCCGACCTTTTTGCCTTTGAACAGGTCGGGCTTTGCCAGCATCGCGCCGAGACCAGCTGCGCCCGCGCCTTCCGCCATGGTCTTTTGCAGCGTCAGGTAGGCATTGACGGCACGCTCGAACTGAACCTCATCGACCAGAATGATTTCCGACACCAACTCACGGATGATTGGCAGCGTTAGCTTGCCGACATTCTTGACCGCAATTCCCTCTGCCAGCGTCGGCCCGCCGATTGGCCGGTTATCGTTGTGGAGTGCGTTCCAAACCGACGGATAAAGCGCGGACTCTGCACCCACGATCTGGATCCCTGGCGCTTTTGCCCGTGCCGCAACGGTGTTGCCGGCGATAAGTCCACCGCCGCCCACCGGAAACACCAGAACATCCAGATCAGGAACGTCCTCCAGCATTTCGAGAGCGATCGTTCCTTGTCCTGCAATGATACGCGGGTCGTCATAAGGGTGAACGAGCAGCAGCCCGCGCTCCGACTGGACTTGCTCGCACCGCGACTGCGCTTCGGCAACGGATTCGCCATCCAAGAGGACTTCCGCCCCATACGAGCGCGTTGACGCTACCTTCACGAACGGAGCCGTCACCGGCATCACGATAGTTGCCGGAATGCCAAGCCGCTGAGCGTGGTACGCGACAGCCTGAGCGTGATTGCCGGCCGACATGGCGATCACGCCGCGCTTGCGTTCCGCCTCGTTCAGCGATGCCAACTTCACCAGCGCGCCGCGATCCTTGAACGAGTTCGTAACCTGGAGATTCTCGTATTTGATGTAAACTTCCGCCCCGGTAAGCGCCGACAGCTTTGGCGCGGGCAACATAGGCGTACGGAGCACGACGCCCGCTATGACGCGACGCGCCGCTTCAACATCGGCAAGGCTAACACACGGCATTTCCCGTCCAGGCGGCATCCGGCGCACCATGCCGCAAGGGCGCTAAAGGTTCCAGCCAGAGTTGGCACGGGGACTTGCGGACATCCAAATCTTCCCCATTTCGACCGCTGCCGCTGGGCTATAATGAACCCGCATCTGAACCGGGGTAACCGCATGTCGATCGACGTCAAGCCGCATGCCTACAATCCCGCCAGTCAGCCGGAGTTGTTTGAGGGCGTTCTGGCGCGCCGGATAGTCGCATTCCTTATCGACTTCATCATCGTCGCCGTGCCGGTTGTCCTGGCGGCGATGTTTATTTTCGCTTTCGGCATTGTCACCCTGGGCTTGGGATTCGCGCTGTACTGGCTGCTCTCGCCGGCGACCGTTATTTGGGCACTTTTCTATTTCGGGGCTACGCTTGGCGGCCCGCACTCTGCGACGATCGGGATGCGCGTAATGGACCTGGAAATGCGCACATGGTACGGCGCACCTGCATATTTTGCGCTGGGTGCCGTGCACGCGATCGCCTTCTGGTTCACCGTGTCGTTTTTCACTCCGTTTGTGCTGCTGGTCGCATTTTTCAACGAACGACGCCGTCTTTTGCACGACATCATGCTCGGCACGGTTGTCATTAACAACGCGTCCCGGGCCTCGATGTTACGGGCATCATTTCAGGGCGCCCGCGGCTAGGGCTTTGACCTCAGGCGATGGGCGCGTAATGCTATAGCGAATCCCAGGCGAGACAGCTGCGACAGCCATACCCGTGACTCAACATTCCCGCGATACGCCGCAGTTCTACCTGACCGCGCCTTCACCCTGTCCCTATCTGGACGGGCATGAAGAACGCAAGGTGTTTACACACCTGGTCGGAGAACGTGCCGGAGAGCTCAACGACCTCCTCACGCACGGCGGGTTCCGCCGCAGCCAGTCGATTGCTTATCGGCCTGCTTGCGAGGGTTGCCGTGCCTGCGTATCGGTTCGCGTGGTCAGTGCTGATTTTGCCCCGTCGCGCAATATGCGCCGGATTGCCGAGCGCAACAGCGATATTGCTGGCCAGATGCGCGCACCAGCGCCAACCTCTGAACAATATTCGGTATTTCGGGCTTACCTTGACGCACGTCATCGCGACGGTGGCATGGCCGACATGACAGTGCTCGATTATGCCATGATGATAGAAGACAGCCACGTCGACACCCGCGTCATCGAATATCGCCAGCGCGGATCGCGTGCTGTAAGCAACCGCAATAGTGGCAAGATACTGGCCGTCGCACTCACGGACGTGCTCAGCGACGGGTTGTCGATGGTTTACTCTTTTTTCGAGCCCGATGAGGGCGATCGTTCCCTTGGCACCTTCATGATTCTAGATCATATCGAGCGAGCTAGGCAGATGGGCTTGCCGTACGTCTACCTGGGGTACTGGGTGCCCGGCTCGCGCAAGATGGATTACAAAGGCCGATTCCTGCCCCAGGAGCGGCTGCTGCCGTCCGGCTGGAGCCGGATCGAAAAATAGCGAATCAGCCGCTTCCCAGCACAAAGTCCACTAGCAATTTTGCATTGAGCGCAATTACGGTCAGCGCAGTAATAACCGCAAGTGCTGTGACCCACCGGGGCGCAACAAGATCACCCATTTTTTTTCTGTCAGCGGTAAACATCACCAGTGGTACGATAGCGAATGGTAGCTGCAGGCTCAGAACAACCTGCGACAAAATCAGCAACTGCGCGCTGCCACTCTCGCCATACCAAATCGTCACGACTGCGGCCGGCACAATGGCAATGGAGCGCGTAAACAAGCGACGAGCCCATCCCGGCAAACGGATATCAAGAAACCCTTCCATGACGATTTGACCTGACAGTGTCGCCGTCACGGTCGAATTCATGCCGCAGCATAGCAACGCAATTCCAAACAGAGTGGGCGCGATTGCCGAGCCGAGCAGCGGCGCAAGAAATGAATACGCCTGATTTAGCTCGGCTACATCGGTCTTGCCGGCCTTGTTAAAAGTTGCCGCGGCGAGGATGAGGATCGACGCATTGATCAACAGCGCGAACATCAACGCAATGGTAGAGTCGATGGTTGCGAGCTGGATGGCCTCCCGCCTCTCGTCAATTCGGTTCCCGAAACGGCGCGTCTGCACGACGCCTGAGTGCAGGTAGAGATTGTGCGGCATTACCGTCGCGCCGAGAATTCCTAGCGCAAGATAGAGCATATCGGGATTGGTCACGATCTCGGTGGTCGGCGCAAAGCCGCGAATGACACCACCCCAATCCGGATCAGCCATCGCTATCTGCACGGCAAAACAGGCAGTGATAATGCCAAGCAGAGTGACGACAAAAGCCTCTACGTAGCGAAAACCGAGATTTTGCATCCACAAAACCAGAAACACGTCGAGCGCTGTCAGCAGCACGCCGATCTCGAGCGGGATATGGAAAAGCAAGTTTAGCCCGATCGCCGTCCCTATCACCTCGGCAAGATCGGTAGCGCAAATCGCAATTTCCGCCAGCACCCAAAGCGGCCATGACACTGCGCGCGGGAAGGCATCGCGGCACGCTTGTGCAAGATCACGCCCCGATGCGATGCCGAGTCGCGCACACAGCGCCTGCAGCAGGATTGCCATCAAGTTGGAGAGCAGGGCGATCGTGAGCAGCGCGTAGCCGAACTTGGAGCCGCCAGCCAGCGATGTCGCCCAGTTGCCCGGATCCATGTAGCCGACGGCCACCAGATAACCAGGTCCCAGGAAAGCCAGGAGTTTCTTCCCGAGAGAACCGGAGGGCCGGGTATCAATCGATCCGAAGACCTCTGCCAAGGGCGGGCGGCCCCGCTTGCGCCGCCAGCCCGGTGCGTCGGTTGTCTCCGGAGGTCGTGTGGTCGCGTCCATCGTTCAGAGAATCCGTTTTGTTACCAAAATATCTTATTGCGAATAATTTGCAATTGCATTTACTCAGGGAACTTTTGGAATTCCATCTAGTTATCTGTGGCTTGCGGACCACGACGGAGACGCAGACGACGACCCGTTCCGACCGCCGCGCGACCGGCTGCCTGTCCTCATCGAGTTGGCAGTTTGGAGCTTTGCCGACCTATGAAGGTAGTCCGACATTGGCTTTGCCCATGGGCGCTGCTGTTTGCCCTCATTGCAGCCGCAGAGCCCGCCTGGGCTGCTGAAGGCAGCCGGAAGCCCTCCGAAGCAATATTCATTGTCCAGATCATTGCCCTCATGGTCGTGGGCCGGCTGCTGGGCGAAGCCATGCTGCGGCTGGGCCAACCCGCCGTAATGGGTCAGCTGATCGCGGGTTTGCTGCTGGGACCGTCATTTTTCGGACTCCTCGCCCCGGATCTGCAGCACGCACTTTTTCCAAAGGGCCCTGAACAAAAAGCGATGATCGATGCGATCTCGCAATTCGGCATTCTCCTGTTGCTGTTACTCACCGGAATGGAGACGGACCTAAAGCTGGTACGACAAACGGGCCGCGCCTCCATTTTTGCATCGCTGATGGGCATCGTTATTCCATTCCTATGCGGTGTCGGCCTTGGGGAAATGCTGCCTGACAGCATGCTGCCCGACCCCGAAAAACGATTGATTACCTCTCTCTTTCTGGGAACCGCTTTGTCGATCGCCTCGGTGAAGATTGTTGCCATGGTCGTGCGTGAGATGAACTTCATGCGCCGCGTCGTCGGTCAGGTCATCCTCGCCTCGGCCATCATCGATGACAGCATTGGCTGGATCATCGTTTCGATCATCTTCAGTCTCGCCCTTCACGGCTCGATCGAAACGGTCTCGTTGGCGCAGAGTATCGTCGGCACCGTCGTGTTCATGGCTGCCAGCCTAACCGTAGGCAGACGTGCGGTTTTCTTCGCGATCCGTTGGGTCAACGATAATTTCGTCAGCGAATTTGCAGTGATTACCGCCATCCTTGTGATCATGGGAATAATGTCCCTGATCACTTATTTGATTGGCGTTCATACCGTGCTCGGCGCGTTCGTTGCCGGACTACTGGTCGGCGAATCTCCAATCCTGACACGCCATATCGATGAACAATTGCGCGGAATAATCACTGCATTTTTCGCGCCGGTATTTTTCGGCATCGCCGGGCTGACTGCAGATCTCACGATTCTGGTCGACCCCAAAATCGCTTTGTTCACGGTGGGACTGATCGTTATTGCCAGTATCGGAAAATTCACCGGCGCATTCATCGGTGCTGAATTAGGCGGCTTGACCAGGCGCGAGGGCTTCGCGCTTGCCTGCGGGATGAACGCGCGCGGTTCGACCGAAGTCATCATCGCAACCGTCGGCCTTTCAATGGGCGCCCTAAGTCAAGACCTGTTCACGATGATTGTGGCCATGGCTGTTCTGACCACCATGGCAATGCCGCCGACATTGCGATGGGCTCTCGCTCGCATCCCAATGCGCAAGGAAGAAAAGCTGCGGCTTGAACGCGAGGAACTCGAACAAAGAGGCTTCGTTTCAAATCTCGAGCGATTGCTCATTGCGGTCGATGACAGTCCGAACGGACAATTCGCGTCACGTGTCGCCGGCGTGTTGGCAGGAACCCACGGAATGCCGGCCACCGTTTTACATATTCCGGATGCCAGCAAGATCGACAATACGATGCCGGATGATTCAGCCAAGGCAAGCACGCCTGGAAAGAAGAGCGATAAGTCGAACGACGGCGACAAGAAAACTGAAAAGAAAATCACAAAGCAGGAAGAAAAGGCGGAGAAAGCCGGCGATACAGTTCAACAGGCGGCCGCGCAAACAAAAAGCAAGCAGAAAGAAGAGGAGAAAGTCGATGCTCCCGTGGACGTGACGACGATCGTACATGAGGAGCCAAGTCCGGCCAGCATCGCCGAGGAAGCGAAAAAGGGTTACGACGCTTTTGTTATCGGACTCGAAAAAACATCCAAGCGGAATGCGGAATTTGACGCTGGCGTGATGAATCTGGCCAAAGGATTTGACGGCCCACTGATCGTATCAGCCCTACGGAATGATCTGCAGAAAACTCCAAGCGGCAAGCTCGATATTCTTGTCCCGGTCAATGGCACTGAACCGTCCCGCCGTGCAGCCGAAGTTGCGATTACGCTGGCAAGAGCCAGCAAGGCGCCGCTCACCGTGCTCTACGTCGCAATCCGAACGTCCAGCCGACGCGGTGGGCGTCGCGGAATTCGCAACCGCAGCCACGAGGAGGCTATACTGAAAGATATCGTTGCTATCGCCGACGGCTACAACATGAGCATCCGCACGGCTGTCGTGGCGGAGCGGGCTGCCGACGAGGCGATCCTCCACGAGCTCGATCGCCGCAATCACAATCTTGTCGTAATGGGCGTCGGTCGACGTCCCGGTGAAAAGCTTTTCTTTGGGGATACGGCTTCCGCACTTCTCGAGAAATCACAACGCTCATTGCTGTTCGTGGCAACCTGATCTGCTACTCCGCATCACCGCCTTTGCTACCGCCACTTGGAGGACTGCGGAATCTATTGTTTTTCGGAAAGCCCTTCGGGGCGATGCGGCCTGCATCTGCGCGATTGCCGCGCCAGTCCTTGAGTTCCTTCAGGGGCAGCGTGAAGCTGCGACCGGCTCCGTCGATCCATGACATACCGTCATCCGCCTTGAACGTGCTGATGTCGGAAAGCCCTTTTTCCTTGTAGCGCTGCAATCGCACGCCACGGCCTCGCCCCATTTCCGGCACCTGATTAAGCGCAAAGATCAGCATCTTACGATTTGCGCCAATCACCGCCGCCAGTTCGCCATCCACCGTCGTCAGTGCCGCCGCTTTGTCAGGCGCTTTCAGGTTGAGCACCTGTTTGCCCTTTCGTGTCGTGCCAAGCACTTCGTCTTCCGGCACCACGAATCCATTGCCCCCGTAGCTCGCCACCAAAAACTTGCGGCCCCCCTCGTACGCAAGCGCCGCAACCACGTCTGCGTCTTCAAGGTCGATAAACAGGCGCACCGGCTCTCCATGCCCGCGCCCGCCCGGCAGCTTTGAGGCTTCGATCGTATAGACTCGGCCATTGCTTCCAAAAATGAGCACCTTGGCCGTCGTCTCGGTCGGGAAAGAAAATTTCAGCGCATCGTCGGTTTTGAAGGTCACGCCCGACATATCGCTGACGTGCCCGCGCAAAGCGCGTATCCAGCCTTTTTCGGAAACCACGACAGTGATGGGCTCACGCACCACCATTGCTTCTTCAATAGCAGCCTCGTCGTGCACCGGCGCAATGCCGAAAGTGGTCCGGCGTCTGCCGATTTGCGTTTTCGGACCGAAAGTTTCTTTCAAATCCTTGATCTGGCCCGCGATCGTCTTCCATTGCTGCGCAGTCGAGCCTATCAACGACTTGAGTTTCGTACGCTCCTCACGCAACGCCTTGTCCTCGGCACGAATTTCCATTTCCTCAAGCCTGCGCAAATTACGCAGACGCATGTTGAGGATCGCGTCGGCCTGAACCTCGGTGAGCTTGAAGGTTTTCATCAAAACCGGTTTCGGCTCATCTTCCTTCCGGATGATTTTGATGACCTTGTCGAGGTTAAGATAAGCGACAAGATACCCGCCGAGTACTTCCAGGCGATGTTCGATCTCAGCCAGGCGATGCCTGGATCGGCGAAGTAGCACCTCACGCCGATGGTCAAGCCACTCGCGCAGTGCCTCCGCAAGGCCGAGCACCTGAGGAACACGGCCTTTCACCAGAACGTTCATGTTGAGAGGAATGCGGCTCTCAAGTTCGGTCAACTTGAACAGCGACTCCATCATCAGCTCGGCATCGACCGACCGAGAGCGCGGCTCGATTACCAAGCGGATATCTTCGGCCGATTCATCGCGTACGTCCGCCACCAGCGGCAGCTTCTTTTCGTTGATAAGTTCAGCCAGTTTTTCGACGAGGCGCGATTTCTGCACCAGCCATGGAATCTCGGTGACGACTATCACGTAGGTGCCGCGGCCCGTTTCCTCCTGTTTCCACCGTGCGCGCACACGAAACGATCCGCGACCCGTGTTGTAGGCTTCGGCAATCGTTTCCGGCGTGTCGACAATAATGCCGCCGGTCGGGAAATCGGGCCCCTTGACGTATTTCAGAAGCGTCTTGCTGCGCGCCTTCGGGTTGTCGATCAGAAACAGTGCAGCGTCACATAGCTCTGCCGCATTGTGCGGCGGGATGGCGGTCGCCATGCCTACGGCGATTCCCTGCGAGCCGTTCGCCAGCAAATTGGGGAACGCAGCCGGCAGAACGACCGGCTCTTCATTGGTCCCATCATAAGTCGCGCGGAAATCGACGGCGTCCTCATCAATTCCGTCGATAAGCAGACGCGCAACTTCCGTCAGCCGTGCTTCGGTGTAGCGCATCGCGGCTGCATTATCGCCATCGATATTGCCGAAGTTCCCCTGCCCGTCCACGAGCGGATATCGCTGGGCAAATTCCTGCGCCAGACGAACCAGTGCATCGTAGATCGCCTGGTCGCCGTGGGGGTGGAAATTACCCATCACGTCGCCGACGACCTTGGCCGATTTCTTGAACGCTGCACCGGGATCGAGCCGCAGAAGGCGCATGCCGTAGAGGATACGGCGGTGAACCGGCTTAAGACCGTCGCGCGCGTCTGGCAGCGCGCGATTCATGATCGTGGAAAGCGCGTAGGCGAGATAACGCTCTTCGAGCGCGTCGCGCAGCGCGACCTCTTCAACCTCGCCTTTGTCGGGGGGAATCAGTCTCTTGCCCATACTTGATAGCTAATCGGTTGCGTCGCAATGAACAAGCGATGAACGCCCTGGCCAGCTATTCTTCGAAAATTTTTGCCTATTGTTCTGAACCTGTAGGCCTTGACTATCTTCTTACGCGCAAGACTACGGAGGGGGCGAATCTACTGAGTGGAGGAAAGCAATGCGCCGGATTGTACTTACGACTGCCGCCACGCTTGTCGTTCTTGCAGCGGGGTCAATAACGAATCGCGCCGATGCCATGACGGTGCCCATGCCGTCCGGCATCGCAAAAGCGATTGACGGATCCAACCTTTCCCAAGACATCGCGTATGTTTGCCGGCGCGTTTGGCGCTGTGGCCCCTGGGGCTGTGGCTGGCGCCGTCACTGCTGGTGGACCGGTCCGCGGTACCGGTATCGTCGCTGGTAGCACCCCTTACCCGGCAGAACTCCTCAAGAGGTCCTTGGTCGCCCCTTGCGGGCGACCAATCTTATGCGACGCTGGGCAAGGCGCGATTGAGCGCTGCGATGAAATGCGCACGCTCGTCGCCCAGCGCGATACCGCGTGGCTCCAATACATAGCGGGCGAGGAAGTATCCCGTCAGCGCGAATCCATCGGCAAGGTCCGATCCCGTCGCTAGCGTTTCCCGATTACGCAGAAATGCCGGCAGGCGCAGCATTTTGTCCGCCCAAGGCTCGCCCGCAACGCGAGATACGGCGCGCCCTGATTTTGGTGACACATATACAAGGTCACCCGATACACCCGTCGCCACGCACCGTTCGAGATCGAGTCCGAAACCGAGCTCGGACAGCAACTGCAATTCAAATCGAACAATCATCGGCGCGGAAATTGCGGCATCATCGAGCCGGCCGAAAATCGCATCCAGCGATTCATAGAGGCTCGAATGCGGGTCACGTTCCGGCAACAAACGCATCAGAGCC
>DATBHE010000134.1:0-31233 GCA_036557605.1 Pseudolabrys sp.
TTTGACGGCGTGTCATGTGCGCCGCTCCCGATGTCTCCCGATCTGTATTTTGCCCTCACCCTCATCGTAAAAATGGCAATCACGGCTGCCTTTGTGCTGGCGGCGACGATCACGGCCGAGCGTGCCGGCCCGCTGGTCGCCGGGCTGGTGGCCACGCTGCCGATCGGAGCCGGACCGGTTTACGTATTTCTTGCCCTGGATCACGACGCGCATTTCATTTCGCAAAGCGCGGTGGCCAGCCTTGCCGTCAATGCGGCGAACGTCATTTTCGCAGTGGTCTACTGCGTGCTGGCGCAGCGGCGGTCGCTCGTCATCAGTCTGGGCGGCACTTATGTCGTGTGGATCGTCCTGACGGCGATCATCACAGCCAGTCACTGGTCGCTCGGCCCCGCGCTCCTGATCAACGCGGCGGCCATTGCCGTGGGGATCTGGGTCGTGCGGCCGTTCCGTCACACGCGCATGCCGCGGCAGCAACCGCGCTGGTATGATTACGCCTTGCGCGCGCTGATGGTTGCCGTCCTCGTCGGAATCGTCGTCACATTCAGCTTCCGCATCGGCTCGTATGGCAGTGGCCTGCTGGCAGTCTTTCCAGCCGTGCTCACCAGCATCATCCTCATTCTGCATCGGCGCGCCGGCGGCAAGCCGACTGCGGCCGTGCTCGCCAATGCACCCCTTGGCCTGCTCGGATTTGGCATAGCTTGTCTGGTGGTGCGTCTCGCCGCCGAGCCTTTGGGTGTCGTGGCGGGGCTTTCGTTGGCGCTGGCGACATCGATCGGCTGGAGCCTTGCGGTTCTGTCGGCACGCCGGCATGGAGTTGCGGTCTAACTGATGTCAATGGTCCTGTTTGGATTGTTGCTGAAGATTCTGATGACCGCCTCGATCGTGGTGGCGGCTTCCGTCATCGTCGAGCGCAGCGGCCCCTTCATCGGCTCGCTCATCGCGGCGCTTCCGACCGCCGGCGGCGCGGCTATGATCATCCTCGCGCTCGAGCATCCGCCTGATTTCATCGCGCAGAGTGCGGTGGGAAGCCTGATCGCAAACGCCGCCTGCGCGTTTTTTGCACTGACTTACGCTACGTTTGCGCAACGGCATTCGCTGCAGCTAAGTCTCGGCGGTGCATTCTTCGTGTGGCTTGTCATCGTGTTCCTGTTGCGGCTGGTGGAATGGAATGCGATCGGTGCGGTCTTGCTCAATGCCATTGTCTATCCGGTTGCGATTGCCGCAGCGGGGCGCTTCCGCAGCGCCGGCGCGGTGAAGCGTGTCGAGCTGACCGGCACTGATCTTGCCTGGCGCGCCGGGGTGGTGACGCTCTGTGTCGTGCTGGTCACGGCAGCGAGCAGCTCGATCGGCTCTTATTTTTCGGGAACTTTTGCGTTTTTTCCGGTGGCCATGGGATCGTTCTTCATCATTCTGCATCCACGCATCGGCGGACCAGCAGCGGCAAGCGTAGCCGCCCACGTGCTCACGCCGCTGATCGGTCTCGGCCTCGGCCTGTTGGCCGTGCACCTGCTGGCCGAGCCGGTCGGCGTTTGGTGGTCCTACGCAATCGGATTGAGCATTGGGATCGTCTGGAACGCGCTGCTGTGGGTACTGCGTCAGCGCAATTTATTGCAGTAACCCTTCTTCCAGCGCCTTGATCTGCAGCGCGAGATATCGCGAAAAAATACGGCACTGCGCAAGGCTGCCGGCCGTGAACCAGAGTCCGGGCTGCGCCGTGCGCCGCCACATGTTGCATAACTCGCCGCTCGCGTCGAAACCCCAGACCGGACCGACGCGATTGGCGACCTCGTCGCCGAGGTAGCGGCGGACGGTTTCCTGCTGGTTCTGGTAGCCGGTGGCCAGTACCAGAAGGTCGCCCGGCACGATGCGGCCGTCGCACAGGCGCGCGCCTTCCGGCACGAACGTCTCGATATCAGCATATTGAAGAAGGCCGATGGCGCCGGAAATAATCAATTCCGAGCAGCCGACGTTGAAGTAATAGCCGCCGCCGCGGCGCAGATACATCATCTGAAAACCGGTTTCGTCTTCGCCTAGCCATGTCTTGAATCCGCAATCCTCGAGCGCCTTGATCAGGTGGCGGTCCACCTTCCGGCCTTTTGCGGTGGAGAGCTGATACGAGCGTTTCAGCACGGGATAAGGAAACGAGGTGGCGAGCAGATCGCAATCGTCGAACGGAATTCCTTCCGAGTAGATTGCGTAAACGCTTTGCGCTTCCTTCAGGCTCACGACGTGGGTCTTGCTGCGTTGGATCATGGTGACCTGCGCGCCGTGCGCGTGCAGCTCTTGCGCGACATCATGACCGCTGGTGCCGGTCCCGAGCACCAGCGTCTTGCGACCTTTCCATTGCCCGGCGTTCTTGAAATCGCCCGAGTGGACCTTGACGCCGGCAAACGTTTCAAAGCCGGGTAGATCGGGCGTGTAAGGAATGCTGCTCACGCCGGTTGCGAAGACGAGATGGCGCGGCCGCATGACGCGTTCGGTTCCATCGCTCCGGCGCAAAGTGACGCGCCATTCCGCGTTTCTGTCATCGTAAGTACCTGCGATGAGCTCATGGCCTGTCCAGAAGTTGAGCTCCATCGTCTCCACGTAAGATTCAAACCAGTTGGCAAGTTTGTCCTTCGGGATATAGACCGGAAAGGTCGGTGGGAACGGCAAATAGGGCAGGTGGTTGACGTGGACTTCATTGTGCAGCGTCAGCGAATGATAGCGCGTGCGCCAGTTGTCGCCGATGCGTCCGTGACGGTCCACGATCAGAGCGCCGACGCCAAGTTGATGCAGGCGCGCCGCAATCGACAGCCCCGCTTGACCCCCACCAACGACAATGACGGCCGGGTCGTTTTCGGAAAAGGCGCGCTGAGTCCGTAGGCGGTCAGCCCAATTCTGCGCACCAAAGTCGCGCGTCGAATCGGGTTCGCCACGTCGCTTGAATTCTTCTTCGTGGCCTAGGAGCTCCTGCAGATTTGTATTCAGCGTCCATGCACGCAGTATTCCCTGTTTGTCGGGCCTCAATCGCAGCACGCCTGCGCAGGGACCAAAGGCACTTTCGAATTCGAACAGAGTTTCGATGTTTTCTTCGCCTGCACGGGAAATCCAGCGCGGCGGCGTTCGCTTGCGCGGGATATGGAAGTTGCGCGCCTGCGCGCGCGACATTGTTTCTCGTAAGGTGGTTTCAATCGCCGGCTGGCCGGCCATCGTCTGGATGGTCCAGGTAAATGCCAGGATGTCGCGCCAGAGACCGTCACCGAGAAACAATTCGGCCGCCGCAGCGGCGTCCCTTGCCGACAAAGCGGCCTCGAAGCTCGCAAGCCAGCGCTGCGCTTCCGCTTGTGCGGTTGCCTGCTTCCTCTCGGCAACATTCATCATGGCGTCTAGGCTTTACGCATACCTGTCAGCTTCGCTTTTAGCATATACAACGCTTCCATTGCCTCACGCGGCGACAGATCGTCGGGGTTGATCGCCGCGAGTGCGCCGACAAGCGCGTCCTCGGCCGATTCCGGCTTTTCCTGCGATGCTTTCTGTGGAACCGCGAACAGCGGCAGATCCTCGAAGCCCTTCGGCGCCGCGCGGTCTTCCTGCTCGAGCTTGGCGAGCACCACCTTGGCGCGCTCGATCACGCGTGCCGGCAAACCGGCGAGCTTTGCCACCTGGATGCCGTAGGAGCGGTCGGCGGCGCCCGCGACGACTTCGTGCAGGAACACGACGTCGCCCTGCCATTCCTTCACGCGCACTGTTGCATTGTGCAGCCGATCGAGCCGGCCGGCGAGGCCGGTCAACTCGTGAAAGTGGGTGGCGAACAGCGCGCGGCATTTATTGACGTCGTGCAGATGCTCGACCGTGGCCCAAGCGATCGACAGCCCGTCGAAGGTGGCTGTGCCGCGGCCGATCTCGTCGAGAATGACCAGCGCACGCTCACCGGCCTGATTGAGGATCGCAGCTGTCTCGACCATCTCGACCATGAAGGTTGAGCGCCCGCGCGCAAGATCATCGGCCGCACCGACGCGAGAAAACAGCTGATCGACGACGCCCATATGTGCGCGCTGGGCGGGAACGAAACTGCCCATTTGCGCGAGGACCGCGATCAGCGCGTTCTGCCGCAGAAAGGTGGATTTGCCGGCCATGTTTGGCCCGGTGAGAAGCCAGATACGACCCGCATCGGTCTGCGGTGGGGGCGAGAGGTCGCAGTCGTTGCCGACGAACGGCTTGCCGTCGATCGACAGAGCCTGCTCGACGACCGGATGACGACCGCCTTCAATAACGAATGCATGGCTGTTATCGACCTGCGGCCGGACGTAGTCGCGTTCGACCGCAAGATGCGCGAGAGCGCTTGCGACGTCGAGGACGGAAAGCGCTTCGGCGCATTCTTTGATGTTGATGCCCTGCGCCATCACGGCTGCGACCAGCCGGTCGAAAATCTCCAGCTCAAGGCCGAGCGCGCGCTCGGCGGCACTGGCGATCTTTGCGTCGAGCTGTCCGAGTTCGGTGGTGGTGAAACGCACCTGTCCGGCGAGTGTCTGCCGGTGAATGAATGTGCTATTCAACGGTGCGGCCATAAGCCGTTCGCCGTGCTGCGCCGTCACCTCGACGAAATAGCCGAGCACGTTATTGTGTTTGATCTTGAGCGCGCGGATGCCGGTGTCCTCGGCATAGCGCGTCTGCAGCGCCGCTATGACACGGCGCGATTCATCGCGCAGAGCGCGGGTTTCGTCGAGGACCTTGTCATAACCTTCGCGGACGAATCCGCCGTCGCGCTTGAAGGCGGGTAACTCGGCCGCAAGCGCGGCGGACAATTCGGCTGCCAGCATGCCGTCCGGCTTGCGGCAGGCCAGTATCGCATCGGCTATTTCGGCGGGCTTGTCCTTGAGCGAGGCAATAGCACGGGCAAGGTCGGCGGCCGCAAGAATGCCATCGCGGATGGCTGCGAGGTCGCGCGGCCCGCCACGGCCGACGGCCAGTCGCGACAGCGAGCGGGCAAGATCCGGCGCAGCGTGCAGGCGGGAGCGGGTTTCCGCGCGCGCGGACGCGTCGATGGCAAAGCTTGCAACAGAGTCGAGCCGCTTTGCGATCTGTAGGGGATCGGTCAGCGGCGCCGCCAGCCGCTGAGCGAGCATGCGTGAGCCGGCCGCGGTCACAGTGCGATCGATGGTGTCGAGCAGCGAGCCGCGCCGGTCACCGGACAGCGAGCGTATCAGTTCGAGATTCCCGCGCGTTGCCTGATCGATCGCCATGCTGGCGCCCGCGCTCTCTCGTAACGGAGGTGACAGAGGCGGCCGTTGGCCAAGTTGCGTGCGTTCGACATAAGTCACGCAGGCCGCTGCGGCCGTGATCTCGAGCCGCGTCAGCTCGCCAAAGGCCTCGCTGGTTGACACCGCGAAAAATGATGTCAGGCGCCGCTCGGCGGTTGCTCCGTCAAAAACGTCGCGGACAAGCGGGGTTACCGCCGGCAGCGATCGCCAGAATCCGGCGAGATCAGGTTCGTCAAAAAGCGCGTCTGAAACAATAATTTCGCCCGGCTCGAGGCGCGCGATCTCCGCCGGCAGCATTGCCCGGTCGCATTCGGAAATACGAAATTCGCCGGTGGAAATGTCGATCCAGGCAAGCGCGAAGCGGCTCTCGTCGCCGGACAAACGCGCGCGTGCAACCGCCAGCAAATAGTTATTCCGCTTGGCATCGAGCAGTGAGTCTTCGGTGAGCGTGCCGGGCGTGACCAGACGCACGACATCGCGGCGCACGACACTTTTGGCACCGCGCTTGCGGGCCTCGGCCGGATCCTCGAGTTGCTCGCATACGGCGACGCGGTGGCCCTGCGCGATCAGGCGATGCAGATACTCGTCGGCACGCTCGATCGGAACGCCGCACATCGGGATGTCGACGCCGAGATGCTTGCCGCGCTTTGTCAGCACGATGCCGAGCGCGCGCGAAGCGACCTCGGCATCGGCAAAGAACAGCTCGTAAAAATCTCCCATCCGGTAGAACAGCAGACAGTCCGGATTGGCGGCCTTGATGTCCTGATACTGCTCCATCATTGGTGTAACGCGGCCGGCGTCGCCGTTTTGCGGCGGAATTCCGGCTGCTTCAGGTTCGGGCTGGCCGACGGGTCGCGGGAGCGCCATGAGCGCGAAGGTTAGCAGAAGGCGGCCATATCATGAGCCGAAAGCGAGCCGTCATGCCCGGCTTTATGCCGGGCATCCACGACTTTCTTGCCTAAAAGCAATAACGAGTCTCAGCTTTTGAACTTAGCGCCCGTAATACGCTCGAGATTGCCATGCCAGACCTTTTCCTTGTCGGCGGCCGGCATATCGATTTCCTCGATGATGCGCAGCGTTTCGCGCGTGTACATGGTCCCTTTTTCGGGATCGAAGGGGCAGTCGGAGGCGAACACAATCTTGTCGAGGTCGTAGAACGCAAAGCCGGCATGTGTTGCCGGCACGCCGCCGAACACCGCGGTGTCGGCGTAGAACGAGTGCTTGAAGTAATCGAGCGGCCGCTTTTTCAGCCGCTTTAGAATCAAGCTGAGGTCTTCGTCCGACGTGCGGGCGCCGAGCTGATCCCAGCCGGGGCCGATGCGGCCTTCCAGCATCGGCACGATGCCGCCGAAGTGATGCGTGATGATCTTCAGGTTCGGATATTTGTCCATGATGCCCGAGAAGACGAGCCGGGCCATCGCTGCCGCCGTCTCATAGGACCAGCCGAACGTCCACCAGATCTCGTACTTCGACTTTTTCTCAGTAAGATAATCGGGGAAGTTGGCGGCACGCGCCGGATGCATCCACACCGGCCTGCCGGACTTGTTCATCGCCTCGAAGAACGGCTCGAACGCCGGATCGTCGAGCGGCTTGCCGGCGATGTTGGTGTAGATCTGCAAGCCGAGCGCGCCGTTCTTGAGCGCCCGTTCGGCCTCTCGCACGCCGCCATCAGGCGCGATCAGCGCTGCCTGTCCGACCCAGCCGGGAAACTGATCGGGATATTTCTGGCAGATTTCGGCGAAGCCGTCGTTCACGAGCTTGGTGTATTCCTCGGTCAGCTTGCCGTCGCCTTTTGTCATGACCTCAAGCGGTGGCATCGGATAGGACAGGATCTGCGCATAGTCCTTGAATCCACCGACGATCTTGCGGCGGATATCGAGATCATGAATGCATGGGATCTCGCGCACGCGCTTGCCGATATCGGCGTGACCACTCTCCACAATCTTGTTGAAGTATTTTTCCGGAATGAAGTGTGTGTAGGCATCGATGCGCATGTACTCGTTCTCCGTGACCTCGATTTATCGGACTCTGAATCCCTTCAATAGGGCGTAATGACGTTGAGCACCGCCTGCCGCTTTTCATTCACGACGGCGTTTCGCGCGCGGGCTAGCGCTTCAGGTAGATCGCCCGGCTTTTCTACGCGCTCGGCATGCGCGCCTTGCGCACGGGCCATCTCCTCGAAAGGCGGCGACGGATCGAGATCGGCGAGCGTGCGGCCATCATTCTCGCCCGCCACACCGTCCTTGAACATGGACAGCGTGGCGCGCCGGACGGCGCCGTAGCGGCTGTTGTTGAATACGACAGTCAAAATGGGGAGATTCTGGACGGCCGACACCCAGTGTCCGACCATCGGATTGGCGAACATATAGGAGCCGTCGCCGAGGGTCGCGACCACGAAGTTATCTGGCGCAGCGAGCTTCGCTCCGAGCGCTGCACCGAATCCCCACCCAAGTCCGCCGGCAGGCCCGAGCGCGAAGAATGTGTCGGGCTTCTCGCGCGCGCAATGGTCCGGCCGCAGCGGATATTCGTTGATGATGATGGCATCCTTGCCGACCGTTTCGCCGATCACGCGCGACAGATATTCTGGCGAGATGATCGTGCCCGGAGTTGAATCCTTTGCCAATTGCGCGCGTCGGGTCCGCATCCGTTCGGTCAGGCGCGTGCGGCGTGCAGCGATACGCGCATCCGCCATCTGCAGGCGCGGCTCGACGGCGCGTGCAAGCGCATCGAGAGCCTGTGCAGGGCCGGCTTGCAAAGCAAGATCGCTCGGGAAACTGCGCATCGGATAGCGCACGTAGAACGGGTCTTCGCCGACGTGCGCGACGCGACAACCACCGGGAGGATGCTGCAGATGCGGAATCCAGGGCACGTCGGACTCAAGTGCGATCACGAGGTCGGCATCCGCAAGCAGGGCACCGGGCTCGAAACCGAAATGCATGGGATGGCTCGAGGGCAGGCACACCGAACGCGGGCTGTGCGTGACAACTGGGATGGCGCACCGTTCGGCGAGACGCTCAAGCTGCGGTACCGCTTCGGCCGGCAAGGTCGATGTAACGATCAGCGGACGCTCCGCGGTCGCAAGCCACTCCGCCAATGTTGCGATCGTGCGCGGGTCAGGATACGTGGCTGCCGCCCGCGGACGCGGTTTCGTTGGGCCCACCGGCTCCGGCAAGGCGGCCGCGAGAGGCTCGCGTGGGAGCACCAGGTAAACCGGTCCGCGCGGATGCGCCATGGCGACCTCGACGCCGCGCGACACGACATCGCCGATCTGTCCCGGCACGCGCAGTTCGTAGTCCCACTTAACGAGCTCGCGCACCATGCCGGCCTGATCGAACATTTCCTGTGCCCAGTGGATCGGGCGCGAACGCGAGCCGAATGAGCCTTTTTCGGTGATCGGCGTGCGCCCGGCGGCCAGGATGAGCGGGACGCGGTCGCGCGACAAATTCGTCAAGTTGTTGATCGTATTCGCGGTGCCTACATTGACGTGCACCATCACGGCCTGCGGCCGGCCCGTCATCATATAGGCGCCGTGCGCCATCCCGACCGCAAGATTCTCATGCGGGACCAGAATGGGTTTCGGCACTTTGGCATTGGTCTTTTTGGCGCGGCTGAATGCTTCGACGATCGGTGGAAAGTCGGTGCCCGGATTGACGAAAAAGTAGTCCGTGCCGTGGTCGGCAAGCGCACGCAGGAAAGCTTCGGCGGCAATCGTCGGCCGTTGTCCCGTTGGTGTCGCGGCCATTTCCGCCCCTCAAACGTCCCGTTGCGCGGACGTCATTATCATTTGTTTTGCGGGGCCGGTTTTACTCGACCGAGGGTTGACTGACAACGGAGCTCCGCGCAGCTCAGCCTTGCACCTATTCGGCCGCTATTCGCATGGCGAGTTGGCCATCGATCTCGGAGAGGCATCTGGCGAGGCTCTCGCCTTCGGGGTCGACGAGAGCAGCTGCGCGCGCACTGGCAACGGCATCGGCTGCTCTTGAAACCGGGATCTGACCTGCCAGCGCCGGCCGGATAATGCGCGCCTCGATTTCTCGATAGTTCGAAAGTCCGCGCGCATGCGTGTCGCCATAACCTTTGATCAGGCGTGCGCATTCGATGACTTCCATTGCCAGCTCGGCAGAGTGTTTTGTGGCCTCCCGGATCAGCCGCAGCCAGTCGGCGATCTGCTGTTGCTCCTGTTTGTAGCGATAGCCATAGGGCCGCAGCGGCTTCAACTTTGCCAGCATCCAAAATCGCAGATAGCCGCTGATCGAGGCCGAATTGATCTCCATCCCGAAATAGACACGGCCGAGCCAGCCTTTGCGTTCTGCCAAGGCGAGAATCGGCCGTGCCAGGAATGATGGCAGCAGCTGACAAAGTTCCTCTATGCCCGGTTTGAGAAAATCGTGAATGGCGTAAGGCTCACCACTTACCCGCAGTTCGTCGCGCACGATGCGCTGCATGCGGGCGGGCGCGATCTTGGCTTGCGCCACGCGCACCACGTCCTCGTACGACATTCGAACAGCGAGATGGCGCGCGGCCTCCTTGAGCAGCTTGCCTTGCGCGCCGCTCGTCCTGTCGTCATCGATGATTGGCCTCAAACGATCGAGATAAAGCCGTCCATAGGCGACATTCTGATAGTTGATAAGGCGACGCACGCCTTCAAGTCCCGTCGCCTGAGCCACGGCGGGAAATGTTCGCGCCACTTCGTGCTCGACAAGTGCAGGCGTTGCGGCAGCCTTCTTCTTATTCTCGGGGGATCTCGCGGGCGACAACTTCGCGCGGGCGGCCTCGTATCCCGCGCGAAATCCTTTCAGGTTGCTGTCAACCGCCTTGCCATCCACGCGAATGGCCGCCTCGAACTGCTCGACGGTGAGCGGCAGGCGTCGGCAGCCGGCAATTGCCCCGAGCATCACCGCATTGACGATCGAGCCGGCTTTCCTGGCCAGCGCATCCATATCGATGAGGAGCGCGTCCTTCGCATGCTCGTTGATGATTTTGATAAGCTTGTCTTGGTCGAAACGGCCGTCGCCCATGGCGATCTTTTCATCCATCGCATAGAAGCGGCTCAGCGAGCTGATGACATGCGTGCGATCCGGGGTGACAAAGCCGTTTGCAATCGTGCGGCCGGCCTCCAGCAATTCGCTCGCCACCGCGATGTCGATGTCGCCGACGCCGGGAGTCAGTGCGAGGACGGGCCGCTTACCGTCCAGATCAGCGAGCCTGGTCGGCAAAATTTCGACGTAGTATGTCGTGGCGCCGGTTCGCTGGGCGACGCCGGGTATGGAAGTGCTCTGTACCGGGAAGCCGGCGTCGGACGCGGCCGCCACGATCCATTGCGTCAGCACGCCGCCGCCTTCACCGCCAAGCGCTGCGATCAGCATCGTTATCGGGCGCGTTGCGTTCATGCCGTAATCTCGCCGCTGTAACCGCCGAGCCAGCCGATGACCTTCTGCCGCACGCGGTGCACGAACCGGTCACGCCAGGTCGGATTGCGAACGATCTCCGCGCGGTAGAACGAGGGGCACAACACCGCGGCGTGTGCGACCTCACCGCATAGTCCACAGCCAACGCAGGAGTCGATCACGGTCGCCACCGGATCCGTCCGCAACGGATCGGGCGAGGGCTTCACTGTCAGCGATGGGCAGCCCGACAGGCGGATGCACGAATGGTCGCCCGTGCAGATTTCGTCGTCGACGCCATAGCGCGCGCGTGTGACGCGTTCGCCGCGCTTGAGCTTCTCGGCATCTTCGGCGCGCACGCGGCGCTGGCGCGCGAGCTGGCACTCGCCGTCCGCGATGATGACTTTCAGGCCGCGCTCGGCGGTTTTCATCGCCTCCTTCAGCGTCTTCACCATCGTGCCGACGCTGTAGGTCCGTACCGTGCGCAGCCATTTCACACCCATCGCGCGCAGCGTCTGTTCGATGCCCATGCCCGGCGCCGGGCCTTCCTTGCTGGCGGCGCTTGACGGGATGTACTGCTGGCCGGTCGCCGACGCGTAGCCGTTCTGCATCACGATCAGGACACCATCGCCTTTGTTGAAAAGGTTGGATGCGACGCCGGTGATCAGGCCGTTGTGCCAGAAGCCGCCGTCGCCCATCACCGCGATCGGGCGTTTTTCCATGTTGGGCGTAACTGCTGCGGCACTTGCGAGCGACATGCCGTAGCCGAGGATGGAGTTGCCGAGCGAGAACGGTGCGAACGTCGCAAAGGAGTGGCAGCCGATATCGGCGCTGATATGGGTCGGACCAAGCTCGCGCTGCATCAGCTTGATCGCTGAAAAGACCGGCCGCTCCGGACATCCGGTGCAGAACGCCGGTGGGCGAGGGGGCAGTGGACCGAGTGCGGCCGCAGCAGCTGCCTTGTGTGCGATCAGACCGCGCGCAGATTTTGCGATGGCATCGGCGTCGATGCCTTTCGGCCTTGTTTGCTGCAGAAACGCCGCGAGCCCTTCAAGCAGCACATCCGAAGCATATTCTCCGGCATTCGGCAGTAGCCCTTTGCCGAGTACGCGCGTGTTGATGTCCGCCCGCCGCAATTCGACGTTCACCGCCTGCTCGATATAGTCGGGATAGCCTTCTTCGACCACCAGCACGGCGTTCTTGCCGGCGCAGAACGCGCGCAGCTCTTCCGGGACCAGCGGATAGACGACGTTGAGCACGAGCATCGGAATGCGGGAGGCGCCGAACACGTCGGCAAGTCCCATTCGCTCGAGCGCACGCAGCACGCTGTTGGTGAGCCCGCCCATGACGATGATGCCGACCTCGCTCAGGTCGCCGGCGATTGTCTCGTTGAGTTTGTGCTCGCGGATGAAGGCCCGCGCGGCCGGCAGCCGCTCTTCGACCTTCAGGCGCTCCTGCGTAAAGATCACAGGCGGATGCGCGAGCCGCCCATATTCGAAGCGCGGAGGACCGGCCAGCTTGTCGATGCCGGACACCACGCCCTTGCGATTATTTTTCGCTGCGAAGGCGCCGGTCGCATGGCAGGCACGGATGCGCAGCTCCAGCATGACCGGCGCGTGGCTTGCCTCGGATAGTTCGAATCCTTTCTCGACTGTGCGAACGATCGAGGGAAGATCGGGACGCGGATCGAGCAGCCACATCGACGATTTCAGCGCATAGGCATAGGAGCGTTCCTGGATGACGCTCGCGCCTTCGCCATAGTCCTCGCCGAGAATGATCATGGCGCCGCCGATGACGCCGGGAGAGGCGAGATTGGACAGCGCGTCGGCGGCGACGTTGGTACCGACAATCGACTTCCAGGTCACTGCGCCGCGCAACGGGTAATTGATGGAAGCGCCCAGCATCGCGGCAGCCGACGCTTCGTTCGAGCACGTCTCAAGATGCACGCCGAGTTCGGACATGATGTCTTCCGCATCGACCAGAACGTCGAGCAGATGCGACACCGGAGCGCCCTGATAGCCGCCGACATAGGAGACGCCGGATTGCAGCAGCGCCTTGGTAACCGCGAGAATGCCTTCGCCATGGAAGGTTTGCCCGTCACCGAGCTTGAGCGCCTGCACTTCCTTCTTGAACGAACGTTCCATTCTCAGGCCTTGGCGAGATAGTTGGGACCCAAACTATATAGCACGGCTCACCTACATGTGGGAGGGCAGCCACAAAGCGAGGATGGGGAATGCGATCAAAATCACCAGGCGAATCAAGTCGGTAATGATAAACGGGATGACGCCCTTGAAGATGGTCGTAAAGCTTACGTCCTTGATCACGCTTTTTATCACGAACACGTTCATTCCGACCGGTGGATGGATCAGGCCGAGCTCGACTGTCATCACGATGATGACGCCGAACCAGATCGGATCAAAGCCGAGGTGGGTAATGACCGGGAAAATGATGGGGATGGTGAGAATGATCATCGCCATCGCGTCCATCAGGCAGCCAAGCAGCAGGTACATCAGCATGATGAGCGCGAGCACGCCGTATTTTCCCAATCCAAGCGCGGTGAGGAACTCGGTCACCTTTTGCGGCGTCTGGGTGATGGTAAGGAAGTAGCCAAACAGCAGCGCGCCGATCAGCACCGTGAATACCGCGGCGGCGGTGCGAGTCGCCTGCAGCAGCGACGTCAATATGCCGTCCTTGTTGAGCCGCCCGCTCAGCACGCCAATAAGAAATGCACCGCTGGCGCCGACGCCGCCGGCCTCGGTCGGCGTGAATCGCGGCAGAAATGGCAGTCCGTAAAGTCCTCCGATCACGAAGATGAACAGCAGAAGCGGCGCCCAGATGTCTTTCAGGCTCGCGAGACGTTCGTTCCAGGAGGTGGGTTTCCCCTCGGGAAGAAAACCGGGCCTGGCCCAGCCGATAATGGCGATCGTGATCATGTACATGCAGATCGCCAGCAGGCCGGGAATAATGCCGGCGATGAACAGCTTGCCGATGTCCTGCTCGGTGATGATGCCGTAGACCGCAAGCACGGTTGAGGGTGGCAGCATGGCGCCGAGAGTGCCGCCGGCCGCGATCACACCGGTGGCAAAGCTCTGCGGGTAGCCGTAACGGCGCATTTCCGGGTAGGCGACGGTGGAAAACGTGGCCGCGGTTGCGACCGAGCTGCCGCAGATCGCGGCAAATCCGCCACAGGCAGCGACCGTGGCAATCCCGAGACCGCCGCGAAGATGGCCGACGAAATTATTGGCGGTGCGGAAAAGCTCGCGGCTCATGCCGGAGCTGGTGACGAAAGCGCCCATCAACAGGAACATCGGGATGACGCCAAACGTATAGTCGGTGACCGTGCGCATCGAGGTCTGACCGACCAGCTTGAGTGCGGGCGCACCGCCGACGAGGTAGCTGAATCCTGAAATCCCGACGAGGCCCATCGCCATGCCGACCGGCACGCGCAGGAGCATGAGCGCAAACAACGCAATGAATCCGAGAATGGCGACGGCGTCGGTGCTCATTATTACTCGACCGGCTTGATCTCTTTCCCCACGGCGGGGTCGACCATGTAGTCGGGATGAAAGATGAGGCGATATGTCCGCACTGCGATCAGCAGCACAGCGGAAACATCGCCAAGCCAGGCGAGCATGAAGAATGGCCAGGTCGGCAGGCGCAGGTCGAAAGTGAGCACGTTGTCGCTGCGCGTGGTCATGACCTTGTCGAACAGCGTGTAGGTCTGCACCGTTACGACGAACAGGAGCACCAGCGTCGCGAAAACGTCGATCATCCGCTGATAGCGCGGTCCAACATTGCCCCATACGAGGTCGACCGTGATGTGCGTGCCGCGGTAGGACGTGGCGGCGATGCCCCAGAAAATCAGGATGCCGAGCATCAGGCGTCCGAAGTCGTAGGAATCTGGAATCGAATACGTGAACAGATTGCGAAGTAGGACCTGGAGGAAAATGTTGGCGGCGACGATGCCGACAAAAAACGCTGCGACCCATTCGATCGTGTCGATGAAACGATCCATGTAGACACGATTCACGGTGGATTCCTCGCGGTGCGCTTAAAATTAGGGTGGCGGCGGCAAGCGCCGCCACCGCGTTTAGGTGTGAACGTCGCGATGGAAGGTCAGTACGCTGCTTTGTCTTTCTCGAGCTGCGCCTTGAGTTCCTTCATGATGGTGTCCGGATCGCCGCCGGTTTTCTTGACGTTGTCGGCCCAGGTCTTTGCCAGCGGCTCGGATGCCTTCTTCCACTCCGCGACCTGTGCGGCGCTCGGTTCGTAGACCTCGTGGCCGGCTTCGGCCTTGATCTTCGCGATGCCAGCATGCTCGAAATCGGCCCATGGTGACGCCACTTTCAGCGCCCATTCCGGCGTGCAGTGGTTGTCGATCACCTTTTTCTGCGACGCCGACATTGCATCGTATTTCGCCTTGTTGAAGACGAAGGCGAACGTCGTGACGTAAAGCGGCATGTCGAGGTGATACTTGGTTACCTTGTCAATTCCGAACAGAGGAACCGAACCCCAGGGAAAGGTCACCGCGTCCGCCACGCCCTTTTCAATGACGTCGCGCACTTCCGGTGCGGCAGCCTGCACGTTGGTGCCTCCGAGCATAGTGACGAACGTCGCCATGGTTGCGTGCGCCGGGCGGATCTTCATGCCCTTGATGTCGCCGGGAACGAGGATCTTCTTCGAGCGGGAATGGAACGCCCCGGGGTCATGCACGAAAGCGAGGCAGAACTTGACGTCCTTCATCTCCTTGTCGGCGTATTTGCGGTACCAGGCGTCGAGCGCCTGCGTGCCGCCTTTGGCGGTCGTCATGAGAAACGGCAACTCACCGGCACCGATGATCGGGAAACGCCCGGGCTGATAGCCCGGATTGATGTAAGTGAGATCGGCGATGCCATCGCGCGCCATGTCGTAGTGATCGAACGCTTTGCCGAGCTGCTGCGCCGGGTAAACCTTGTACTTGATCGTGCCACCGGAATCTTTTTCGACGGAAGCGCCCCAGTCCTCTAACGCCTTCTGCAGCGGATGCGACGGCGGCACCCAATGCGACAATTTGAGTTCGAACGTCTTGTCTTGTGCGAGCGCGCCGGTCGCGCCACCGATCAGCAAGGCGGCAGCATAGACACATCCGGCGAAACGGAGTTTCATGGATTCCTCCCTTGAGGGTTGGGTGTTGGTTAAGCCGCCAACTTTTTGCAATATTCAGCCGAATGCCAGCAACGTTGTAAAGTGTATAGTTTGACACCCAACTAAATGCAGGCCGTTGAAAGGATCGACGTGGTGCACGGAACGAACGGCTCAAGCCGCACAAACGGCACAGGCGGGCGCCGGCGTGGCAGGAATGGTGAAGCCATTGGCCTATCGGTCAATTTTGGTCCACTCGCACACTGGGTGGGCTTCAACCTTCGTATGGCGCAGGAGGCTGCTTTCCAGGCGTTCTCTCACCTTTCGCAGGAGATCGGGGAAAGCCCTGGCCGGTTCGCCACTCTGACATTGATCGCGCGTAATCCCGGCATCAGCCAAACGGAGTTGTCGCTCGCCAACGGACGTGACAAGTCCAGCCTTACGCCGGTAGTCGAGGATCTGGTGAAGCGCGGGCTGGTCGAGCGCAAACGCATGGACAGTGACAGGCGCACCTACCGGCTGAATCTTACGCCTTCCGGAAAGAAGGTGCTTACAATGTTGACGCGTTGCGCGCGGCGGCATGAGCGAAATCTCGACCGGCTGATTGGCGAGCGCGACCGCAACCGGTTCATTCAGATTCTGAAGAAGATCGCGGCGGAGCTAGGCTAGGCTCGCCGGAAATTATCCCTGGAACTTTTCCCGCACGTCGGCCGGCACCGGATGTGACTTGAGCCGGCCGTTTGCGTCACGCATCACCCACACGCGCTTTTCGGAGCATTCGACGCAGATGTTGCCGTCCAGGCTCAGTTGGTGCTCCACGTCGAAACTGGAATGGCCGAATGAGATGGTGCTCTTGACTGTCACATCATCCCCGAACCGCGTCGGCTTGAGAAAGCGGGCCCGCGTGCGGACGAGCGGGAAACCACCGAATTCGAGTCCCTTGAGCATTTCGAATTTGGTCATTCCGAGCCTGCGCTCGAACAGCAACGCGGTCGACGCATCGAAGATCTCGAAGTAGCGCGGATAGAAGATGATTCCGGCGGGATCGCAGTCGCCCCATTCGATCCGTACCGTGCGGGTATTGCTGGATGCTGTCACCGTGACCTCGCGTCAGCGCGGCGCCATGCGCAACGCGCCGTCGAGGCGGATCACCTCGCCATTCAGATAAGCATTGTGAATGCAATGAAGCACGAGCGCCGCAAACTCGCGCGGCTCGCCGAGCCGCTTGGGAAAGGGGACCGAGGCACCCAGCGAATCCTGCGCTTCCTGCGGTAGCGCACGCAACATCGGGGTTCCAAAGATTCCAGGGGCGATGGCGAGCACGCGAATGCCAAATTGCGCGAATTCGCGCGCCGCCGGCATCGTCAGTGCGGCAACGCCGCCTTTGGATGATGAATAAGCCGATTGGCCGATCTGCCCTTCGAACGCCGCGACCGACGCCGTGGAAACGATGACGCCGCGTTCGCCCCCCGGCAGCGGGTCGGTATTCTGCATGGCAGCGGCGACAAGCCGCATCATGTTGAAAGTGCCGATGAGGTTGATGCGAATGACACGCTCGTAGTCGGCGAGCGGCATCGGCCCATCCCGACCGACGATGCGCTTGGCAGGGCCGACACCCGCGCAATTGACAAGGATGCGGGCGGGACCGTGGGCCGCGGCGGCTTTCTTGACCGCCGCTTCGCCGCTTGCGCTGTCGGCGACATCGCAGGCAATAGCCACGCCTTTCACGTCCGCGGCAACTTCCCCGGCTACTTTTTCGTTGACGTCGACGATCGCGACCTTGGCGCCGGACGCGGCTAAAGCCCGCGCGGTCGCGGCGCCCAAACCTGAGGCGCCGCCGGTGACGATTGCTGCTTGTCCTTTTATTTCCATCAGCGGTCTTCCCCGGCGACGATGACCCGAGAGGATAAAGGGGTACCGTAGATCTCGTCCACCAGCGGCGCGCGATTTCGCAGGACGGCGCGCTGGTTGATCGATCCCTTGTCGGTCATCTCGCTCTTGTCCATGGACGGCAACTCGGCCATCAGGATTGCACGGGTGACGCGTGTTGAAGATCCCTGGCTGAGGCCCGCCAGCTTTTTCAGCAGCTCGGCGAATTTCTGACGCACGCCCGGCGCGCCGACGATATCGGATGCTGATACGTCTGGGCCCAGGCCGCCAAGTTTCCTGCACGCCTCGATATCGGGGAAAACAAGCGCGGCAATAAAGTCGCGATCGGCGCCGGCAAAAACAACGTCGCGAACGTAGGGCGCAAAATGATCGATGAAACGAGCGCGCAACGGACCGACGCTGACCCACGTGCCCGTCGAAAGCTTAAAATCCTCGGCGATGCGGCCGTCGAACAGCAGTCCCTTGCCTGGATCGTCGGGGTCGACGAACTTCAGTGCGTCGCCGATCTTGTAAAAGCCCTCCTCATCGAATGCGTCGCGCGTCAGATCGTCCTGTCGCCAATATCCGGGAGTAATATGTGGGCCGCGCAGCCGCGCCTCCAGCTTGCCTTCGTTCGGCACCAGCTTGAGCTCGACGCCCGGTGTTGGCACGCCAATATTGCCGGGCCGGTCAAAATCCCATGAGCACGCAAGCGCAAGCGGCGAGGTTTCCGTCGAGCCGAGCGAGGACAGGAAAATGATGCGCTCACCTGTCGTCTCTACCGCGAGTCGTGTGAGCTCGTCCCACGTCGTCTGGTTCAGGCCGGCGCCGGCGTAGAACAAAACCTTCAGCCGGCTGAAAAAATTGCGGCGCAATGTCTCATCGGCACGAAAGTGAGAGATCAAGGCCTCGTAACCCTTCGGGACATTGAAATAGATGGTTGGAGCGATCTCGCGCAAATTCCGGACAGTTTTGGGCACGCCCGGAGGCGTCGGATTGCCCTCATCGATGTAGAGGGAGCCGCCACACGTCAGCACCATATTGAAATTATGGTTGCTGCCAAAGGTATGGCTCCATGGCAGCCAGTCGACCACGACCGGTGGTTCGTCTTCGACGAAAGCGAAGCCGGAAGCGAGCATCGCCTGATTCGAGCACAGCATACGATGCGTATTGATGACGGCCTTGGGGCTTCCGGTGGAACCTGACGTGAACAGGAACTTGACGATCGTATCGGGCGTAACTGCTGCCTGTGCCACGGCCACGCCGGTGTCATCCTCGATGCCGAGAAGATCCGAGAACAATGTCGTCTTTCGGTCACCCAATGGATTGCGCGCGACGGCCAATTCGATTTCGTCGGGCAACGTCGCGTAAAGGGCACGGGCAAATAGCCCGCCGTCATTCACGAAAACGAGGCCAGGCGTCAGCAGGTCAATAATCATTCGCAGCTTGCCGAAGTCGTTCGACATCAGCGAATAGGCAGGCGAGATCGGCGCGTAGGGAATGCCGACATAAGTGGCGGCAAGCCCGAGCAGCGCGTGCTCGATATCGTTGCCGGAGAGCACAACGATAGGTTTATCGGGAGACAGTCCGCGCCGCAGCAGCGCTGCGCCAATTCGGCGCACGTTCGAGAGAACTTCTGCATAGCTGAGTTTGCGCCAGTTTCCCTGCGGGTCGCGCTGAGCAAGAAATGTCCGTTCGGGCGCAGCTGTCGCCCAATGCTCGAGCGCGTCACTCAGCTTGCGGTGGTATTTACCAAGCGGCTGCGCCGCGCGGATGTGCATGACGCCATCGGCGCGTTTCTCAAGGACGACATCGAGCCTGCCGAGCCGGACCGATCGCAATGGCGCGGCAGCGGGAGTCGTGACCTCTGACAGTGCACTCGCCATCGGCGTGCGGAGCCCCACCTAGTTGCGCGTGGTCTTTGGTGCGCGCTTCTCGAGAAAATCCTTCAGGCGCGCTTTTGCCTCGGGATCCGCCTGTGCGATCGCCGCCATAAGCGCCTCCACGGCATATCCGCTCTGAGGATTCATTTCGGCAATACGGGGCAGGGCGTGCATCACCGCGAAATTTGTCAACGCCGCGTTACCGGCGATGCGTTGCGCGAGTTCGAGGCCTTTTGCAAAGCCCTTGCCCGGGTCGATCAGATATGTGGTCAGTCCGATGTCCTGACCTTCTTCGGCCGAATACGTGCGGCCCGTCAGCATCATATCCATCATTCGCGCGACACCGATCAGCCGAGGCAGCCGAACCGAACCGCCACCCCCGACGTAAATGCCACGGCTGCCTTCGGGCAGCGCGTAATACGCCGATCGCTCGGCGATGCGTACGTGCGTCGCGGCAGCAAGCTCAAGACCTCCGCCGACCACCGCGCCGTGCAAAACAGCCACGGCAGGGACTTTACCGAATTGAATTTTCTCGAACGCTCTGTGCCAGAGGTTGGAATGCGCGATTCCTTGTGTAACGTCGCGCTCCTCCAGTTCAGAGAGATCGAGACCTGCGGAGAAATGCTCGCCTTCTCCGGTGATCAGAACGGCCCCGATGCCGTCGGGCAATGACGTAAAAAACTGCTCAATTCCGATAATAAGCTCATCGTTGAGCGCATTACGCTTCTGCGGCCTGTTAAGCCGCAGAATGGCGACGGCACCCTGCCGTTCGGCAATGAGGGAGGCTGGTAGCCTGACCGCAAGACGCTCCGCCATTATTACTCCACCTCGTAAACATCGAGACGCACAGCGCGTGCTTCGCGCTGGCCGCGCGCCAGGCCCAGGATTCGGTTGAGCCAATCGTTTTTGGGATCGGAAGTCTCGAACCGCATCACGGTCCGGAAATAATAAAGAGCAGGATCGACATTGTCGCCCCGCGCCAGCCGCTCCATTACCTCAGGCGGCCCGTGCCGGAGACCTTCACTGGTGACCATGATGCGCCCGCCGTCATCAGTTTCGATGATGTACCGGGCCTTGATATCGGCAGTGCCGTCTGTGCGGATGATCTGCCAATCTGCGCCGCCCGGAAGAATTCGCCCATTAAGCTTTGGCCCGCGCACGCTGCCGCCGAGGATGCCTATAACACGCCGCTCGCCATAAGGTGTGCGACCCAGAGAAGTGATGCCCTCGAGCTCTGCGGAAACCGTGAAAATGGGTTGCTTTCCCAGCATGACAGCAATCCGTTGGAGTCCCAACTTTAGCCGGCGGCCATTTGACCCTGTCGGTGGCCAGCCGTAAATACGGGACGCAACCAGGATCCAGTCTTCATGGCGCGTATTAGCTCGCTCGCCGAAGCCATCAATTCCACTATTCACGACGGCGACACCGTTGCGCTGGAAGGCTTCACGCACCTTATCCCTCACGCTGCCGGTCACGAGATCATTCGCCAGGGCCGCAAAAACCTGACGCTAATCCGAATGACACCCGATCTCGTCTACGACCAGTTGATCGGGATGGGTTGCGTGACAAAGCTTGTCTTTTCCTGGGGAGGGAACCCGGGCGTCGGATCACTGCATCGGCTTCGCGACGCAGTCGAAAATGGATGGCCGCACGGGCTTGAGCTGGAAGAGCATTCACATGCCGCGATGGCAAACGCATATGAGGCCGGTGCGGCCGGGCTGCCGTGTGCGATTTTCCGCGGCTACATCGGCGGCGATCTGCCGAAAGTCAATTCCAGGATCAAGCGCGTGACATGCCCCTTCACCGGAGAGGAACTTGCCGCCGTGCCCGCGCATCGGCCTGACGTCGCCGTCATCCATGCGCAGCGCGCCGACAAAGCCGGGAATGTCATGATCGAAGGCGTACTCGGCGTACAGAAGGAAGCCGTGCTTGCTTCCAAGCGCTCAGTGGTGACGGTCGAAGAGATCGTGGACGAACTACCCGAGCGCAGCCTCAACGCCGTCGTATTGCCACACTGGACGGTCGGTCACATTGCTGAAGTGCCTGGCGGCGCTTTTCCGTCGTACGCGCAGGGCTACTATCCACGCACCAACAGCTTCTACAAGGAGTGGGACGCGATCTCTCGTGAGCGCGACTCGTTTCTTGCCTGGATGAAAGAAAACGTGCTGACCAAGGGACCCGAGGTCTTCGCGCAACACGTGCGCAAATTCCGGACGGCGGCGGAGTAAACACCATGGCCGATTATGCGCCGAACGAAATGATGACGATCGCCGCGGCCCGCGCGTTGAAAGATGACGACGTTTGTTTTGTCGGCATCGGCATGCCATCGACGGCGGCAAATCTTGCGCGGCTAACGCACGCGCCGAATATCACGCTCATCTATGAGTCGGGCACGCTTGCGACCAAGCCGAAAATCCTGCCCCTCTCGATCGGTGACGGTGAATTGTGTGAGACAGCAATCACCACCGTTTCGGTGCCGGAAATGTTCCGTTACTGGCTCCAGGGTGGACGTATCAAGGTCGGCTTTCTTGGCGGTGCCCAGATCGACAAGTTTGCCAATCTTAACACCACGGTGGTCGGTCCCTATGACAAGCCGAAAGTCCGATTGCCTGGTGGTGGTGGTGCACCGGAGATCGCGACCTCATGCGGCGAGATCTTTATTATCATGACGCAAGGCAAGCGCAGCTTCGTCGACAAGCTCGATTTCGTCACCTCAATCGGTCATGTGTCGGGCGGCGACAGCCGCAGCAAGCTTGGCGTGAAGACGAAAGGTCCGACCAGGCTGATCACTGACCTGGCCATTCTCGAGCCAGATCCGTCGACGAAAGAAATGACCGTCGTTTCTATTCATCCGGGCGTTACGCGCGAGCAGATTCAGGACAATACTGGCTGGAAGGTGTCCTATGTGGCGAAGGTGGCGGAAACACCGGCGCCCACGAATCGGGAACTCGACGTGCTGCGCGATTTGCAGGCACGCACAAAACGTGCGCAAGAGGCCGCATAATGGCGCGTGACGTCTTTATTTGTGATGCGATCCGTACGCCGATCGGGCGCTATGGCGGCGCGCTTGCCAAGGTGCGCACTGACGATCTTGCCGCCGTTCCGATTAAGGCGCTGATGGCGCGCAATCCAAAGGTCGATTGGGCAAAGCTTGAGGAGGTCTATTACGGCTGCGCCAACCAGGCCGGCGAAGATAATCGCAACGTCGCGCGCATGGCGCTCTTGCTCGCCGGGCTCCCCGACAGCGTGCCGGGGGTGACCTTAAATCGGCTATGTGCATCCGGCCTCGAGGCGGTCGGCACCGCGGCGCGGGCAATCCGCGCCGGCGAGATGGATTTTGCAATTGCGGGCGGCGTCGAGTCGATGACGCGCGCACCTTTCGTTCAGGCAAAAGCACAGGAAGCATTCTCCCGAAGTGCCGAGATTTTCGATACGACGATCGGCTGGCGATTCATCAATCCTCTGATGAAACAGCAATATGGCGTCGATTCCATGCCGGAAACCGGCGAGAACGTTGCCGAGGAATTTCAGGTCACCCGTGCCGACCAGGATGCGTTCGCGTTGCGCTCGCAACGGCGAACTGGAAAGGCGATCGTCTCGGGCTATTTCGCCAAGGAAATCGTCGCGGTGGACGTACCCGGTGGCAAAGCAGGCCCAGTAAAGGTCGACAAAGACGAACATCCACGTCCCGATACGACGCCTGAGCAACTCGCAAAGTTGAAGACGCCGTTCCGTAACCCTGGAACAGTGACGGCGGGCAACGCGTCGGGCGTGAATGACGGGGCGGCCGCCATGATCATCGCCTCGGAGGCGGCGGTTAAGGCGCATGGTCTCAAACCGCGCGTGCGCATTCTCGGCATGGCGTCGGCCGCGGTGCCACCGCGTATTATGGGTATTGGGCCGGTCCCCGCCACACAAAAGCTGATGGCCCGCCTCCAGCATAAAATTGGCGACTATAATTTGATCGAGATCAACGAAGCCTTCGCCTCACAGTCGCTAGCCTGTCTAAGGCAGCTTGGGCTTGCCGATGATGCCGAGCACGTCAACCCGTATGGCGGGGCAATCGCGCTTGGCCATCCGCTCGGCATGTCAGGCGCTCGTCTCGCTCTGACTGCCGCGCATGGATTGGAAGAGAGGGGCGGAAAACTGGCGCTCGCCACGATGTGCGTGGGCGTCGGTCAAGGCGTATCAATGGCTCTCGAACGGGTCAGCTAAGAGAATAATAGGGATAATAAGAATGACGCTCGTTTTTCCGAAAGAAAGCCTCGATGTATTTCCGAAGCATCTCAGTCCCGGCTATCGCAGCACGGTCAAGCGGTCGCCGTCGAAGCCGCTGATCATCGTGCCGCACACGTTGTCGGAGCTGACAGGCCCGGTCTATGGGCACGACGCGGTTCAGGAAGGAGATGCCGATCTAACCAAACAGCACAAAGGTGAGCCACTGGGCGAGCGCATCATCGTGCATGGTCATGTGCTGGATGAAGACAAGCGTCCGGTCCCGGACACGCTGGTGGAAATCTGGCAGGCGAACGCCTGCGGCCGCTATGTGCACAATGTCGACCAGCATCCCGCTCCGCTCGATCCGAATTTCACCGGAGCTGGACGGACCATCACCGACAAGAAAGGCTATTACCGCTTCATCACCGTGAAGCCGGGCGCCTATCCTTGGGGCAACCACCACAATGCCTGGCGGCCCAACCACATCCATTTTTCGGTGTTCGGCCACTCGTTCCTGTCGCGGCTTGTCACCCAGATGTACTTCCCGGGTGATCCGCTATTCCCGTTTGATCCGATCTTCAATTCGGTGACCGACGAAAAGGCGCGCCAGCGCATGGTGTCGCATTTCGACCTGGAGAACACCATTCCCGATTGGGCGCTCTGCTTCCGCTTCGATATCGTGCTACGCGGCCGCGAAGCCACACCTCAGGATACGGACAAACACTAACGCGCGATCCTGCTGGATCGAGATCACGCGCGAAGGAAAAAGCTAAATGTCGGAAATAACCCCCTCACAGACTGTCGGCCCGTTCTTTGCCTATGGGCTCGCTCCGCACAGCCGTTGCGACTGGAAACCAAGCGATATCTACGACTGGAAAGAAACCGCCGGCGCCAATCTGGTGACCTCCGATGCGACCGGCACCAAGATTCGCATCGAGGGCTGCGTGCTTGATGGTGACGGCATGCCGATCAATGACGCGATGATCGAAGTTTGGCAGGCTGATGCGCAGGGTCGTTATGCACATCCGGCGGATGGCCGGGCGCGCCCGAACACCAGGTTCATGGGTTTCGGCCGCACAGCGACCGACAAGAGCGGCATCTACAGCTTCGACACCGTCAAACCGGGATCGGTGCCAGGGCCCAACGGCAAGGCGCAGGCGCCGCACATCGTGTTCTGCATTTTTTCGCGTGGCATGCTGCGGCAGATCTATACGCGCCTCTATTTTTCCGACGAGGCCTCGAATGCGAATGATCCCATCCTGACACTGGTTCCGGCTGACCGCCGTGGGACGCTCGTTGCCCACAAGGAGATGACTGGAGAGATGCCGGTTTACCGGTTCGACATTCGCGTGCAGGGCGAGAACGAGACGGTCTTCTTCGATATTTGATGGACGCCATCTGCCTTCTGTGGCCATTTGCCTTGATCGCTCGCCGCCCACGATAGCCCAATCAAAGGACCGATAGCGTGGATAGCTGCCCACCTCAAAGGGAGCGCCGTTCCATAGCTGGCCAAAAACTGGTCTTTTTTGCAATAATATAAGCTCATTTTAGCGGTGGGCATTTTGCCCACCCACCTTGCCCATCTTTCCCAACATCATATTTATAGTTGACGATGGGGGCTAGAGTTGATTGGCTTTGGTCCTAGCGGCCATCGAGAGCCGTTGAGGAAACGCACGCCATGAACGAACAAATTCTCCAGGAGATCAGCGAATTCTGTCGCTCGCGAGGGCTCGCCGAGTCGACCTTTGGCCGTCGTGCCGTCAACGACGGGAAGCTTGCCAGCCGCCTGCGCAATGGCGGCCGCATCACGACCGACACGCTGGACCGCATCCGCGCGTTCATGGCGCGCAATTCGGACGGCACTCCGACGCGCCGCCGCGTTCTGTTCGAGCCGACGCCGCCTGGCGTCCTGCCGGTTGTGAAGCCGACGGCGCCGCCGGTCGCCTCCGGTATGTCGGGTGAGGATCCACAACGCAATTTCCGTTTCTTCGACAACCGGCAGAAGTACCTGCTGTTCGTGAACACTTGCTCGGAGAAATGGGAGGTCGCGTCGCGCGTCGGACTCGAGCTTGCCAATATCCATCCACGACCGCCCGCGGTGCGAGTGTTCGATGCCGGTGTCGGCGACGGCACCGTGCTCGCGCGCGTGATGCGCTCGATGCACGACCGCTTTCCGACCACGCCTTTCTACATCGTGGGCAAGGAGATCAGCCTCGAAGACATCCGCCTGACACTGCACAAGATGGCGGATCGGTTCATCGAGCATCCGTCGACGGTGCTGGTACTCACCAACCTTGCCTACGCGGAGGCGCCTTGGCTGGCGGTCAAGTCGCTCAGCGCCGCGACCAGCCTGGTGTGGAAAGAGCTGGCGATGGAAGGCAGTACAGCCCACAGCTTCGAAAAGCAGATTACCGATCTTGAGCCGTTCCTTGCCGAAAGCTGGAAAGCGCGCGTCAGCGCAAAGAGCGGCAATCCGGTCTACGAACGCCCGGTCATTCTCGTGATCTATCGCAACGATCACAAATTTCTGCTCGACCAGATCGTACCGAAGCCAGGCGGGACCATTGCAGATTACGATCTCGTCATCGCCTCGCAGCCTTATCGTGCCCGTGCGACGCTCGAATTCAAGGCCAAGCGCGTGTTGGCGCCGCTTGCGCGCGCACTCGGTCCGGGGGGCCGGATGATCGCGATTCATTCTTACGGTCACGACCCAGGGATGGAAATCATTCATAAGGTGTGGCCGCACGATAATCCGTTCATCCACAACCGCCACGATCTGCTCAAGGAAGTGAAACACGATCTGGGTGCAGCCGGCCGTGATCTCAACTTCAATGCCTATTCCGACCAGCGCTCGCTGTTCCGCTACGACATGCACACATTGCCGTCGGAAATTTCTTCTTCGATCGGAACGTCGACCTTATTGGCGGCCTGGAACGCGGCGATTTACGTGGCGCAGGTCGAGGATGACAGGCTGTCCGATGTGAATAGCGACCGCCGCTATATTGAGGCGACGCGCGACGTTCTTCAAAAACACGGCGGTCTGTGGTTCTACGACGAATCCTTCGTGATTTCGCGTCGGCGCGAGTGAACCCGGTTGACACGCATGGCCGCCGGGTTCACGAAAAATTTTTCGATCGAGGTCACGCGGCCGAACACGGCTGAAATCGCCACACTGGCGGGCATCTTGCCGCCGGCAACGTCGGTCTATTTTTCCGCCGTGCCGACGTTCGGGCCCGCTGAGCTGGTCACCGCCGCGGCGGCACTGCGCAGGGGTGGACTCGAACCGGTTATCCACGTTGCGGCGCGGCGCACGCCTACTGTCGCGGACCTGAAGGGTCTGCTGTCGCGACTGCGGGACGAAGCCGACGTCAGGAAGTTGCTGGTGATCGGCGGTGACACCGATACGCAAGGGACGTTCGCGGATGCGCTGGCCGTGATCCAAAAGGGCGGCCTGCGCGAGGCCGGTATAGAAGAGATCGGCATCGGTGCCTATCCGGAAGGCCATCCGCGCATCCCGCCCGAGCGCCTGTCTGCCTCGCTTGACGAGAAGATCGCGGCTGCGCGCGCCCAGGGGCTTCGCGTGCATCTGGTCAGCCAATTCTCGTTCTCGGGCGAACAGATCATTGCATGGCTAAAGCAATTGCGGGCCAATGGCATCACCTTGCCGGTTAAAGTCGGTATGGCAGGCCCGACAAGCCTGCCAGCTTTGTTACGCTATGCAAAACGCTGTGGCGTCAATGCGTCGATGCGGGGTCTCGCCTCCGGCGTTGCGACCAGTCTGATCGGCCATGTCGGTCCCGACCACATTCTCGAAGTGCTGAAATCGGCGCCAAGCGACCTTGGCGACGTTCATCCACACTATTTCTCGTTCGGCGGACCGATCGATACCGCGCGCTACGCCAGCGCCGCGGCGGAAACGGCAAGTGCCGCGGTTTAGGCCGTGGCACTTCAAGTCTAACGAGTCATTCACGTCAGGCGTTGACCGCCGAGCGCCAGCCCTGATGATACGTTTCGCGCGCCTGCTGACCGTAGGGTGTCGGCCCGATCTCGATACGGATCTCGGTTTGCTTGTGGCGCTCGACGGTCGTTTTCTTGGTGCCGCCGTTCTCCTCGCCCCAAACGAGAGTCAGTTTGGTACCAATCTTGGCATACGGCTCCTCGACGAAGCCTAGCGACAGCATTTTGCGCTCGTTGAAGCTGTAACCGGAGAACATCGACGCGCCGACCACTTTGCCGCCGCTCATGATGGCATCGAAAGAGCTTGAGGCGTAGTTCGACAGCGGCAGGTCAATCCATTTGTAGTTTTCTCCGGGGGGTGCGAGTTGCGAGGCCCAGACTTTCTCTACATCCTTGTTGTCCCAGGCGAACGTCACCTTCTTGCGGTGCACCTTGCCCTCCATCGCCTGCAGCGCTTCCTTGCCGATGAAGTCATGGTCGAATTTGGTGAAGCCGTCATAACCGAGCTCAAAAGGTGTCGTGTAATAGTCCTCGATGTTGTCGGAGACGAAACTGCCGCCGAGTGAGGCGTTAGCCTCGTAGCTCGTACCCGGCAACCATTCGCGATAGGGCTTCATCTTGTCGCCGGTGTAGACAGCCGGCACAGGTGAAGGAATCCAGCCCGACTCAAGCGTGTTGGTGGCGTAGGCGCGCGAACCAACGGGCACGATGCCAGCATCCTTGCCGGCTTCGAGGATCGCGGCGCGGATCTCGTCGCCATCAGCGTAGGGGCCCCAAACCTCGAGACCCGGCGCGCCCGCCATACCGTGGCGCAACGCGCGCACCTTGCGGCCGGCGATCGTCATGTAACCCATGTTGAAGAATTTGATGTCAGGCATCGCGCCACCATTGAGCTTTTTGATGACGTCCTGCGCATTCGGGCCCTGAATCTGGTAGCGGTAGAACTTACGAAACACCGGCTTGCCCATCGGCCGCGACGGTGAGCGGTCGTCGTATTCGACCTTCACGTTGTATTTGCCGGCCTGGGCGTTGAATTGGATCCAGTTTGCCGTCGGATTACGCCCGACGAAGACGAGCGAATTCTCGGCGAGATAAAACAGGATGCCGTCGCCGATCACCTGGCCATTGTAGTTGCACGGTGCGAACTGCTTGGCCTTGTCGATCGAGAAATTTTTAAACGAGTTGGTGGCGAGATTAGACAGGAGCTTCAGAGCGTCCGGTCCTTCGACGAACAGGTTGACCATGTGATGAGTCTGATCGAACAGCACACAGGTCTCAGCCCAGGCCCGTTGCTCGTCACGCCAGTTGGAGAACTCGGGCGCCACTACCGGATAGACGTAGGCGCCGATTTGCGAGTTGCGCATCATCTTGACGATGTTGCCGGAGGCTCGGATCGCCTCCTCGAGATTCTTATAGGCCATGCGTACGCTCCTTTGCCGACGACTGCGTGATTGCGCCAACCTCGGGCAAAGCGTTTTGGACCGCCGCGGTCCGAAATTGACGCCAGCCGAAAGAGGTGGTGTGAATGCGGGGTCAATATCGCGTCCCGCAAGAATTATCAATTCCGCGGGCTTTGAAGTGAGTAAGGTAACGAGCCGATGGCCCAACAAAAACCGCCGTTCCGCGCCGACCATGTGGGCAGTTTCCTACGAAGTGCGCCGCTGAAGACCGCGCGTTTGCAGCGCGAAAAAGGCGAGATCACGCCTGCCCAACTCAAGGAGGTCGAAGACCGTGAGATCAAAAAGGTCATCGCCAAGCAAGAAGAAATCGGCCTGAGGCTTGCGACCGACGGCGAATACCGCCGCTCGTGGTGGCATTACGATTTCTTCGGCATGCTTGACGGCGTCGAGGTCTTTGAAATCGATCATGGAATTCAGTTCCAGGGCGTGCAGACCAAGCCGCGCGCGCTGCGCATCGTCGGCAAGATCGGCTTTTCAAACCACCCTATGATTGAGCACTTCAAGTTCCTCAAGGCGCATACGAAGGTCACTCCAAAGATGACCATTCCTGCGCCGAGCGTCATGCACTTCCGCCTCGAACCGGATGCAGTGAAGAACGATGCCTATAAGAACCGCGACGCCGTCTTCGGCGATCTCGCCGTCGCGTATCAGAAGGCGGTGCGCGCGTTCTACGATGCTGGCTGCCGCTATCTGCAGTTCGACGACACGGCCTGGGCCTATCTGTGCTCGCAGGCAGAGCTGCAGAAAGCTCGCGAGCGCGGCCTCGACGTCGATCATCTGCAGGACAGCTACACCGCGGTGATAAATAAGGCACTAGAGGCGAAACCCGCCGACATGACGATCACCACCCACGTCTGCCGCGGTAACTTCCGCTCAACATTCATTTCCTCGGGCGGCTACGAACCAGTGGCGCAGAATCTGCTCGGCAACTGCAACTATGATGGCTATTTCCTCGAATACGACACCGACCGCGCCGGCGGCTTTGAACCGTTACGCTTTCTGCCCAAAGGCACCAAGTGCGTGGTGCTCGGCCTCATCACCTCAAAGACGGGACGACTCGAACCGCGGGACGAAGTACGGAGGCGCGTCGACGAAGCGACCAAATTCGTTGCGCTTGATCAGCTTTGCCTGTCGCCGCAATGCGGCTTCGCATCGACCGAGGAAGGTAACGTGCTCGCCGAAGAAGAGCAGTGGGCAAAGCTCAGGCTGGTCGTTGATCTGGCCAAGGACATCTGGGGATAGGCACCAACCGCTCTTTTCGCGCAAGCGGGAATTCGGACGAAGACGAGTCCTCGCCTTTAAGGGAGGAACGAACGCAATACAGGGAGCAATGCGCCAATGTCTCAACGCACCTCGCCGCCGTTTCGCGCCGATCACGTTGGCAGTCTGCTGCGTCCTGCGTCATTGAAAGAGGCGCGAGCCAAGCATGCCAAGGGTGAAATCGATGCGGCAGCATTAAAGGCGATCGAGGATCGCGAGATCGAGAAGATCGTCAGGAAACAGGAAGAAGTCGGCCTCAAGCTCGCGACCGACGGCGAATTCCGCCGTACATGGTGGCATTTCGATTTCTTCCGCGGCCTGGAAGGTGTCATACCAATCGCAACCGACACCGGCATCAAGTTCCATGGTGTCGAGACCAAGCATGAGGCGATCCGCATCGACGGCAAAGTCAAGTTCAAGGATCATGTGCACATCGAGCATTTCAAATTCTTGAAGAGCAAATGCCGCGTAACGCCGAAGATGACGATTCCGGCGCCGAGCACGTTCCATTTCCGTCAAGGCCGCGCAATGGTGAGCAAGCAGGCCTATCCGGGCTACGACGAGTTTTTCGCCGACATCGCCGCTGCGTGGCGAGCTGCGATCACGGCTTTTTACGATGCCGGCTGCCGCTATCTGCAGCTTGACGACACCGCCTGGGCGATGATGTGCGACCCAAAGGAGCGTGAGCAATCGAAGGCACGCGGCGATGATCCGGATAGACTGCCCGAAATTTACGCGCGGACGACAAACGCCGCATTGGAAGGCAAGCCCGCCGACATGGCGATCACCATGCACTCGTGCCGCGGCAATTTCCGCTCCACCTGGATTGCAGAGGGCG
>DATBHE010000135.1:0-2487 GCA_036557605.1 Pseudolabrys sp.
GGCAAAGCCGCAACCAAAGAATCCGGAGCATTCACCACGGAGGACACAGAGGTCACAGAGAGCAGAAAGACTCATTCGAAAATTTTTCATGGTCGAGCATCGTGGCAGCGGATGTGTCGCGGACCAGCGGTATGATAACTCGCAGTGATGCAAATCGTGTACATGCAGACCGGCCCGCTGTTGTAACTGTCGGAGGCAGTAAGGAGTCTCCCGTGTTGACCATTCCCACCAACGAAATCAATACCGGCCTTGTCCCGAGAAGGTGGAACGGCGCCGCCCGGTGCTTCCTCCTGTCTCTCTGGGTGTGCTGCCTGCTGACCGTGGTTGCCTGGGGGCAGGAGCCGCAGCACGCCCTCAAGCCGCCGGTCCAGTCGAGTCCGCGCGCCGTGTTGAAGCCGCTGGACCGATCGAGTCCGCGCGCCGCGTTGAAGACATTTCTCGACTCGGGAGACGCCATCGGCGCCTTTTTGGTCCGGAAATACTTCCCGTCTCCTTCGCGTGCGGCATACGACCACCTGCGCTCGCAGGTGAAAACCTTTATGCAAGGTCTGGACTTGAGCAAAGTGCCGCCTGCGGCGCGCGAAAGAGCCGGACGGGCGGCAGCGGCTGCCTTGTATGAGACCTTGAACCGGATCGAGCTGCCGCCGGACGACGCAATCCCCGACGCCGGCACCGATGCCAAGCGCTGGGTGATCCCAAACACTGAGATTGTCCTTGAGCGCGTGCCGGAAGGCCCGCGTCAGGGTGAGTTTCTGTTCAGCTCCGAAACCGTGGCCAATGCCGACGACTTTTACGAGCGTGTGCGCGCTCTACCCTACACCCGTTCGGTGCCCTTGGAGAATCTGAAAGAAACCGTCATCGGCGGCGCGGGGTGGCTGATTCCATACCGCTGGATTCAAGCGATCCCGGAGCAACTGCGCGTCCCGCTGGTTGGCCAACCGAGTTGGAAGTGGATCGGATTGGCGCTGTTGCTGTGCGTCTTTGCACTGTCCCTGCGCTTGGCGTACCGCCTGTCGCACCGGGGCAGCGAACAGCGCCCGTTTCTGCGGGCGCTGGCGCAAGCGGCCTTCCCGGCCTTTTTGCTTCTGGCGACGCCCGCCTTTGCCTATCTGGCGCTTGTGCAGATCAACCTCATCGGCACTGCGGGTAGCGCGATCGAAGTGACGGCGACGGTGATCATGTTCCTGGCCGGCGCCTGGATCTGCTGGCGCCTCGCGCCGGTGTTTGCCGAAGCCATCATCGCCTCGCCTAATATCCATACCGAGAGCATTGACGCGCATCTCATCCGCATTTGCGCGCGCCTGCTGGGCATCGTCGCCGGAGCCGGGCTGCTGGCCGCGGGCGCCGACCGCATCGGGGTGCCAGTGTACGGCATCGTCGCCGGTCTGGGCGTCGGCGGGGTGGCCATCGCCCTGGCCGCGCAGCCGACGGTCGAGAACCTGATCGGTGGCCTTAGCCTCTTTGCGGACAAGCCCATCCGAGTCGGCGACTTCTTTCGGTATGGAGCCGACATCGGGACCGTGGAAGGCATCGGGATTCGCTCGACGCGGATTCGGGGTCTTGATCGCACGCTGACGACGATTCCCAACGCGGCGCTCTCGAAGATGCCCATCGTGAGCTTAACCCTGCGCGACCGGTTGTTGATCAGGACCACCATCGGCGTCCGCTACGAAACCAGCCCGGAGCAACTGCGCTTCCTGCTGGTCAAAATTCGCGAGTTGCTCCTGGGCCATCCGCGGATTCACCCGGAGCCGGCACGCGCGCGCTTTGTCGGATTCGGAGCATCGTCGCTGAACCTCGAGGTGTTCGCCTATGCAACGACCCGCGACGTGGGGGAGTTCCTCGGCATCCAGGAAGACCTGTTCCTGCGAATTATGGACATCGTCAAGCAAAGCGGCACCGCATTCGCCATTCCGTCACAGACCCTTTATTTCGGCCGCGACAACGGATTGGACGCGTGCCGGACGAGCGCCGCTGAAACCCAAGTGCGGAGCTGGCGGGACGAGGGGCGACTACCCTTCCCGGATTTCGCACCGGAACAAAAGGACCAGATTCGCGGATCGCTAGTCTATCCGCCCAGGGGATCGTCGGGGAGCGCCTGATTTCAATGAAACAAGCAGAAAGGAACTAAGCTGAAGATCATCATCGTGGCTAGGTTCGGTTGTCCCAGACAAGGGGAATTTCATGGCGGCATACGACATTTTTGTTCATTGCAAAGATTGCGGCAAAGATCATCCCGTTCTGTTGAGAATTGATCTTGACGGCGTGCCCGACGGTAAGCACAGCGTTGCTGAACTGTTCCACACGGCAGCCCTCTTCCTCCGCAGCTTGCAATGATTCGATGGCATAGCGCGTTTTGTTATAAAACGGGCCGGAAATTTCGACTCGAGAGAGATGACGAGATTTATTTAGTGCCGCCGTTGTATTTCCGACGTTACTCGATGAGCGCGCATCACTAGTAGAAGCAACTTTTACCCGCAAGCTCGA
>DATBHE010000136.1:0-6391 GCA_036557605.1 Pseudolabrys sp.
TCGTAAGCGCTGTTTTCAGGCCACGGCCTTGAGAGGCCGTTGTGCTGCATAGGCCCATGGGAGGAGCTCGTCGATGCGGCTGTTGGGATGGCCGTTGACGATTTTGGTGATCACGTCGCGGAGATAGACGAGCGGGTCAACGGTGTTGAGCTTGCAGGTTTCAATCAGCGACGCGATGACTGCCCAATGTTCGCCGCCACCATCCGAGCCGGCAAACAAAGCGTTCTTTCGGTTTAGCGCGATAGGTCGAATGCTGCGCTCCACCACGTTGGAATCGATCTCGATGCGGCCGTCATCGAGGAAGCGGGTCAAACCATTCCAACGTGACAGTGTATAGCGGATAGCCTGGGCCAGTTTGGTCTTTTGACTGATCAAAGCGAGCTTTGCTCGAAGCCAGGGCTCGAGGTCCTCAATGATCGGCCGGCTCCTGTCCTGGCGAACGGCACGCCGCTGCTCGGCAGTGAGGCCACAGATCTCCTTCTCGATGGCGTAGAGACCGGCAATACGTTCGAGTGCCTCACGGGCAATCGGCGCCGGCCCCGCGGCGGCGAGTTCGTAGAACGGCCGACGGACATGCGACCAGCAAAAGGCAAGCTGCACGTCATTGCGTTCGGCGAGCGCCCGATAGCCGCTATAGCCGTCGACCTGCAGGGTGCCGTTGAAGCCCGCCAGATGCGTCATCGGCTGCTTGGCTTTGCGATCGGGCGCGTACACATAGGCGACGGCTGGCGGATCGGTGCCGCCCCATGGTCGATCATCGCGCGCGTAAGCCCACAGCTGGCCGGTCTTAGTGCGTCCACGGCCGGGATCGAGCACCGGCGCCGTTGTCTCGTCGGCGAAGAGCTTGGGCGAAGCCCTAAGCGACGCCAGCAGGCGGTGGTGAATCGGTTGCAGCAAGAAGGCCGCGCGGCCGACCCAGTCGGCCAAGGTCGATCGGTCGAGATTGATGCCCTGCCGGGCGTAAATCTGCGCCTGGCGGTACAGCGGCAAATGATCGGCATATTTGGAGACGAGCACCTGGGCCACCGTGGCCTCGGTCGGCAATCCACCTTCGATCAGCCGGTTTGGGGCCGGCGCCTGCACCACAACGTTCTCGCAGGATCGGCAGGCGTATTTTGGCCGGCGCACCACCAGCACCCGGAACTGCGCCGGCACGATGTCTAACCGCTCACCCGTGTCCTCGCCGATCCGATGCAGCGCCTGGCCGCAGCACGGACAGGCATGGTCCTCGATATCGACCACCAGCTCGATGCGCGGCAGATGAGCGGGGAGCGATCCACGGTTCGTCCGCCTCTTGGTGGAGCGACTGGCCCGTTCGCTCGGATTGGCTGCGTCGATCTTAGCCTCGCCGCTTGCCGCTACCTGCTCGACGTCTTCGAGCCCGAGCAGCATCTGATCTTCCGGCAATGTCTCGGCGCGGCGGCCAAAGCGATGACGCTGCAGTTCCTTGATGATCTGGCGAAGCCGGTCATTCTGCGTCCGCTCCGCAATCAGCATCGCCTTCAGCGTGCTGGGGTCGTCGGGAAGCGAATCCGCCACAACAGTCATGGCAGAACCAGATCATGCGCCGTGGCGCCTTGCCAGCGCTTCCGGCACCCTGATTCACTGTGCCGCAATCATGCCGGCTGCATTGGTGCCGGGACCTCTCGCGCCGCGTGAACCCGCTTCCAATCAAGCCCTTCCAACAAAGCCGATAGCTCCGCAGCCGACAGCCGCATCACGGCGTCTTCCACGCGCGGCCAGCGGAACTTGCCGTCTTCCAGCCGCTTGGCGAACAGGCATACGCCGGTGCCATCCCAGTAAATCAGCTTCACCCGATCCGCTCGCTTCGCCCGGAATACATACACGGCGCCGCAAAACGGATCGGCCTTCATCGTTTCGCGCACCAGCGCTGCCAGGCCCTCAGCCCCTTTGCGGAAGTCGACCGGCTTGGTTGCCACCAACACCCGGACACTACTCGTCGGGCCGATCATGTCCCGGCCTTCAAAGCGCGTAACACCGCTGCAACCGTCTTCGCATCGGCGCCGCGACCAAACCGCACCGTCATGTCAGCGATCTCAACCTCGATCAGGCCAGAGATCTGATCCGCATTGCGTGTCCGTCGATGTCGACGGCGAGGCGCAACGCTCGCCGGCGGCATTGCCTCTACGACTGCCGGCACGAACTTCGGCGCAGCGTTCTCGACGCAGGCCGCTGAGTGCCGCGCCTGCCGGCGCCACCCAAACAGCTGTTGCGGCGATAGTCCGTGGCGTCGTGCAACCGCGCTCACGGATTCGCCCTCCTTTAGCGTCTCGGCAACGATTCGCGCCTTATCCTCCGCGCTCCAGGTCCGACGTCGACCGGCCCCGGTGAACACTTCAATCCGCCGAACCGGCTCCGTGATAGCACTATGTTCAGTGTCCATTCTAAGCCTAACGATCCAAATCGAATCGTAGACTCACAGAACCGGCGGCAATCCGAAAGGTGGGATCAAAACAGCGCTTACGTTACGTATGTGAGTACGTTGGTTTTGTTTGCGCGGCAGAAGCCCGGCTACGTCAGTTGGCCGAGCCCGCATACGGACTGCTCCGCCGTGCGAACGGCGGGGCTTTTTTTGAAAAGACCGGCGTTTATGCCGGCCTGAGCGAATCAGCTATAGCGCATTGCACGCGAAACATGCTTCCAGCTTGGTCTCCGCAACCGAGCCCTGCTAATCGGCGGGGCTTTTGCCATCGGGAACGGACGCGGCGCCGGGGCAACATGGCGCCGCGCCGCCCCAGCCGCGGTGCCAGACTCTCGCGGGGACGGCGCCGCAACCGAGGCGGGATGTAATCGCTGGCCAAGCGATTATCGAGTGCGACGGAAAGCCACCTGGTCAGCAGCCCCAATCCTCCTCGGCCTCGCGCGTGACAGCCGGCGCCTTGGGATTCTTCACTTTGACCCAATGCGATGACCGGCCGGACCGAGTACCGGGAGCCGAGCCGCTTCGACACGATGCCCTCGCAGCCGAGCCTTGCGCTCCTCTAGGCGCTGATCCCTTAGTTGAATCGCATCAAAGTGCGGACGATCCTTAGCAGCCCGTCGCAGCACACGTGCCGCCACGGCTTTTGCACGAGCTCTTTCGAAGACAGGCAGCACCATGCTGAGTGTGACAGCAACAGCTGACTAAATCCGATCCGCACGCATGTCCGTTCTTGATGAGTTGTACGGGCGTTCGAGATGGCAGGTTGACATTGCTGTTCGCGTCAACAGGCCCGCTTTGCGCCAGCGTCAGCATAGTTGTGCCAATGATCAAGACTGCGACTACCATTATAGCCTTTAGCCTGGTCATTGTTTTCCTCCTCCTGGTTGCGGCAGCGCCCGGTAGGCTAAGCAGCCAAACGCGCCTTAAAACGTCTGAGACACTCGTTTGGTAGTTCCTCGATGTCGTCGGCTTTAGCGACAAGACTGACGGCCACTGCTCTCAGCCGTTCTGCTAGGTGCTGATCCTCACAGTCTTCCGCCAAACGGGCACACACGCGAGCTTGTCGCCGGAAATCAATTGCTGAAACCATGAGATCGCCCCCTACGACGCACAAATGACAGTCGTAACGTAAATGAAATTGAGCAGCTTCGAGCAGCAATTGCGCCTACCCTAACGTGTAAATGGGATAACCTTTCGTGTAGGCGATGCCATTCGCTAGTTGAGTTGCTCGAAGTGCGAATCGAATGCAGTGGGTTTAGTACCGCGCTGTTGGTCAAAGCCGCTCAAGGAAGCGACGTTCAATTGCATCGTCAAACCGTCACTGAGAAGCTCGTTCTTCGTGAGGCATTCAAGCGCAATCGCTGCTTGCGCTTGCCGTCCTGCGCAGCAACCGTGTCGATCGGATCGATAGGCACACGTTGTATCGCGGCTGAAAATTGTGCGGCGGCTCCATCGAGTGTGAGCCTGTACAGCGCGACGGTTTCCTTCCAGGTCAATCTATAGGTGAACGCCCGCACGTCGGCTTCAAGTTAGGGCGGCATTGACAGGCACGCGAGCCCGCGCCCAGATCCGGTACGCGGGGGGGCGCGGGCTACTCGCCCGCGCCGGTAGATCGAAGCGTCGCAATATGTGCTTAGCGGGAAGCCTTCAAATTCTCGGCGCTTGTTTTGCCGCGGTTTTCGACAAGCTCATAGTCAATCGATTGCCCCTCGTTTAGACTGGACAACCCAGCGCGCTCGACTGCCGAGATATGGACGAACACGTCCTTGCCGCCACCTTGAGGCTGGATGAAGCCATAGCCTTTGGTCGCGTTGAACCATTTCACAGTACCCCGAGCCATTTGTGTTACCCCTGATTTGAAATGAAAACGTCAATTCAGAAAAACACAATCATGGCGCAACGGGGGCGCGCTCCCTTGTTTCGCGAATAAGCTGTGGAGAAGATTACAGCCCGGCGAGCGACAGTTTGCGAACCGCGTAGCTTTGTATAAGCGGGCGTACCTTTGGACTCGTTGCTAGGCGGTGCCGCATCATGACTCGAATCGGGACGGCAACAGCCGGCCGCGTAACACACAATCTTCGTTTTGGACGTAACTTAGCGGCAGATTCTCCGGAACAGATTATTGCCAACCCTGACTAAGTGACAACCGGAGGGCAGTTGAAGAGCGTAAATCCGACGGCCGGTAACTGGATGGGTTGCGACTCGATGTTTGGCAGTAGAACGGGCTCTGCCGGTCTTTTGAGTGGCTTGATGCGTCCCACTGCCAGTTGCAGCCGTGTTGTTGGTGGGATTGCCCTGCTGGGTGCCACTTGCAGCCGGATTGTTTGTGGGATTGCTTTGCTGGTCGGGATTGCTCTGCTGGGCGATTGCGAATGACGAGGCAGCAAGCGCGATTCCGAGTGCGAAGCCAAGACATTTCATGGTGCTCATTTTGAAATCCTCCGAACCGGACTGACTAAGCGATAACGCTGGCGACAGAGTCGAGTTTTTTCGCGTGACACGGATACGGTTGCTTTTTTTGCGGTAATTGAGTGGCGCGAAGGCGGACAGGCGGCTACTCTCTCAGAAGATCATTCGGTACCTCCTCCCAGTTGGGCTGACGGCATCGGCGGAGCCCTTCATTTTGCCCGGCGCCCGCAAGATGTAGCCGCTTGACCGGCGCAGCCGGCGGCGGAATCTGGCGTCATGATGCGCCCGCAAGGGCCAGTTCCGACGCTCAATTAGCTGCAGGAAAAGCAGCGCCTGGTTTTGGCTGTGGTGCGAACGCTGCCAGCGTCACGCGGCGATGGAGATTGCGCCGCTGATAGCGCGGTGGGGCGCTGATACATCGAGCGACAAGCTACGGCGCTGCGCACGGCGCACCAAACGCGGCTAGAAAGGGTGCGACGCTGCAGCACCCTGGGTTGGGTTGATAGTGTTACCGGCTTTCAGCCGTTTCCGGTTAGTTAGGGCGTGGACTCATTAACGCGCAGCCATAGGCGTATCGACGCCAGCTGGATGAACGCGAGGTATTGGCGGCGAGTTTGTCATAGCGTGTTGCCACACGCCGACATTGCTTGATCTTGTTGAAGAACCGCTCGATCAGGTTGCGAGCCCGGTACAGATACGGACTGAAGCAGAGCGCATCGTGGCGATTTCGCCGTGGTGGGATGTTTGCCCATGCGCCCTGTTCGCTGACCAGTTCTCTAATCCAGTCGGCATCATTGTCCACGATCACCCAAGAGCATTGCTCCCGACTTCATACCCGCCTTGACTGCTAGCTGGTTATCGTGGGCTTCGCCTGCCGTGAGCACGAGCCGGATCGGCAGCCCATTGCTATCGACCACCGTATGAATCTTGCTGGTCAGCCCGCCCCGTAACCCGCCCATGGCCTGTCTCTTGTTTCGGGCGAGACATGCACCGTGTTGGTGCACGCGCACGATGGACGTGTCGATCATTTGGACGGCGGCATCATGGGCGGCAGCGAGCGCCTCGATGATCCGGCTCCAGACCCCGGCACGCCAGCGCACAAAGCGGTTGAAGTGGTGTAGGGACCGAAGGCGATCGGCAGATCGCGCCACGGCGCACCGGACCGTAGCACCCAAAAGATGCCATTCAAGACACGCCGATCATCTTCCCGCGGCACGCCACGAGCCTTGTTCGGCAATATCGGTCTGATGGTTCTCCATTCCCCGTCTGAGAGTTCGTAGCGCATTATCCCGGCGCCCTCCCGCTTGGAGGCTTGAATCACATCTCCCTTGCCGGTCCAACATCGTTGGAGCGCCGATCGCCATGTCCGCTTTCGGCGAAAGATGGGGTAATCGGCCGGGCAGCTTGTGGATAGCTGAAGATTTTGGGTGCTGCGCTTCAGGCTGATGGTGAAACGAGGTCCGTGTGAACGGCCTCAAGCATCAGAAGGAGAAGCGCAGCATGGACCATTTTGCGGGATTGGACGTGTCGGTCAAGGAG
>DATBHE010000137.1:0-6746 GCA_036557605.1 Pseudolabrys sp.
TACAACGCCGCGCGCTTTGCGCTTGACATTGCGTTCTCTAGTTTGCTGTTGCGAGAAGGCAGCGGTACCAGCTTTGCATACATTTATCAAATGGTTTCAGTATAGAAAATTAGAGCTAATTTGACCATTGTATTTGTTGCGGTTTCCAACGGCTCCGCTGAGGGGCTTTTCCGTATGCCCCCTATGGGCGCTTTGAGTGCCGTAACCCTCTCAGGCAGGCGGCGTGGATGGCGCTGTGTCTGTTTTCTGCGTTTCAGGCTGCTTTGCGGCTTTCTCGGCCGCCCGGCGCTTACGCATGTATTCGCGGGCTTTCGCCAGGCGCTGAGGGCTGCTTTTGGGATTGCGCTTCCATGAACCGCACGCAGGCTGATCCGGAGGCGGAAGTGCAGGCTCAGCTTGCACGTCGATTACCTTAGCATTTTCGCCCTGCAGGCGGCTCGCAATCCGCTTCTCCAGTTCGGCAATCATCATGGCCAAGGCGTCATCGGAAAGGCGCCCGGCGTGATTGCCGTGCTCGATCTTCATCTCCTTGGGAATAATCATCGTAAGGCACTTGACCAGGGTTCCAGGCTGCTCTCGCGCTACTCGTTCAAGGACTTGCGGACCTTTTTCCTGCCAAAGCGCCAGCAAATCGCGCATAAATGCGTCGTTTACTCGCCTCCGCGCGATGTAGACATCGGCGGCGGGATTGCCTGACGATATTGGCCTAAAGACCATCTGCATGCCGTAACTTGTTGCCGAAACGCCTCCAATGTTCTTACGAAGCGACAGAGGGTTGCGGTGTTGCGCGCTGAGACCGGATCTCGAATCGGACCAGCCCATCGGGTATCAGGCCTAGTCAATACTTACCAGACCGGCTCGCTGATAATATCAGTTCCACGCCAAAACGCCTTTTCCCGTCCGGGGAATAGTCAGAAACGACCCACGGAGTACGTTGTGGCTTCGGTGACGCGCCGCAGCGGCGGTCTGCGGCAGTTCCTTCCCTCAAACTGTCCGCGGCGGTGCGGCAGTTGTTTTTCCTTATAGGAAAAAACAACTACTGCCGCAGCCTTCGCCGCCGCTTTTGCGGCAGTGTTGCGGCAGTTGAAATTGGCGGACTGCCGCAGTTTGGATTTGCCCCTCCATGTCAGGCTCGGGTTCCTACCTTGATGAGCTTTACGGCGTGGCGACCACGCCCCTCGCCTTCCTCCTCGACGAGCATGCCGTTCCTGATCCAGACCTTCAGCATGGATTTGACCTTCTTCTTGTCGTTGTCCTTGGCAAGATCGAGCTTGAGGGCCCTGGCGATCGGCTTGCCGGCCCAATTGTCGGCGCGGATGTCGGATCGCCATGGCCCGCCTTCGCCGACCTCTTTCTGCACGGCCCGTAGATCATGCATGGTCACACCTGCGAAGGGGTCTGGCCATGTCCAGGCGGCCACGGCGCCGACATCGTCGCCGTTGCCAAGTGGTACGGAGACGAGCTGGTACCAGTTGGCGCGCTCGGGTGGCGGTGCCATGCTGGCTTTGCCGTTGTCGAGCCGGAAGTAGCGCCACGCGGCCCTTGTTTCGATCCCTGCATCTTCCGCCTCCTGCCTGCTCATCTTGTTGAGCACGCGGGCCGAGCGTGAGGCGTTAATCAGCGCGATCGCGCCCCTGCTGTCCTCGACGGTTATTTCGGCGCCGCCGGTTTTGCGCGGGTGGTGCAGCAGCTCGATCGCGCAATTGGTGACGTCCGCAATTTCCGCCCACTGAGTTGCCACTGCGTCGATGGCGTTGTTGTCGCTCTCGTTGACCTTGTGGCTCTTTACGAAAGGGTCAATGACAAGTGCGCTGATCTTGTTTTGCTTGATGGCCTCGATCATGGCGTTGACCACCGGCTTGGCGATGATGGTACCGGTGCGGGTTTGTGTCGCTAGTACGATCGGCGTGTCCCGGCCGGTGTTGCGAAAAAGGTACCCCTCAATATGCTGCGGCTCGATCTGGTGCTGAATCATCGCCGCCGTAATCCTGCGGTCCACCTCGTCGATTGGGTCCTCGCCGTTCCATAGCCACACTCGCGCGCGCTCGGTCGGTGTGATCCCGAGCAATGCGCTTCCGCTGGCCAGCGCCAGTGCCTCCACGATGACGAGCGAGGTCTTGCCGTGCCCGCCGGGTGCGATGGTGCAGGTCACGAATTGCCGGATGTAATGACGGCCGTAGAGCCAGGCGCGTTGCGGGAGGCTGGTTGGCTCGCGCCAAGCAAATGGCGAGGCGACGATAGTTGGCGGCGGAGCTGCCGTTGGCGTCTGCTGTTGGGCGGGTGTCGGCTCAACACCGCCGTTCCCACCGCTGTCGCTGTCATCGTCGGCGCGCGCCGCGTTTTCGAGCGGCGTCCATAGTGGCGCATCAAAACAGGTCTCAACTAACTTATTGGCGTTGCGGGTATCGGCTTCCAGCCAATCGGAAACATCCTTGAAGCCGGGAAACTTCACCACCCGCACTGTGGCGGCCACACCGTGCAGTGCTCTGGCCGCGGCGAGCGCTTTCTTGTGTCCGGTCTCGTCATCGTCCTCCAGCACGATCAGATCGCGGCCTGCCATTACGCGCAAATGTTCATCGATCCACTTGCTGCCGCCAGATAGCGTGGTTGCGCAGTAGCCCAATGCGGCGACGTTGTCGGCGTCTTTCTCGCCCTCGCAGACGAACACGGTGCCGTCAGGATACTTCAACAGTTCGGGCAGGCGGTACAGCACGCGGCGCACGTCGCCGAGCTGGTAGCTCCAGCCGCCGTTCCCGTCCGGTCGGCGCTGAGTAAAACGCTTCGGTTGGTGGCGCTGGACCTGGTACAGTACCGTGCCGTTTTCGTCGGTGTAGTCGTAGCGCGTCACCACTGGCGTTGCTTTGCTACTGGTGGCCTGCGCCGTGATCGCTGCGGCTAGCGCCTCTTCAATTTCGGCTTCGGCCCGTCGGCGCTTACCGCCGTTGGCCTGCCGTGGCGATAGGCCGAGCCTCAAGCGTACATGGTGACGGCAAGCAATAGGGTCGTCGCCGCTAAACGAATGGATGAGGAAGCCCTCAGGCGCGCCAGCGTCTAGCTTGACGCTCAAACTGCGATCTTGCGGCGAATGTCCCGGTCCTGGTGCAAGAATTTGACCATTGGTTATGTCGCCGCCGAGCGCGGCCGCGAGTTGTTGCAAGCTTGCTGGCGAACCGATATGGTCTTCCGCCATTTTGGCACTCTACGTTGGAGCCGTCGCGTTGCCCTCGACGGCTCCGTAGTAGGAATCAGAAATCGACGCTCTCGAAGGTGGGGCCGGGATCGCCGGGCTCGTAATTTGGCGGTCCCGGCTCGTTTAGGGACATAAGGGTCTTCTTGGTGTCACCGCCGGAATAGCCCATAATTACGAAAACCGGCCTCGGCTTTTTGCCAAAGCTTTTGGTGTTGAAGCTGCCGGTCGCGAGCTTCACCATCGGCAGGCCGCGATGCGCGTTGGCCCCAAAAGTGCTGAGCAGATCACCGAGCGCGATCTTGCCGCCGACGCTCTTGGAGACGAACACGATGATCTCGCCAGTTTCTAAGTCTTCCAGCGGCAGGAACCGCTGGAAAACCCAGAGGTCGTTCTCCGTATCGGCAAGCTGCAACTCGTCCAATTCATGACGCTCCGGTGGCTTGCCGTTGCCGATCTTAAACACACGCACGTCGACCGGCACCTTGTCGACGAACTTGGTCCATCCGCGCGCGTATTGATCACAATGCGCGATAAATTCTCGCCCGAGCGGGACTTCGTCTTCACCGACGAAGTACTTCTCTTTGGCGTAGTCGTATTTCAGCAGCGGACCAAACCCGTTCCCCTTCAATTCGGCAACTTCTTCGGCCAACCCGTCGATAAAGGTGGCCTTCGTCGCAAGCTTGTTCATGGGACTGTTCTCCGATTTCCGCCGCCCTTTGGCGACGGGTCGTTGCGCCGATCGCGCGGCGCGCGCTCTTTGCCGCGGTGGCGGCGAAGCTTGTTCATACGCCGTGTTCGTGGCTGAGCGGAGCAGGCGTGGCCGCGGCTGCTCAGGCTTCTCCTCGGCACCGTCGACTATTTCGCGCGCCCTCTCGGGGCGGGCATGCAGCGGGCAGCGGCCGCGCCAGCTGCGTTTCCGCGCGGCGTACGTCGCCGAGCGCATAGGCAATGTCGGCGGCGCTCATCGCGAGCCTCAGCGCTTGCGCTCTTGTCCGGCGTCAAAAGGTTCACCGCGCTTCACACCGGCTGTGTTGCCCGCCTCCGCGAGCATCCGCTCGACGGCAACGATTGGCACTCGTAGCTTTCTGCCAAATCTGATTGTTGGAATCTCCCCACGAGCCGCTGCCGCATAACTCGCGCCCCGCGACAGCGCGAAGTAATACTTCCCCACGTGAGGGACGCTCAGGGTCTTGGGATGTTCGGGCGTCATTTTGCCGGCTCCTATGGATTAAACTGACCTTCCGCGTAGCATATTTTGCCTTGCAATGGCATCGTATTCGAATACAATCACGCGGAATGTGCAGACAATTAACTGAAGCCTGGGGTCGGGTAACGGATCGAGACGGGAATGGCGCGCAGACGAGCACCTGGCGGCGGCCGAAAGCCGCGGGGGGAATTCACAGGAAAAACCGCGATGCTTACGACGCGGATCACGCCCAAGACACGGGCAGACCTGGAGCGCGCGGCGCAGAAGAGTGGCCGCTCCCTATCGCAAGAAGTCGAACATCGTCTTGATGACTCGATAAGGCGTGATCGCGAGCGTGCTCACAAACGACATGTTCGCACGTTAGCTAAAGCCGTCGCGCTCGTTACTGAAAGAGTCGAGGGCGCAACCGAAAAGCGATGGCTCGACGACACGTTTACCGGCGATGCGCTCCGGCATGCGCTTGAGTTTCTAGTGTTTCACTTCGCTCCGCATGAAGCGCTGGAGGTCCCAGCAAAAGTTGAGGCGGCAGCGGCAAAAGTGCCTCCAGCCTCCCGTGATCGCTGTCTAACTCCAATTGAAGTTGGCCAGCACGAAGCAGGCTGGGTGATTTCGTGGATCGAAATGGATCTTGACCAAGGCGGGCGCTTGTCACGGACTTCGCCCCCTCCTGGCTACCATGTCCCAGATGAGTGGTACGCATATGCGGACCTTTTCTCTGACCTGGGGTCCGGTTGGGACCGTACACGCAAATCAAATCAAAAGGAGCGCCGTCGATGAAGGGGCATATTCGCGAGCGATCACCCGGGCATTGGGCCATCGTGCTCGAAATGCGCGATGCTGAGACTGGCAAGCGCAAGCGCCGCTGGCATTCGTTTGCAGGCACCAAGCGGCAGGCGCAGGTCGAGTGCGCGAGGCTGGTTTCCGAGCTGCAGAACGGCTCTTCAATCGAGCCGAGTCGAACCACGGTGGCGCAGTACCTCGACCGATGGCTGGAATACATCAAGCCACAGGTCGCCCCACGGACGCATGAGCGGTATAGTGAGATTGTCCGCACATACCTCGCCCCCACGCTCGGCACGATGTTGTTGACCAAGCTCCAGCCCGTGGCGATCAGTTCGGCCTATGCCAAAATGCTTTCCTGTGGCCGTAGGAAAGGTGCTGGCGGACTTTCACCCCGGTCGGTGGGTCATTGCCATCGGGTCCTTTCGCAAGCCCTGCGGCAGGCTGTGCGTTGGCGAATTCTATCCCGAAACCCCTGCGATGACGTTGATCCCCCGCGTGTCGAACGGCGCGCATTGAACGTGTGGGATATTCCGACCATGGCCGAGGCCCTGGAACTGGCCAGACCGCTTCGCATCTTCGTGCCGATGATGCTTGCTGGAATGCTGGGGCTCCGCCGTGGCGAAATTGTTGCGTTGCGGTGGCGTTACATTGACCTGGATAAGGGGCAGATCGCTGTGATCGAGAGCTTCGAGCAGACGCGACAGGGCGTAAGACTCAAGGCACCCAAATCCGGTCGCGGCCGCAAGGTCGCGCTGCCAGCCAGGGTCATAGCGGAGCTACGCGCCTGGCGCGCGAGGCAGGCCGAGGAGCTACTCAAGCTCGGAGTCCGACTCGACGATGATTGCTTCGTCTGTGCTGGCGAGGGCGGGCAAGCGATTCAGCCACAGTCATTGACTCACGCATGGCATCGGTTCCTGGCGGGGACCAACCTGCCGCGTGTGCGATTCCACGACTTGCGCCACTCTCATGCGACGCACATGTTAGCGTCAGGTGTGCACCCGAAGATTGCCTCAGAGCGCCTGGGCCACGCGACCGTTGGCCTAACCTTGGATACCTATAGCCACGTAATCCCAGGGATGCAGGAAGATGCGGTGGCCCGTATTGACGCAGCCTTCAACATTTGGGTAGCAATTCGGTAGCAAATCGACGACTAGAACCGAAAAAACCCTTATGGTCCCGTAGCTCAGCCGGATAGAGCAGCGGTTTCCTAAACCGAAGGTCACAGGTTCGAGTCCTGTCGGGACCGCCAGCATTCATCGGCATGCATGCGAACCGTGGGCGCCGGAATTGCAATCGCCGGCAAGTCGTCGCCGACGCTATGCCCTCGCAGCGCCGATCTTCACCAGAACTGTCGATTGAGCGTGCGCGCGAGGGACTGATTGGTGATTCGCTGCTGGGCGTTCAGGAACGCGGTGCCGCTGCTCACCAGCGCTCCGTTCTGGTTCGAAAAGCTGAACGAGTCCTGGATGCTGTAGCTCGCCTAGCGCGCATAGATGTTGCCGACATTCAGGAACCAGTGGGGCTCGAGCGCGTAGGTCGCGCCGATCGGAGCCGCGCCGAAAGGCA
>DATBHE010000138.1:0-30783 GCA_036557605.1 Pseudolabrys sp.
GCCTGCTGCAGCCGTGCTTCCATCACAGCGGTGAAGAGACGGCCGAGAATGTTTTGGTGCGCCTTCGCGACACGCGTGTGGTCCGCCTTCTTCCGCGGGGAAACGCTGGGAGCGTTATAGGTGATAGCAACCATGGCAATCTCCTTTCAGAAACGATGCGTCAGCAAAGCCCTCACTTTTGCCTTCGACTGTTGCATTGCAACATAAGCTTTTCGAACCGGTTTAGAATGAACAGGAATGCATGGATGGCCTGTAATTCCAACATGAACTCACCTATCACGACGGCCGATGGATGCCATCACGCAACCGGATTGTTGCGATGCACAAAGATCATCAAATGTGCGGTTCTTGACCGGAGTGAGTCCAACTTAGCCGTTTTGTCGGGCAGGATCGGCGCGTCCGCGCGCTTCCTGCGGTGCTCACATGCCTGCATTGCCGGATTTGCGTAGAACGTTAGAGTGCATCCATTCCATGTTTGAAGCTCGCTTCCAGACGTTCGACGATACGAGCGCGCATACCCAGAGTGCTGCGCGAGTGGCGGCCTTGCGGGCCGAACTGCAACGGCGCGGGCTTGACGGATTCGTCGTGCCGCGCGCGGACCGCCAGCAGAACGAGTACCTGCCCGCCAGCGAGGAGCGCCTCGCGTGGTTGACCGGCTTCACCGGGTCGGCCGGTGCAGCGGTGGTGCTGCGAGATGCTGCCGCGGTTTTTGTCGACGGCCGCTACACATTGCAGGCCGATGCGCAGGTCGACGGAAAACTGTTCTCGATCGAGCATCTGGTCGAACGACCGCCAGACCAGTGGATCACCGACAATCTCAAAATCGGCGCCAGCCTTGGATACGATCCGTGGCTGCATACCGGCGAGCAAGCCGAGAAACTCAGGAAAGCCTGCACCGCCGCCGGTGCCGAACTCGTCGCGGTCGACAGCAACCCCATCGACGTGCTCTGGCAGGATCGCCCGCCCTCGCCTGCCGGCGCAGTCAGCCTGCGCGACCCCAAGCTTGCGGGGGAGACAGCGCCCGACAAGCTCAAGCGGATTCGCAGCGAGATCGCGAAGCTGCGCGTCGACACGCTGCTGGTCACTGATCCCCAAAATGTCGCGTGGACCTTTAACATCCGCGGCAGCGATGTTGCCCATACGCCGCTGGCGCTTGCCTTCGCGACGGTACCGAGGGACGGCCGGCCTGCACTCTACGTGGACAGCGCCAAGCTCAACAACGCGGTGCGGCACGCGCTGGAAGAATTCGCCGACGTGCGCGCACCGGACCAGCTTGTGCACGACCTCGAGGAGCTCAAAGACAAGACCGTGCGGATCGATCAGGCCAGCGCGGCCGACGCTTTCACCCGACTGCTCACAAGCCAGGGCGGCAAGCCCCAGCGTGGTCCGGATCCGATCACCTTGCTTAAGGCGACAAAGAACCACGCAGAAATCGTCGGTAGCCGCAACGCGCATAAGCGCGATGGTGCAGCGGTAACGCGCTTTCTGGCCTGGCTCGACAAAGAGGCTCCATCAGGGAATTTGACCGAAATCGATGTCGTGGCCGCGCTGGAAAGCTTTCGCCGCGACACTGGCGCGCTCAAGGACATCTCGTTCCCGACCATTGCGGGCGCCGGGCCGAACGGCGCAATAGTGCATTACCGCGTAACGCAGGCCTCCAACCGGAGTATCAAAAGAAATCAGCTCCTGCTGGTCGATTCCGGCGCACAATATGAGGACGGAACGACAGACATCACGCGCACGGTTATCGTCGGCGAGCCAAGCGAGGAGATGCGCGATCGCTTCACCCGCGTGCTCAAGGGTCACATCGCGATCGCCACGGCGGTTTTCCCGGAGAACACCAGCGGCGCGCAGCTCGATCCACTGGCTCGCACCGCCCTTTGGCAGGCTGGCCTCGATTTCGATCACGGCACCGGCCACGGCGTCGGCAGCTACCTGTCAGTGCACGAAGGTCCCGCGCGCATTTCCAAGCTCGGCACGGTTGCGCTGCGCCGGGGAATGATCCTGTCGAACGAGCCCGGGTACTACAAAACGGCCGCCTACGGCATCCGCATCGAAAACCTGGTGCTGGTAATCGCGGCGCCCGAGCCGGTGGGCGCTGAAAAGCCGCTAAATACCTTCGAGACGCTGACGCTCGCGCCAATCGATCGGCGGCTTATCAATCTGGGCATGTTGACGAGCAAGGAGCGGTGCTGGCTCGACAGCTATCACGAGCGCGTGCACGAGATCATCGGCCCGCTGGTCGATCCCCCCACGCGCAGTTGGCTGGAAAAAGCGACGCAGCCTGTTGGCCTCGCACCACGAAAGTTGAAGAAACGCCGTGCGGTTGCAAAAAAGCGAAAACGGTCGCGCAAAAAAAAGCGCTGACGCTGCTCCCGCAATGATCTAAAGGTTGCTATCTGATCAGCGCCAGCCACTCGTCCTCGCTGAGGACCGTCACACCGTGCTTTTTGGCCTCGGCGAGCTTCGAGCCCGCGCCCGGCCCGGCGACGACATAATCAGTTTTCTTCGAGACAGAGCCGGCAGTCTTGGCGCCCAGACGCTCGGCCTGGGCCTTGGCTTCCTCGCGCGTCATTTTTTCCAACGCTCCGGTGAAGACCACGGTCTTGCCGGCAATGGCGCTATCGGTCTTCGGCTTCTCGGCGTCGAGCACCTCGACCTGCTTCTTCAGCCGCTCGACGATGCCACGATTGTGGCTTTCCCCAAAATAGGCTTTCACCGCCTGGATGACCGTGTCGCCGATCTGATCGAGCGCATCCATGTCGGCGGCGGCCTCTGCGTCGCCTTTAGCGATCTTCAGGCAGGCGTCATGGAAGGCCTGCCACGATCCGTAACCGCGGGCGAGCGCCAACGCGGTCGTCTCGCCGACATGACGGATGCCGAGTGCATAAATAAACCGGTCGAGCGCGATGGTGCGGCGCGCGTCGATCGCACCGAACAGGTTGCGCACGGAGGTCTCGCCGAAGCCTTCCTCCTCCAGCAGGTCATTCCTGTGTTTCTTCTCCAGGGTAAAGATGTCGGCCGGTTCCTTCACCCATCCTTTCTCGAAGAACAGCTCGATCTGCTTTTCGCCCAGGCCCTCAATATCGAAGGCGCGGCGCGAGACGAACAGCATCAGATGCTGGGTCTTCTGATACGGACAGGCAAATTCACCGGTGCAGCGGGCGCGCGCGCCCTCCTCGCCGGTCGCGGTTTCCTCGCGCACAACGTCGGTGTGCAGGTGGCATGGGCACTTCCTCGGAAATTGATAGGGCTTGGCGTTTTTCGGACGCTTGTCGATCACCACGTCGACGATCTGCGGAATAACGTCGCCGGCGCGCTGGACCACAACGGTGTCGCCGATGCGGATATCGCGCCCTTCGCGTAGCGTTTCGCCCTTGCCACCGACTCCTTTGATGTAATCCTCGTTGTGCAACGTCACGTTCTGCACGATAACGCCGCCAACCCCGACCGGCTCGAGCTTGCCGACCGGGGTGAAGGCGCCGGTTCGCCCAACCTGAATCTCGATATCCTTGAGCACCGTCATGGCGCGCTCGGCCGGGAATTTGTGTGCGACGCCCCAGCGCGGTGTCCTCGATACGAAACCGAGACGCTCCTGCCAGTCAATGCGATCGACCTTATAAACAACGCCGTCAATGTCGTAGTCGAGCTCGGCACGCTCTTCCTCGATCTTGCGGTGAAAGGCGATCAGCTCGTCTGTCGAACGGCAGAGCCTGGTGAGCGGATTGGTCCTGAAGCCGCAGGCCTCGAACCATTTGATCATGCCGGTCTGCGTGTCGGCCGGCATATCGCTCATTTCGCCCCAGGCGTAAGCGAAGAAGCCGAGCGGCCGGGAGGCCGTGATTTTTGCATCTTTCTGACGCAACGAACCCGCGGCCGAGTTGCGCGGATTGGCAAAGACCTGTCCGCCCGACGCCTTCTGGCGCTCGTTCAATTCGAGAAAGGCGCGCTTGGTCATGTACACCTCGCCGCGCACTTCGCAGACCTTCGGCGCATTCCGGCCCTTGAGCTTCTGCGGCACGTCCTCGAGCGTGCGGATATTGGCGGTGACGTCTTCGCCCACGGCTCCGTCGCCGCGTGTAGCAGCCGTCACCAGCTCGCCGCCTTCGTAGCGCAGCGACATCGACAGGCCGTCGATCTTCGGTTCGGCGCTGAATGCAATCTTCTCGCTCTCATCGAGCTTCAGAAAGCGGCGGATACGGGCGACGAAGTCAACGACATCCTCGTTCGAAAAGGCGTTGTCGAGCGACAGCATCGGCAGCGAATGCCGCACTTTCCTGAACTTGCCGCTGGGCGTGGCGCCGACCTTCAGCGAGAGCGATTCAAGCGTGCGCAGATCGGGAAAGCGCTCTTCGATGGCATTGTATCGTGCGCGCAACGCATCGTATTCAGCGTCGGTGACTGTCGGTCGGTCTTCCTGATAGTAGCGCTTGTCATGCTGGGCAATTTCAGCCGTCAGACGCGCGTGCTCGGCCTTCGCCTGCTTTGCAGTGAGAAAATCGACGGGTGTTTTGTCGGTTTTGACCTTGGACATCGATACTCATCACAGCCGGCTCAGCTCGCCGCCTTGATCAGCCGTTCGGCAGCGGCACGCGCTTCGTTGGTGATTTCCGCGCCGGCCAGCATACGGGCCACCTCCTCACGCCGGCGTTCCGCCGCAAGTTCGGTCACGCGGGTCACGACACGCTTACCCTTCTCCAGCGCATCCTTTGTAATGAGGTAGTGGTGGTCGGCGCGCGCCGCCACCTGTGGCGCATGCGTGACGGCCAGCACTTGCACGCCGCGCGCGAGCTTCGCGAGCCGCATGCCGATCGCATCGGCGACTGCACCGCCTACGCCGGTATCGATTTCGTCGAACACCAGCGTCGGCGCCGAGCCGCGGTCGGCCAGCACGACCTTCAGCGCGAGCAGGAAACGCGCAAGCTCGCCGCCGGACGCCACCTTCATCAGCGGACCCGGCCGAGTCCCCGGATTGGTCTGCACCCAGAACTCCACACGGTCGATGCCGTTCGGCCCCGCCGAGGCCGGATCAGTGTCGAGCCGGGTGGAAAACTGCGCATGATCGAGCTTGAGCGGCTTGAGCTCGGCATTTACCGACTTGTCGAGCGCGGTCGCGGCCTTGCCGCGCGCCTTCGACAAGACGTCAGCTGCCTTGCGATAGACGGCGTCGGCCTCGCTTGCCGTCGCTTCAAGCGCCTTGAGCCTGTCCTCGCCCGCCTCGATCAGGGCAATATCCGCATTATATTTTCGTGCCAGATCCGCAAGACCGTCGACCGAAACATTATATTTGCGTCCCACCGCACGCAGTGCGAACAGACGTTCCTCGATGCGCTCGAGCTCGGCGGGATCGAAATCGGCGGCGCGCAATGCCGCCTCAAGCTGCGCGCGCGTCTCGTCGAGTGCATTCAGTGCCGTATCGAGCGCCTTAACCGCCGGCTCAATCAGCCCGGGGGCTTGCTGCGTCCGACGCTCCAGGCGGCGGATGACGCCCGACAATGCCGGCACACCGGAATTCGTGCCGGCGATTACCTCGTGCGCGTCACGCAGATCTTCCGCCACTTTCTCTGCTTGCATCATCGAGGTGCGGCGCTCCGCGAGGGCGGTTTCTTCGCCCGCCAGCGGCGAAAGCTTGTTGAGTTCATCGACAGCGTGACGCAGCCAATCGCCCTCGCGCTTGGCACGCTCAACTTCGGCACGATGTGCGTCGGCCGCGATGCGAGCCTCGCGATGCCCCTGCCACAAGATGCCGACCTCGGATGCCTGTCCTTCCAGGCCGCCGAAGGCATCGAGCAACCGCCGATGCGTAGCTGCATCGATGAGCGCACGTTCGTCATGCTGCCCATGGATTTCGACCAGCATGCTGCCCAGTTGCTTGAGCACCTGGATACTGACCGGTTGATCGTTAATGAACGCGCGTGTGCGGCCATCAGCAAGTTGCACGCGCCGAAGGATCAACTCATCGTCGGCGGCAATGTCGTCGGCCGCCAGCAGCGCACGCACCGGATGGTTACGCGCGAGGTCGAAAACGGCCGTCACCTGCCCTTGCTCGAGCCCATGCCGCACCAGCGTCTGGTCGCCGCGCCCGCCCAAGGCCAGGGCGAATGCGTCGAGCAAAATAGACTTGCCGGCACCGGTTTCCCCCGTAAGCACGGAAAGTCCGGCGGCAAAATCGATATCAAGCCGCTCGATCAAAACAATGTCGCGAATGGACAGTCGGGAGAGCATAGGAACCCGGACCTGAAGATTCGCCATCATTAAAGACGCGGAAGGCCGGCACAAGGCTTGTCCTTGAGCCGGCCGTGCCGCTGTGAATCCATCGCGCGGGGCTAACCCACGATACCCTTGAAGGCCTTGCTGATCCAGGAACCCTGGTTTTCCTTGGGCTCCCCACCACCCGTCTTCACCAGGGTATAGGCGTGTTTGTACCACTGGCTGTCGGGGAAATTGTGCCCGAGCACGGCAGCCGCCGTCTGCGCCTCGTCGATGATGCCGAGCGCCATGTAGCTTTCGGTCAGCCGCATGAGAGCTTCTTCGACGTGACGCGTGGTCTGGTATCTGGTGACGACCACTTTGAATCGATTGATCGCCCCGGTGTAGTCCTTTTTCCGCAGGTAGTAGCGGCCGATCTGCATTTCCTTGCCGGCCAGCTGATCACGCGCGACTTCGATTTTCTGTTTCGAGCTGTTTGCGTATTCCGTCGTCGGATATTTCCGGATGACTTCCTCAAGCGCCGCGAGCGCCCGTTCAGTGCGCGCCTGATCACGCGTGATATCCGGAATTTCCTCATAGTACGACGAAGCGATCAGATACTGCGCGTAAGCCGCGTCCGGGCTGCCCGGGTGCAAAGTAATGTAACGCTTCGCCGCGTTCACGCAGTCATCGTATTCGCCAGCCTGATAGTAGGCATACGCCGACATGAGCAAAGACTTGCGCGCCCACTCCGAGTATGGGTGCTGGCGGTCAACTTCCTCGAACTTCTTGACCGCATCCCTTGCATCCTTCTTGGCATTAAGAAGATACAGACCTTCATTGTAGAGCCGGTCGGCGGGCTCATCGGGAGGCGTGTCGTTGGTTTTCGAGAAGAGATCGAAACTGCTGCATCCGCCAAGACTCACGGCCAATGCTGCGACAGTCAGCAAGCGCGCAATGCGCGATCGGCCTGAAAATCCGGGCGTCACGCTTACGCGTGCGGTGCCCCTTGGCACGACGTTCTTGGCCATCAAAATATCGAACACGGACCCATCAACGCGAACGTGTCGCTTCCCCGCCAGCCCGGTTTCGCAACGGCAATAGTCCATGCCCGTTTAAACGAAAATGCAGGCTCTCGCCATGCGACTAAGCCGACATTCGGCCCGCATTAAGGCGAAGGTTAAGGCAAAATCGCCCGATTTCAGGACACTTCTGGTCCATAAGCCGGCGCCAAGCCGGTCACCAGGCCGGCATGGCCACGAATCCGGCGAACAGGCTCGGCCGCCGCCTCGACCACGCGCCAGGCGCTCGGATCGGCCATCAGTGCCGACAGCACGGCGTGATTGAGTTTGTGACCACCCCGGACTGTCCGGTAAATCGCGAGCAGCGGCTGACCGGCGAGTGCAAGGTCGCCAATCGCATCCAGAATCTTGTGGCGTACGAACTCGTCGGCGAACCGCAGGCCATCCGGATTGAGAACGCGGTCTTCGCTGACAACCAATGTATTCTCAAACGACGCGCCGAGCGCGTAGCCGGCACTCCACAATTTTGCGACGTCGCGCATGAAGCCGAACGTCCGGGCGCGCGCGATCTCGCGGCGGAAGGTGTCGGGCTCGATATCGAGCGAAAGAGCCTGCTGGCCGATTAAAGGATGATCGAAGTCGATTTCGGCCTCGACGCGGAACCCGTGGTCGTAGGGCCGCAACTCGCCATATGCATCGTCTTTGGCGACTGAGACCGGCTTGAGGACTTCGATGTAGCGGCGCGGAAGAGCCCGCGCGGTCAGGCCCGCCTGGTCGATAGCGTCGACGAAAGCGGCAGCGCTGCCGTCCATGATCGGGACTTCCGGTCCGTCGATTTCAACAACCACGTTGTCAACGTATAGGCCCCGCAAAGCAGCCAGCAGATGTTCGGCCGTCGAGCACAGCGGCCCCTTCGCGTCGCCAAGCACAGTGGCAAATTCGGTTGCTGTAACCGCGCGCACGTCGGCGCGAATCTCGCGCTCGATCGAGCCGTTCGCTGCAATGCGCTGGAAAACGATGCCGGCATCGTCGTCGGCCGGATGCAGCGTGAGGGTGACCGGAAGCCCAGAATGAACACCGATGCCAGAAACGGCAACCGGGTGGCGTAGCGTTGTCTGCTTAGCGCCCTTCATCGACCCAATTTCCGCCGGCTTATTAGCGTGCCGTGCGGCCCCATCCCCGAGACCCCGCAGGGGTCACATTTCCGCCTTCGTCGCAACCGTCGTTAACGCTTAACGCGGCATCCCCCAGAGACTCAAAAAGTCCCTTTCAGCGCCGAAACTTAGGCTATCGATTCAGGTCCTCCAACTCACGCTTTCTTACCTTCTGTTACTCCTTTTTGCCGCAATTCCCGCTCCGGAGGCGAGCCTGCGAACCGATTTTGCCATTCTTTATGGTTGCAACCCATTGAATGTGTCGTGGTTTTTCTCCTCCGCCGCGCACCTTACTATGAAAATGTGTTTAGTGTTCAGGCGATTAGCAATCCCCTACCGGAATGCCGACGGCCCCGCCACCCTTACGAGGACGGGGCCGTCGAGGAAGTAAACCGACCTCAGTTGGCCTGGCGGCGGAGGAAAGCCGGGATATCGAGCTGATCGTCGTCGCCGGAATTATGCACAGGAGCGTTGCGCCCATGCGGATCGAGACCATGAGGCCCGGTCCGACGGGCGTATTCCGACACCGGCTCGGGTGGACGGCCTTCCGGATGGCGGGCGGTGGGGCGCTGAGGCGGCCGCTCGTACTGCGGCATCGGCCTGGCCGGCCGCGGTATGGGTGCGGCGGCAGGCACGTCGGTTTCGGCACGACGGCCAAGGCCGACGGAAGCCAGACGCTGCATCAGAGACATGCGGCGCTTCTCAGGATGATCTTCGGCGAGTTCCCCGCGCTGCGCCCGAATCTCGTTTTGAGCCGGAATTGGAAGCTCATCAATTCGCGGCATGCGCGGAGTCCGCGCCATCCGCTCCGGCGCCGGCGGAATGTAGGCCGCCGGCATCGGCGGATCGAGCGGCGCCTCTGCTTGCGCCGGATCGAGCAGCGAAGGCTTCATCGGCATCGGCCGGATCGATACGTCTTCGATCGCGGTTTGCGGAAGAATGGCGGCCGCAACTGCTGCATGCGCAGCAGATTCAACGGACGGCGCAGCATGTGCTGACGCCTGCGAGGTACGCTCGATGCGATCGGCGATGCGCCGGCTGTCGTTGCGGATCTTGCCAGCCAGCTCACGAAGCGCACTTTCCGCGGGCTGCGGCTGGCGCGCGTGACCGGTATTGTCGATGCCGGTCGCCACGACCGAAACGCGAATGATGCCTTCGAGAGTTTCGTCGAAAGTTGCGCCGACGATGATATTGGCATCCTGGTCGACTTCCTCGCGGATACGAGTCGCGGCCTCGTCGACTTCGTAGAGCGTCAGATCCTTGCCGCCGGTGATGGAGATCAGGAGACCCTTGGCGCCTTTCATCGAAGCATCGTCGATCAGCGGGTTGGAGATCGCAGCTTCCGCCGCCGTCAGCGCCCGCTTCTCACCGGACGCTTCGCCGGTGCCCATCATCGCCTTGCCCATCTCGCGCATGACGGCGCGCACGTCGGCAAAGTCGAGATTGATGAGACCTTCCTTGACCATAAGGTCTGTGATGCAGGCGACACCCGAATAGAGAACCTGGTCCGCCATCGCAAAGGCGTCGGCAAACGTGGTCTTTTCGTTGGCCACACGGAACAGGTTCTGATTCGGGATGATCAGAAGCGTGTCGACCACTTTCTGCAGTTCGATGATGCCTGCTTCGGCAAAGCGCATGCGGCGCTGGCCTTCGAAGTGGAAGGGCTTGGTGATGACGCCGACAGTGAGGATGCCGAGTTCGCGCGCACATTTCGCAATGATCGGCGCTGCGCCGGTTCCGGTGCCGCCGCCCATACCGGCCGTAACGAACACCATATGGGCGCCGGTGAGGTGATCGCGGATTTCGTCGATCACTTCTTCCGCCGCGGCGCGACCGACCTCAGGCTGCGAACCGGCTCCGAGGCCTTCGGTGACCTGAGTGCCCATCTGAATGATGCGCTCGGCCTTGGACATAGTGAGCGCCTGCGCATCTGTATTGGCGACGACGAAGTCGACGCCCTGCAGGCCCGCCGCGATCATGTTGTTGACCGCATTGCCGCCGGCACCGCCGACGCCAAACACGGTGATGCGAGGTTTCATCTCGCGAATATCGGGAATCGTCAGGTTGATGGTCATGTTTGCCTCATGATTGCACGGGCAGCAGGCCTTGCGCCGCGCCGAAGGCGCCAATGCAATTGCAAGCCGCCGAACTGAGCCGGTCCGCCACCGGCCATTCGTGGTTCTGTTGATGAAGGGTCAGAAACTTTCGCGCAGCCATCGTCCGACCCGTGCCATGTAACCGCCCGTTCCTGTCATCAATTGCCGCGTTCGCCGCGGTTCGAAGTGTTCGAGATGGGCCGCCTGTGGATAGACAAGCAGTCCAGCCGCAACCGCGAAGGCGGGGCCCTTTGCCGATTCCGGCAGGCCGGCCAGCCCAAGCGGACGGCCAATTCGTACAGGCCGCCGCAAGATGCGTGCAGCGAGATCGGCAAGGCCCGTAAGCTGGCTTGCGCCCCCGGTCAGCACGACACGTCCGCGCGGCTCGGCGGCAAACGGCGACGCTGCAAGGCGATCGCGCACCATCTCCAGGATTTCCTCGACCCTTGGACGAATGATGCGCACGAGCGAAGCGCGCGAAACGAATTGCGGCGGCTCACACTCATCGTCCTCGACCGGAGGTACCGTGATCATGTCCCTTTCGTCCGATCCACCAGCCAAAACACTGCCATAAATCGCTTTGATTCGCTCAGCGTCGGCAACGCGGGTGTTAAGACCTCGGGCAAGATCCATGGTCACGTGATGGCCGCCTAAGGCAAAACCGTCGGCGTGGATGAACTTGCCGCCGGAAAACACCGCGAATGTGGTAGTTCCGGCGCCCATATCGACGGTCGCCACACCGAGATCGGCTTCGTCATCGGCGAGCGCCGCCAACCCCGCGACATAAGGCGAAGAAACCATCGCTTCCACAGAGAGGTGGCAGCGCTCGACAGTGAACATGACGTTGCGCACCGTAGCGACGTCGGCCGTGACCATATGCATATCGACGCCGAGTCGCTGACCCAGCATGCCGCGGGGCTCGCGGATGCCGGAGGCCGCATCGACCGCGTAGCCGATCGGCAAAGAGTGCAGAACAGCGCGGCCGTCGCGCACCGAGTGGCGGCTGGCGGCGGCGAGCACACGGCCGATATCAGCTTCGGTAACCGCGCCACCCGAAAGATCGATGTCGGCAACGAAGCGCTCGCTTCCCAGCCGTCCGCCGGACATCGAAACGACGACGGACTGCAGCTGAACGCCGGCCATGCTCTCGGCGATGTCAATCGCCTGGCGGACGGCCTGCTCGGCCTCGACAAGATCAGCGACGGAGCCACCTTTCATGCCGCCTGCCGCAGTATGCGCAAAGGCGAGGAGGCTCACTCCATGGCTGCGGCGGCGCAGCACATCCTGAGGCGCTTGCGGCTCGAGCCGAGCGATGAGGCACACGACCTTGCTGGTACCGATATCGAGACCTGCGACGACAGCTGTACGCTTCGGTGAAACCGGTTTCATCTTCGGGGTCAGGCCGAAGCGCAGAACGTTCATGCCTCGCCTCCCCTGGCCGGTTTTCCCTTCTTTGCCTTCTCCGTGTCCTTAAGCGCCTGATCACGCGCGGCTGCTGCCGCGTCGGACTGACGTACGGTCACGCGATCGCGCAACCTCAGGTCAACGACAATGATGTCCCTCGTGAGGAGTTTCTTGCTGCGATCGAGCTCGACGAGCATCCGAAGCGCGCGCTCGGGCTCGCTTTCCGGCAGCAGAACTTCAACACCGCTCTTCAGATGCAGATTCCATCGTCTTTCGGCTACCAGCACCGACGAGATGGTCGCGTGTTCAATCTCCGGATAGCGATGCACCAGATCCAGAAATGTGCGGGCGCTCTGTTCAGCGCCCCTTCCGACGACCATCGGCAGCGAGGCGAAGCGCGCCGGCGCAGTCGCTTCAAGAACAGTGCCTTCACCCGCGATCAGCGCAATGCGGCCGTCGCTTTGCCAAAGCGCAAAGGGCTTGCGCTCCTTGATCTCGATACGCAGGCGATCGGGATACAGTTTGAGGACGGTCGCATCGGCGATCCATGGATTGCTCAGCAGGCGGGCGCGGGCGCGCGCGGCATCCAGGAACAAGAGGGAGGAATGATCACTGATACCGGCCAGCATCAGGATTTCGTCGCGGCCAACCTCGTGCTCGCCCGCCAGCGCGACTTCGGCAATACGGAAGCCGGCCTTGTTTGCGGCCGCGTCGCACACATTCTGAAGATTTTCGAGAATTTGCGGAACATGGCCACCCTTGACGGCGCCGTAGCTCGCGCTTGCAAGAAGCAACATGGCGGCAGCCGAAGAGCCCGCGCCGCGCGGGATTTTCAGATTGAAGAGCCATGAGGCCCACCGGCGCACGATGCGGGGCCAACGCCGCTCATACGGCCACAGCGCGGACGATGCACGTCGATTCAAACTGAGCGATTGAGCGAGGCGTCCTCGGCCTTCCATCGCGACCTACTGTTCAACGTTGTGCCCTGAGGGCACGCATGCACCACAGTCAGCGGTATCGTGCGCACGCACGACTTTACGGCAGCCGCGCGCGCGGCACGCCGCCGGCATCTAGTCTTCGGCTTTATTGGTAAATGATTAGTAAAATTTGAACGGGTTGGGAGAGTAAGCGCTAACTTTTAGCGGTTGAGCGAGGCGTCTTCGACCATCCACTTGACCAGGTCCTGGAATGTAATGCCCGCGTGTGCGGCAAGTTCCGGGACCAGCGAGGTCTCGGTCATCCCCGGCTGGGTATTCACTTCGAGACAGAACAGGCCTTTCGTGGCGCCAATCGTCTCGTCAAACCGGAAGTCAGAACGGGTGACGCCGCGGCAACCGAGCGCCCGATGGGCGGCAAGCGCCAGACGCTGGACTTCGCGATAGGCATCAGCCGAGATCGGCGCCGGCAAAAGATGCTTCGAGCCGCCCGGCGCGTATTTCGCTTCATAGTCATAAAACTTCACCGTCGGCACAATCTCAATGACGCCGAGCACCTGCTCGCCCATCACCGCGCAAGTGAGTTCTTTGCCGGGAATGTAGGGCTCGACAAGAACCTGATCGCCGAAAGCCCAATCGGCACGGGTCAATTCCTGTGGCGGATGTTTGTGGTCGTCGCGCACCATAAAGACGCCGACGCTCGATCCTTCGGCCACCGGTTTGACGACGTAGGGCGGCGGCAAAAGATGGCGCTTCGCCGCTTCCTTGCGCGCGGCCACAATTCCGCCGGGTACCGGCACTCCGGCCGACTTGAGCACGCTCTTCGCAACGTCTTTCTTCATTGCAAGCGCGGAAGCGAGCACACCGGAATGGCTGTAAGGAATGCCGAGAACTTCAAGAAGACCTTGCAGCGTTCCATCTTCACCAGGGCGCCCGTGCAGCACGTTAAGCGCAATGTCGGGCTTGCGCGCACGCAACGTTGCAGCGATGTCACGATCGACGTCGACGCGGCTCACCTGATAGCCGGAGCGATCGAGCGCGTCGGCGCACGCTTTGCCCGAGCGCAGCGAAATCTCGCGCTCGGCCGACCAGCCCCCCATCAAAACGGCAATATGCTTTTGCGCGCTAATGGCACTACTCCGAATCAGGCCGCGGGCGGACTATAAGACCGTCATGCTCTCATACGCCAAGCCAGTGACCGCATTGCTAACACTGGATCGCAGGCGATACCAACGACGGGGCTTTTCATGATTGAAGGCTGGCTGGACCTGCCGACGATCGGCGTCTTCGCCACGCTGACGTTGTTTTACGCTGCAACCGCCGCCGCCACCCTCTGGATCGCCTTTGGCCGGAGGTTCGCGGCTTCGACGCGTAGGCTCGACGGCGTGGTAGCTCCATTCTTTACCTCCGTCGGGCTCCTGTTCGCTTTGCTCACCAGTTTTCTTGCGAGCGACGTCGGCGACCGCAACCGGCAGGCGGCGCGCGCCGTTCAGACAGAGGCAACAGAGCTGCGCAATGTATATGCACTCAGCGTCGCTGCGGCCTCCGACATGGGCGCTATCCGCGCGGCGTGGTCGGACTACGTGAGGGCGGTGATCGCCGACGACTGGCCGGCGATGGAACGCGGCGAAGATGCCGCGTCCGTGAACGCGGCCTACGATTCGCTGCTGCATGAGGTCAGCGATCCGAAGATTACGAGCGAGGCCGGCGCTGCAGTGCATGTCGCACTTCTCAACACGGCCATCCGGATCGGCACCGCACGCTCTGAGCGGCTGGCGATCGCCGCCGACCATACCAACGAGATCAAATGGGCGATGGTGCTGTTGCTCGGAGCGCTGACGCAAGTATCGATCGGACTGGTGCATTTGCGGAATTGCCGCGCGAATATCGCCGCCCTTGCAGTGTTCTCGGTCGCGACCGTAGTCGCGCTTGGTCTGATTGGTTTGCAGGAGCACCCTTTTGCCGGCGACGTGCGCGTCTGGCCGGCGCCGCTACAGGACCTCTTGAAGCTGCCCGCCAGCCGCTGATTGCGCTGCCGTGCGCCGCACGATCCGAGTCCCAGGCCGATTTGCATTCCGCGCTGGATAGGCGGCGGCAGCATGGCCACCGTTTCTCCGCCAACCCGGCTAGCTGGTGGAGCTTTGCACGCCGATCCGCTTGATTTCCCAGTCAAGCTCGATGCCCGAATGTGCCCTCACCTTTTCGCGCACCGTCTCGCCCAGCGTCTCGATATCCGCCGCGCTGGCGTTGCCGAGATTGATGAGAAAATTGCTGTGCAGCTCCGACACCTGCGCGCCGCCGACGGTCAAACCGCGACAGCCGGCGTCGTCAACCAGTTTCCAGGCGCTGTGGCCCGGCGGGTTTTTGAAGGTCGAGCCGCCGGTCCGGTTGCGTGGCTGGCTTGCTTCGCGCTTCTTTTTTATTTCTGCCATCTGCGCGGCGATCTCTTCCGGCGCTCCGGCACGGCCCTGCAAAACCGCGACCGTGAAGATTACGTCCTCGGCTATTCCGCAATGACGATACGAAAATCCCATCTCGCCGTTGCTGAAGGTGCGCAGGTTTCCCTGCCGGTCGACGCCGCGAGCCTCGATCAAGATATCCTTTGTCTCGCCGCCATACGCGCCTCCGTTCATGCGCAGCGCGCCGCCGATCGTCCCGGGGATACCGCTGAGAAACGCAAGACCTGCAATGCCGGCGGTCTGGGCAGCCCGTGCCACCATCACGTCAAGCATTGCCGTTCCCGCGCTGACGCGATGGTCGTCGATCTTCACCTCGTTGAAGCCCCGCCCAAGCCTGATCACGACGCCCGGCACGCCGCCATCGCGCACAATGAGATTCGAACCGGCGCCGATCACGGCTATCGGAATTTCCCGCGGCAGGTTGCGAAGGAAATATGCAAGGTCGTTTTCATCCTCCGGCATGAAGAAGACCTGCGCGGGACCGCCGACCCGGAACCAGGTGAATTCTCCCAGCGGCTGATTGGCGAGCAGCCGGCCCCGCAATTGGGGCATTCTCGCTTTCAGGTCGGGAACGATGTCTGGAAAGCTCATAGCGCTTTCAATTCCGCCGGAAGGGCATAAGCCCATTGCGTGATCGAGCCGGCGCCGAGGCAAACCACATAGTCGCCGGGATTCGCCATGCTCTTTATCAGCGGTGCAAGCTTTTCTGGTCCATCCAAAGGGATGGCCTGCTTGTGTCCGCGTGAGCGCACGCCGGCAACAAGCGCATCGCGGTCGGCGCCGGGGATAGGCTGCTCGCCGGCGGGATAGACCGGCGCAACAATCACTGTGTCGGCATCGTTAAAACACGTGCAAAACTGTTCGAACAGGTCGTGCAGCCGCGTGTAACGATGCGGTTGCATCACTGCGATGACTCTGCCCTTTGCGCTTTCGCGGGCCGCACGCAAAACCGCCGCGATCTCGATCGGGTGATGCCCGTAGTCGTCGATGATGACGGAGCCATTCCATTCGCCGACCCGCGTGAAGCGCCGCTTGACGCCGCCAAAGGCGGCGAGCGCCTTGCGAATAACCTCGGCTGTTATTCCGAGGGCGTGCGCGACAGCGACCGCCGCGGTGGCATTCAATGCATTATGGCGGCCTGGCATCGGTAAGGTGAGCTTGTCGATTTTGTGCAAGGCGTTGCCCTGCCGATCCCGGAAGACGACCGAGAAGCGTGATTCCCCATTCAGATGATCGAGATCCGCAAGACAGACGTCGGCCTGCGGATTTTCGCCGTAGGTGAGGATGCGACGATCCTCGAGCTTCTCAACCATCGTTTGGACCACGGGGTGATCCGTACACATCACGGCAAAGCCATAGAAGGGAACGTTCTCGACAAAGGCCCGGAACGCATCCTTCACTGCCTCAAAGGTGTGGAAGTGATCGAGATGTTCGGAATCGATGTTGGTGACGATGGCAACGTCGGCCGGCAATTTGAGAAATGTGCCGTCCGATTCATCGGCCTCCACCACCATCCAGTCGCCGGCGCCAAGCCGTGCATTGGTGCCGTAGGCATTGATGATGCCGCCATTGATCACCGTCGGATCGAGCCCGCCGGCATCGAGTAAAGCTGCGACGAGTGACGTCGTCGTCGTCTTGCCGTGCGTGCCGGCGATTGCAACGCAGCTCTTCAGCCGCATCAGCTCGGCGAGCATCTCGGCCCGGCGCACGACCGGCAGGCGCTTTGCCCGCGCCGCGACCAGCTCCGGATTGTCGCGTTTGATCGCCGAGGAGACGACGACGACGTCGGCGCCGTTGATGTTCTCAGCCTTGTGCCCGATCGCAACCTTGACACCTTTGTCGCGCAAACGCTTGACGTTTGCACTGTCGGACACATCGGAGCCTGTCACGCTGTAACCGAGATTGGCGAGAACCTCGGCGATGCCGCTCATGCCGATGCCGCCGATGCCCACGAAGTGAACCGGGCCGATGTCGCGCGGCAGTTTCATAAGACTCGCCCTCAGCCTTCCCTCGGGCGCACCACACCCTCGCCCGTCGCGGCTATGTCATGCAGGACATGAAAGGCCGAAACAAGACCGCCGCGGCCCATCCTCAAATTCCCGCCACCTTTATCACCAGATCAGCCAGCCTTTCCGCAGCATCGGCAGTCCCGCAGGACTTGGCCGCCTGTGCCATCGCGGCAAGGCGCGACGGATCGCCTGACAGCGCCGTGATCTCGGCGGCCAGCCGTTCGGCGGTGAAAGAGTGCTGCTCGATGCGGATCGCACCACCTGCGGCCTCAAGCACGCCCGCATTGGCAAACTGATCCTGATCCAACGCATGCGGAAGCGGAACCAGGATAGCCGGCCGGCCGATCGCCGAGAGTTCCGCAACGGTGGATGCTCCCGAGCGCGACACGACCAAGTGCGCCGCAGCCATTCTTTCGGGAAGATCGGCAAAGAACGAGGCCACCTCGGCCGCAACGCCAAGGCGGGCATAGGCCGCGCGCACGGACTCAATATCCTCGGCACGGCACTGCTGGACGATCGTCAGACGCATGCCGAGACCGGCGTCAAGCAGCCCAACAGCCGCCGGCACGATCTCCGACATCACACGTGCGCCCTGGCTGCCTCCGAACACCAGCAGGCCGATTTTTCCGTCCGCCGGCGCGGCATAGGGAACGTTGCTCGCCGCAATGACCCGAGGCCGCAGCGGATTGCCGGTGAAAGTCACCTTGCTTTGCCAGTGCCGATTGAGATTCTTGAGCGTGCGGAATCCGGTGGCGATCGCCGTCACGCGCGGCGCGAGGAATGCATTTGCGCGTCCCATGACTCCGTTCTGTTCGTGCAGCACCGTCGGTATTTCACGCCAGCTCGCGGCAAGCAGCGGCGGAACTGTCGGGTAGCCGCCAAAGCCGACGACCGCTTTCGGGCGGATGCGGCCCAACAGGATCCATGCCTTCGCGCCACCGAGGGCGAGCAGCGTCGCGGTTCGCGCCAGCGAGATTGGATCGCGTCCGCGCACGGTCGCGCTCGGAATGATGTGCATGCTCCGCGAGGGAAACCTGAAATGCGCCGCGCGATGATCGGTGGCGAGGTCGACGGTGACGCCGCGCTTGTCGAGCGCGATAGCCAGTGCTTCCGCCGGAAACAGATGACCGCCGGTGCCGCCGGCCGCGAGCAGAACGAGCGGCGCGCCGCTCGCGGGCATCAGACCCTGCTCCCGGTCACCGCAAGCTCGGGCGAAATGATCGCCGCACGCGGCTGCTCGCGCGTCAGGGCCAGCAGCATACCCATTGCATAGGCGATCGAAAGCATCGAGGAGCCGCCATAGGAGATGAACGGCAACGTCATGCCTTTGGCCGGAATAAGATGCAAGTTCACGGCCATGTTGATCGCCGATTGCGTGGCGAAGAGTATCGTCAGCCCGGCCGCCGCAAAGCGCGTAAACGGATCGTCGTTGTGCATGGCGCGGATCAGCATGCGTATGACGATGAACGCGAACAGGGCGACGATCACAAGGCAAAGTGCAATGCCGAATTCCTCCGCGGCGACTGCGAATACGAAGTCGGTATGGCTTTCGGGCAGAAGGCGCTTCACTGTCCCCTCGCCCGGTCCCTTGCCGAACCAGCCACCGCGCATGAAGCTTTCGGTCGCGATGTCGATGTTGAAGGTATCGCCGGACGTCGGGTCAAGGAATCGCTGAATGCGGCGTGCGACGTGCGGCACCGTGTAATACGCGCTCAGCAGGCCGACACCGGCAAGGCCGGCGATCCCGAAGACCCAGACGACGCGCATACCGGCCATAAAGAAGAGCGCACTCCACACCAGCGCGATCAGCATCGTCTGACCGAAATCCGGCTGCAGGACAAGCAAGGCAATCGTCATCAGCAGGAGCATGAGCGAAAATGTATTGGCGGGCATGTCGGGACGCTTTGCGGACTCCCCGAACAACCACGCAATGATGATGACGAAGGCGGGCTTGAGAAATTCCGACGGCTGGATACTCACACCGAAGAGAATCAGCCAGCGCCGCGCGCCCTTGATTTCAGGACCGAATGCAGGTGTTGCCGCCACCAAAATCAGGCTCACCGCAAAAATGACCAACGACAGGCGGCGAATCTGACGGGGATTGAGAAAAGACACGCCGAGCATCAGGGCGATGGATGGAAGAAGAAAGAGAATGTGACGGTTGACGAAATAGAATGGGTCGAGGCCGAGCCGGCCTGCCACCGGGGGGCTCGCCGCAAGCGAAAGCACGATGCCGGCGAGCATCAACGCGCCGATGGCCGCCAGGGTCAGCCGGTCGACCGTCCACCACCATTCACCGAAAGGCGTGCGTTGCGCGCGCGAAAGCATGCTTGAGTCCCGTCGGGTTCAAGCTGAGGCTTCGCGGTTTAGGAAGCATTAACGGTGGCAGCCACGCCTGGCAGCGCCAGAACGACGTCGGTGAAGGCTTTTCCGCGCACCTCGAAATTCGGGTACTGATCGAAAGAGGCACAGGCCGGAGATAGCAGCACAACGGGCTCATTCAGACCCGCGGCAACGGCATCGCGGGCGGCTGCTTCGACGGCGGCGGAAAGTACCCCGTTGATCTCATAGGCCACCTGGCCCTCCAGGGTCTGCGCGAATTGCTTCGCCGCCTCGCCGATCAGATAGGCTTTGCGGATGCGCGGGAAAAATTCGGCAAGGCCGACGATTCCTCCCGTCTTCGGCTTTCCACCGGCAATCCAGTAGATGTCCTTGAAACTTGCCAGCGCCTTCGCGGCTGAATCAGCATTGGTCGCCTTCGAATCATTGACGAACAGCACGTTTCCCTTACGGCCGATCTGCTGCATACGGTGGGCAAGGCCCGGGAAACTGACGAGACCTTTTTGAATTGCAGGCAGATCGACGCCGAGCGCGACGCAGGCCGCTACCGCGCAGGCGGCATTCTGCGCGTTGTGCGTGCCGCGCAGCGAGCCAATTCCGGCCAGATCCACCACTGCCTCGGCCTTGCCGCCGACGGCACGCATGATGCGGCTTCCTTGCGCGAAATATCCGTCGCGCAATGACGACTCGACGGAAACACGGACGACATTCTTACCGGAACGCTGAATGCGGTCAGCGGCGGCGCGCGTATAGGCATCGTCAATATCAATGACAGCCGTGCCGCCTTTCTCGACATCGGCCGCAAGCCGCTCCTTGATCGCGGCGTAGCGCTCCATCGTGTCATGGCGATCGAGGTGATCTTCAGTGACATTCAGAAGAATGCCGACGGTTGCCTTCAGCGAGGGCGCAAGATCGATCTGATAGGACGAAACCTCGAGCACATAGGCGCGACCGGCCTTGAACGGCGCGAGCGCGAGGACGGGCACGCCGATATTGCCGCCCATCTGCACGTCAACGCCGGCGCTCTGCAAAAGATGCGTCGCGAGGGCGGTCGTTGTGGATTTGCCATTGGTACCGGTGATCGCAACAAGTGGGCATGTTGCTCCGAACCTGGCCCGCTCGCGGCAGAACAATTCGATATCCCCAATCACATCAACATTGGCTTTTCGCGCCAGGCCGACCGTCCAGTGCGGCTGGGGATGCGTCAGCGGCACGCCGGGTGCCAGTACAAGAGCCCTTGTTTTTGCCCAGTCGAGATTGTGAAGGTCCTGCGTCTTTATTCCCGCCGCCTTCGCTTCGGCAATCTTTCCCGCGTCATCGTCAAAAGCGACCACGTCGGCGCCGCCCTCTTTGAGCGCGCGCGCAGCCAAAAGACCGGAGCTACCGAGGCCGAAAATCGCGACCTGTTGTCCGGCAAACGTCGTGACGGGAATCATTTTGGTCTGTCGGCTATGGGTTCCCGCCGGAGCCTGTCATCGGGCCGCGCTTCGCGCGGACCCGTTGGCGGGGACGACAAAATCGCGTTCATCGCAACTTCAATGTCGCAAGCCCCGCCAGCGCCAGCACCACAGCGACGATCCAGAAACGGATGACGATCTGCGGCTCGGTCCAGCCAAGCTGCTCATAATGGTGATGGATGGGGGCCATCTTGAAAACGCGCTTGCCCGTCAACTTGAACGACACCACCTGGACGATCACCGAAACGGCTTCGAGAACAAACAGCCCGCCGACGATCGCGAGCACGATCTCGTGCTTGATGGCAACGGCAACCGCGCCGAGCAACCCGCCGAGCGCCAGCGATCCCGTGTCACCCATGAAGATCGACGCAGGCGGCGCATTGAACCAGAGAAAACCGAGACTGGCGCCGATCACGGCGCCGCAAAGGACGGCAAGTTCGCCTGTGCCGGCCACATAGTGAATTTGCAGATACTCGGCGAATACGGCGTTGCCGGCGAGATACGAGATCAATCCGAACGTCGCTGCCGCAATCATGACCGGCACGATCGCCAACCCGTCGAGGCCGTCGGTAAGATTCACCGCATTGCCTGAGGCCACGATCACAAAGGCGCCCAGCAACACGAACGCCCAGCCGAGATTGAGCACCAGGTCTTTGAAAAACGGAAAGACCAGGGACGTCGAAATCCCTCCGCGACCGAGATGGGCCAGTGCCGTGCATGCGAGCACCGCGATCACCGCTTCGATCAACAATCGAGTCCGCGCGGAGAAGCCGGCATTGGTCTGCTTCGTGACTTTGAGATAGTCGTCGTAAAATCCGATGATTCCGAATGACAGCGTCACGCCGAGTACGACCCACACGTAGGGACTCTTCGGATTGGCCCAGAGCAATGTCGACATCAGCAGACCGGACAGGATCATCAATCCGCCCATGGTCGGCGTGCCTTTTTTGGTGACGAGATGAGACGGCGGTCCGTCGCTGCGGATCGGCTGTCCCTTCCCTTGCTTCAGCCGCAGCACGTCGATGATCGGACCGCCGAACAGGAAGACAAAAACAAGGGCAGTGACGATCGCGCCTCCCGTCCGGAAGGTGATGTAACGGAAGACGTTGAAAAACGAGATTTTGTCGGCAAGCTCGGTCAGCCAATAAAACATCGGGTCGAACTCTCAGCCTGGCGCCCTTTCGAGGGCGGTGTGCCTGGGGAATTGCCTCTCCAATGCCTTGACGATCGGACCCATTTTCGAACCGAGGGATCCCTTCACCATCACGGCGTCGCCGGCATGAATGGCCTCGACCACAGTCGGCTCCAGCGCCGCCGCCGTCTCGGCATAGCCGCCCCTGGCACCTGAGGGAAGGGCCTCCCACAACTGATGCATGAGCGGCCCAGAGCAAAAAACCAGGTCGATGCCTGCTTCTGCGATCACATCTGCGAGTGAACGGTGCAACTCGTTGCCCTGTGGACCGAGCTCAAGCATGTCGCCGAGAACGGCAATGCGGCGGCCATGCTGCCCGATCGGCGCCTCGCCCAGCAGAGCGATTGCCGCGCGCATAGAGGCGGGATTGGCGTTATAGCTCTCGTCGATGAGCAGCGCGGTTCCTCCTGGAACCGTCAGCACGCTGCGCGTGCCCCGCCCGCTTGGAGGCCTGAGGTTCCCGAGCGCAATAGCGGCCAGCGCGAGGTCGGCGCCGACGAGCGACACTGCCGCCAGGACCGCAAGGGCGTTCATTGCAATGTGGCGCCCCGGCATCCCAACCTTAAAGGTCACCGGCTGCCGCAGGATGTTCGCTTCCACGGTCGATGAATCCGCCTGCAACGAAATGCGGGACAGCCGCACATCGGCTCTCTCGTGTTCGCCGAAGGAAACCACGCGTCCGATCCCGGCCGTCCGCGCCGCATCAGCGAGTTGCGAATACTGCGCATTGTCGCGGTTGAGCACCGCCGCGCCGCCGGCCTCGACTCCGGTGAATATCTCCGCCTTGGCATCGGCGATCTTCTCAAGCGTACCCAAATATTCCAGGTGCACCGGTTCGATCGCGGTGATGATGGCGACGTGCGGCCGGGCAAGCTTCGTCAGCGGCGTTACTTCGCCGGCGTGGTTCATGCCGATTTCGAGCACCGCATACTTCACGGTGGCCGGACAGCGCGCGAGTGAAAGCGGAACACCCCAGTGGTTGTTGTATGAGGCAGCCGACGCATGCGTGTCGCCGTCTGCGGACAGTGCAAGCCGCAGCGCTTCCTTGGTCGTGGTCTTGCCGACCGAGCCGGTAACGGCGATCACCTTGCCGGTCATGCGCGCTCGCGCTGCGCGCGCAAGGGCACGCAGCCCTTCCAGCACGTCATCCACGATCAGTAGCGGCGCGTCGGGAAATCGCCCGCGTTGACCTTTAGCCACCACTGCCAGCCCGGCGCCGGCCTTCAATGCGGCATCAACGAAGTCGTGACCGTCGCGATTTTCGCCCTGGATCGCGAAAAAGGCATCGCCTTTCTTCAATGTGCGGCTGTCGATGGAGATGCTGGAAATTCCGGCAGGCAACTTTCCGGCGCGCTCGGCCTGCATCGCGTCCGCCATCGCGTCGATTGACCAGAGTGCGCTCATGCGACCCTTTCCTGCAACGCGTTCGCAACCGCCTCGTGATCCGAGAAAGGCAAAATGCGATCACCGACGATCTGTCCCGTCTCGTGGCCCTTGCCTGCGATCAGCAGAACGTCGCCGCTCGTGAGATCTGCGATTGCCTTGCGGATCGCTTCGCTACGATCGCCGATTTCGGCTGCGCCGGGAGCATCCGCGAGAACGGCGGCGCGAATCGCCGCGGGATTTTCGCTGCGCGGGTTGTCGTCAGTGATGATGACCTTGTCGGCTCCCTCGACGGCGACACGGCCCATGATCGGCCGCTTGCCGCTATCGCGGTCGCCGCCGGCGCCGAACACCACCGTCAATTTTCTCTTCGCATAAGGGCGCAGACTTGCGAGTGCCTTTTTGAGCGCGTCGGGCTTGTGTGCGTAGTCGATGAAGATCGGCGCGCCGTTGCGGTTGCCGACAAGCTCAAGCCGTCCTTTCGCACCGGTGAGGTGTTCGAGAGCTGCGAAAGTGAGTACCGGCTCGGCGCCGGTCGCGATGGCAAGGCCAGCCGCAACGCCGGCATTCTGCACCTGAAACGCCCCGACGAGCGGCAGCTTCACTTTATATGTGCGGCCGCCATGGACGATGTCGACGACCTGAGCAAAGCCATCGATCGTTCCGCCGCTCAACTTGATGTCTTCGCCGTGCTCACCGACGGTCATGACTTTCAGCCGGCGCTTACGCGAGGCTTCCACAACTTGTCCGGCATAACAGTCGTCTATTCCAATCACGGCCGTTCCCCCGGCGACGATCAAGTCCTCAAACAGCCGAAGCTTCGCCGCGAGATAGGCTTCAATATCCGGGTGATAGTCGAGGTGGTCGCGCGAAAGATTGGTGAAGCCGCCGGCAGAAATGCGCACGCCGTCGAGGCGGTGCTGATCAAGGCCATGCGAGGACGCTTCCAACGCCAGATGGGTGACCCCCTCGCCGGACAGTTGGTCGAGCGTGTGATGCAGCTCGACCGGATCGGGAGTCGTCAGCGAACCGTAGTGTTCGCCTTTCGGCGAAACGACGCCGACTGTGCCGACGCTTGCCGATTGAAATCCCAACGTGCTCCAGATCTGGCGGGTGAACGCCACGACCGACGTTTTTCCGCTGGTCCCGGTGACAGCGGCAATGGTTTGCGGCTGGCGCGGATAGAATCTTGCAGCCGCCAGCGAAAGCGTCCGGCGCGCGTTGCTTGCCGGTACGTAGACGACGGTATCCGGCAGGCCGTCGGGCCGCTGTTCGGCGATAACCGCAACCGCGCCGGCGCGCACCGCCTGCCTAGCGAAATGTGCGCCATCAGCTTTTGCACCCGCAATCGCTGCGAACAGGAATCCTGGCTTGATCTTACGGCTATCGGCAGCAATTCCCGCGATGTCGATCGCAGCTTGCCGAGCATCGAGCGCCGCTTCCGGCAGAAGATCACGCAGCTTCACCGCGTCTCCTTCGCGCTCACCAGCAGCAACTGATCGGCCTTCGGCAGATCGAAGCGCGGCGGTACGTCGAGGAGCGGCGCGACGCGCTCGATGACCTTTGCACCGACGGGAACAGCATTCCAGCCTGAGGTGCTGAACCCGTGTGTCTCGGGTAGTCCTTGTGGTTCGTCGAGCATGATCAGCAGCAGATAACGGGGCTTATCGGCCGGCAGGATGGCGGTGAAACTGGTCAAGACTTTGGTCTTCGAATACCGTCCACCGACCACTTTTTCCGATGTCCCGGTCTTTCCCCCCACATAGTAGCCCATGACATTGGCACGGGTCGCCGTGCCTTTTTCCACATTCAACCGCATCAGGTAGCGCATTTTCTCGGCGGTTTCAGGCTTTATGACCCTTTTGGCGAGCCGGTCGGCCTCCGCTTGCTCGCGTCTGAGGAAGGTCGGCGGAATCAATTTGCCCCCGTTCACTAGAGCGGAAATGCCCATGACCGCCTGCAAAGGCGCGACCGAAAGGCCGTGCCCGAAAGCAATCGTTACCGTATTGAGCTCGCCCCAATGCTTGGGTACCAGCGGCTCGGCGCTTTCCGGCAGTTCCGTGCGCAAGCGGTCGAGTTGGCCAAGCTTCTTCAGGAAGGCCTTGTGGTATTCGACCCCGAGTGAGAGCGCCATTCTCGCGGTGCCGATATTCGATGAATAGGTGAAAATTTCCGGCACCGTCAGGACACGCCGCTGCGCGTGGAAATCGTGAATCTCGAACTTGCCGTAGCGCAACGGCATTCGTGCATCGAACGACGACGACAGCGATATCCGGCCGCTGTCGAGCGCCATCGCCAGCGTCAGTGCCTTGAACGTCGAGCCCATCTCGTAGACGCCGGTCGTCAGCCGATTGAGATGGTCGGGATCATTTGCAATGCGTGGATTGTTTGGATCGAAATCCGGTTCGGACACCATCGCGATGATCTCGCCGGTATTGACGTCGGCGATGACGCCCGCGGAAGCTTTCGCCTTGTACTTTTCGCGCGCCGCGGCGAGTTCCTCGCGCAACGCGTATTGTACCCGGAGATCGACCGCCAGATTGACCGGCCGCTGCAGCTGATCGGTCGCGAGCCCCGCCATATGCAACGCGGCGAGCCCCTGCCCATCCAACCATTTCTCGATGCCGGCAATGCCCTGGTTGTCGATGTTCACATAGCCGATCTCATGCGAGACCGTCGGTCCGTTGGGATACACGCGTTTGTTCTCGGTCAGGAAGCCGACGCCCGGGATCCCGAGGCGGTGAATCTCGCGCTGCTGGCTCGGCGTGATCTCGCGTTTGAGCCAAACGAAGCCGCGCTTCGACGACAGGCGCTCGCGGACTTCGCTGGCATCGAGATCGGGCAGAACCGCCGTCAGTAATTCCACGGCTTCATCAACATCGATGATCTTGCGCGGCTCGGCGAACAAAGATGGCGTCTTGACGTCGGTGGCAATGATTTCGCCGTTGCGGTCGAGAATATCAGGGCGGGCGGTCGCGACGGCGTCTTGCGAAACGCTACGGCGACCGTTGTGCCCTTCGCCGCTCGTCGCAAACAAAACCAGACGGAATGCGATCACCAGGAAAATGCCGGCAAACCCGACGACGGCCAGCCCGAGCCGCGCTTTTGCTTTGACATTGCGGTCCACATCACGGCCGTACAGCAACGCGCGGAGCGCCCGCTGCCATCCGCTCTCCGGAGCTTTTGCCGGGCCGTACATCGCGCTCACCTTGCCCGGGCCTGCGGAGTACTGCCGGTCGTGTCGGAACCCGCCGGCGCCAGCATCGCGCCGATCGAGTCGCTGCCGGGAGCGCCCGGCGCTGGACGTTCGGGTAGTCGCTCAAGTTTGTCGAACTGCGTGGGCTCGATACGCCGCAGGGCCAAATGCCGATCGGCCAGGCCCTGAATACGGGCCGGTGTATCAAGTTTCGCCCATTCGGCGCGTAGAACGGCGATTGCATTGTGCTCCTGGCGCAGTTCGCTACGCAATTTGGCGACACGTTCGGCCTGCAGGGTGGAATCGAACTTGATTTTGTAGACGTATGAGGCCGCCACGATCAGGGCGCCAATGACGAGAATGTTGAGGAGGCGCATCATCTATCGCCCCTTCAGCACGGAGGAGAGCGCCGGCAGATGCGGCAGCAGGCGCGGCGGCGGACTGCGCCGCGCCGCGGCATCAGTCCGCTCGGCGGCACGCAACTTGGCCGACCGCGCGCGCGGGTTATTGTCGACTTCATCATCTTCCGGGGTCAGCGGACGCCTGGTCAGAACCCGGAAGGTAGGCGCGTGACGCCTCACTTCGGGCGCATGGCGGGAGCCGGCGCGTGTATCGCCACGGTCCCCGAGGAAAATTTTGACGATCCGGTCCTCGAGCGAGTGAAATGACACCACAACCAGTCGCCCGCCGGGCTTCAGAATCCGTTCGGCCGCCTGCAGTGCAGCAACCAGCTCGCCGAGCTCATCGTTCAGAAAAATGCGCAGGGCCTGGAACGTCCGCGTCGCCGGATGAATGTCGGCGGCACGCGGGCGAACGATGGTCGCCACGATCTGGGCAAGCTCATGCGTGGTCGCGATCGGTGCAATAACGCGTGCGTTGACGATGGCTCGAGCGATCGCGCGCGAGTGCCGCTCTTCGCTCAAGGTAAAAATGATCCCGGCAAGATCTCGTTCGCTTGCCATGTTGACCACGTCAGCCGCGCTCGGGCCTTCGGCGCTCATGCGCATGTCGAGCGGCCCGTCATGCCGAAACGAGAAGCCGCGCTCGGCGCTATCAAGTTGCATCGAAGAAACACCCAGATCGAGCACGATGCCGTCGACGGTGTCGTGCCCGGCGTCGCGCGCGACGGCTTCGAGATTGGAAAAGCGGTCTTCGATCAGGGTCAGGCGACCACCGGCCTGCTCGACTAGATCTGCGCCTAGCGCAATCGCTCTCTGATCGCGGTCGATGCCGATCACCTGGCAGTCGGCGGCGGCGAGAATGGCACGCGTATAACCGCCAGCGCCGAACGTGCCGTCGATGTAAACGCCGCCGTCACGAACATTGAGAAAATCGACCGCAGCGCGGCCGAGCACAGGAATGTGGGGGGCCGGTTGGCCAGCCGCAGCGGAACCGTCGTCCGCCATCATTTCCGTCCTCCAGGCGCCTTGTGGTATTCGCTCAACACCACCCGACCCTTTCCATCGGTTTTTGCTTTTTCCGTCGTCCCGTAAAGCACCACCGTCCAACGCTCGCGGTCGCTGAAAGCCGGGCGTCTTGTTAAGACCTCCATGTTCCGCATCAACTCTTTGTCGCCCGCATCGATCGCCGGAAAGTTCGCCGCCGGATCGCAAAAGCGTCTCTTCAAACCGTCCGGACCCAGCACCAAACGAAATACACCTGTGATCGATACGCGTCCCGTAGAGTCGAGCAGCAACGTGAAATTCGCCACGAAGCGCTCCCTGCCGCGCACGGTACTCTGCTTGAAAGCAACCAGAGGCGGTTTCGGGCTTCGCCAGCACGTCAGCTCGGCTGCCGGTAGCATAAAACCGGTGGCGGCTGCTGCTGTCCCATCCTGGGAAATCGTGGGATATCATTGGGTTACATGACCGTCAACAAATCGGCCTAAGTCGAACAGGAAGCGCGGCGTTGTCGCAGATCAGTCCCATTAACGGCGGTTAAACTTAAAGAAACGTTGCCGAGTTCGACAGTCAGCAGGGCTTGAACGCACTATGTGGGTCGGACTGCTCAGCGACATCCACGGCAATCGCGAGGCACTGGAATCGTGCGTCGCTCATGCACGCCAAAGCGGTATCGGCCGTTTCATCTTCCTCGGCGATTATGTCGGCTACGGCGCCGATCCCGGCTTTGCGGTCGACACGGTAATGCGCGAAGTCGAGAACGGCGCGATTGCCTTGCTCGGCAACCATGACGCCGCGATCGCGGGAGGCACCGGAGGAATGAATGCGACCGCAGCGAGGGCGATCGACTGGACGCGCGATCATCTTGACGCAACGCAGCGAGAATTTCTCACGCGGTTGCCGCTTACCTTCGACGACGACAACGGACGGCTGTTCGTGCACGCAAGCGCTCACGCGCCGGCGGATTGGGAATACATCACGAGTATCGAAGAGGCAGCGCTGTGCTTTTCCGCAACCAACGCACAAGCGACGTTCTGCGGTCACGTGCACGTGCCGCAGCTTTATCACTTACTTGCCGGCGGCCAGCTTGCAGGACTGATCCCGGCGCAGGCCATCGAAATTCCGCTGCGCGTGCAGGAGAGATGGGTTGCCGTCATCGGCTCGGTTGGCCAGCCGCGCGATGGAAATCCGGAGGCCTGCTACGGTGCGCTCGAGACCGAGCGCAACGTGTTGATCTATGTGCGTGTTCCCTATGATGTGGAAACGGCCGCCCGAAAAATCTGCGAGGTCGGTCTTCCTCCAATGTTGGGCCTCCGGCTTCTCGAGGGCGCATGATCGACGCGCCAAGAAAGGTGTTTTCTGCAAGCTTGCTTTTTTGAGCAGGCGCGGTGAATGATGCGCGGCCTCTGTTTCCACGCACCGGTTCCTCCAGCCCATGTCTCTGTTGAAATCTGTTTTTCAGCCGGATTCTTTTATCGTTGCCGACGTGGCGCCGTCGCCGAATTTCGACGCGCGCAAGGCAAATCGCATGCCCGACATGATCGTGCTGCACTACACCGGAATGCAGACCGGCGAGGCTGCTTTGCGGCGCCTCACCGAGGAATCGAGCAAGGTATCCGCGCATTACGTCGTGTTCGACGACGGGAAAATTGTACAGTGCGTGCCGGAAGAATGGCGCGCGTGGCACGCGGGTGAATCGTCCTGGGCCGGCGAGACCGATATCAACTCATGCTCCATCGGTATCGAGATTGTTAATCCCGGCCACGAGTTTGGCTATCCGGATTTTCCGTTGCGCCAGATCGCCGCTGTCATCTCGCTCTGCAAATCGATTATTACTCGCCGTGGACCGCTGAGCGGCGATCGCATCCTCGCCCATTCCGACGTGGCGCCGGCGCGCAAGCAGGATCCGGGAGAAAAATTTCCGTGGGGGCTGCTCAGCGAATCCGGCGTCGGGCACTGGGTACGCGCCGCGCCGCTCGATCTTGAAGGTTCTGGCATCCAGCCCGGCCATCGCGGCGACTCGGTGATGCGCTTACAGCGCACCTTGCGATCCTACGGATATGGAATCGCCGAAACAGGCAGTTATGACGATGCGACGCGCGAGGTGGTAACCGCCTTCCAGCGGCACTTCCGGCAGGCGCGCGTTGACGGTGTCGCTGACCCGTCCACGCTCCTGACGCTGCGCGCGCTCATCGAAACGCGGCCACCGCCGCTCAGCTAAAATGGGGCTTTAAGCCCTTTTAAGCTTGTCGCAGGCATGCCCTTGACCTCGCCGAGGGGTATCACCATTCCTATTCGTGTCAGTCGGCCGGACGGCCGTCCCGCGCCAATGCCGAAAGGCGGCCGGGGAGGAAAGTCCGGGCTCCACGGACAAACGGTGCCGGATAACGTCCGGCGGGATGAGCTCTTCGGGGCCGGCCCAGGGACAGTGCCACAGAGAACAGACCGCCTCGGCGCGTTGCGTTTAGCCGCGGCAAGGGTGAAACGGTGCGGTAAGAGCGCACCGCGCTTCCGGCGACGGAAGCGGCACGGCAAACCCCACCGGGA
>DATBHE010000139.1:0-14219 GCA_036557605.1 Pseudolabrys sp.
AGCTCGGACAGCAACTGCAATTCAAATCGAACAATCATCGGCGCGGAAATTGCGGCATCATCGAGCCGGCCGAAAATCGCATCCAGCGATTCATAGAGGCTCGAATGCGGGTCACGTTCCGGCAACAAACGCATCAGAGCCGCCAAATGCCCGATACCGTAGATCGCATGCGGGAATGAAAAGAAACCCGCCGCCCTCAGAGTCAGGGCTTCAACGGAGTAACTGCCGAGGTGCTCGTCAAGGCGCGCTCGCCAGCTGACGCTCACGCTGTTGCCAGGCTGCAGGATCGGCTTGAGGCGGGAGCCCGATCCGCCGCGCACGAGACCGAGATGGCGGCCATGCGCACGTGTCATCAACTCGAGGATGGCGTTTCCCTCCCCGTGACGCCTGGCGCCCAGCACGATGCCTTCGTCACTCCATTGCATGAGCAGATTCTCGATGACGTGTTCGTTCTACTTCACTCTTTCGGGAATTCCAGACCCATGGCGCGGTACCGCTCAGGATCGTCTCCCCAGTTCTCACGCACTTTGACGAACAAGAACAAATGAACTTTGGCATCCATAATTTCCGCTATGTCCTTGCGGGCAGCCTCGCCAATAGCCTTGATTGTTTGTCCGCCCTTCCCGAGTACGATTTTCCTCTGGCTTTCACGCTCCACGTAGATTGTTTGCTCGATCCTGATGTCGCCACCGCGCAGCTCCTTCCAGACCTCGGTTTCGACCGTCGAATGGTAAGGAAGCTCCTGGTGCAGGCGCTCAAACAGCTTTTCGCGCGTGACCTCGGCGGCGAGCTGGCGCATCGGCGCCTCGGAGATCTGGTCAGCCGGATAAAGCCATGGACCGTACGGCACGTGCCGTGCCAGCCACGATTTCAGGTCGCCGATGCCGTCGCCTGTCAACGCCGAAATCATGAAGGTCGCCTCAAACTTCGCCGCTGCGTTGGCCTCCTTGGCGAGCGTGAGCAGCTTCTCTTTCGAGACAACATCGATTTTGTTGAGAATAAGAACGTGAGGAGCCTTCACATCATTCAACCTGCGAAGGATATCCTGCGCTTCATCCTCAATGCCAACGCGCGCGTCAATCAGCACCCCCACCAGATCGGCGTCGTGCGCGCCGGTCCAGGCCGTTGTGACCATCGCGCGGTCCAGCCGGCGCCGCGGCGAAAAGATTCCCGGCGTGTCCACGAAAATGATCTGAGACTGCCCCTCGATTACGATACCCCGGATAAGCGCACGCGTTGTCTGAACCTTGCGCGAAACGATGCTGACCTTTGAGCCGACCAGGGTATTCAGCAGCGTCGATTTGCCAGCGTTCGGCGCGCCGATGAGGGCGACGAAACCGCAGCGGGTGGCAGCCTCAGCCATCAAGCTTGTCCGCCGGAACGCCTACCCGCGTGAGCATGGCTGCGGCGGCGGCTTGTTCGGCCGCACGCTTGGAGCTGCCGAGGCCTTCGGCCGGCGGCCGGTCGGGCAGCACCACGGCAACGCGGAATTCCGGATCGTGATGTGGGCCGGTCCGGGCCAATTCGCGATAGTCCGGCGTCGGAAGGCCCCGCGCCTGCGCCCACTCCTGCAATATCGTTTTCGGATCGCGCAGGGGTCGTAGCGGCTTGAGCATTCGCTCCTTCCAGAAGCGGCCAATAAGATCGTCCGCCGCGGAATAGCCTCCATCGATGAACACTGCGCCGACGAGGGCCTCGCACACGTCGGCGAGTATCGTCGTTCGGCGTCTTCCGCCGGAATGAGATTCGGAATTTCCCAACTTGAGCACGGGCCCCAGATCCATAGCACGCGCAACCTCAGCGCATGTCTCTTTGCGTACAAGGTCGGCAAGACGGCGCGAGAGCTCTCCCTCGTTCGCCTTTGGAAAGGCACGGTAGAGCATGTCGGAGATGACCAAGCCAAGAACGTGATCGCCGAGAAATTCCAATCGCTGATAACTGGCGGCGCGATTGCCGCCGGACAGCGCCGAAATGTGCGTCAGCGCGCGTTCAAGCAATTCCTTGTCGGCAAATTTGTAGCCGATTCTGTCCTCGAGTGGCGTCCTATCCTTGGCCTTGCGGCTCATCTGACGATCGTGAACAGCCTGCTCCAGCGTACCGAAACCGGCCAGCGCCAGAATTGCCAGGCGCGCTCGCCCTCGTAGACGGAAAAGAAGATGATTTGTGCCTTACCGACGATGTTCTCGATTGGCACCATGCCGACTTGGCTGAACCGGCTGTCGGTGGAATTGTCGCGGTTATCTCCCATCATGAAATAGTGACCCGCCGGAACGGTATAGACCTGGGTATTATCGGCAAAACCATTATCGACCAGATCGAGGATGTAAAAGCTCACGCCGTTTGGCAGTGTCTCTCTCCACCGCTTCACCGGCGCCTCACGAACTCCCTCCTCGGTCTCAACAAAGTCCGGTGCGCGTTCGTGCTTGACGGGCACACCGTTGATGCTCACCACACCGTCGGTCACCTGGATCTTGTCGCCGGGCAATCCAATCACGCGCTTGATGTAGTCAGTCGACGGATCCTTTGGCAAACGAAACACGACGACATCGCCGCGTTCCGGCAGCCAGTTGCCGGGAATCCGTCCGGAAAAAATGGGAGGTGATAGTGGAAGCGAATACTTGCTGTATCCGTAAGTGTATTTCGAGACAAAAAGGTAGTCGCCAACCAGCAACGTATCCTTCATCGACCCGGACGGAATATTGAACGGTTGAAAGAAAAAGGTGCGGATCACGAGCGCAATGATCAGGGCATGAACGATTACGCGCACCGTTTCGGCGATGCCGCCCTCTTTTCGCTTTGTACCGGATGTCACGCTCATAGGCCTTTCTTTCCGTCAAACGGATAGCGCACCCCGGCGACTTTGTAGCGGCTGGCAACTCGACAAGCAATCAACCCGGGCCGATGCATATGGTGCAGATATTGCCGGAATTTGGCCTTTATCAACTCTCGACCGGCGGTCCCGGTATGGGGCTGGCTGAGATGATGACAATGGCCTGCGCGGTCGGCCCTTCGTCGGTCAGTGAGATATCGATTCTCGCTTCGTAGCCGGTCGGCGTAATCGCGCGCAGTCGGGCCAGCGCGCCCCCGGTAAGCTTCATCGTCGGGCGGCCACCGGGAAGGTTGATGACGCCCATATCGCGCCAGAATACGCCGCACCTGAGGCCGGTACCGAGGGCCTTGGCACAAGCTTCCTTGGCTGCGAAACGCTTGGCATAGGTTTCAACTGCATTGGCCCTGTTGTCCGCCTTGGTCCTTTCGATCGACGTGAATACTCGATCAAGAAAACGCTCACCATGCCGCTCGATCACTTTCGCAATCCTTCGCGTGTCCACGATATCGGACCCCAACCCGATGATCATGTGCGCGCCTTTTTTCGACCCCGATCCATGGCAGATCGCATCAACTTTACCGTGTGAGCCAGGCCCTCGAATACGGATTCGCCGATAAGGAAATGACCGATGTTGAGCTCAACGACCTGAGGAACTGCGGCAATCAATTCGGCGGTAGCATAATCGAGACCGTGACCCGCATGGACCTCCAAGCCAAGATTCGAAGCTCGCTCTGCGCCCGCTTGAATGAGTTGCCACTCAGATCGAGCCTCTTGCTCCCGGCGCTCGGCAAGCGCGTCACACCAAGCGCCGGTGTGGATCTCGATTGCCGCAGCGCCAAGTTCTGCAGCCATGTCGATCTGGGCCGGCGCGGCCGCAATAAAAAGTGAAACACGAACACCTGCCGCCTGGAGCGCGCGGACTGCGGGGGCCAGTTGAACGCGATGAGCGACGGCATCGAGACCGCCTTCAGTGGTGCGTTCGGTACGTTTCTCCGGAACGAGGCAGGCTGCGTGCGGTTTTGTCTTCAGGGCAATGCCGATCATTTCCTCAGTGGCCGCCATCTCAAAGTTGAGAGGCTTGTCGATTTCGGCCTTGAGCCGCGCGATGTCATCGTCGCGGATGTGGCGGCGGTCCTCGCGCAGATGCGCCGTGATGCCATCGCACCCGGCTTCAATTGCGAGCTTTGCGGCGCGGATCGGATCGGGATGTCGCCCGCCCCGCGCGTTGCGGAGAGTGGCGACGTGATCGATGTTGACGCCAAGGCGAAGACGATCCATCGCTAGCCGTTCACCCGTTCGGCCTTGGCGACCACCGACTTCGCGCGAAGTTGCGCCAATATCGCAGTAAGATGCTTGAGGTCGTACACTTCGAGGTCAATCGTGACGTCTGTGAAGTCGGGAGCCCGGCGCGTCATGCGGATATTGTCAATGTTGCCATCGTGCTCCGCGATGACCTGCGCGATCTGTGCGAGTGACCCCGGCTCGTTCACGGATTGCACGGCGATACGGGCGGGGAAACGCCGCGGTGTGCGCTCCTCCTCATCCCAGCGGACGTCGAGCCAGCGCTCCGGTTTGTCCTCGAATTCACTCAAGGCCGGAGACTGGATCGGATAGATGGTGATGCCTTCGCCCGGGGATAAAATGCCGACAATACGATCACCGGGCACTGCGCCGCCGTTTGGTGCGAACCGTACCGGCAGGTCACCATTGATGCCGCGAATAGGAATGGCCGGTCCAGCAGCAGTTTGCGGCACCTTGAATTTGACGGACGTGATTTTCCTCAGGCCGAACCACCCGCTCTCGGCCTTCGGCTTTGCCGCCATCGCCGCGGCGCGTTCTTCCTTGTAATCCGGGTACATGGCGCGGGCCACGTCGGACGCCTTCAATTCACTTCGCCCGACCGCCGCCATAACGTCTTCGACCGAGGCGCGCGCAAGGCGGGGCAACGCGCCAATGAGCTTTTCATCCGAGTAGGTAATCTTCGCCCGCTGAAACAGCCGCTCGACAATGCGCCGCCCCAGGCCCGCATACTGCACGCGGACTGCCACTCGTGTTGCGCGGCGGATTGCAGCGCGTGCCTTGCCGGTCACGACGATCGATTCCCAGGCGGCCGGTGGCGCGTTCTGTGATTTTGACGTTGTGATCTCAACTTCATCGCCGTTGACGAGTTCCGACGTCAAAGGGGCGATCTGGCCGTTTATCTTGCAGCCGACTGCCGTGTTGCCGATGTCGGTGTGGACGGCGTAGGCAAAATCGATTGGAGTTGCCATGCGCGGCAGCGCGATCAGTTTTCCTTTCGGCGTGAAACAGAACACCTGGTCATGAAACAGTTCGAGCTTGGTGTGCTCGAGGAATTCTTCCGGATTGGATCCTTCCGCCAGCAACTCGATCGTTCGACGCAACCAGGCGTAGGCGGTCGACTCCCGTGAAAGGAGTTCTGTCGGCGAGGCGGCGTTGTCTTTGTAAAGAGCATGGGCGGCGATTCCATATTCGGCGATCTCGTGCATGGCGACGGTGCGAATCTGCAATTCGACGCGCTGCTTGCCGGGACCAATCACCGTCGTATGGATCGATCGGTAGTCGTTTCCCTTTGGAGTCGAGATGTAGTCCTTGAAGCGGCCCGGCACCATTGGCCAGGCGCTGTGGACGATACCGAGAGCCTGATAGCAGTCCGCCAGTGTTTTCACGATCACCCGGAAACCGAAGATATCGGAGAGTTGCTCGAACCCGACAGACTTGCGCTCCATCTTGCGCCAGATCGAATATGCGCGCTTGCGGCGTCCGACGACCCGGGCATCGATGCCGCGGTCGGCAAGTTTCCTGGTCAATTGCTTTTCGATTTCCGAAATCAGCAGCCTGCTGCGATCGGTGAGCGCATTGAGCCTCGCGGTCACGACGTCATAAGCTTCCGGATAAAGCTCGCGGAAGGCCAGGTCATCGAGCTCCTCGCGCATCTCGTGCATACCCATGCGGCCGGCGAGCGGCGCATATATTTCCAACGTCTCTTCCGCGGCGCGACGCCGCGCCTCCGGCGGCATGTACTGGAGGGTCCGCATATTGTGCAGACGATCGGCGAGCTTGATCAGAAGTACGCGCACATCGTCCGCGATCGCCAGCAACAACTTGCGGAGGTTCTCAGCCTGCTTCGCCTCTTTCGTAACGAGATCAAGCTTTTTGAGTTTGGTCAGACCATCGACCAGCCTGCCGATGTCATGGCCGAACAGACTGTCGATCTCGGCACGAGTGGCCTCGGTATCCTCGATCGTGTCATGCAGCAGCGCGGCCGCAATCGTTGCATCGTCGAGCTTGAGATCCGTGAGAATTGCCGCGACTTCGATCGGATGGGAGAAATATGGATCGCCGGACGCCCGCCGCTGTTCGCCATGCGCCTTCATGGCATAAACGTAAGCGCGGTTGAGCAATGCTTCATTCGTGTTCGGATTGTAGCGCCGTACACGTTCGATCAAATCGTATTGCCGCATCATCGGCGGTTTTCTTGCTGCCGCCGCTTTCCCGCCGGCAGGCAGAGGGGCAACGGGGGCCGGGCGCGGAGCCCGGGTGGGCACCGGCTTCTGCACTCGAGGAGGATCAGAGCGCGTGCGCGCCATACTGGTGGCCTGCAGCAGGATGCTACGGAACTACCTCAAGATAACACGTCGTTTCGATGGCGCCGCAAGGGTTTGCGGACTGGGTTGATAAATGGCGACGGCCCGGCTTTGAAAACCGGGCCGTTACCTCAAATTCAGTACGATGCCGAAACTACTCGGCGTCTTCTTCCGGCGGCTCCTCCGGAGGTGCCAGGCCTTCGAGACCCTTCAGAAGCTCCTCTTCCGTCATACGGTCCGCGGTTACCTCAGTATCGTCGGAATCAACACCTGCGCCAGAGCCCGCCCCGATCAGCGGCACCTCAGGTTCAGGCTCATCGACCTCGACGTACTTCTGCAGGCTGTGAATGAGGTCTTCCTTGAGGTCGCCTGGCGATACGGTTGTTTCCGCAATTTCGCGCAACGCAACGACCGGATTCTTGTCGTTGTCGCGTTCAACCGTGATCTGCGATCCGGACGAAATCATGCGCGCCCTGTGGCTCGCGAGCAAAACGAGGTCAAAACGGTTCTCAACTTTATCGATACAATCTTCTACGGTGACACGGGCCATCGGCTCGTCACTCCATCTGGTGGAACTTTTCCCTGAATTTGCCTGCTAGGTATCTCGTGGCGCACGGAATTTCAAGCATTTTTGTCTTGGTTTGGCCTCATCTGTCTGTTACGCGACGATTGCGAGAACGTTGGTAAGCCGACGGCAGGGGATTTTGTCGGCCCGGCGTGATTGCGCAGGTGGCAGCCGCATTGATCTAGGGCGCCGCAATGCTCTGTTAACGGCGATCCCGGCACCGCGTAAGCGGAGTAGTCCGCATTGCGCGCGGGAGCGCTCAACGTAATCCGCGTGAATTGTGAGAAAGACAATGACTGTACCCGGTGAAAAAATTGCTTTGTTTATTGATGGAGCCAACCTTTATGCGACGGCAAAGTCTTTGGGATTCGACATCGATTACAAACGATTGCTGCGTGAATTCCAGTCGCGGGGCTATCTGTTGCGCGCTTTTTATTATACGGCGGTGATTGAGGATCAGGAATATTCATCTATTCGTCCCCTGATCGATTGGCTCGACTACAACGGATATTCGGTGGTGACAAAGGCGACGAAGGAATTCGTCGACCAGACCGGCCGCCGCAAGGTCAAAGGAAACATGGACATCGAGCTTGCGGTCGACGCTATGGAAATCGCCGGCACGATAGACCACATGGTCCTCTTTTCGGGCGACGGCGATTTTCGTTCTCTGGTTGAAGCCGTGCAACGAAAGGGCGTTCGCGTCACCGTTGTGTCAACCGTAACGACGCAGCCGCCGATGGTCGCCGATGAGCTACGCCGCCAGGCCGACGTATTTGTCGACATCGTGGAGCTGCAAGCCAAAATTGGTCGCGATCCGGCAGAGCGGACGACGCGCGAGGGCCGCCCTCCGCGCGAAGACCGTGCTGCTTCACACACGCCGCAATTCCTGCAACGGCCAGCTTCACCACAGCGCACCAGTGCCCCTGTGGGCGCTGACGAAGATGATGAGCCCTTCGAATAGCGTTTTTTCCTCGCGCATGATTTGATCTGTGTGACGGTGTCGTCCGCCGGGCATAATCCCCGGGCGAAATTTTCGGATAAGCGCGCGATGTCAGGAGCCGACGGCAAGCCGGGACGAGATTGTCCGCGTTGCCCTCGGCTCGCCGCGTTCCGTGAAACCTGGCGTACAAAAGAGCCCACCTGGTTCAATGCCCCGGTGCCCTCTTTCGGGCCCCTTTCCGCACGGTTGCTGGTTGTCGGGTTGGCTCCAGGCCTGCAAGGCGCCAATCGCACCGGCCGTCCGTTTACCGGGGATTATGCGGGGGTGCTGCTCTATGAAACCCTCGGACGATTCGGTTTTTCGCACGGGACCTATAGCGCCCATCCAGACGACGGCCTTGAGCTCGTTGATTGCCGCATTACCAACGCGGTGCGTTGCGTACCACCCGAAAACAAGCCGCTACCCGAAGAAATCAGGACATGCCGCGAGTTTTTGGTGCCCACGATCGACGAGATGAAAAAACTGCGCGCAATCGTCGTGCTCGGACGGATCGCGCATGACAGCACGGTGCGCGCGCTGGGCGGCAAGCTGGCCGACTTCGCGTTTGCGCACGGCGGCAAGTACGAAATCGGTTCAATCGCCATCTTCTGCAGCTACCACTGCTCGCGCTACAATACGAATACCGGTGTGCTCACGCCCGAGATGTTTCAGCAAGTGTTTGCAAGGGTGCGCCGCTATCTCGACGCCTGAAGCCAGGCGATCACTTCCTCCGCATTTTTGTCCGGCGGGAAAACCGGATAGAAGACCTTGGTGATCCTGTCGTCGTCTAAGATCAGCGCCATGCGCTTCAGGAGTGTCATCCCGGCCACTGAAAATGTCGGGAGCTTCAGTGCCTTTGTCAGTGTCAATTTTTCGTCCGACAAAATCGGGAACGGAAGGTGCAATCTAGTTGCTGCTTCTTTCTGATACCCGGAGTCCTGAGTCGATAGTCCAAAGAGTTGAGCCACGCCGAGACGCTTCAGTTCGCCAAAATGATCCCGAAACGAACACGATTGCGGAGTGCATCCGCGCGCGCCTGGAATTTGATCCCACCCTTGCGGCGGATCGACTCCAGGAACGCCTGTTCTGGGGTAGACAAAAATGACGGTTCGTCCCGAAAATTTGGATAGATCGACTTCTGCCCCATCAGTGGCAGGCAAAGTCAAATTTGGCAGACGGGCCCCGGTCAAATGCGCTGCGGCTCCGTCATCTTTGGGTATTGGGATGTTTGGTGGCAGAAACTGAGGGTTATGGGTTCCTGGCGCTTCAGTCATTTCACGACTCCATAGCTCATAAATTCCATGAGCGAACCGTCGGGATCCCGGAAATACACCGATGTCCCCGTACCTTTCGCTCCAAATCGCTGCAGCGGTCCGCGCTCGACGGCGATGCCCTGCGACTTGAGATGCGCGATGGCGCTTTCGATCGGCCCCTGCCACTCAAAGCAAAGATCGCTGTTACCCGGCTGCACCGGAAGCCGAGCGACCTCCGCCGGACTGACACCGGGTCCGTGCACGTTGAGCTGCTTGTCGCCAAAACGATAGGCCCACCCGACCGGGCGCTGCACGAGCTCGGCACCCATCACCTGCTTATAGAAAGCATTGGAGCGCTCCCAATCCGAAACATGGATGACGCAATGATCAAGTTTCGTCGGTACCATATTGATTTCCCTGATTTTTTCCCTCACAGCAACGTGATTGAAGTCGATCGTCGAGGCTGCGGCATCAGCAATTACAACAGTATGCTTTGGCTGCCATCGATGATGAGAACCAGATCATGACAATCCAAAAACAGGCCTGTCTTTGCATTTTAGCCGCCACTCTATTTCTTGCCGCGCTTCCTGCCGCTGCCCAGACTGCATCCGTTGTCATGAAAAATGCTGAGGGCAAGGACGTCGGGTCGGTCAATCTAACCCAGGCAACCCAAGGGGTCCTGATCAATGCGGCGCTGAAAGGATTGCCGCCAGGCGAGCACGCATTTCATGTCCACGCTGTCGGGAAATGTGAGCCGCCCTTTACCTCTGCCGGGGGACATTTCAACCCGGGGAACAAAAAGCACGGCATGATGTCGCCGGAAGGCCAGCATGCAGGCGACATGCCTAACCTGCATGTCCCGCAAAGCGGCGACCTCACCGTGGAAATACTCAACGTCGGCATCACGCTGGAGAAAGGCAAACCGAATTCGGTCTATGACGCCGACGGTTCGGCCATCATCATTCACGCCGGAAGCGATGACTACAAGACGGACCCGACCGGTGAAGCCGGCGGACGCCTCGCCTGCGGCGTGATCCCATAGCTTTTGTTGAAGGCGCGCCGCGCCGCAGTGGACCTGGGGACTAGTCTATCCTTTCATCCGCAGCAGCCGGCCGCGTTCGCGCTCCCAGGAACGTTTCTTCAGCGTCTGCCGTTTGTCATGCAGTTTCTTGCCTCGTGCGAGCGCAATCTCGATCTTGGCGCGTCCCTTCTCGTTAAAGTAAAGCTTTAACGGGACAATCGTCATCCCTTCACGTTCGACAGCGCCTGCCAGGCGATTGATCTCCCGCTTCTGCAAAAGCAACTTGCGCGCCCGCTTCGGAGAATGGTTGAAGCGGCTCGCCTGCAGGTACTCGGGAATGTTTGAATTGATCAGCCAGAGCTCCCCTGCACGCGTATCGGCGTAGGATTCGGCTATCGTTGCCTTTCCCGCGCGCAGCGATTTGACCTCGCTGCCGGTGAGAACGATGCCCGCTTCGAAGGTTTCGCCGATTTCATAGTTGAAGCGCGCCTTGCGATTGTCGGCGACCACCTTGAAGCGGCGTTCGGGTTTTACGACCATATGCGACGATTGCTTTCAGCGCGACGTGATTTGAGCGCGGATGCTCATGAACAGTCGCTTCGAGGGCACGCGCCCCTTTTGCTCCGTATAGACGAGTCGTTTCGCGGCGGCTTTAGGAAGGTCGTGAACTAATTAATCAGACCGGCATGCACCATCGCTTGCCGTACGGCGGCCTGGGCCTTCTCGCTCGCCGGTACCATCGGCAGGCGTACCGTGTTCGTGCACTTGCCGATCAACGACATTGCATACTTGATGGGAGCCGGGCTGGTTTCCACAAACAGATTGATGTGCAACGGCGCAAGCTTGTCCTGCAATTTGAGTGCAGTGCTGAAATCACCTTTCAGGCAGGCGGCCTGGAATTCAGCACAAAGCCGCGGCGCGACGTTCGACGTCACGGAGATGCATCCATGCCCGCCGTGGGCCATGAAGCCGAGCGCAGTAATGTCTTCGCCCGACAACTGGTTGAAGTCGGAACCCATTGCTGCGCGTTGCTGCGAAACGCGCGCCATATTGGCGGTAGCGTCCTTAACGCCGGCAATGTTTTTGAGTTCGAAAAGGCGCGTCATTGTGTCGACCGCCATATCGACAATTGATCGCCCCGGGATGTTGTAAATAATGATCGGGATCCCGATAGCGTCGTTGATTGCCTTATAGTGTTGATACAAGCCCTCCTGCGTCGGCTTGTTGTAATAGGGCGTAACGACCAGTACGGCGTCTGCTCCCGCTTTTTCGGCATGACGTGAAAGTTCGATCGCCTCCGCAGTGGAATTCGAGCCGGAGCCCGCAACGACAGGGACCCGCCCGTCTGCCTGATCCACGCACCATTCCACGACCTGCTTGTGCTCATCGTGGGAGAGAGTTGGGCTTTCCCCTGTCGTTCCCACCGGAACCAGGCCGTTGGTGCCCTCGGCGATCTGCCAGTCAACGATATCGCGAAAAGCCTTTTCGTCGACCGAGCCGTTTTTGAACGGCGTGACCAGCGCTGTGAAAGACCCTCTAAAGGCCGTCTTGGCGGTCATGGCATCACTTCTCCACAAGGGGGTTCGGACGTTCATTGATATCGGGTCGGACGGCCCGAAGAAAGCCCTCCAGCCTCGCCCGCCGCGCGGGAACCCGCATGCGACATTAGGTAATCGCGTCCTTCCTACATAAAGTGCCGTAAATGAAATTTTTCGGTATCATTCATCAATAGATTTGGCCTAATGGCCGGTAGGCTTTTGGACTTGAGTCGGGCCGATCGCAGGACAGCGTAAGGGGTTTGATGGACGCGACTCATCGCAGGCGCCTGAGCTTATTTTTGGCATTGGCCGGAATTTGCAGCCTGGGCGTAGACCCGGCCCTGCCGGCCTCATCAAAAATCCCATTGCCGCACCCGCGGCCATCCGTGCTCGCCAAAAAAGAAACCAAGCCGGTACCGCGGCCAGCCACGCCTTTACCTCAAAAACGTCCGGTAACCGGCAATGGCAGTCTCTCTGCCTTTGCCCAAGCTAACGTCGGTCTGCACGGCGTTCTCTTCGAAAGCCGCGCTGAATTCAAACCACTTGCGCGTCCGGCTTCCGGCCCATTCGCAATTGCGGCCAGTGCTCCGACTTCGGCCAGCGACATAACGGCCGTCAAGCGCGTGATCGAAGCGGCACGCAAAGGAAGAGATGCCGACGCGGACGCTGCTCAGGCAACGATCACGGACCCGGCAGCCCGCAATTTGGCCGAATGGGTCATCCTGCGCTCGGACAATACCAACCCGTCATTCGAGCGATACGCCGCTTTTGTGCAGAACAATCCCAGCTGGCCGCACGTGCCTTTGTTCCGCCGGCGGGCCGAGAATGCGCTCTGGAATGATGGCGTCGCTGCGTCTGCAGTGCGGGCTTTCTTTGCCAAAAAGGCGCCCTCCACGGCAAAGGGCCGCTACATGCTCGCGCGCGTCCTGTTGGCGCAGGGTGATCGCGATGGAGCCGCAGCGCTGGTCAGGCATGCCTGGCGGCATGACGACTGCAGTGCAGAGGTCGAAAAGAAAGTGCTTGAGATGTTCGGTGGGATGTTGACCGCCGCCGATCACAAGGTGCGCATGGAGAAGCGGTTTTATGCCGGCGATTTTGCGGCTGGCTTGCGCGCCGCCGAGCGTCTTGGCGGCAATGACCTCATCATCGGCCGGGCGCGCGCCGCGGTCATCCAAAAAAAGCGAAATGCAAAGGCACTCCTCGACGCCGTTCCTGCGGCCGCGCAGCGTGACCCCGGTTACATCTTTGCCCGCGTGCAATGGCTCCGCCAGAACAACAACGCGGAAGAAGCCGGGAAGCTCATCCTGACCGCGCCAAAGGATCCGGCGGCCCTTGTCGATCTCGATCAATGGTGGCTCGAGCGCCGTCTGCTGGTGCGTAAGCTGCTTGACGAGCATAACCCGCAGGCCGCTTACAATATTGCCCGCGACGCGGCACCTCCGATGCGGGGCGTGTACCGCGTTGACGCACATTTCACGGCCGGCTGGGTCGCCTTGCGGTATCTCCACAACCCCAAAGCCGCCGCGCAGCACTTCGCTCATATCGTCGAAGGTACTCACAATCCGCATGCCCTCGCTCGCGGCGGATATTGGCAGGGGCGCGCGGCCGAGGTCCTAGGTGAAAATGCACAGGCGAAGGCTTTTTACGAAATGGCCGGCCAGTATGTTGCGACCTATTACGGGCAACTTGCGCGCGCCCGGCTCGGCCTTAAGGACCTCGGATTGCGCGCTCCGCCTGCATTCACGCCGCACGAAATCAACGTTCTGAATAATCTTGAAGTCGTCCGAGCAGCAGCCATCCTCTACGAGCTCGACGAGAGTGACATGATCGCTTCCATCTATGCCGAGCTTGGCGAGAGCGCGACCGACGTCGCGGGCATGGCCATGCTGGGTGAGCTCGCAGCCAAGCACGGCGACGGACGCGCAATGCTCCTGCTCGGCGAAGCCGCCTATCGTCGCGGCCTTCCACTCGAGCACTACGCCTACCCGACGGTTGGGCTGCCCGAATACCATCCGATTGCACCGCCGGTGGAGTCCGCCGTTACCTATTCGATTGCCCGGCAGGAAAGCCATTTAAATCAGAAGGTCGTTTCGAGCGCCCATGCGATGGGCCTGATGCAAGTGACCCCGGCCGCCGGCATCGACACCGCTGCGAAATACAAGGTGGCGTACAGCCGCGAACGCCTGCTCAAGGATCCCGTCTACAATATGCAAATGGGCGCCGCCGAGCTCGCGAATCTGTTCGGAGGCTATAACGGCTCTTACATCCTCACATTTGCGGGTTACAACGCCGGACGCGGGCGAGTGAAGCAATGGATCGCGGCCTACGGCGATCCACGCGATCCTAACGTCGATCCGGTCGACTGGGTCGAGCGGATCCCGATTTCCGAAACGCGCAACTACGTCGAGCGGATCATGGAGAATCTTCA
>DATBHE010000140.1:0-5366 GCA_036557605.1 Pseudolabrys sp.
TGTTCCGCCGCCACTGCCCAAGCGGAACTGGTCTGCCACCACGCCGTTGCCTGACAAAGAATCCAGATCCAAGGCGAGGCTGACAATGAACTCCACATTCCTGCACGAGAACAAGACAATCCCGCCCGACGAAACGGGCGACCAGGATGCCCCAAAATGTGAAAATTGCGGCGCGGAGACGTGGCTTATCCGCGTGAATAAAAAACTGTCCGATGGCAAAACGGAAGCCTCATACACCTACCAATGCCAGCAATGCGGCGCACTCGCAAAGCGAAATGAGGCAGGCATTGAGCCGGCGGCCACGGTCAAGGCGGTGGGATAGTTTCGCGCGCGCGTCATTCCCACGGCAATTCGAAGGGCAGGAATGGCCCGCCCATCGTACGGCATTGGCGCTGGCAATAACGGTCGCATTTGTCCGTAAGCTTCAGGCACTGCCCCTGCGAGTCTTGCTGCAGGCACCCGGCCATGCCCCAGGCGCAATACGACCCACAGTCTTTCCAACACCAATCTGCCGCCCATATCGAGGCGGCGCGCTCGCTGCGCGGAAACGGCAGCTCACGGACATGCGCGTTGTAGCGCCATGACGCCGGCTTGCTGTCAGCGGCATGGCATATCCCTGCGGACATTAGGATGCCGACCAGGACAAGGGCAGCGCGGATGCGCGATCTCTTCATGGCGAGTCACCTGACACGGCACGATACCGTCATAGGACGCAAATCGCCAACGCGCATGGCATCCTTTTGAAATGCCGCTCGAGGTCCTGCGCAATGCCTGGCTGGGGGGACATTCCGGTTGCTATTCGACCGGAACGCCATTAGCTCCATGTCCGCATGGCCAATCCGGAACCGAAAACCGAGGCGGCGCCGAAGGTGAGCTTCGTCTCCCTGGGCTGCCCGAAGGCGCTCGTCGACAGCGAGCGTATCGTCACGCGCCTGCGTGCGGAGGGTTATGAGCTCTCGCGCGAACACAAAGGCTCCGACCTTGTGATCGTCAATACCTGCGGCTTTCTCGACAGCGCCAAAGCGGAATCGCTGGCCGCGATCGGTAGTGCTTTGAAAGAAAACGGCAAGGTCATCGTTACCGGCTGCATGGGTGCGGAGCCGGAAAGCATCTCATCCGCCTACCCCGACGTGCTCGCCATCACGGGACCCCAGCAATACGAAAGCGTGGTTGAGGCCGTGCATAAGGCGCTACCCCCGAAACACGATCCGTTTCTTGATCTCGTTCCGCCCGAGGGCATCAAGCTCACGCCGCGGCATTACGCTTATCTGAAGATTTCGGAGGGCTGCAACAACCGCTGCACGTTCTGCATCATTCCGCGCCTGCGCGGCGATCTCATCTCGCGACCCGCCGCCGACGTGCTGCGCGAAGCCGAGAAACTGGCGAAAGCCGGCGTGAAAGAGCTCTTGGTCATTTCACAAGATACCTCGGCTTACGGGCTCGATATCAAATACGCCGCGAGCAAATGGGGCGATAAGGAAGTGCGGGCAAAATTCGTTGACCTGGCGGCAGCGCTCGGCGAGCTCGGCGTCTGGGTGCGCCTGCACTACGTCTACCCCTATCCCCATGTCGATGAGGTCATTCCATTGATGGCCGAGCGGAAGGTGCTCCCCTATCTGGACATTCCCTTCCAGCACGCGTCACCGGACGTGCTGAAGCGCATGAGGCGCCCGGCGGCCCAGGAAAAGACCCTGGACCGCATCGAGCGCTGGCGCCGCGAATGCCCGGATTTGACATTGCGCTCGACCTTCATTGTCGGATTTCCCGGCGAAACGGACGCGGATTTCGACATGTTGCTCGAATGGCTTGAGCAGGCATCGCTCGATCGCGTCGGTTGCTTCAAATACGAGCCGGTGCGCGGCGCGGCCGCGAACGATCTCGCCGCGCCGGTCCCCAACGATGTGAAAGAGCAGCGCTGGCACCGCTTCATGCAGGCACAGCAAGAGATTTCCACGCGGCGGCTCAAGCGCAAGGTCGGCACACGGCAGAAGGTGATTATCGATGAGATAGGACCTTCGGTCGCCAAAGGACGCTCGATGGCCGATGCTCCCGAGATTGACGGCGCGGTCTATGTTGCGGGCCGGCGGCTGCTCCGGGTCGGCGAGATCGCGACCGTCAAGATCGAGCGCGCAGACGAATACGACCTGCACGGCGAGGCCGTCGGGTTCTGACTCCCTCAGATGCGATAGAATTTCGCCGCGTTGTCGTGCAGGACGGCGCGCTGTTCGGCTTCGGTATATTCCGAAAGCACCGTGCGATAGATGCCGAAGAAATCGGCGTAGCTGGCATGCAGTTTCTCGAGCGGAAAATTGCTGCCGTAAATCGTCCGTTCCGCTCCGAAAATCTGAATGACATCACGGATGACCTGCCGCGCCTGCGCGAGCGTGATGCCGTTGCTGTACATGCCGAGGCCGGAAATCTTCACGTGAAGGTTGGGAAACGCAGCCATTTTGGCAAGCGCGGCGCGCCACTGGTCGATGGCACCCTGCGTGCGCACCGTCAGCATGCCGGCGTGCACCAAGATCATCTTCACGCCCGGAAAGGCTTTGATCAGCTCGATGGCATGCGCTGCCTGACCGGCATAGACCTGCAGCTCGAAATGCAGGCCGTGCTTTTCCAGCAGACCGAAGCCGCGCCGGAATTCTGGTGAATTGCAGAAATCGGCGCGCGGCGCGCCTTGCCGCACCGGATCGGTGTCCCAATAGAGCATTTGCCGCACGCCGCGCAGGTTGGGAAATTGCTTTTGCGCTTTCAGCGCGCCCTCGGCCGCCGGATCGGCGAGATCGATATTCGATACGATGCCGTGCGGGAATCCGTGCTTGTCGGCCACCGTCTGCAGCCAGCGCGTCTCTTCGAGCGCCTTGCCGGGCCCCCACATTGCGGTCACGTGCACCGATTTCGTGACCCCCTGCGGCTTCACGTCATTGATGAATTCCTCGACGGGATAGTCGCGGCGGATTCCGAAATAGTCGCCGAACATGCGCGGTATCGGCGGGTCGGCGAGCCAGCCCACGTCCTTGCGCAGCCAGATGTGGTGGTGCGTATCGATGGCGGGCCCGCTGTACGTCATGCCTGTCCCTTCAATGTTTGGGTTCCTGAACGACTCTGACCACCGTCTTTGTGAGCGTCGCGAGCTCATCCGGCGATATCGTGAATGCAGGCGTGAGATAGACGACGTTGGCGATCGGCCGCACGAACACACCCAATTCGATAAAGCGGCTGCGCATCGCATCGAGGTTGCGGATTTGATCCAGCTCAACAACTCCGATGGCGCCCATCACGCGAACGTCCTTGACGCCTTTCAGGTCACGGCATGGCTCGAGGCCGCTGCCGAGCATGGCGGCGATATCCGCGACCTGCCGAAGGCGCGGTTCCTGCTCAAACAAATCGAGCGAGGCATTTGCTGCCGCGCAACCGAGAGCGTTGGCCATATAGGTCGGCCCGTGCATCAATGCCTTGTCAGGGTCATCGGCCCAGAATGCCTCGAAAATTCTTCCGCTCGCCACCGTTGCGGCGAGCGGGAGTATCCCGCCGGTCAATGCTTTTGAAAGCGCGATGATGTCCGGCACGACCTTCGCCTGCTCGCAAGCAAACATGGTCCCCGTGCGGCCGAAGCCGGTGAAGACCTCGTCAAAAATCAGGAGGACGTCGTGCGCGTCCGCGAGGGCCCGAAGGTTACGAAGTACGCCCGCATCGTGGAATTTCATTCCGCCGGCGCCCTGCACCAGCGGCTCGACGATAAGCGCGGCGATCGTGCCGCCCCGGGCCTTCAATAATTTCTCCAGCGCAGAAACTGCGGCAGAATTTTCCGGCAAGTCGACGATGTGATGCACGGGCAGAACGCTGGAAAAGGCCGCATGCATGCCCTTCTCCAGGTCGCTGACAGACATCGCGCCGAGCGTGTCGCCGTGATAGGCCCCGTGAAAACCGATAACCTGCTTTTTTTCAGGTGCCCCGCGGTTGATCCAGTACTGTGTCGCCATCTTCAGGGCGATCTCGACCGCGACCGATCCGGAGTCGGAGAAAAACACACGCTCCAGACCGCCCGGCAGCAATCCGGCAAGACGTCCGGCGAGGCGCAGCGCCTGCTCATGCACCAGCCCACCGAACATCACGTGCGGCATGGATGCGAGCTGCACTTCGACCGTCTGGCGGATGTGCGGGTGATTGTAGCCGTGGCAGGCCGTCCACCAACTGGCGATGCCGTCGATCAGTTCACGCCCGTCGGCAAGCACGATGCGGGCGCCTTGCGTGCGCACCACCGGCAATGGCGGCGAAACCGTTTTCATCTGGGCGTAAGGCAGCCAGACGCGCTCGAGGCCGGTGTCGTACCAGCCGGGCATCGCGTCGAATTTGCTGGTCCGGCCCGTCATGTGGATTTTCCCTGCCCCATTCGTGCTAAGCATTTGGCCAGTGACCTGGCAAGATTACCGATGCACTCGCTCGACGCCTATGCGCAGGACAAGCTTGAAGCTCTCAAACAGCGGCACCTGTATCGCGCGCTGAACGAGACGCTGCGTGAGGACGGCATCTGGGTCGAACGGAATGACCGCCGGCTGTTGTCGTTTTCCTGCAACGACTATCTCAACCTGACCCAGCACGCCGCGATCAAAAAGGCTGCGATTGCTGCAATCGAGGAATACGGCGCCGGCTCGGGAGCCTCACGCCTGGTCACCGGCAATCATCCGCTTTACGCAAAGCTCGAGGCCCGTCTGGCCGAATTCAAACGCACCGAGGCGGCCTGCGTCTTCGGCTCCGGCTATCTCGCCAACACCGGAATCATTCCGGTGCTCATTGGTGGCGACGGTCTCGTGCTTCTGGACGAATTCTCCCACGCATGCATCTACGCCGGTGCGCAACTGTCGCGCGGGCAAGTCAAGACCTTCCGCCACAACGATGTCGATCATGTGCGCGCGCTGCTGGATGAGCATCGCGCGGAGCACGACCGTGCTCTTATTGTCACCGATGGCGTCTTTTCGATGGATGGCGACATCGCCCCACTCGAGGAATTGCTCGCGCTGGCCGAACAGTATGACGCGTGGCTGATGTCCGACGACGCCCACGGTATCGGCGTGGTTGGCGGCGGACGCGGATCGAGTTTTTCGGACAACTCGCGCATTCTAATTCCGCTCCAGATGGGGACCCTGTCGAAGGCGATCGGCTCTTATGGCGGCTATCTTTGCGCGTCAAAATCCGTCATCGAGCTTATGCGCAACCGTGCGCGCACGTTGATCTACTCAACCGGACTGCCACCGGCGAGCGTTGCGGCCGCCATCGCGGCGCTCGACCTGATCGAGCGGGAGCCGGCTTATGCGGCGCTTCCCGTCGCCAAGGCGAAGGCGTTCACGCGCCGCGTCGGACTCGCC
>DATBHE010000141.1:0-59884 GCA_036557605.1 Pseudolabrys sp.
ACCTGCAACCGCGGCGACATCACTGAATGGACCGGTACCATCGGTCTTCCGTTGCCTTCGACCGAAATCTCGATCCGCGACGATGATGGGCACGAATTGCCGACCGGCGAGCACGGCGAAATCTGCGCACGCGGTCCGCAGATCATGGCGGGCTATTGGAAGCGGCCTGACGAAACCGCAAAAGCGATGACGAAAGACGGATTTTTCCGCACTGGCGACATCGGCGTGATGGACGAGCAAGGCTGCGTGCGTATCGTAGACCGCAAGAAGGACATGATTTCCGTATCGGGCTTCAAGGTGTTCCCGAACGAAGTCGAGGAAGTGGCCATGAGCCACGGTGGTCTGCTGGAATGCGCCGTCGTCGGCGTACCCGACGAGCATTCGGGAGAGGTCGGAAAGCTCTTTGCCGTCAAGAAAAACCCGGATGTCACCGCCGCCGACCTGCGGGCATTCCTCGCGACCCGCCTTGCCAGCTACAAGGTGCCGAAACAGATCGAATTCCGCGATGACTTGCCGAAAACCAATGTCGGCAAGATCCTGCGGCGCGCACTACGCGATGAACCGTCGCGCCCGGCTGCCAACTAAAAGGCTCGCGCAAAGATGGCCAGTGCAGCCGACGTCGTATCGTTTTGGCGGAAAGCCGGCCCCGATCGCTGGTTCAAAAAGGATACGGCGTTCGATGATCAGATCCGCGATCGTTTTCTGGCGACCTATGAGATGGCCGCCGCAGGCCGGTTGTCCGACTGGGAGCACAGCGCCGAGGGCGCGCTCGCGCTGTTAATTCTGCTCGACCAATTTCCCCGCAATATGTTCCGCGGCGAGGCACAGGCCTTCGCGACTGACCCGCTCGCGCGCGCGATCGCGGCCGGATCGATCGTGCGTGGCTTCGACAGCCAGGTTCCGAAGGAGTTGCAAAACTTTTTTTATCTTCCTTTCGAACATTCCGAGGATCTTGCCGACCAGGAACGTGCCATCGCGTTCAACAAAGCGGCCGGCGACACGGAAAATCTCAAATGGGCAGAAATCCACGCAGACATTATCCGCCGGTTCGGACGATTTCCCCATCGCAATAGAGCACTCGGCCGTACCACGACACCGGAAGAGCAGGAGTTTCTCGACAGCGGCGGTTTCGCCGGCTGAAACTTCATAGCGTAAAATTTATGAGACGAAAGCCATCGCTCTGTTAGGCTTCGTCAACAACAACCGCGCATCGATGACCCAAATGCCGGATGGAAGGGCCGTGGTCTGTGGAGCACCAGTGGCGACCGGACGCCTTGGCTCATGGAAGACGGCAAGGGGTCGAGCCCGCGCGCCGTGCACATCCAAATGAGGCCAAATCCGCTGGCGCACTGAAAACAAAAGAACATAGGGATCCGCCGTAATGACGGCGGGTCCCTTTGCCTCCCCCTAGTCGGCTGCGGAAACGCTGGAGTAGCATCTGGCCCGAACGCGCTTGCGGGGGCAAAGCGCCTCGGGAAACTGTTCAGGAGTTATCATGCGACACGTCATATCGAGCGCATTCATCGCAACCGCATTGGCCTTCTCCGCCACCGCGCTGGCTCAGGTGCCGGGGGGTTATCCCGCCGACTACGCCAAGATCGTCGATGCGGCCAGGAAAGAGGGCAAGGTCGTAATCTACTCGACCACCGATGCGGTCGCAGCCAACCCACTGATCAAGGATTTCGAGACGCTCTATCCCGGCATCAAGGTCGAATACTCCGACCTCAACTCGACTGAGCTCTATAACCGATTCATCGCCGAAGCCGCCGCCAACAACGGCACGGCGGACGTCCTGTGGTCGTCGGCAATGGATCTGCAGGTGAAGCTCGTCGCCGACGGTCAGGCGACGACATATGCTTCGCCGGAAATCAAGGCGTTGCCAAAATGGGCGGTGTGGAAAGATTCAGCGTACGGCACGACGTACGAGCCGATTACCTTCGTCTACAACAAACGCCTTGTTCCCGAAGGAGACGTGCCGAAAGACCACACCGATCTCCTGAAGTTGCTCAACGCAAAGACCGACTTCTATAAAGGCAAGATCACCGCCTACGACCCCGAGCGCTCCGGCGTCGGCTACTTGTTCTGCAATGCCGACATCAAGGATTTCCCGCAGGCCTGGGATCTTTTCAAGGCGATGGGCAAGGCGCAGGCGAAACTCTACACCAGTGCCGGCGCGATGATGGAGCGTGTCACGTCCGGCGAGCACCTGATTGCTTACGGCATCTTCGGCTCTTACGCGCTCGGACGCTCGAAAAAGGACCCCAACCTCGGCATCATCTTGCCGAAAGACTACACGATGGTGACTTCGCGGGTAGCGTTCATCTCAAAGCACGCCAAGAACCCGAACGCCGGCAAACTTTTCCTGGATTACATCCTGTCAAAGCGCGGCCAAGAAATCATTGCCAACAAAGCCGATCTCTACTCGTTGCGCTCGGATGTCGATGGCGAAGCCACGATCAAGCGCGTAACGCAACAGGTTGGCGACAAGGCGCGTCCGGTCCCGATCGATCAGACGCTGCTGGAGAATCTCGACCAGACGAAGCGGCTCGCCTTCCTGTCAAAATGGCAGCAGGCGAAGAAAGGTCAGTAAGAATATTTTTATCTGGTCATTCCGAGCCGGGCGAAGGTGGCACCCGGAACCAGAAAATAAAATTCGTGCTTGCATTTGGATTCCGGGTGCACTTGCGGAGTTTACCATCTGGCCGGTCTCGGACCCCTTGGCATGTGCCCCGGAATGACGAACTGATATGCCCATTGGCGCGTATCGCTTGCTCGTACTCGGCCTCACCACGCTTGTCGTGGTGGCGCCATTGTCACTTGTGATTTATCAGAGCTTTCTCACCGCGCCATTTTTTGACCACTCAGCGAAATTCGGACTGCTCGCCTATTCATTCGTCTTCAACGATCCGGATTTCTGGCAGGCATTCTGGACGACGATTGCGGTGGCCGGAGGCATGGCTGCAATTGCCGTGCCACTCGGCGCGCTCCTTGCCTTCCTGATGGTGCGCACTGACGTGCCCGGCCGGCAGTATCTCGAGCCGCTGATCCTGATTCCCATCTTTGTCTCGGCTGTAGTGATTGCCTTCGGTTATGTCGTTGCGATCGGGCCCGTCGGGATTTTCTCGACGCTGGCAAGGAATCTTCTCGGTTTCGTACCGTGGAATCTTTACTCGCTCCTGGCGCTGATCGTCATCGCAGGATTGACGCATGTCCCGCATGTCTACCTCTACAGCGCTGCCGCCCTGCGCGGTTTGAGCACAGACCTCGAGGAGGCTGCGCGTATATCGGGTGCAAATCCATTGCGCGTCGCTGTCAGCGTCAGCCTGCCGATGATTATGCCGGCGATCCTGTTTGCCGGCGTATTGGTGTTCTTTCTTGGCTTCGAACTGTTCGGCCTGCCGCTGGTGCTTGGCGACCCGCAGGATCTGCTTGTGCTCTCGACGTACCTGTTCAAGCTCACCAACAAGCTCGGCGTGCCATCGTATCAACTGATGGCTGTCGTCGTGGTCGCAATTGTCGCGATCACGGCGCCGCTGGTCTTCATGCAACGGCTGCTGCTGCGCCAGGCCCAGCGTTACGTGTCCGTACGCGGCAAAGGACTCAAGACGCAGCCGCTTCCGCTGCATGGTTGGCGCTGGTTCGCCTTTGCCGGAATACTTTTCTGGCTGCTTGTCACGGTTGTGGTGCCGATCTCCGGCATCACCTTGCGCTCCTTTGTCGTGACCTGGGGCGAAGGCGTCAACCTTCTCGACGTTCTCACGCTCGACCACTACCGCGAACTCACCGACTACCCGAACGTCGTGCGCGGTATCCTGAACACGCTCGGCATTGGCATTATCGGCGGTGCGGTGGCGGTCGTTTGCTACACCGCGATCGCACTCGCGGTCCATCGGTGGAATTCAGGCTGGACGCGGCTGATCGATTATCTTGTGATGGTGCCACGCGCCATGCCGGGTCTCGTCGCCGGTCTCGCATTGCTGTGGGTCTTCCTTTTTGTCCCGTTTCTATCGCCACTCAAGTCGACGATGGTCTCGATCTGGCTCGCTTATTCCATCGTTTGGCTCGCCTACGGGATGCGGCTCGTTTCCGGCACGCTGCTGCAGGTGGGCCCGGAACTGGAAGAAGCGGCGCGCACCGCCGGTGCGAGCGAACTGCGGGTCAAGCGCGACGTAACTGTTCCACTGATCCGGTACGGCATGCTCGCGAGCTGGCTGCTCGTCTTCCTGATTTTCGTGCGCGAATACTCGACCGGCATCTATCTGCTTGGCCCCGGCACCGAAGTCATCGGCTCGCTCCTGGTATCGCTCTGGGGCACCGGGGCAATCGATCTGGTGTCGGCGCTGTCGGTCGTTAATGTGGTCATGATCGGCGTCGGCCTGGCCGTCGCGGTTCGCCTTGGAGTGCGTCTGCATGGCTGAACTCATCGTCAAGGATGTCGCCCTCCGCCTTGGCGACAACGAGATACTTCAAGGCGTCTCGCTCTCCGTGCCCGCCGGGCAGGTCGTTGCGCTGCTGGGGCCTTCAGGCAGTGGAAAAACGACGCTGTTGCGCGCCATTGCAGGCCTGGAAACGCCGCATTGCGGTTCGATCACGATCGGAAATACGGTGTTCTTCGATGCAGCGCGTGGGCTCGAGCTGCCGGCGGAGAAACGCGGGCTTGGGCTTGTCTTTCAGTCTTACGCACTGTGGCCGCATCGCACCGTCTTCGATAACGTCGCCTATGGCTTGAAATTGCGCGGCGTCTCGCCCCCGGACATCAAAACCCGCGTCGACAAGGCGTTGTCCCAGATCGGACTCGGACACCTCGCCGGCCGCTATCCGCATCAACTCTCTGGTGGACAACAGCAGCGTGTTGCCATCGCACGTGCGCTCGTTTACGAGCCACCGGTCATTCTGCTCGACGAGCCGCTGTCCAATCTCGACGCCAAGTTACGCGAAGAGGCACGCGCCTGGCTGCGCACGCTGATCGTCACGCTCGGATTATCCGCAATTCACGTCACTCACGACCAGGTCGAGGCGATGGCGATCGCCGACCGGGTTGTGTTGCTCGACGCAGGAGTGGTTGCGCAGGATGGGACGCCTACCGCGCTTTACAACGAGCCGGCGACGCTGTTCACCGCGGAATTCATGGGCAGCAACAACAGGCTTGAGGGCACGCTGGCAGAGAATTCCGCAGGCCGCGCCACCATGGAATTGTTCGGCGAGCGTATGACCGGTAAGGCACGCACGAAAATGGCGCCGGGAACGAAGGCGACCGGCATCATCCGCATCGAGCGGGTGCATTGCGCATCCACCCCAGGCCCCAACCGCCTGAAAATGCAACTCAAGGCCGCAATGTACCTTGGCGAACGCTGGGAGCTTGTGTTTGCGCGCGAGAACCTCACGGTGCGGGCCCACGCGCCAGCGCCGCTCGAAGCGGGCGAGCATTATGTCGAATTCCCGCCCGATGCGTTGTGGGTGTTTTAGGTTATCCGAATGACAAACTTCCACGGCGTCTTTCCCTATCTCGTGTCTCCGATAGACGCGCAGGGGCGCATTTTAACAGACGTGCTGGGCAGGCTTGCGTCCGATCTGATCAAAGCCGGCGTACACGGCCTGACGCCGCTCGGCTCGACCGGAGAATTTGCCTATCTCAATCGCGCCCAACGCGAGGCGGTCGTACAGACGACAATTCAAGCGGCAGCGAAGCGTGTGCCGGTCGTTGCGGGCGTTGTATCAACCACGACGGCGGACGCCGTCGAGCAGGCAAAGACGTATCAGAAGCTCGGCGCGAGCGGCATCCTTGCCATCGTCGAGACCTATTTTCCGCTCAAGGATGCGCAGGTCGAATCGTATTTTCGCGCTATCGCGGATGCGGTCGACATTCCGGTCGTGCTCTACACCAATCCGCAATTTCAGCGCAGCGATCTTTCTCTCGACGTGATCGCACGGCTCTCCGAACATCCACGCATCCGCTACATCAAGGACGCATCCACCAATACAGGGCGTCTGCTGTCGATCATGAACCGAGCGCCGCGCATGAAGGTTTTTTCGGCGTCCGCACATATTCCGTCCGCGGTCATGCTGATCGGCGGTGTCGGCTGGATGGCGGGCCCGGCTTGCATCGTCCCGCGTCAGAGCGTGCGACTCTACGAGCTTTGCCGTGCGGGACAATGGACCGAAGCGATGAAACTTCAGCGCGACCTGTGGCGCATCAACGAAGCGTTTGCACGCTTCAATCTCGCCGCCTGCATCAAGGCCGGCCTGCAGATCCAGGGCTACGCCGTTGGTGATCCGGTGCCGCCGCAGGCTGCGCTTGGACCTGCCGAACGGGAAGCGGTCGAAGCCATTCTGGCCGACGTCGCAAAGCTGGAAATGCCCTGATTTGGCGGCTTTCTGACGCAATCCAACTGAATCTTGACGCTTCCTTCTTTTTCGCCGCGAAGGCCTGACTCATAACCGCTCTCGAAGCAGGCGCCGGATCACCTTCCCCGTCGTGGTCATCGGCATGTCATCGATGAACGTCACCTCGCGCGGATATTCATGGGCCGACAGACGCGTTTTGACGAAACCCTGAATTTCCGATGCGAGAGCATCCGATGCTCTGTAGCCTTTTTTGAGCACAATGAACGCCTTCACGATTTCCGTGCGCAGCGGATCAGGCTTGCCGACGGCGGCCGCAAGCGCCACTGCCGGATGGCGGATCAGGCAATCTTCGATCTCGCCGGGCCCGATGCGGAAACCCGCCGAGGTGATGACGTCGTCATCGCGGCCGACGAAACTGACGTAGCCTTCGTCGTCGATGACGCCCTGGTCGCCGGTCGTCATCCACTCGCCGAGGAACTTGTCGCGCGTGGCCTCGGGGTTGCCCCAGTATTCGAGGAACATCACCGGATCAGGGCGCTTGACCGCGATCTGCCCGGTCTCACCAGGCTTCAACGGATTTCCGGCAGCGTCGATGATCGCAACGGTATGACCGGCAACCGGCCTGCCGATAGCACCGGGCTTCGAGACGCCGATCGCGCTGCAGGCCGAGAGCACAATATTGCATTCCGTTTGACCATAAAACTCGTTGATGATGAGGCCGAAGGCCGACTTGCCCCACTCGTAAGTTTCAACGCCGAGCGATTCACCGCCGGAGGCGATTGACCGCATGTTGATGGCGTACCGTCCCTTCGGATTCGGCGCAGCGCGCAGCATGCGAAGCGCAGTCGGAGGAATGAATGCGTTGCGGACTAGCGTGCGCGCGATCAAGGCGAACGCTTCCTCCGGATCAAATTTCTCGAAACGCCGCGCCACTACCGGCACGCCATAATGGAGCCCAGGCAGAAGAACGTTGAGCAATCCACCTGCCCAGGCCCAATCGGCCGGCGTCCACAGTCGATCGCCCGGCTTAGGTAAGAAATCGTGATGGGTTTCGACGCCCGGAAAATGTCCGATCAAGACGCGGTGGCCATGCAAGGCGCCTTTCGGCTGGCCGGTCGTGCCAGACGTATAAACCATCATTGCGGGATCATCAGCCGACGTGTCGGCGGGCACAAAATCAGGTGAGCCCTTCGCGAGCAAATCGGCAAACGCGAGGGCGCCGTCGCCCGTACCATCGAGCGAAAGCACCAACTTGAGCGCGGGCAAATCTTTCCTGATTTCAGCAATGCGCTCGGCACCGCGCGCATTTGTGATCAGTGCTGCCGCACCGGAATTTTGCAGGCGATACGAAAGCGCGTCCGTTCCGAACAGTACGGCGAGCGGCAGGGCCACGGCACCGAGCTTGTAAATCGCGATATGGATTGCAGCGACGTGTGGCAGTTGTGGCAGCAATATCGCAACGCGGCCGCCCCGCTTGATGCCGTTTGCCTGCAAAACGTTGGCGAGCCGGTTGGACGTCTCGCGCAGCCAGCCATAGGTGATCTGTTCGTCGCGTCCGTCGGGCCTGGCATGCAGGATGGCAAGCCGGTCAGGTTCTTTCTCGGCCCAGCGATCGCAGACATCGACGCCGATGTTGTAGCGAGCTGGCACCGGCCAGCGGAACTGGCGGTAGAGCGAGTCATAGTCCTTGACGCGGGGCAGCACCGGCATGAGGTGCAAACTATTCACCGAGCGAGACGAGGTCCAGCCCACCTTTAATTCAGTATCACCCGCAGGAAATTCCAGTACGGTGTCGTTGGTGACACAACATCAATCGGTTGCTTTTCGCCGCCTTGACCGGACACGAATGAAAACGTGCTCGACCCAGCGACAAGAGGTTCAAAACGCAGGATCATCGTGTCCCCGGCGGCATAGTCGCGGCGCTCGGGGCATGCCGTGACATTGTCACCGCCGAGATAGCGATAGTTGCGCCCGCTGGCGAGAAGATAAGGACTGTTTGGGCCGCTTGCCGCGAAGCAAACTTTCGTCAGGGCCGCCTGTGCTTGCAGATGAATTTCGGTGTGCTCGGGTGGACGCTTGATCTCAACAATCGCCACCGGCACCTGATTTTCGGCGCGATGAAAAAGTGTCTCGGCCCCAGCGGATGGCACCGTAAACGCCGCCGCGACCCCAAAGCCACCTAGCAGTGCCTGCCGAAGTCCTCGCATCATGCTGCCTCGCTTGCGGCAAAACTATCGCGGTGGAGAGGTTGTCGCCAAGTGGCTCGTGCACCGCAGAGCGAGCGGCCTAATCGTTCTTATCATCCGGCTCCGCAAGGATCATCGCCCAGTATACCTTGTACTTCGAGGCGGGCGTATAGACCGCCGCGATCCCCATGCGGGTCGCGCCGGCAAGCAGCATATTGGCGCGATGCGGATTTGAGTCGCGCCAGCCCGAAAAAGCCTCGGCCAGGGTGTGATAGCCGGCACTGATGTTCTCGGCCGCCCTTTTGGCGTCATAGCCCGACGCTTTTAGCCGCTGCACAAAAGGCTTGCCCGCACCGTGATCGAGCTTGTCGCGCTTGGCCATCACTTCCGCCTGCGCCTGTGCAAGCCGCATCAGATCGGCGTCGAGCTCAACCGCCGGCAGTCCGTTATTGGCGCGATACCCCGAGATCATCGAAGCGGCGGCGGCGGCATCAAGCTGGGCACCCGGCTGCGCCAGATTGCGGTAAAAGGTCGGCTGGGCTTTTGGGACGTAGTTGTCTGCGCAGCTTCCGAGCACGCAAAGTACAGGTAGCACAAACAGCAAACGACAGAACAGCATTGCCGGGAATTCTCCGAATCGACAGCTCGACAACGCCTTACGACAATGTCTGAAGAGTGATCAACGCTTTACTGTGCTGAAGAACGCAAAGCCTCCCAGATACGCTGGGACGTCGCCGGCATATCGAGACTCGCGCCCTTCGGCAGCGCATCCAGGATCGCATTCATCACCGCCGGCGGTGCCGCCGTGGTGCCGGCCTCTCCGGTGCCCTTCACACCAAGTGGATTGGTGCGGCAGGCAACGGGATGGTGGTCGACTTTCATCTGCGGCACCAGTTCGGCACGCGGAATCGCATAGTCCATGAATGAACCTGACACGAGCTGCCCCCCGGCATCGTAGATCGTGTGTTCCACGAGCGCCTGGCCAAGACCTTGCGCCACTCCGCCATGGATCTGCGCTTCAACAATGGTGTGATCGAGTACGTTGCCGCAGTCATCGACGGCAACATAGGACACGATCTCGACGGCGCCCGTTGCGGGATCAATCTCGACTTCGGCGATATGGCAGCCGTTCGGGAATGAAGGCGGCACCTTGATGCCGGCTTGCGTATCCAGACTTTCCGGTATGACGCCCTGACGCTTGAGCTCGACAGCGCGCTCAGCCACATCAAACAGCGAAACTTCGCGCCCGGAATTTTTCACACTGAACTTACCATCCACGAACTCGACCTCACTCTCACCGGCCTGCAGCAGCATCGCGGCAACGCGCTTGCCTTTCTCCAGGACCGTATCCGCGGCGCGCGCTACGGCCCCGCCGGTCATCATCGCCGAGCGCGAGGCAACCGCGCCAAACCCTGGAACGTCGCGGGCGGAATCGCCGGAGGTCAGCGTGACGGCTTCCGGCTCTATGCCCAGGCGGCGCGCGGCAACACGTCCAAACACAGTCTTGTGCCCCTGCCCGCTCGCACCAGCGCCAACGCTGACCTGCACGGATTTCCCGCCGGGAAATGAAACGCGCGCCGCCTCCTCCGGGAAGGCGCCTGAGATCTCGAGGTAGCAGCCGATTCCGATGCCACGCAATTTTCCGCGTTTTTTGGCGGTCTTCTTGCGCTCACGAAAACCGTCGTAGTCGGCAGTTTTGAGCGCCTGCTCGAAAATCGTTGGAAACTCTCCGCTGTCATAGGTGTTTCCGAAAGCCGTGGTGTACGGGATTTTTTCGGGCTTGATCAGATTGCGCCGGCGCAGCTCCGCTGCATCGATGCCGGTCACATCTGCCGCCGCATCAATGACCCGTTCGATGAGGTAGCTCGCTTCCGGCCTTCCAGCGCCCCGATATGGTCCGGTGGGCAGCGTGTTGGTGAAGACACAGCGCGTGTTCACCTGCATGAGTGGAATATCGTACACGGTCGGCAGGCAGCCGGAGATATGCGTTGTGAATACGAAATGCGCTACCCCGGTGAAATAGGCACCGAGATTGCCTATGCAGTCGACGCGCAGCGCCTGAAATCGCCCGCGCGAATTGAGAGCAAGCTCGACAGTCCAGAATGAATCGCGTCCCTGATTGTCGGTGACGAAAGCTTCCGAGCGCGTCGAAGCCCAATGAACAGGTTTACCGAGAGTACGCGCGGCGTGCAGCATTGGCAGGTATTCCGGATAGCACCAACCCTTCATGCCGAAGGCGCCTCCGACGTCCTCGGTAAGAAGCCGCAACTCCTCCGGTTTGATGTTCATGGCACTCGCGATCTGTCCGCGGACGCTGGCCACACCCTGCGTGCCGACCCGCAAGGTGAATTGCCTGGCTGCAGCGTCGTAACTTGCGGTGGCCGAGCGCGCTTCGAGTGAGGCGACGACCAGCCGCTGGTTGACGAGTTCAACGCGAACTACATGTGCGGCTTCATTGAAGGCACGGTCGAGCGCGGCCTGTTTCTTGCCCTCGGGATCGGAGGGAGCTGTCCACTCAAATCCGATATTTCCGGGGGCCTCAGACCACAGTTCGGGAGCACCTGGCTTTAGCGCGTCACGCGCGTCGGTGACCGCCGCCAGCGGTTCATAGTCCACGATAACCTTGTCGGCGGCATCTTGCGCCGCAGCGGCCGTTTTCGCCACCACCATGGCCACCGGCTCACCCACATGCATGACACGTGTTTCGGCAAGCGATGGGCGATGCGGTGAGATGGCAGTCTTCCCTCCACGACCCGGAATCGGATGGCCGTGCGAAATTGAATGATAGTGCGCCTCACTGAGGTCGGCAGCCGTAAGCACAGCGACCACACCCGGAACAGATTTTGCCGTCGACACGTCAACGCGAGTGATTTTGGCGAATGCATGCGGCGAGCGAACGAAATGGGCAGCAAGCGTGTCGTCCGGCCTGACATCATCACCGAAGCGTCCTTGGCCGCGCAGCAGGGCGTCGTCTTCGATCCGCCCGTTCCAGGCATCGTCGTTTCGAGCGGCTGTTGATTGCGTCATGCAATGCTCCGGAAAATTCAAAGCTTACGATCGGTAATGCCTGCTTCGGCGTAAAGCGCGTTGATGTGCGCCTTCACATCCGGATCAGTCGTGTCGTGCTCCGGGGCGGCAGCCCATCCGCTTTTCGCGCGCGCGTAGACCGCCATCTCCTCGTCCTGCTGCGACGTACCGCCCGAGATGCCGTAAGCGCCGACCATTTCATCCCCTTTGAAGACAGGTGCCGAGCCGCCGCTCGCGGCTATCCGACCATTGGTCATAGCCGCCAGGCTGACCAGCAGCTGCGGATTGCGTTCCTTGAACCATTGCTGGATCACAAGCCCGTCGGGAAAGCGCGGACTCATCGAGCGGAAGGCCGCAACCGTAAAGGCTTTCGCTATGGCGGTTTCCGGCGTGATGAAGCCGGCGTCATCCATTCGCTCAACGGCAATCAGGTGACCTTCCGGTCCGACCACGGCAATCGAAACCGGGACGCCCATGGCATCGGCTTTTTCAATCACAGCCTGGATGAACTCGCGGCATTCCGCCACGCGCAACTTGGCCATCCCTGAACCCCCACCTCGCCCACATTAAGTTTCGCTTAACCTGTTATCTCCGGCAATTAACTGCAAAAAAACGGGTTGGGGAATACCGTCCGCGCCTACCTGGACGCGAATATGGTCGAACATACCTCCCCACAGGCCCCCGGGGGCGCCTGGCGTTTAGTCATGTCGGTCGGCGGACCAAGTTTCGCCGTCAGCTATGGCCTGCTTCGCTTCGCCCTACCCGTGGACACCTGGTTTACTTCCGCTCCGCCCGCGATTATTTCGCTCGTACTTGCCACCACGATTGCCCTTCTTTCGATGGCAATCACGCTTGTCGTGCTCTGCCGCAACCTGCGCACGGGCAATCGGCGCATGCGGATCGCTATCAACAACATGTCGCAAGCTCTGTGCATGTTCGACGGCAGCGAGCGCCTTGTCGTCTGCAATCAACGCTACATGGATATGTACAAGCTGTCGGGCGACGTCGTTAAGCCGGGCATCACGCTGCAAAGTCTGCTTGAGTACAGGATAGGAAATGGCAGTTTCACGCGCGATCCCGTTGAGTATCGGCGCGATCTCGTCGCCGCCATGGCCGCAGGGAAAACGACGAACACCGAAGTCAAGTCCGCAGGCGGACGATCGATCTCGGTGATCAACCGTCCAATGGCAGAGGGCGGTTGGGTTGCAACTCACGAGGATATTACAGAGCGCCGCGATGCGGAACGCGAGAGAATAGCGATGCTGCAGCAGCAGCAACGCCGCGAGGCCATCGAGCAGGCGATTTCCGTTTTCCGGGATCGGGTCGAGGATCACCTCAGGACGGTGACCGAAGGCGCAAGGACGATGCATGGGACGGCAACGACATTGTTCAGCAATTCGGCCCAGACGTCGCAAAGCGCCGACGGAGCGGTTTCGGCCTCGAACGAGGCATCGACAAACGTCGAAACTGCTGCCGTCGCTGCGGACGAATTAAGCGGCTCGATCAACGAAATCGGCCGCCAACTTTCCAGAACGACCGAGATCGTGCGCGCCGCGGTAGCTGAAGCTCACGACACCAACGGCCAAATCAATGCACTGGCTGACGCCGCGCAGAAGATCGGCGACGTCATCAAACTAATCCGCGCGATTGCGGGGCAGACCAATCTGCTCGCCCTCAATGCCACGATCGAGGCGGCGCGGGCCGGCGAGGCGGGCAAGGGTTTCGCGGTGGTCGCATCCGAAGTCAAATCGCTCGCCGTGCAGACCGCAAAGGCGACCGAAGATATTTCGAAACTCATCATGGCGGTGCAGGCAGCAACGTCGAGCGCAGTATCGGCGATTGGCAGAATCTCAGGACGCATGAAGGGAATTGACAGCTGCGCCACCGCCGTTTCCGCTGCGGTCGAAGAGCAGAGCGCGGCCACGGGGGAAATTTCGCATAACGTTGCAAGCGCGTCCGACGGCGCAAAGCTCGTAGTTCAGGTGCTCGGTGACGTTTCGGGCGCAGCCGCGCAAACACGAGAATCTGCCGAAAACGTGCTCTCGGCATCGCGAACAGTGGAAGCAGCCGCAACGGAGTTGCGCAAGGAAATCGAAGGCTTCCTGTCGCGCGTCGCAGCCTGATCAGGCAAAAAGTCCGCTCACGAAATAGAAGATCGCAGCAACCGCAGCCGCTGCCGGAATCGTTATGATCCATGCGGTCACGATTCCCTTTGCCACACCCCAGCGCACCGCGGATACTTTTTTCGCGGCTCCAACGCCGATAATGCAGCCGGTTATAGTGTGTGTGGTCGAGACCGGAATGCCGAGTTCGGTGGCCGCAAAAAGCATGATCGAGCCGCCTGTTTCAGCGCAGCAACCCTGCACCGGCGTGAGCCGCGTGATCTTGCTCCCCATCGTATGCACGATCCGCCAGCCGCCAGCCAGCGTGCCGAGCGCCATCGCAGCCTGACAGGCGATCACGACCCAAAAGGGAACGTGGAAGCTGGATCCCAGATACCCCTGCGAATAAAGCAACACGGCAACGATGCCCATCGTCTTCTGCGCATCATTGCCGCCATGACCAAGGGCGTAACACGACGCCGAAAAAAATTGCGCGCGTCGGAATATGTTGTCCACGCCATACGGCGTGAAACGTACGAAGGCCCACGACACGACCAGCATCAGCAACAATGCCGTCGCGCAGCCGAGGCCGGGAGCCAGTACGATACCGCCTACCGTCTTCAGGACGCCTTCCCACACAACCGCAGAGAAGCCGGCTTTGGCGGCTCCAGCACCGACCAAGCCACCGATCAACGCATGGGAACTCGACGAAGGGATGCCAAGAAGGTTAGTGACAGTCTGCCATGTGATAGCGCCGGCCAGCGCGCCAAAAATGACCCGATCATTGATGATGTCAGCATGCACAATTCCCCGTCCGACGGTCTCCGCGACATGCAGACCGAACACCATAAAGGCAATGAAATTGAAGAAAGCGGCCCATGCCACCGCGTATTGCGGACGCAACACGCGTGTCGAGACGATGGTTGCGATCGAATTCGCGGCATCATTCATGCCGTTGAGAAAATCGAAGGCCAGCGCGACGAGAATAAGTCCGATCAGCAGCGGAAAAGCCAACGTGGCAGCGTCCATCACCTTGCGCCTTGATAGAACTCAAACGTGTTCGATTACGATGCCATGCATCACGTTGGCGACGTCGTCGAATCGATCCACAACCTTTTCCAGGTGATCGTAGACTTCGTTTCCGACAAAGAATGCCAGACCGCTGGCTCCGACATTTGACTGGTAGAGCGCACGAAGGCCGACATCATGCAGTTCATCGGCACGACCTTCGAGGGCCGAAATCTGCGCCGTCAGATCACTGATGTGGCCCGCTTCGGCGCTAATCGATTGCAGTAATGGAATCGCCTCACGCACCAGCTCCGCGCATTTGACGATCGCATCGGCCATCTCCCGCATTTGCGGAGTGAATTCATTCAGATCAAAGAGCGTGATCGACTTGGCCGTCTTCTGCATCTGGTCGATCGAATTGTCCATCGATGTGATCAGGTCACGGATATTGCCGCGGTCGAAGGGAGTGATGAACGTGCGGCGGACTGCGATGAGGACTTCGCGGGTAACATCGTCGGCATCATGCTCGCGGTCCATTACGGCCTGGAAATTGGCTTTCACAGCTGCACCACCGTCAAGCATGGCGCGCAGCGCTCGCGCGCCGGCGAGCACGGCGTCCGAATGCCGCGCAAAAAGATCGAAGAAGCGTTCCTCCCTCGGCATCAAGGCATGGAACCAGCGCAGCATGAGAATCCCCCTGACCTTGTGAAGGGAAACTAGTCGCTCGGCGCGACCTTGCGAAACCCGCAAAGACGCGCCTGTGGAAACATCGTCAGTCACAGCAAGGTGCGAGGCAACGTCTACAGGCGGATCGAGTTTAATATCGTGAAAACAATGACTTCCAGTCGGATTGCTTTCAAAGAGCGTCGAAGACTTGCTGCAACGGCACGCGCGGTCGGATAGGTTGCGTCCGTAAGTTTGGAAGCGGAGAGATTGATGCGGTTGGGCTACTTCACCATGCCCGTGCACCCGTTGGGCCGGGACTGGTCACAAACGCTGCGCGAGGATCGCGAGGCCATCACACTCGCCGACAAACTCGGCTTCTACGACGCGTTCGTGGGCGAACACCTGACCGATGCCTGCGAGAACATCACCAACAGCATGTTGTTCCAGGCGACGCTCATTCACGACACCAAGACAATCAAACTCGCAACCGGCACTGCCAATCTCGCGCAGATGCATCCGGTGGTGATCGCGGTCAATGCCGCAATGTTCGATCATCTCTCGCAGGGACGTTTTGTAATGGGCGTGAGTGCCGGTGCCCTCACCTCCGATTCGGAGGCAATCGGTATTCTGGACCTCGACCGCAATAAGATTTTTGCCGAGGCAATCGACGTGATCCTTGCGATCTGGGAGGGCAATCCGCCCTACGACATCGATTTCCCGGACAATCGTTTTAAGGTCACATTCGCGCGCACCGCCGCGCTTGAGCTCGGGGTCGGAATCCTTGCCAAGCCTTTTCAAAAACCGCGGCCGGAAATCGTCGGCACCGTTGTCGCACCATTTTCCCCGGGCGTCGTGCTGATGGGGAAACGCGATTTCCATCCCCTGTCGGCGAATTTCCTTTTGCCGCACCACCTGAAATCGCACTGGACCAACTATGCGAAAGGCAAGGCTGAAGCAGGTGCAAAGGCCGCGATCTCCGACTGGCGCGTGGCCCGGACAATTTTTGTCGCGGACGATGACAAGGTAGCGAGATGCTACGGTCGCGAGGACGCCAAAAGTCCCTATCGCTTCTATTTCGAGCAAATGCGCGCCAAGATGAAGCGTGGTAACCGGCTTTACGTCTTCAAGAGCCACAGGGAGCAGCCTGACGAGGAGATCACCCACGACTACGTTATGGAGCGTTGCGTGACGTTTGGCACCGTCAACAAGGTGGTCGACGCTATCCTGCGGCTGCACGAGGAGACAGGCGACTTCGGCGAACTCGTCTACGCGGGCATGGATTGGGTCGATCCGGCGCTCGCAAAGAGATCAATGCAACTGATGGCCGAAGAGGTCATGCCGCGCGTCAATGCCGCCATCGGTAAGCCGGCGAAGACGGCGGCGGAGTAACAATTACACCGACAACGGATCGGTCCCGAGCGGGCCATAGAGACCGTGCTTCGCTCCTTGCGCGAACGGAACGTCTTTGTCGAGCTCGATCGACGCCGAGCGCACGCGCTGCGCCTTGGGATCGGTCGCCGGCACAGCTTCACCCGCGGCCGCAGCCTTCGCGGCGCGCAGCAAAATCTTCCGCGTCATGATGATGCCGGCATCGGTTGCGCAAAGATGCTCCTTCGTGCGGTCCTGGATCGGTCCCATGCTTTCCTGAATGGACGCATCCTGCATCGCGATTCCATCGACGCCGGTCGATGAATGGCCGTGCCGCTGCGACTCCCGATCAATCAGGTAATTGTTTGACTTGTTGGCAAGAGGAATGAATGTTCCGGGCACATATTTGACATGGATACCCTCACCATCCTGCATCGCCGAGACCTCGGCTTTCGTCAGCGCGCGTTTAGGATGATAGTTGATGCTCCAGGCCCAGCAGTTCTCATCGTCGATCGGCACCCAGGCGTGCGCGCCGAGCGGATGTCCGGCACGAGGGGGGATAATGGAATACCAAGGCATGATCCAAGGTGTGATGCGCCAGTAATACTTGCCGCCTTCGGCATTGCGACGCGCGCCGATCAGCAAGCCGCCGGGAAACTCCTCGACGTCGAACAACGGCATCCGATCCTGCTCGTTGTAGAGGTTGCCTTTGGAGCCTTTGAACAGCGGATCTTTGTTGAGTTCGCTGCCGTGCAGCCACGACACATGACTGGAATCGATGCCGCCTTCCATCGCCTGCAGATAATTGCATTCCTGCAGTCGTTTTGACACGAAACGCTGCGGCGGCTCGACGTCGGTCCATTCGAGCGCCGGGGGCGGCGGCTGCAATTCGGCAGGTCCCAGATAAGCCCAGACGATGCCGGCCTTCTCAACGCAAGGGTACGATTTCAACTTGATGTTCTTGCGGAAGCCGGATTCCTCCGGCTCCGACGGAAGATCGACGCACTGTCCGGTCACGTCATATTTCCAGCCGTGATAGGGACAGCGCAGGCCGCATTCCTCGTTCTGTCCGAACCAGAGGGAAACGCCACGGTGCGCGCAGAACTCGTCGAGCAGCCCGATTTGTCCTTTGCTGTCGCGAAAGCACACCAGACTTTCGCCCATGAGTTTCACGCGCACGGGGGGGCAGTCGGGTGCCGGAATTTCGGACGAAAGCAAGAACGGCGCCCAGTACCGGCGCAGCAACTTACCCATCAATGTCCCTGGGCCGACGCGGCTCAGTTGATCGTTCTGTTCCCGCGACATCATGGCGACGTTTCCTCACGTCTTTGCTATGGTCATGCGATTGTTGGCGCCATTATAGGCGGCTGTAACGGCGACGGAAGTCGAGGGCCATGCTATTGCCGCGTATCGCCATTGCAACGGGAGACCCCGCGGGCATCGGGCCTGAGATCGCGCTCAAGGCTGCGCTCGACGCGCGCGTGCGCGCGCGTTGCCGTCCTCTGCTGGTAGGCGACCTAGCCGCAGTCGCGCTGCATGCGCGCAGCGCCGGCCTTTCCCCTCGTTTTCACGTCATCGAAAGATCGTCGGACGCAAAATGGTCCGGCGATACGATAGATCTCCTGCAATCGGGCGAGACGGACGATACGCCGATAAAAATCGGCATCGTCGATGCCGCGTATGGCCGCGCTTCGCTCGCAAGCGCAAGCCGGGCCATCAAGGCCGCCCTTGCCGGCGATGTCGAGGCCGTTGTTGCTGCACCGCAGACCGAACGATCGATCGCCGCGGCAGGCGTCGCGTTCGACGGCTATCCTTCATTCGTTGCGCGCGAGACCGGCACTCCAATAAACGATGTCTATCTGATGATCTGCTTCGACCAATCGCGCATCGTGCATGCGACCTTGCATGTGAGCGTCCGCGAGGCGGTGGCCTTGATCACGCCCGACCGGGTCGAGCGGGTGATCCGTGTCACCGATACGTCCTTAAAGAAACTCGGCATACCGCGGCCAAAGATATTTGTGAGCGGCCTTAATCCTCACGCCGGTGAAGATGGCCTCTTTGGCTCGGAAGAAATCGATATCATCATTCCGGCGATCGCTCGCGCGGCAAAGAGCGGCCTGGACGTGTCAGGTCCTTTCGGTGCCGACACCATGTTCCGCAAGAAGGACTGTGACGCCTACATCGTGATGCTGCACGATCAGGGCCATATCGCCGCCAAGCTGCAGGCATTCAACCGCACCGCCGGGCTTTCGATCGGCTCTCCGATCCTGTTCTCGTCGGTTGCGCACGGCAGCGCGCATGACATTGCCGGAAAGGGTCAGGCAGATCCCGGCGCCATGATCGAGGCGATCACGCGGCTTGCAAAAGTCGGAGCGCTGGAAAAGCAAACCGTTTAGCGTACCGGGGGCGGCAGTGGCGAAGATGTAACTGCGGCGGAGCTGTTGCTGCGCGCACCGGCCGCCGGCGCAATGTTGGCCGGTGCACCGCGAGCTGGCACGCTGGTCGCGGCTGGCTGAGAGCCGGTATTTGCGACGTGCTCCGGCGCCTTCCCAGGCAATACGACGACGCGGGTACCGACCTGAACGCGGCTATAGAGATCCTCAATGTCCTCGTTGAGGAGGCGGATGCAGCCCGAGGACACGAATGAGCCGATTGTCGACGGCTGGTTGGTGCCGTGGATGCGGTAAAGCGTATTGCCGAGATAGAGAGCGCGCGCGCCAAGGGGATTGCCGGGACCGCCAGCCATCATGCGCGGGAGATAAGGCTGGCGCTCGATCATTTCCGACGGCGGGAACCAGTCCGGCCATTCCTTCATGCGCGAGATGCGCTCAGTGCCCGTCCAGGTAAATCCTTCGCGTCCGACGCCGATGCCATAGCGCATCGCCTTACCGTTACCCAGCACCAAATAAAGATAGGTATTGGCAGTATCGATGATGATCGTGCCCGCGGGCTCTTTGGTCGTGAAGTCGACCAGTTGCTTTTTGAGATTGGCCGGCAACTCCTTCGGCTGTCCTGTCTCCGGTTGATCCTCCGGCGGCAGGGACATCACCGAGTGGGGAGATTGAGTAGGTTGCAGGGCCCCGTTTGGCACCACACCGACGGGAGCTGGCGGACGGACAACATCCGGATCGGAGGTGGCTACAGGCGCCTGTGCTGGCGTCCCTACCGGGGCTTGGCGCGTGTCGAGTTGATGACCGCGGGATGAATCGAACAGTCCCGTCGGCGGCGGCGGCAGGGGTTCCTCATCCGGATAAGGGACCACCCGGTTGGTCCCGGGCCGACCGTTTCGAGGGCCGCGGGGAGTGGCTGGATAAAGGTCGTCATCGTCATAGGTCCCCATCACCGGCGGGAGGCGATCCTCATAACCTCCCACTCCCGGAGGCGGCAGTGGCCGCTGAGCCTGGGCCGGCGTCGTCAGAAAGGCCGCTGCAACCGGCAGAGTCAGTAGAAAAGCAACCGGGAATCGAGGCATTATCCACCTTGGGGCAGGAAAAGCCGTGCCTTCATTGCTCCGTGATGAAGGCACATTCAAGACCACAATACGGCTATCTCGTTAACGTGATTCTGCCGCTCAGTATCATGTTTTCTTGGCTTCTGCGGCGAGAACCTGCTTGGCGACTCGGTGACAGTCGACCGCGGCAGGGAACCCACAATAGATGGCTACCTGTCGTAGGACTGCGGATAGCTCCTTGGACGTCAGGCCGTTACGCAGAGCGCCGCGAAAATGCGCCTCGAATTCGTGCATCCGGCCGAGACAGGCGATCATCCCGAGATTGAGCAGGCTGCGGTCGCGCGGCTTCAGGTCTTCGTCGGTCCATATCGCTCCCCAGCAAAACTCGTTGAGCAGATCCTGGAATTTGCGGTTGAAGTCATCGGTGTTGGCGACGGCACGGTCGACGTATTCATCGCCCAATACCTTGCGACGCATTGCCATGCCCCGGTCGTAGAGTGCCTTGTCCATGAGATCCTCTTTTCTGCGCGGCGGACGCCGCTTGCGGACCTATGTTGACAGACCGAAAGCGATTTCGTCCATTCCTACGGCAAACACCGATTTACAACAATAAATCACGGGTCAAAGGGAGGGTAATATGCGAACGTCACGCGCGCTTTATTCTGCGGTCGCCGCCGTCGTTTTCGGCATCGCCGGCATCTACCTCGTGCCAAAGGCAGCAAGCCAAGAGGCGGGTTGGACCGTCCTGTTCGACGGCAAGAACCTCGATCAATGGGACCAGGTCGGAGACTCGAATTGGCACATCGCGGATGGCGCAGTCGTCGCCGACAAGTTGGCGGGTAAAGAGTTTGGTTATCTGGTCAGCAAGAAACCCTACAAGAACTTCGTGGTGCGTGTGGAATTCTGGCCAAGTGACGACGCTAACAGCGGCATTTATTTCCGTTGCCTCGATCCCAAAAAGATTACCGATCGCACTTGTTACGAGGCCAATATTTTCGATCAGCGCAAGGACCCGAGCTATGGGACCGGCGCCATCACTCGCTATGTCGAGGTTAATCCGATGCCGAAGGCTGGCGGCAAATGGAATACTTACGAGATTACGGTCAATGGCCGCGACGTCACTGTCGTGCTCAACGGACAGACGACGGCAAAGCTACGCAACGGCATGTTCGACGAAGGCCCCATCGCGCTTCAGCATGGTGCCGGTGCGATCAAGTTTCGTAAGGTAGAAGTCAAACCGCTGTAGGACTGGGGCGGCAGGGCGACAAGGCAGAATGGAAGTCGCGATCGTTGGCGGCGGCATCTGCGGCCTGTCGCTTGCACTCAATCTCAAGGAACGCGGTATCGCCTGCCGTGTTTATGAGCGCGCGCCCGAGTTCAAAGAGCTCGGAGTGGGGATTACGTTGTTGCCGCATGCCATGCGCGAGTTCACTACCCTCGGCCTTGCCGGAGAGTTGCTCAAAGCCGGGATCGAAAATTGCGAAAGCCGTTTCTACAACCGGTTCGGCCAGCTCATTTACAAGGAGTCGCGCGGCAGGCTCGCAGGCTACCAATACCCGGAGGTCTGCATTCATCGCGGCCGCCTGCATATGATCCTCTACAAGGCGGCTCTGGAGCGCCTGGGGGCAGACGCGATCCGCACCGATCACGAATGCACCGGCGTGGAGCAGGACGAACGCGGCGCCACCGTGCACTTCCGGAATAGCGCGGGCAGCAGGCGCGACAGCATACACGCCGACATTGTCATCGACTGCGAAGGCATCAATTCGACGATTCGCAGGCAATTCTATCCCAACGACAACGTCGCGTTTGCCGGCATCAACACGTGGCGGGGCGTCACACGGCGCAAGCCGATCCTGAATGGCCGCACCTATATGCGGGTCGGTTCGATTCTCACTGGCAAAATTGTCATTTATCCTATCATCGACGATATCGATGGCGATGGCTGCCAGTTGATCAACTGGATGGCCGAGATCAAGCGCGACACGTTTGAGCAGAACGACTGGAACAAGCCCGGAAATCTTGCCGATTTCTTTCCGCTCTATGAGAACTGGCGGTTCGACTGGCTCGACGTGGCCCAGATGATTCGCGATGCCGATCAGATCCTCGAATACCCGATGGTCGATAAGGACCCAATCGACAAATGGACGTTTGGCCGCATCACGCTCGCGGGTGATGCGGCGCATCCGATGTATCCACGCGGATCAAATGGCGCGGCGCAGGCGGCGATCGATGCCCGCACGCTGGCCGAATTGTTGCGCAGTAACTCCGATCCGCGCAATGCCCTCAAGGCTTACGAGGCCGCGCGTGCTGCGCCGGCCGCGCGCGTCGTGCGCACCAATCGCGAGCACCCACCCGACTTCATCAACATACGGGTCGAGGAGCTTGTGGGCGACAAACCATTCGACGACCTCGACAAATACATCACACAAGACGAGCTGCGCGCGCTTTCGGAAAACTACAAGCGCATCGCCGGCTTTGCGCTCACCGATGTAGGCGGGCGCTAAACATCGGAGACATCACGCGCTCTCCCTACGGCGGAAGTGACAGGTTACGAAGTCAATGACCAATATCCTCATCGTTGGTTGTGGTGCGATCGGCGGATTGTTCGCTGCGGCACTTTCATCGGTGGCCAAGGTGATCGCGTTTGACGCGAATGTCGAACACGTCGCTGCCATCAATGCGGGCGGCTTGAAGATCACCGGGACGAGCACCCAGACGGCTCATATTCAGGCGACTGCGGATCCGGTTTCCTTGAAAGGCCTGGCGTTCGATGCGGTCATATTTCTGATCAAATCCAGGATGACTGCAACAGCACTTGCTCGGTTGCGTCCGGTCCTCCTGGGGAGCCCGGTCTTAGTCACACTGCAGAACGGCATGGGCAATGCGGAGGTTTTGCTCACGGTCCCCAGCGCAACGGTTATCCGCGGCGCCACAATGAATGCCGGCCGTTACGTCGGGCCTGGTTGTATCGAACGCCTGGTGGAGGGCACGACCTGGATTGGCCCGGCGCGTGGCAATCTCGAAGATGTGCATTTGCTCGCCGAGCTCTTCAACAAAGGCGGCATGAAGACCGAAGCCGTGCCCGACCCTATGGGCGCAGTCTGGTCGAAATTTGTTTTCAACTGCGTCATGAATCCGCTCGGGGCACTGATGATGGGCGACAACGCAGCCCGATATGAGTCGGCGGACATGGGCGCACTCATCGATGATATGGCTGCCGAATGCATGGCGGTGGTGCAGGCGCTGGGCGGCAGCTTCGCCTTTCCACCCATGGAGTTCGCAGACAAGGTCCGCCGTGGCAAAATCCCCCTTTCAAAGCACGCCGGTTCAATGGCCCTCGACATTGCGCGCGGCGTCCCGACCGAAATCGACGATCTCACCGGGTTTATCGTGCGAGAAGGTGAACGGCTCAAGATTCCGGTTCCAAGCTGCACCGTCATTTACCGGTTGCTGAAGGGGCTGGAGCTGGCAGCCCAAAGACGGGTTGCGAATCCTCGGTAATTCAAGACCTTAGGCCTGATAACCTGCTTCTTTTGGCGCTATACTGAGGCCACAGGATTCGAACGCGCCGTCCGTTTAAATAGAGGCCAATCTACAAATGAACGGGCAGCCGCTATGGCAATCACCGCATTGCGATGGATGACAGCGACGAAGCGCTCATGGCTCGGGTCGCGCGCGGCGACGAGCGGGCGTTTCAGCAGCTTGCGCGCCGTCACCTCCCGGCCATGCTCGGGCTTGCCCGGCGCATGCTTGGAAACGCGGCGGAGGCCGAAGACGTCGCGCAAGAGGCGCTCATGCGCGTGTGGACACACGCACCGCGCTGGCGCCCCCTCGCTTTGTTTCGGACCTGGCTCTCGCGCGTGGTTATTAACCTATGCCTCGACCGAAAGCGGCGTGCCCCATGGGTCGACCTGGAAGCGGCCGGCGAGATCGCCGATCCTTCGCCGGGCGCATCGGAGAAAGCGGAAACCGATGAGCGCGAGCGCATGGTGGCTGCGGCGATCGACAGGTTACCGCCTCGGCAGCGGAATGCGATCATGCTCACTTACAGCGAAGGCATGAGTAATGCGGAAGTCGCCGAAATTCTCGACACGTCGGTATCGGCGGTCGAAACCTTGCTCATGCGCGGCAAACAGAACCTGCGTCGCGCGCTTGGCAATATGATCGACAAGGATGACTAAAATGAACGACGAGCAGTTCGACAACCTTCTCAGGAGTGCACTGAAACGTCGAGCGAACCTGCAGCCCGCCGACGAGGCTGCTGCATTGGGCCGCCTGCTGAACCGAATGGGCGGGCCATTGCCAAGGCAGAAGCAGCCGCTCTGGCGTCTGCCTGCGGTATTGCTCGACTGGCAGTTCGCCCCCGCATGGCCACGCATGGCCGCGCTGGCTTGCTGCGCCGCGCTCGGCTTTTTCATCGGCCTCGCTGGGCTCGACCGTCGTTTCGACGATGCGGCTGCCGTGCCGGCTTTTGTCGGCGGGGGCGGCATCGGCTCAATCATGTTCGAGCCTGAGGCATTCACGGGAGGAATGCGCCCATGAGCCTCGCCCATGCATTGCCGGACGCAACGCGCGGTTCGCCGCGCTGGCTGCTGCTCGGCTCACTCGCGCTCAATCTTTTTTTTGTGGGTGTCGCACTCGCCATGGCGATCCGCACGCCCGCCCCATCCTATTGGGATCCCAACGTCTTCGTCCGCGTCGAGCGCCTCGCGGCGACACTTCCTCCAGCCGATGCCGCAATCGTGCGGCAGAGGATGAGCGCGAACCATGCGGCAATTGAGGGAGCACAGAGCAAATATCATTCAGCGCGTCAGCACATTCATGAGGTGCTGCGGCAGGAACCATTCGACGTTGAGGCTATGCGCGCGGCGACAGCCGAGGCACGCGCTGCGCGTTTGAACTTCGATCAGACCATTCAAGGCGTTTTCGCCGATATCGCAGCAAAAATAACGCCGGGGGGGCGGCAGGCTCTGGCCAACTGGCCACCCGGCCGAAAGACCACGAGCGACAAACGGTAGTAATATTATTGCGCAACCGAGTCGCTCTTTGGCCCGGACTTGAAAGCTCATTGGATGCATTGGGGTGGGAAGACAAAGGAGACGGGAAGGAAGATTTCGAGGCCCCCGTTCTGGATGATGTTGCAGACTGTATGCGTAACCCTGCCGCTCGGCGGCTGTTTGCTCGCCGGCGATAAGCCGGAGCCCGGGCTCAATATCCCTCCCGCCTACAGTGCCGGTCCGCGCAACTCCGCGGCGGCGCAAACGGCGACGCCGCCGCTCGACTGGTGGCGCGGTTTCCGCTCGCGCGAGCTCACCGAGATCATCGAAGAGACCCAAGCAGTCAATCTCGATATCGCAGCCGCGGTTGCACGGATCGTGCAGGCCGATGCCAATTCTCGCATCGTCGGAGCCGCCTTGTTGCCGATAGTCGACCTTAATGCGAACGCAGCGCGCACGCAGTCTTCCAAGACGACCGGCAGCACCAACGTCATCAACGTTTCGCGGTCGGGACCGGCCGTTGAGATTCTTCGCGACAATCTGAGTGCCACTCTCAGCGCGAGCTATGAGATCGACTTCTGGGGCAAGAACCGTTCGTTGCTGCGCGCAGCCGAGCAGGCTGCAGTCGCCAGCCGGTTTGACCGGGAGGTTGTCGCTCTCACCACCGTGGTCGCCGCCGCCAATGCCTATTTTCAGGTGCTCGCGACGCAGGACCGTTTGCGCGTCGCGCGCGAGAACCTCGCAAGCGCCACCCGGGTTCTCAATCTCATTCAACAGCGGCTACAGGCGGGCACGGCCTCCGCTCTCGACACCGCCCAACAGGAAAGCCTGGTCAACACCCAGCGCGCCGCCATCCCCCCGCTCGAGCAGACGCTACGGCAGAACCGCGTCACTCTCGCGGTCCTGATGGCGCGCTCGCCTGAAAGCGTGACAATCCGCGGCGGAAGCCTGCGCAGCATCGCATATCCGCGCGTGACGCCTGGACTGCCCTCGGAGCTGCTCACGCAACGTCCCGATATCCGCGAAGCGGAAGCCAATCTCGCGGCAGCAAATGCGAACGTGGAAAATGCGCGTGCGCAATTTCTGCCGAGCATCACGCTCACCGGCGAAGGCGGCTATGAGAGCGCGGTGCTGAAGTTGCTGTTGCGGCCGGAGTCCGCAATCTACACAGCGGCTGCCAGCCTCACGCAACCGATTTTTCACGGCGGTCAGCTGCTCGGCAACCTCGATCTGCAGAAGGGCCACCAGGACGAGCTGCTTCAGGTCTATCGCAAAGCGGTAATTTCCGGTTTCGCCGATGTCGAAAACGCTCTTGACGCCATCCGGCAGACCGCCCAGCGCGAGCGTCTGCAGCGTGACGTGGTCACAAGTTCGCGCCGCGCCTTCGACATCTCCGAACAACGGCTGCGCGAAGGCACGGTTGATCTTGTGACCGTGCTGCAAACGCAGCAGACACTCTTCCAGGCCGAAGACGTGCTTGCGCAGGCGCGTCTCGCGCACGTGCAGGCGATTGTCAGCCTTTATCAGGCTCTGGGCGGCGGCTGGCTGCCAAAACCGGTGGAAGCCGCCGATGCACGGTGAATTTCCCAAAGAGCTTTTGGCAAAAGCACGCGGCGGCACACGCCGCACGCTCGCGATCACTCTCGTTCTGATCCTGCTTGCTGCTGCGGTCTATTACGTGTTCCACGCGTCCTCGCCTCAACAGCGGCGCGGCGGACGATTTGCCGCCGAGGGACCTGTGCCCGTGCTGGTCGCAACAACCGCGCGTGCCGATGTCCCGGTCTATCTGAACGCCGTGGGAACCATCAAGGCTCTCAATACCGTGACCGTGCGTCCGCAGGTCGACGGCAAGCTGTTAAGCGTCAACTTCAAGGAAGGTGACGACGTCAAAAAAGGCGACGTTCTGGCCAAGATCGATCCCGTCATCTATCAGGCGCAACTCGATCAGGCGATCGCGAAAAAGGCGCAGGATGAAGCACAACTCGCCAACGCCAAGATCGACCTCGAGCGTTACGAAAGACTTGCCGCGACCAATGCCATCAACAAGCAGCAAGCGGATACGCAGCGCGCTTTGGTGGCTCAAAACACCGCGCTGGTGCAGGCCGACCAGGCCGCGATTGAAAACGCCAAGGCGATGCTCGGCTACACGACCATAACCGCGCCGATCGACGGCCGAACCGGCATCCGCATGGTCGACGAAGGCAATTATGTGCGCTCGGCCGATACCAATTCCTCGATCGTGGTCATCACGCAGTTGCAGCCGATATCGGTCCTGTTCAACCTGCCGCAGCAGGATCTTTCGCAGGTGAACACCGCCTTCGACAAAGGCCCACTCAATGTCGAGGCACAGCGCTCGGATACCGACGCCGTTATCGACCGCGGCGTGCTCAGGGTCGTCGACAACCAGGTCGATCAGACGACCGGTACGGTCAAGCTCAAGGCTGAGTTCCCCAATGCCAATCTGCAGCTCTGGCCCGGACAGTTCGTCAATGTCAGGCTGCTGATCGATACCCTCCGGCAGGTTGTGGTGATCCCCACCGGCGCGGTGCAGCGCGGTCCGAACGGCGCCTTTGTGTATGTCGTCAAGGATGACAACACCGTCGTTGTCCGTCCGATCACGGTGCAGAAGCAGGATGAGACACAGACCGTCGTCGGCAAAGGCCTCGAACCGCCTGAGCGTGTTGTCACTACCGGCTTCGTGCGTCTCACGGACGGCACCAAAGTTGCGATCGGCAGTGCAGATGCGCCGGCGGCGCAGCCTGCCGGCCAGCGCCCGCAAGGGCAAAACGGCACGAGACGAAACCGGGGCGGCGCAACGGCAAGACCGAACGCGCAATGAGCGTATCTTCGCCATTCATCCACCGGCCGATCGCGACCTCGCTGCTCGGGATCGCCGTGATGCTGGGTGGCTTCCTTGGGTACTGGTGGCTGCCGGTGTCTGCGTTGCCGCAGGTCGATTTCCCGACCATTCAGGTCACGACGCAATTGCCGGGCGCCAATCCTGACACCATCGCTTCACTGGTCACGGCTCCACTTGAACGGCAATTCGGGCAGATTCCCGCGCTGCAGACCATGACGTCGTCAAGCTCGTTCGGTATCAGCCAGGTGACACTGCAGTTCGATCTCAATCGAGACATCGATGCGGCCGCGCAGGACGTTCAGTCCGCGATCAATGCGGCGGCTTCAACGCTCCCGCGCAACCTTCCCTACCCGCCGCTCTACTCGAAAGTGAACCCGGCCGACGCGCCGATCATAACGCTGGCATTGACTTCGCAGACCATCGACCTGCGCTCGCTGAGCGATATGGCCGATACGATCATGGCACCGCGCCTGTCTGAAGTGACAGGCGTCGGGCGCGTATCGGTGCAAGGCGGAATCCGGCCGGCGATCCGCATTCAGGCCGATTTGTCGCGGCTCGCAGCCTACGGAATCGCGCTCGACGATCTGCGCACAGCGGTGGTCGGCGCGAATGTCGCCGGCCCAAAAGGCGCACTCGATGGCGCGCACCAATCCTACACCATCGCCGCCAACGATCAGATCACGGCCGCAAGCACCTACAAGGACATCGTCGTTGCGTTCCGTAATGGCGCCCCGGTCAAGATCAGCGACGTTGCCGATGTCGTGGACGGGCTGGAGAACACCAAGGTCGGCGCCTGGTATCGCGGCGAGCCCGCAATCGTCGTCGACGTGCAACGGCAGCCGGGCGCCAACGTGATCGAAACGGTTCAACGCGTGCGCGCGGAACTTCCGCGCCTGCGGCGCGCGATGCCGGCAGGCGTGGACCTGACGATCGTCAGCGACCGCACAACCACCATCCGCGCCTCAATTCACGACGTGCAATTTACGCTCGTGCTGAGCATTGCTCTGGTGGTTCTCGTGGTCCTGATATTCCTCCGCACGATCCGGGCGACCATCATCGCCGGTGTCGCCCTGCCGCTGTCGTTGATTGCCACTTTCGGCGTGATGTGGTTCTGCGGCTTCTCGCTGGACAATCTGTCGCTGATGGCGCTGACCATCGGAACCGGCTTCGTGGTCGACGATGCCATCGTCATGATCGAAAACATCGTCCGCCACATGGAGGACGGGGAAGCGCCACTTCAGGCCGCACTGAAGGGCGCACGCGAGATCAGTTTCACCGTGATTTCGCTCACGCTATCGCTGATCGCGGTTTTCATTCCACTTTTGTTCATGACCGGCCTGGTGGGGCGAATGTTCCGCGAGTTCGCGCTCACCCTTACCATCGCGGTCGTCGCATCGGCCGTCGTCTCCCTGACATTGACGCCTATGATGTGCGCACTCCTGCTGCGGCACGGGCCCCGCGGCGAAAGCAATGCGCTCGCGCAACGCTTCAACAGCCTGGTCGACAGGGTTGTCGACTTTTATCACACGAGTCTGCTGTGGGTGCTGCGCCGCCAACCCGAGACGCTTATCGTTACGCTCGCGACTCTCGCGGCCACCATCTTGCTCTACGTCGTCGTTCCGAAAGGCTTTCTGCCGTTACAGGATACCGGGCTGATAACCGCAGTGACCGAAGCCGGAACGGACGTTTCATTCGCGGAAATGCAGCGCCGTCAGCGCCGTGTCGAGGATGTGATCAGAACCGACCCTGACGTGAGCGGTGTCGTCTCGGTGATCGGCGTCAGCCCGATCAATGCAACTCCGAACACAGGCCGGTTGACGATCTCCCTCAAGCCCCGCAACGAGCGGCGTGCCCATGTCGATGAGATCGTTGCGCGCCTCAAGCAGGCTACCGCCGGCGTTGCCGGAATGACGGTGTATTTCCAGGCCACACAGGACATCCAGATATCCACGCGTGCAAGCCGGGCACAATATCAATACACGCTTGTGTCCACCGACCGCGACGATGTCATCGAATGGTCCGACAAGCTGGTTCAGGGTCTGCGAGGCAATCCGGCACTTCGCGAGGTCGCATCGGAAGCGCAGGAAGGCGGCCCGCGTGTACGCGTCGACGTGGACCGCGAGCAGGCGGGCAGGCTGGGTGTATCAATGCAGAGCGTAACCGACACGCTCAACGATGCGTTCGGCCAGCGCCAGATTTCGACGATTTATGGACAGGCAAACCAGTATCGCGTCATTCTGGAGGCGCAGCCGCGTTACCAGCAGGACCCGAATGCACTCACAAAACTCTATGTGACCGGCGCCAGTACGTCGACCGGCACTGCCGCGACCGTAGCCAACACCGCCACCGGCACCACCAATACGAATACGACTGCAACGCCGAATGCCGTCACCGGCAGCAATCAGGTGCCTTTGTCCGCGTTCGCGCGCTTTGTGCCGACGTCGGCGCCACTCGCGATCGCGCATCAGGAGCAGTTTCCGTCGGTCACAATCAGCTTTGATCTCAACGACGGTTATGCCCTCTCCGATGCAGTGTCGGCGATTCGCGCGGTCGAACGTCAGATCGACATGCCGTCCTCCGTTACGGGCAGCTATTCCGGCGACGCCGCCGAATTCGCAAGATCACTCGCAGGCGAACCCTGGCTCATTCTCGCCGCCGCCATTGCCATCTACATCGTCCTGGGTGTCCTGTACGAAAGCTTCATCCACCCGCTCACGATTCTGTCCACTCTGCCTTCGGCCGGTGTCGGCGCGCTGCTGGCGCTGATGGCGTTTCGGTACGATCTTTCGGTGATCGCATTGATCGGCATCATCCTGCTGATGGGAATCGTGAAAAAAAATGCAATTCTGATGATCGACTTCGCGATTGAGGCCGAACGCCACCAGGGCCTCTCGCCCGAGCAGTCGATCGTGCAGGCCGCAATGCTGCGGTTTCGTCCCATTATGATGACGACACTCGCGGCGCTGTTCGGAGCTCTCCCGCTGGCGCTCGAAGGCGGAACGGGATCGGAGCTGCGCAATCCGCTCGGCATCACCATCATCGGCGGATTGCTGCTGTCGCAATTGCTGACTCTTTATACCACGCCGGTGATTTACCTCTACATGGAGCGTCTGCGCGCGCGCTTTGCACCGACGCCGCCTCCCGTTGCGCGCCCGACGGTACGCCCTGCACGGGGCGGCCCGTGAATTTTTCCTACCCATTCATCCGGCGACCGATCGGCACCACGCTGCTCGCCATCGGGCTGTTTCTCGTCGGCGCGGTCGCCTATATGTTTCTTCCTGTCGCAAGCTTGCCGAACGTGGAATTCCCGACAATCTATGTGAGCGCCAGCCGACCGGGCGCGGACCCCAATGTCATGGCGGCAACTGTTGCGGCGCCGCTTGAAAGGCGCCTCGGTGAGATTTCGGGCGTAACCGAACTCACGTCCGTCTCTTCGCTGGGCCTTTCTCGCATCACCGTCCAATTTGACCTGAACCGCAACATAGATGGCGCCGCTCGCGACGTGCAGGCGGCCTTGAATGCCGCGCTCGCCGATCTGCCCGGTGACATGCCGACGCTGCCGACGTTCCGCAAAGCCAACCCGTCGGCGGCGCCAATTCTGATCCTGGCACTTACATCGAAAACAATGCAGCCCAGCGCCGTCTATGACGTCGCCGACAGCGTGATCGCCCAACGTCTTTCGCAGGTCGACGGTGTGGCCGACGTTACGGTCGCCGGATCCGAGCAGCCGGCGATCCGCGTACGGGTCGATCCGGCGCGGCTTTCCGCAATGGGCCTGTCGATGGAAGATGTACGTACCGCGATCGCCAATTCTAACGCCGCGGGGCCCCTCGGCACTTTCGACGGTTCAACTCGCTCTGTCACCATTGGGATCAACGACCAGCTTCGCAGCGCAAGCGAATATGACCCCATCGTGGTCAAGACCGTAAACGGCTCGGTGGTCCGCCTGTCAAACGTCGCGACCATTCGGCCAAGCGTGCGTAATAGCCGTTCCGCCGGATGGTTCAACAACCAGCCCTCGGTTCTGCTCATCATTACCAAGCAGGGAAACGCTAACGTCATCGACACGGTGGATCGGATCTACGAATTGCTGCCGGAGTTGCGGCAGTGGATACCGGCCGGCCTCGAAATCTCGGTGTTGAGCGACCGGACTCAAACCATTCGGGCGAGCGTGCACGATATGCAACTGACGCTCGCTGCGACCGTCGTGCTGGTGATGCTTGTCGTGTTTTTGTTCCTGCGACGGGTAGCGGCGATGGCGGCAGCCGGCGTCACCGTGCCACTTGCGCTGTCCGGCACCTGCGCCGCGATGTGGGCAGCAGGGTTTTCCATCGACAATCTTTCGCTGATGGCGTTGGCCGTGAGCGTCGGATTTGTAGTCGATGATGCCATCGTCATGATCGAAAACGCGTTCCGTCACCTCGAGAAGGGTGCGTCGCCGCTGCGAGCTGCTTTGCAGGGCGCCCGCCAGATCGGCTTCACCGTCGTGTCGATTTCCGTATCGCTGATCGCAGCCTTCATCCCGCTGCTGTTCATGGGAGGAATCGTCGGACGATTATTCCGCGAATTCTCGGTGACGCTGGCCTTTGCGATCGCCATCTCGACCGTGGTTTCGCTGTCGGTGACGCCGATGATCTGCGCCTATTTCGTGCGAGAGCCGCCGAGTCGGGATGCCACCTGGCTCGACCGGCGCGTCGAGCGCCTGCTTGGACGTCTGCTCCGTTTCTACGACCGCACGCTTTCGTTTGCCCTCGAACGGCGCGGCCTGATGCTGATTGTGTTCTGCGCCACGATCGTGCTCACGGTCGGCCTCTATATCAAAACGCCCAAGGGATATTTCCCGCAGGATGACACCGGTCTGATCTTCGGCGGCACGGCGGCCTCGACGGATATTTCCTTTGAGGCAATGACGCAATTGCAACGGAAGGCGATGGATATTGTTTTGGCCGATCCGGCGGTGGCAGGACTCGGCTCTTCCGTAGGCGCTTCGGGATTCAATGCTTCGGTCAATCGGGGCCGACTTTTCATCAGCCTCAAGCCGCTCAATGAGCGCAACAATGTGAGCACCCAGCAGGTGGTCGCGCGGTTACGCACGAAACTGAACCAGATCCCTGGAATTCGTGTCTTCATGGTGCCGGCACAGGACCTTCGTGTGGGCGGACGGCAAAGCGACTCGCAATATCAGTTCACCCTGTGGAGCGCCGACATCGAAGAACTGCAGAAATGGGTGCCGCGCGTGATTGATCGTGTAAAGCAGGTGCCCGGCCTCGTCGATGTCACAACGGACCGCGAACAGGGCGGCTTGCAGGCGACCGTCAGCATCGACCGGCAGGCCGCGGCAAGATTCGGCGTACGCGTCCAGGATATCGACAACGCTCTCAACAACGCGTTTTCACAACGGCAAATTTCGACCATCTACGGTCCGCGTAATCAGTACCGCGTTATTCTCGAAGTCGATCGGTCCTATCAGCGCGATCCGACCGATCTCGCGCGCGTCTATGTCGCCGGAAAAGGCGGTGCACAGGTGCCTCTGTCGGCAGTCACGAAGATCGATCGCGGTATCGCCCCTTTGGTCGTCAATCATCAGGGGCAATTTCCGTCAGTAACGATTACGTACAATCTTGCGCCCGACGCGCAAATCGAAAGCGCAACCGCCTCGATCGAGCAGGCGGTCGCAGAAATGCATATCCCCGACATCATCCACGCCGATTTTTCCGGCGACATTCGTGCCTTTCGCAGTGCCGCCGGCGCCCAACCGTTGCTGTTGATCGCGGCGCTCGTTGCGGTCTACATCGTGCTTGGTGTGCTGTATGAAAGTCTCGCGCACCCGTTGACGATCATTTCGACGCTTCCCTCAGCCGGGCTCGGCGCGCTTCTCGCCCTGCAAATTTCCGGCACAGAACTCTCCGTGATCGCCTTCATTGGCATCATTCTCCTGATCGGCATCGTGAAGAAGAACGGCATCATGATGGTGGACTTCGCGCTGGACGGTGAACGTCGCCGCGGCCTCTCACCCGTGCGCGCGATCCACGAAGCCTGTCTTGCGCGCTTCCGGCCGATCCTGATGACCACAATGGCCGCCATGCTCGGCGCCGTACCGCTGGTGATCGCCATTGGGCCCGGATCCGAGCTGCGGCGCCCGCTTGGGATCACCATCATCGGCGGTCTTTTGGTGTCGCAAATGCTCACGCTTTACACGACCCCGGTCATTTACCTGCTGCTCGATCGGCTTCATCGCAGGCTTGGCGGAGCACGCTTCAGCTTCATCCGTGGCGGCCGACCCGTTGCCGACCGAATAGGCTAGACCCCCAAATACCGATGCTGCACGTCGGGTGCGGCGCCGAGTTCTCCGGAAGTGCCCTTCCACACCACGCGGCCCCGTTCGATCAGGAAATGACGATCGGCCACACGCAGCAGCGCGCCGACGTTTTTGTCAATCACGAGGATGGACAGGCCTGACGCCTTGAGACTTGCAAGGCAACGCCAGATCTCGGCGCGAATGAGAGGCGCGAGACCCTCGGTCGCCTCATCGAGTATCAGAAGCCGCGGATTGGTCATCAGCGCCCGGCCGATCGCGAGCATCTGCTGCTCACCCCCCGACAACTGGTTTCCCATGCTGGTGTCGCGATCGGCCAGCCGTGGAAACAGCCCGTACACGCTGTCGAGCGTCCAGCCCTTCCCGTTGCGCCGCACGGCCGTCGCCGTCAGATTCTCGCGCACGGACAGGTTGGGAAATATCTGCCGGCCCTCTGGCACAAGGCCGATGCCGCATTGGGCAACCTTGTATGACGGCAGCCCCCGGATGTCGTTGCCCATGAAGCGGATCGCGCCGGCCCGTGCTGGCGTAAGCCCCATGATCGAGCGGACGGTCGTCGTCTTGCCCATACCGTTGCGACCCATCAACGTGACCATTTCGCCCGGCGCGATCGCCAGCGAGACGCCGAACAGCACCTGGCTGAGACCATACGAAGTTTCAATTCGGTCGAGGGCGAGTACCGGCTCAGCCATGGACGGCCTCCTGCTCGCCCAGATAGGCATCGCGCACCTGCGTGTTATTGCGAATATCTTCCGGCTTACCTGAAGCGATCACCCGTCCATAGACGAGAACCGTAATCCGGTCGGCAAGCGCAAAGACCGCCTCCATGTCGTGCTCGACCAGAAGAATGGTGAGCTCCTTCTTGAGCTCGCGCAGCATGGCAACCATGCGCGCCGACTCTTCCGGACCGAGGCCTGCCATCGGCTCGTCCAGCAGAAGCATCCGCGGCTTCGAGGCCAAGGCCATTGCCAGTTCAATTTGCCGGTGTTCGCCATGGCTGAGCGCCGATGTGGGCAAATGTGTGCGTGCCCCCAACCCTACGCGGTCGAGTGCCGCACGGGCCGGCTCACGCAGCTCGGGCTCTCTACGCGCATTGCGCCAGAAACGAAACGAATGGCCGGCGCGCGCCTGCACAGCCAGCGCGACATTGTCGAGCACACTCAAATCGAGAAAGAGCGAGGTGATCTGGAAAGTGCGCGCCAGACCCAGGGCGCTGCGGGCATGCATGGGCACTGCCGTAATGTCATTGCCGTCGAAACGGATACGCCCGCTATCCGGTACGAGCTGTCCGCTGAGCTGTGAAATCAGAGTCGTCTTTCCGGCTCCATTCGGACCGATTACAGCGTGTAATTCCCCTTCCGAAATATTGATGCTGAGCTCATCGGTTGCGACGATGCCGCCGAAACGCTTCGCAAGATTGTCGACCTGCAGCAGGTCAGGCATGACGCACCTTCCCGAGCAATCCATCAATGCCGCCGCGCGCAAACAGCACAACGAGAAGCAGCAGCGGTCCGAGGATGATCTGCCAGTATTCAGTGACGCCGGACAGCACTTCCTCCAGAACCAAAAGCGCAACGGCGCCGAACAGCGGTCCGAACAACGAACCCATTCCGCCGAGCACGACCATGACGATGAGGTCACCGGAGCGCGTCCAGTACATCATTGCGGGACTGACAAAATCGGTGTGATTGGCGACCAACGCGCCCGCAAGCCCGCACATCGTTCCGGCAATCACGAAACACACCAGCCGATAACGGTAAGTCGGAAATCCGATTGCGCGCATGCGCGTTTCGTTAGAGCGGACGCCCTGGATGACCAGGCCAAATCGCGAATTCACCAGCCGCCAGACGATGTAGATGCATGCATAGAGCACGATCAGACAGAAGTAATAAAAAAACGTCTTGTTCGACAGGTTGACCAGGCCGGCAAAATCGCTGCGCTTGTAGATCGTGAGGCCATCATCACCCCCGTAACGCGCCAGGCCGGCGACGACGTAGTAGGCCATCTGAGCGAAGGCCAGCGTAATCATGATGAAATAAACGCCGCGCGTACGGAGCGAGAGGGCGCCGATCACCAACGCGAACAGCGCCGACATAATCAGCGCCACCGGCCACTGGATAAAGCCTGAGTAAATTCCCTCGTGAGCGAAGATTCCGACCGCATAACCGCCGATGCCGAGATAAGCCGCATGGCCAAAGCTCATCATTCCGCCATAGCCTAGAATCAAATTGAGACTTGTTGCAGCGATTGCGAGGATAATGATGCGCGTGAACAAAGTGACCACAAAGCGGTCACCGGTGATGCCGGCGTAAACAGGCAGTAACGTCAATGCGACCAGCACGATAGCGATGAAGACGTTGCGCGCGTTGAGCCAGCCCTTCATTTCTGGCCCGCCGAGAATAATCCTTCCGGCCGCACCACCAACACCACCGCCATCAGGAGATAAATCAGCATCGACGATAGGGCCGGCGCCGCCGTCGCCGCCGTTTCCTTGCTGAAAGCAAGCCGTATCAGATCCGTGAAATAGGAGCGGCCGAGCGTGTCGATAAGACCAACAAAAATTGCGGCGACGAACGCGCCGCGGATCGAGCCTATGCCTCCGATCACGGTGATAACGAAAGCGAGAATGATGATGATTTCACCCATCCCGATCTGCACTGTGAGAATCGGGGCCTGCATCAAGCCGGCAAGGCCCGCGAGCGCCGCGCCAAGCCCAAACACCAGCGTGTAGAGCAGCTTGATGTTGACGCCGAGCGCGCCGACCATCTCCCGGTTGCTGGCACCGGCGCGGATCAACATGCCTATCCGCGTGCGCATCACGAGAAAATAAAGGCCGGCAGCCACTGCGAGCGAGACAATGATGATCGAGAGCTTGTACGCCGAGTAATAGATACCGGGGAGGATTTGCACCGGTGCGTTGAGCCAGGAAGGCAAGGGCAGGCTCAGGCCCGCCGGTCCCCAGATCAGCCGTACGCTCTCATCGAAAAACAGAATAAGGCCAAACGTGGCGAGCACATGGTCGAGGTGATCGCGGCCGTAAAGCCGCCGCATCACGATTACCTCCACGGCCATACCTACGAGCAACGTGCCGCCAAGCGCAATTGCGACGCCAAGCAGAAAGCTGCCGGTCCATGCGGTAAATGTCGCGGCAAAATAGGCGCCAATCATGTACAGCGAGCCGTGCGCCAGGTTGACGAGGTCCATAATCCCAAACACGAGCGTCAGACCTGCTGCCAGCATGAACAGCAGCAAACCGAATTGCAGGCCGTTGAGGCATTGCTCGATAAACAGCGTCATGGCACGCAGATTTCATGCGTTCGGAATTGAAAAACGGCGGCAGCGCGCACACGCCGCCGCCGCCATTGATCGAGCCCGGATCAATTCGCCGGCATCTTGCACTTAGCGTGATGAACGTCCTGGAAATCCTTGACGATCGTCGCGGTCGTCTTCAGCACGAACTCATTGCCGTCTTTCACCACATCCTGAAGATAGAAATTCTGAATCGGAACGTGGTTAGGTCCAAACTTGAAGTTACCGCGCACAGACTTGAAATCCGCCTTCTCTAGCGCCCTGCGCACAGCATTCTTGTCGGACAGGTTGCCCTTGGTGGCGACCACCGCCGAGTTGATCAGCATCGCCGCATCGTAGGACTGCGCCCCATAGAACGACGGACGTGAGTTGTACTTTTTACGATAGTCCGCCACGAACTTCTTGTTCGCATCATTCGGCAGATCGTTCACCCATTGCTGCGCTCCGGGAACGCCCAGTGCGAGATCTTTCTGCAGCGGCAATGACAGCTCGTCGATCGTGAATGCGGTGTAGAGCGGGATTTTCCCTTTGAGCCCCGCTTGCGCGTACTGGGTCAGGAACTGGACGCCCGCCCGCCCGGGATAGAACACGAACACGGCATCCGGATTGGCATCTTTCGCTTTGGCGAGCTCGGCCGAGAAGTCGAGCTGGTCAGGCCACTTGGTCAGCTCCTGGCCGACAACCTTGCCTTTGAAGGTCGATGCCACGCCCGCCAGCATGTCCTTACCGGCTGCGTAGTTCGGGCCGATCAGGAACACTGATTTCACGCCCTTCTGATTCATGTACAGGCCGACGGACTGCGGCGTCTGGTCGTTGTTCCAGGAGCTCGAGAACACATATGGCGAGCACAACTCGCCGGCGAGTTGCGAAGGACCGGCGTTCGCCGTGATCAGAAACGTCTTGGAATCAACGGCCGACTTCAGCGAAGCAAGCAGAACATTCGACCAGATATAACCGGTGATGAAATCGACCTTATCGGATTCGATTAGCTTGTCGGTCTTCTGCTTGCCGACTTCCGGCTTGAAACCATCGTCTTCGTAGATCACTTCGACTGGAATACCGCCCATCTTGCGGCCGAGATGATCCAGCGCGAGTTCAAACGAATTGCGCATATCGTTGCCGATCACCGCTACGGGACCGCTGAACGTGCTGATGAAGCCGATCTTGATCGTTTTCTGTTGGGCCGCTGCTGGGCCCGCTGCGAGCAGCAAAGCAGCGCCCGCGGCCAAAAGAGTTTTACGCATGTGTTTCCTCCCGAGGCCATTCGGCCCGTGTTCTGGATGACGTAATGTACCGAAGTTTGCGGGTATTGGTCCACCCGCCATGAATGGCAGGAAAGACTGCTGCAGCGCACTACCCTCAAAAATCCGGCTGCCCGTTGACCGCAACGCCGGCGGCCTTGCAGTGTACCCCTCAGCCCATTCGCAATGGCTTGGGAATTATAGTTCGAGGACTTTGACCTTTGTCCAAGGCGCTCGATAAAGCATACGACGGCATCGTCATCGGCGCCGGGCATCACGGCCTGATCCTCGGAGCCTATCTCGCCCGCGCCGGCCTCGACATTCTCCTGGTAGATCGCCGACTCACCTATGGGGGCGGCCTCTGTACACGCGAGGTTACGCTGCCCGGCTTTTATCACAACCTGCATTCCATCAATCATTTCCACATCAGCGAGACGCCTTGGTTCAAGGATCTGAACCTCGATGAGCGCGTAACCTACATTACCCCGCGCTACGAGTTCGGCCAGGCGCATCACGACGGCAGCGCGCTGGTGCTCGGCCGCGATCTCGAGGAGTCGGTTGCGAATATCGGCCGCTTCTCGAAAAAAGACGCGCAGACTTTCCGTGAGTGGAATCGCAAGGCGGAAAAAATAACCGCGCGCATCTTTCTGCCGGAACGTTACGCCGAGCCTTTGCCGAAACAGGAACGCGAGGCCTTGCTGTCGCGCACGGCTTTGGGGCGCGAATTCCTGGAGGTCTCCAACAGGCAGCCTCTCGATGTCGTGCGCGAGTTATTCGAGAACGAACACGTACGGTTGCTGTTCCTGTTCAAGGTCTCCCTGTTTGGCACCTGGCTCGTCGACACGCTGTCAAAAACATCGCCGATGGGTTCAGTGATCCGCGCCTTCGACCTCGAAAGCGGGTACCAGCTCTGCCAAGGCGGTTCGTTCAACCTCGCGCGCGGCCTGATGGAGGCCTTCATCGCCGCCGGCGGCACATTCGCGCCCCAGGTAAATATTGAGCGTATCGTCATTGAAAACGGCCGGGCGACCGGTATCGACCTAGCCGATGGCCGCACGGTGCGCGCAAAACAATTTGTTGCGTCCAGCCTCGATGTGCACCAGACATTCGAAAGCCTGATTGGTCGAGAGCAGTTGCCGACGGGTTTTCTCGAGAAAATTGACAACTTCCAATACACCGCGTGGAGCCTGTTCGGCCTGCACCTCGCGCTGGAGGAGAGCCCGCGCTTCGCGGCGGAAAAATTTGACCCGAACATAAACCGCTCGCTGAAATGGAGCATTGGCGCCGAAACGATGGAAGATCTGTTCTCGGCGCATCAGGACGTGCAGGCAGGCCGCGTGCCGAGCTTGGTGCAGTTTGGTTCCGGACCGCTGAGTCTGCTCGATCCGACCCAGGCTCCGCCCGGCAAGCACACGACCTATTGCTGGCACGTAATGCCGCTCAACCCTGATCTCGGCGGGCAAAATTACGAAGCATTCAAGGAGGAGTTTGCCGACAAGATCGTTGAATGCTTCGCGCGCTACTGTCCAAACATGACGAGCACAAACATTCTCGGACGCTACGTCTACACGGGTCGCGAATACGTGCAGGAAATGATCAATATGCGCGGCGGCGACATCTTCATGGGCGCATTCAATGCCGAACAGGTGATGTATAACCATTTCGGCTATCGCTCACCAATTCCGAATTTGTACAACGCCGGATCGGCGGGACACCCGGGTGGCGCGATTTCAGGAGGGGCCGGCTATATCAGCGCAGGCATCATCGCGAACGACCTCGGTCTCAAGCCATGGTGGAAGCCGTGGGATGCGCGTCCCGCGCTTGAACAATTGGTGCAGTTGGAACGGGGCGCGGCATGAGCGCCGAATTGCAGAACATCGTCTTTCCCGGCCTGACGGATCGTGTCGTGATCATCACCGGCGCAGGCCAGGGCATCGGGCGGGTGTTTGCACAGTCATTTGCCAAAGCCGGAGCCCGCGCGATCATTGCCGAACTGAACGAGAAGAAGGCCGCCGCTGTATCAGAGGAAATCTTGCGGAACGGCGGACAGGCTTTGGCGGTGACAACGGACGTCGCCGACCCCGCTTCGATCGAAGCAATGATAGAGGTGGTCGAGGATGAATTTGGCCGCATCGACGTGTTGATCAACAACGCCGGTATTTTCTCGACGCTGGAGATGCGTCCTTTCGATCAGATTCCGCTTGAGGAATGGGAGCGCGTGCTGCGCATCAATCTCACCGGGCCGTTTCTCTGCGCCCGCGCGGTATTGCCCGCAATGCGGCGTGCCAAATGGGGGCGCATCATCAACGTAGCCTCCGGTGCGGTGCGCCTCGGTCGGCCCAATTATTTGCACTATATTGCGACCAAGGCCGCACTCGCGGGCATGAGCCTGTCGATGGCGCGCGAGCTTGGCCCGGACAACATTACGGTGAATGCCATCCTTCCGGGCGCGACTTTTACCGAAATTGAGCGCAAGACGGTTACTCCGGCCCAAAAGGAGCGCATCATTGCGATGCAGTGCGTGCCCAGGGCAGAAGTGCCGGAAGATCTCGTCGGGACAGTCCTGTTTCTGGCGTCGGAAGCATCGGCTTTCGTGACCGGGCAAAGTATCAATCTCGATGGGGGCGTGACCGGGTCATGAGCGCCACCCCGATAATCGCCATCATTGCACCAGGCAATATGGGCGCAGGTGTCGGCCGCCGCCTGACGGAAAACAAGGTCACCGTTCTGACGTCGCTTGCGGGTCGCAGCGAGGCGAGCACCAGGCGTGCGCGCGAGAGCGGCATGCAGCCGGTCGAGGAGCGCATGTTGGCGGAAGCAGATTTCCTGTTCTCCATCGTCCCGCCGGGCAATGCGCTCAATCTCGCCGCGCGCCTTGCGCCGGTGTTGACCGCTGCCAACAGCAAGCCCGTCTATGTCGAATGCAACGCAGTGAGCCCAGGCACAATGCAAAAGATCGCCGATGCGATTGCGCCGACCGGGTGCGCCTTCGCCGCCGCCGGCATCATCGGGCCTCCCCCGAAACCGGGCAGTACCAACACCAAGATCTATGCATCGGGTCCGGCCGCAAAGGACGTCGCAAGGCTCAACGACTACGGCCTTATTGTGCGGGTTCTCGAAGGACCGCTGGCCGCCGCATCGGCGCTCAAGATGTCCTATGCCGGCATCACCAAAGGATTCACGGCCCTTGGCACCGCCATGATGCTTGCCGCAACACGCGGCGGCTCGGCTGAGGCGCTGAAAGCGGAGTTGGCGGAAAGTCGCCCCGATCTTCTCCGCTACCTTTCGAACCAGGTGCCAGGCATGTATTCGAAAGCCTATCGCTGGGTCGCCGAGCTCGACGAGATAGCGGCCTTTGTCGGCGAAGAGTTTGCCGAGCACGAAATGTTGCAGGCTGCCGCCCGGCTCTACGATCGTATCGCCGAAGATGTGGAAAGCGGCAAAGATGAAATCGGTGTCCTTGACCGTTTCCTCGGAAAACCATGACCGCCGAAATATCCGTCCTTGTCGACATCCGCACCAGCTATCGTGTCCTTACGCTCAATCGGCCGGACAGGCTCAATGCATTTAACGAGGCAATGCATGACGCCTTGCGAAAGGCAATTGCCGATGCGGAAGCCGATGAAAACTGCCGCGCCTTGCTTATCACCGGTGCCGGCCGTGGTTTCTGCACCGGCCAAGACCTCAACGACCGGCTGGCCAAGCCGGGCGAGTCGGTCGTTCTTGGTGGCGCTTTGGAGGCTCACTACAATCCGTTAATACGCAAGCTGCGTGCCGTACCCTTCCCGGTTGTTGCGGCAGTGAATGGTGTGGCCGCAGGGGCTGGCTGCAACATCGCGCTCGCCTGTGACATCGTGCTGGCCGCGCGATCAGCCAGTTTCATTCAATCGTTCGCCAGGGTCGGGCTGGTTCCGGATTCTGGCGGCACTTGGGTCCTTCCGCGGCTGGTCGGCGAGGCGCGAGCGCGCGGGCTTGCGCTTCTGGCCGAGCCGGTTTCGGCGGAAAAGGCGGAGCAATGGGGCCTGATCTGGAGATGCGTGGATGACGCTGCGCTTCTCAGCGAGGCACAGAAACTGTGCGAGCATTTCGCAGCCGCGCCGACGCAAGGCCTCGCTTTGATCAAGCGCGCGCTGAATGTCTCACCAACCAACACGCTCGATGCGCAGCTCGACCTGGAGCGCGATTCTCAACGGGCGGCCAGTCTCACGCCGGACTATGCGGAAGGTGTCCGCGCATTCATGGAAAAGCGTCAACCAAACTTCACCGGGCGAAAGAAATGAACGACCACAAAAAACCGCTCCGCGTGGGACTCGCTGGTCTTGGTGCTGTCGGGCTTGAAGTGGCAAAACGACTGATCGCCGGGGTGCCGGGTCTCGGGCTCGCCGCAGTCGCCGTACGGGACGCAGCGAAGGCGCAAAGAGCGCTGCCGCAAGCCGGCCACGAGATTCCCATTCGCAAGGCAACCGAACTCGCAGATGACTGCGACATCGTCGTCGAATGCCTACCGCCCGCTTTGTTCCGAGAGGTTGCGATCAGCGCGATCGACAAAGGTCGCATCTTCATGCCGCTATCGGTTGCGCAGCTGCTGGAGAATTCCGATCTCGTCGAGCGCGCCAAATCCAAGGGTGCCCGCATACTTGTGCCGACCGGCGCGCTGATTGGCCTCGACGCAGTGCGCGCGGCAGCCGAAAGTACGATCCATTCAGTGAAGATGGTGACGCGCAAGCCGCCGGCCGGACTCGAGGGCGCGCCCTATTTGCGCGAGCGGAGAATTTCGCTGACGGGGCTCAAGTCACCGCTGAAGGTATTTGACGGCAGTGCGCGGGAAGGTGCGCGCGGCTTCCCGACCAATGTCAACGTTGCTGCCGCGTTGAGCCTTGCCGGCATCGGGCCGGACCGCACCCAGCTCGAGATCTGGGCCGATCCGGAAGTAACACGCAACACTCACACGATCACGGTCGATGCCGACACTGCCCGTTTCACGATGACGATCGAGAATATTCCATCGGAAAACCCGCGCACCGGAAAGAGCGTCGCGCCTTCCACGATCGCCGCGCTACGCGGCTTGGTGTCTGCACTCAAAGTCGGGACCTGAGCCTCATACGCGCAGGAATATCTTGCGGCGATAGAGAAATCGGGCAAGCGCCACCGCCAGCACAAGTCCAAGAACGTGCAGAAGGAAAGCGCCGGTCCCCGGCGTTGTGACGCTGCTGATCCATCGCGCGACCTCGCCACCCATAAGTCGCGTCGCAAAAGGTACGAACCCAACCACACCGTTGATGAAGTATAGCGCGATGGCGTTTGCACCGATCCACACGAAGATCGAAGCCCACGCTTGCCACTCCCAGACGTCGATGACCTGATGCAGGATCGCCAGCAGGATCAGACTGTAGCCGGCGGCGATCAATGCGAATGATGACGTCCAGATCGCTTTAATGATCGGGAATTGCAAGCCCCACAGATAGCCCACTACGACCATCGCAACACCGGCCACAGCCAACCATAGCGTTTTGCGCTCGGGTGACAGACGGGAGTCCGTGAGCACAAGGCCGGCCAAGACGCCCAGCACGCAAGTGCCGATCGCAGGGATGGTGCTCAACAAACCTTCCGGATCTCGCGTCTCGTCCCACAAACGTCCGGGCAAGTAGCGCAGGTCAATCCAATTGGCGAGATTGGTTTCCGGTTGATAGGACGAAACACCCAGGCCGGGCACCGGCACGAATGTCATCAAAGCCCAATACCCCACAAGCAGAACGAACACAGATAAAAGGAGGCCACGCCATCCGAAATTCAGAAACAGAAGCGACGCGAACAAATAACAAACAGCAATGCGTTGCAGAATGCCGACAAAACGGATGTCGCTCAGCTGATGACCCACACCGCCGTAGTAGATGATTCCCAGCACGTAGAGGACAAGCGCGCGTCGCAATACGTGCAGGTGAGCTTTCGCCCTGCCCTCCCGCTCAACGAGACGCGGCAGCGCGAGCACGATCGACACCCCGGTGATGAATATGAATAGCGGGAAGATGAAATCGTAAAAGCGGAATCCTTCCCAGTCCGCATGCGTCATCTGGGTCCCCAGGAAATTTCCTATGGAACCGAGCACCTCGCCTTTGTTGCGAAGCATGCGCTCAAGAGCCAGAACGGCCCCGTCGGCGCCAATGATCCAAAAAATGCTGAACCCCCGCAATGCGTCGACCGATAGAACGCGACGCGTCTGCAATGCGAGGGGCACGTCTGCATAGCGCATCGGGCGCCGCCAATAGTTCCACGAAAAGCGTTGACCAACCAAAACCGCTCAGAATGGAATTGGTTGCGGCAACGCAGCCGTCACCTTGGGCGTCCAATTTGATTCAGGTCAATACGATTTCCCGCGATCACCTGATCGTGAAGCTCGCCGGCAGCTTCTATCGCACCGGCACCAGCGCGGCGAGAGGCGTATCGCAACGACCGGTCGGAGCCTGAACCCGGTAGTAGTTTCGTCCAACGAAGGACTCGTCGTAGTGGTGCCACGAAGTGCTGTGGTCAAAGGCCTGAACGCCAGCGAGAGTTACGGCAAGCACCGAGCTCTCCATGTCACGTTTCTGCAGGTCAAGATTCTGCGGGAGACGCGAGCTGGCATAATCGACATAGTAGACGCGTCGTACACACTTCGAATCCTTGACGGCATCGAGTGCGGCCTTCGCCGTCATGAGATGGTCAGAGTGATCCTGCGGGTTAATCCGCGGATTGGTCTCGGCGACATTGACCTGAATGAGCGCCGCTTTTCCCCGCTCGTAGGCGACAATCTCCTGCAATGTCGTAACCAGGTCGTCCCAGCCGTGATAGGTAGCAGACCCATCCACCGCGTGCAGGACATCATTTTCCCCACTGGCCAGCCGCTTAAGCGACTCATATCCAGTGTCATAGTATCCTTCGCCGGACCAGTGACCGTCCGGAACTCTCAGAAAATATCCGACGGTATTGCGATAACTAACGCGATAAATCGAATGCCCGTTGAATGTGATTGATGCGGCAACCCGTTCAGTCGGGCCAAAATCGGCGTTGGCCATGAACCGAATGGCGGATTCCGCGCCATTTTCGCGCGCAAGATAAAATGGATGCTTGCGGCCGCCCAACCCGACGCCAAGCCCGGCGTCGCCGGCGGTGAGATGGATGAAAACCGTCTTTGAGGCGGCATGGATAACGTCTTCGAACGCGGACGGATTCATGAATAGTTGCCAGTCGTCTTCGTGTGCCGCGAAATAGAACGAAACCTTGTCCGGCCGCTTGCCGTCTTGTGCCAGCACAGGACCCGCCGCCAAAAAACCGGCTGCGACACAGGCGGCCATCGTAAGTCTTGCCATCAGCATTTCCCGCCCCCCTTAACGGCGCCCCCACGCGCCGGCGTATAGAGTATGAAATCGACCCCCTTCAAGAAAAGGCTGGTGGATCGCGCGGACTGTCGCAGACCGCGCCTGACTTCGTTTGACAATCCGCGACGGCGCTTTATCGTTTGCATACAAATAAATAGCCTTGGCCGCGCTGGAAAGTCTACCCATGAAGCCCGCGCCCTTCGTCCGCCATGCGCCGAAAACCCTCGAGGACGCGCTCAAGATTCTGGCGGAAGTCGCGCCGCAGGATGGGCGCATCCTCGCGGGTGGCCAAAGTCTCGTTCCAATCATGGCCTTCCGCCTGGCGAAACCGGCACATCTCGTGGACATCAACAACGTCGCCGGCCTCGACCGGGTCGAAAGCGACGGAAAGGTTCTGATGATCGGCGCCTGTGTGCGCCACGCGGCATTTCACAGGCCGATCGTCGATAATCCGCTCGGTCGGCTGCTGAGCGTCGTCGCGCGTCACATCGCGCACTATCCGATCCGCATGCGCGGCACTTTTTGCGGCAGCCTTGCGCACGCGGACCCCGCATCCGAATGGTGCCTTGTGGTCGTCGCCCTCGACGGCTCTCTGGTTGCAAGAAGCACGCGAGGAGAGCGTGTGATTGCGGCGAAACATTTTTTCACCGGAGTCATGTCGACGGCACTGGCGGAAGACGAATTGCTCGTCGAGACGCGCCTTCCACTGCTCGCGAATGACGCCAGGTTCGGTTTCAATGAATTCAGTCGCCGGGCCGGGGATTTTGCAATGGCGGCAGCGCTTGTCACGTATCGTTTGCAAGGCGGCAAGATTGCCGAGGCGCACGTGGGACTGGGTGGCGCCGAGCCTTCGCCGCGGCGCATCCCCGAGGCCGAAGCTGCTCTGAATTCCCAATCGCCGGGCGACAGGACATTTCGTGCAGCTGCCGAAGCAGCTGCCAAGGCCATCGATCCGCTCGAGGATCACCAGACCACCGCCGAATACCGGCGCGACCTTGTGCGCGCTGTCGTTCGCCGCGCCCTTGAAAGCAGCACATTGTGAGCCACGGCACCCGAGGCTCCGGCATGACCTGGGTCGGACGCGCGATCCGCCGGCTTGAAGATCCGGCGCTGATTACCGGACAAGGCCGCTTTACCGGAGACACAACCGCTGCGCATTGGGTGCGCTTCGTGCGCAGCCCGGTGGCCGCCGGAAAACTAAAAAGCGTCGGAACGCCCGACGGGTCGATGGTCGTCACCGCCGCCGACCTCAAAGACGTGAAGAAGATCACGCCGATGCTGCACAAGTTCAACTACAAGCCGGTGGAACAGCCGGTCCTGGCAGAGGGGACCGTGCGTTTTATAGGCGAACCCGTCGCAGCTGTGGTGGCGACGAGCGAAGAAGATGCCGAGGACATTGTCGATCAGATTGAGCTCGCGATCGATGAGACGCCCGCCGTCGCTGATGCCCGTGCCGCTCTTGAGGGCAACGCTCCGCAAGTACACGCCGAAGCGCCAGGCAACGTCATACTCGAAGGTAAAGTGAAAACGCCCGATTTCGACGCCGCGTGGACCACTGCGCACAAGATCGTCAGCATCGACGCACGCTCACGGCGGCAAAATGCAACGCCGATGGAGCCGCGGGCAGGTCACGCGGCCTATGACGCCGCAACGGGACGCATCACGCTGACCTGCAGCACGCAGATGCCGCATCTGACCCGAACTGCTGTCTGCGACGTGCTTGGCATGCCGGAATCTGACCTGCGCGTGATCGCGCCTGATGTGGGGGGCGGATTCGGACAGAAGATGTCGCTCGCCGCCGAATACGTCGTTTTGGTCTGGCTTGCGCGCAAACTCAAGAGCTCGGTTGCCTGGACGGAAGACCGCCGAGAGAATCTGATTGCCGGATTCCATTCGCGCGACCAATACATCACGCTGGAAGGCGCTTTCGACAAGAACGCGAAGCTGCTCGCACTGAAAGCTGATATCATTTCGAATATCGGCGCCTATTCGTGCTTTCCGACCACATGCGGGGTCGAGCCCCTGATGGCCATGGCGGAAATGCCGGGGCCTTATGACGTTCGGCAATACCAGTGCCTTGCCCGCGGCGTCATCACCAACACCTGCACCATGGCGCCGTATCGCGGTGTGTCGCGCCCGGTCATCACGTTCACGCTCGAGCGGCTCATGGACAAGGCGGCGCGGGCTTTCGACATCGACCCGATTGACATCCGCAGGCGAAACCTCATCGACAAATTCCCCTATAAGTCTGCAATGGGCCTGGAATACGATGAGGCCACCTATAAAGAGACGCTGGAAATGGCCGTAAAGGCTATTGATGTGCCGACCTTTCGCCAGCGCCAGACCGAAGCGCGAACCAAGGGCCACTATCTCGGCATTGGTTTTTCGACGTTTTCCGAACGAACCGGTTACGGCAGTCCGGCGTTTGCCGCCCGCGGGATGGAGATCACGCCGGGATGGGAAACCGTTATCGTAACAGTCGATCCCTCAGGATTTGTTGAAGCGCGGATTGGCGCATCGCCGCATGGTCAGGGCCTGCGCACCACACTCGCGCAGATCATCGCCGACGAGATCGGTGTCACCCCGGACATGATAAAAGTCGTGCATGGCGATACCGATCGCGCGCCCTACGGGTGGGGCACGTTCGCCAGCCGGTCGCTGGTGATTTCGGGCGGCGCCACGCTGATCGCCGCGCGCAAGGTGCGCGCCAAACTGATCAAGATGGCCAGTCACGTGCTCGAGGCCGCGCCCAGCGATATCGTGCTTGCCGACGGCATGGCCAAAGTGGCCGGCACGGATCGCACGATCGCCATCGCGAAACTGGCGCGTGAAGCCTATACGCAGACCCATCGGTTCAACGGCGAAATAGACCCAGGGCTGACCGAAACCGGCCACTACGATCCGCCGGGCACATTCTCGAACGCGTGCCACGTGGCGATCGTCGATGTCGACATCGAGACGGGCCATGTGAAGGTCGAAAAATTTCTCGTTGCCGAGGATGCCGGGCGGATCATTAACCCGATGATTGCCGACGGCCAGGTGCACGGTGGCATCGCTCAGGGCATTGGCAATGCGTTGCTCGAAGAAATCATCTACGACGAAGACGGTGGAATCCTCACCGCATCTCTCGCCGACTATTTGCCGCCGACCGCCCACGAAATTCCGTCAATCGAGCTGCATCACATTGAAACGCCGAGCGTGAATTCCATCACCAAGGCCAAGGGACTGGGCGAAGGTGGTGCGATCGGTGCTCCTGCAGCGGTCGTCAACGCTATCAACGACGCGTTGTCGCCGTTCGGTGTCGAGATCAACGAGATGCCCGCTACGCCACAGCGTATTCGTGCCGCCATCCGCAATGCGGGAAAAACCGCATGAGGACGAAAGCCGCAATCACCCTTAACATCAACGGCCGTGACTATCCGATCGATGTCGAGCCGCGACGGACCCTGGCTGACGCGATTCGCGAGGACTGCGGCCAAACCGGCACGCATATTGGCTGCGAACACGGGATTTGCGGCGCTTGCACAGTGATCGTGAGTGGAGAACCCGTTCGCTCCTGCCTGATGTTTGCTGTACAGGCGGATGGCAAACAGATCCGCACCGTCGAAGGCCTGGCACAGGGCGACAAACTCCACACCATGCAGCAGGCCTTCATTGATCATCATGGTCTGCAGTGCGGCTTCTGCACGCCAGGCTTTTTGATGCTGGCGGTCGGCGTTCTGGAACGTGAGCCGGACATCAGCGACGAAGCCCTGATCGACGTGCTGTCGTCGAACCTGTGCCGTTGCACCGGCTATCAGAATATTATCAAGGCCGTCCGCGCCGCGGCGAAAGAGATGCAGAAAAAATGAGCGGCTGCGCTCATGCTGGCTAAAGGAAAATTCGTTGGCCGTTCGGTCCCGCGCCTGGAGGATCGCCCTCTCGTCACGGGTCGGGGCCGCTTCGCAGACGACATTTCATTTCCCAGCCAATGGCACATGCGCATCGTACGCTCGCCGATCGCGCACGGGCGCATCAGGTCGATCGAGGCAAAAGCTGCGCTTGCGCTCCCAGGTGTGCACGCCGTCTGGAGCTTCGCCGATATTGCCCATCTTCCGCCAATCGGATTTCGACTGACCGGACTCATCGAGCTCGAAGCTTATCGTCAGACCGTACTGGCGCAACGCTATGTGCGTTATGTCGGCGAGCCGGTCGCAGCCGTCTTTGCCGCCGATCCATACCTTGCCGAAGATGCGACAGACCTCGTCGAAATCGACATCGAACCTCTGCCGGTCATTCTCGATGCCGCAGGGCGGCCCGGCCCATTCGACGAACAACGCGATACCGAAACGTCGGTAATCGAAAAGAAATCCGGCGATATCGATGCGGCGTTTCGCGCGGCCGACACCGTGATTTCGCTCGATCTTTCGATCGGCCGGCATAGCGGCGTGCCGATGGAGACGCGTGGCGCGATCGCGCGCTACGACGAAGCGCGCGATGTCCTGGAAATGCACGGTGCGGCAAAGGTGCCCCACTGGAACCGGGACCGCCTAGCACTCATGCTTGGCCGACACCCGGACAAAGTCCAACTCTATGAGGGTCACGTCGGCGGTGGCTTCGGTATCCGCGGCGAGATGTATCCCGAAGACGTGCTCGTCTGTGCTGCCGCCCTCAAGTTCAGGAAGCCGATCAAATGGATCGAAGACCGGCGCGAACACCTGATCGCCGCCAACCATTCCCGCCAGCAGCGCCACAAGATCAGGGCTGCAATCGATAAAGACGGCCACATTCTTGGAATCGACGACGAATTTTTTCACGACAACGGCGCCTACATGCGCACGCACGCCGCAACGGTTCCCGACCTCGCGGCTGCCATGCTGCCCGGCCCCTATCGTGTTCCGGCTTACCGCGCGCGGGGGCACATCCGGCTAACGAACAAGACGCCATGCGGGACCTATCGCGCGCCCGGCCGTTACGAGACAACTTTCGTGCGGGAACGGCTCGTTGACGCCATCGCCGCCAAGACCGGCATCGACGCCATCGAAATCCGTCGCCGCAACCTGATTGACAAGAATGCGATGCCCTACCCTCGTGGTTTCAGCACGCTCGGTACCGATGTTGTCTACGATTCGGGCGACTACGCAAAATTGATGGACAGGTTGCTTGCCGCCGCCGAATGGCAAGGCATGCGGCGCGCACTCGAGCGCCGCCGGGCCACCGGAGAAAAGGTCGGCGCGGGGTTCGCCATGTTCGTGGAGAAGAGCGGGCTAGGACCGTTCGACAAGGTCCGCATCGAGGTAACGCCGGCCGGCACGATCGAGTTGATCACGGGTGTCGCATCTATCGGCCAGGGCGTGGAAACCGCGATGGCACAGGTTTGCGCCGACACGCTCGGCGTCGACTATACCCGCATCAATGTCGTGCATGGGCAGACTGACCGCATCGAAAAGGGCATGGGCGCGTTTGCATCGCGGGTCACGGTCATGTGCGGTGAAGCCACACACATGGCAGCGGTCAAGCTGCGCGAAATCATGTTGGCCGCTGCGGGCCAATTGATGCAGACACCCGCCGACATGCTTGACTTGGTTGATGACGAAATCGTGCGCACGGGCGGGACGGGGCCGACGATGAAACTCGCCGCGCTGGCCGCAGCCAGACCGGGTGATCTGACGGCCGAAGCCGAATTCAAATCGAGTCATATGGTCTATCCATATGGCGCGCACATTGTGCAGCTTCGGGTCGACGCCGACACCGGCGCGGTAGCGATCGAGCGCTATCTCGTCGCCTTCGATATTGGCAAGGCCGTCAACCCGATGCTGGTTGAAGGCCAGATCATCGGCGGTCTCGCGCAAGGATTAGGAGGAGCGTTGTTCGAGGAGTTCACGTATACGGATAGCGGAGACCCGCTGGCAGTAACGTTCGCCGACTATCTCATGCCGACCGCCAACGAAGTTCCGGCGGTCGAAACGTTCGTGAGCGAGGACGCGCCGAGTCCGCTCAACAGCTACGGATTCAAGGGCGCCGGTGAAGGCGGCATCACGCCGGTGGGCGCTGCCATTGCTTCCGCGATCGATGATGCGCTTCAGCGTCCCGGAGCGGTGACGCAACTTCCAGTCACACCGCAGCGCATCAAGGCAATGCTGCGGGATCGTTGAGATTCCGGCATTGACAAGCTTAGACCGGCCGACACACCCTTGCGACACTAAGGCGCAGTCCAAGCGCGAAATAGCGTCACCCGGCGATCCCGCCGCGCAAGGCGCAACATCTCGGGGAGGTTTCCATGTCCGTCATGCGTCTCTCAAGGCTGTCGGCTCTTGTATTCGGCGCCGCGCTTGTAACGGCGTCCACCACAGCGCTCGCTCAAAATCGCACATTCTCGTTCGCCTATGACCAGCCAAAAAACAGCGGCTACGGTGTCGGCGCAACGATTTTCAACAACAAGCTCAAGGAAATGAGCAAGGGCACGATGTCGATCAATGAGTACCCGAGCGCTCAGCTCGGTACCGAAGCCCAGACTTTGCAGAAAGTTCAGACCGGCGACATCGATTTCGTTCTCCTGTCGACTGCCAATGCTTCGACCGCACAACCGGAATCGGGCGTGTTTTCAATCCACTTCATCTTCCGCGATGAAAATCACGCGATCAAAGTGCTTGGCGATCCGGCCGTAATCGCCGCGATGAAGGAACTGTACGCCGCAAAGATGAAGGGCGCACATATGCTTGGGCTGGGGTCGCAGGGTTTACGCGACATGTACGGCAAAAAGCCGATTCAGAAAGTGAGCGACCTCAAAGGCGTCAAGATGCGTGTGCAGGCCACCGTAACGGAGGACATGACGTTCCCGGCCTACGGCGCACAGGTCGTTCATATGCCGTTCGGCGAGGTGTACACGGCGTTGCAGACCGGCGTTGCCGACATGGGCGAAAACGGCATCAACAACTACCTCATCAATAAGCATTATGAAGTCGCGCCGGTCCTTTCGCTCACCGAGCACGAGGCGAACAACGCCGCTTTGTTCGTCAGCGATAAAGTATGGAGCAGCCTGAACGATGAACAGAAAAAATGGGTCCAGGCTGCGGCGGATGAAGTGAGCCGGAACGAACCGACGGCGGCATTCAAGCTCGAGCACGACGCCCTGGCGAAACTGGAAAAAATCGGCGTCAAGATCGTCAGGGACGTCGACAAGAAAGGTTTCCAGGACATCAGCAGGCCGATCCAGGACAAGCTTGCCAAGGATCTTGGCCCGCACGCCGTGAAAGTGCTCGAACTTGTGCGCAATGTGAAAAACTAATTGTACGCGAAACGGGGAGCGCTCGCTCCCCGTTTATTTTTCACGCCTGCGTTCACTCCGGAATTGACCGATGCGTTTTGACGGGCTGGTCTCGCAAGAACAGCGTCATTTGAAGTGGCGCTTTCTCGACCCTCTTGAGCGTTTGCTGATGGTCTTGTGCGGAATTGCCATTACAACCTTCAGCGTGCTGGTCGTATGCGACATCGTTACACGCGCGATCGGTCACCCGTGGCTGTGGCTGCAGGAAACGACGATGGATTTCTTCCTTTACGGGATATTCGTCGGCGTTGCCGCATGCACCCGCCGCAACGATCACCTTTATCTGGCCGTGCTGGCTGAATCGATGACAGGCAACCGCCGTCTCTTTTTCGAATTGTTCAATCGATTCGTTGTTCTCTGCGTCGCCGCTTGCATGATTTATTTCGGCTACCTGAACGTGCTGGACGGCTTCAAGAGCCTGCGAATGCCGTCGATGACGCCATTGGCATACCTCTACATCGCCATTCCCATTTGCGGAGCTCTCATAGCCCTGTTCACCATCGAGCAGATGGTCAATGGCTGGCGCAATGGCTTTCCTGACATCCCCGTGGACGAACGAAGAAAGTCGCTGTGATGTCGAACGGCACTCTCATCGTCCTGATGGCGGTCCTGTTTCTGTTTTTCGGATATATGGGAGTGCCTGTCGCATTTGCGTTGATCGCGTCGGTACTTCTGATAACTGCTTTTACGCCGGTCAGCCTCGCCTCGATGATTGCGCAGCTCTTCAACGGCGTCGACGTTGAAGCGTTGATGGCCATTCCTTTTTTCCTTCTGGTCGGCGACCTGATGACTTCGGCAAATGTAACCGTACGAATGATCACGTTGTCGCAAACATTGGTAGGACATTTCCGCGGCGGGCTGGCGCAGGTTGTGACGATTTTCAGCATGTTTTTTGCGGGCATTTCAGGTTCGTCGGCCGCCGACGTGGCCGTGCTCACGCGCACGCTTGCACCCGAAATGAGCCGCGAAGGATACGACCGCGCGTTTACGGCGGCGCTGATTGCCTCCGCCTCTACGATGGCAAACCTCATTCCACCGAGCATCATGGCGGTGGTCTACGGCGCAACAGGCAACGTCTCGATCGGCGGTTTGTTTCTTGCCGGCGTCGCGCCTGGTGTCGTGGTCGGTATCGGGCTGATGATCTACAGCCACTTCTTCGGACCGGTGGGGTTCAAGCGCAAGCGGGCCACTTTTGCCGAGTTTACAACCGCGACCAAGCAGGCAGCTGTTCCGTTGATGATTCCGATCATCATTATGGGCGGCATCCTGACCGGGCAGTTCACGCCAACCGAGGCCGGCGTCGTCGCGGTCGCCTACATCGTCCTTGTCGCAATTCCGCTTCTAAACCGCCGTCATCTGCGCAATCTGCCGCGCGACATGGCTTTCACCGGCCTTCTTTATTCCATTCCGCTCATCACCATCGGGGCCGCATCGGTGTTCGGCTGGATGTTGGCCTATTTGCGCGGACCGGCGATGGTGTCGGAGTGGATTTCGACCGCCGCTGGCGGCGATCCCTTCAGGATCATGCTGCTGCTGACATTCCTGTTCGTTATTGTAGGCGATTTCATCGACGCGGTGCCTGCGATTATCATCTTCATGCCAATCATTATCGAACTCACAAAGAATGCCGATATCAACCCCGTCCACATGGGTGCCGTCATCATCACTACGCTCGCATTCGGGCTGATCACTCCTCCGTACGGATTGGCTTTGTTGATGGCGTCTAAATTCGTCGGTATCAAATTTTCGAAGGCAATGCTGGCGTCGCTGCCAATCTATGTCGTGTTCTTTATCGCGATCGCATTCACGATCTTTTTTCCGGACATCGTGCTATGGCTGCCGAAGACGTTCCTGCCACAGTCCGTCGGCTGTTTCCCGAATCCGAACGGCACCGGCTATATCTGTCCCTGAGTACCCGCAATGCCGCCCATTGACAGCAATCTCGCACCAAAGCTCAAAGCGCCGGCCGGCACCTGCGACACCCATATGCATATCTATGACGGCAAATATCCCAAGGCGCCGACTGCCAAGTTCGTGCCGCCGGATGCGCCGGTTTCGGCCTACCGAAAGATGTGCGCGCGTCTCGGCATTGAGCGCACTGTCGTGGTACAGCCGTCCACCTATGGAAAGGACAATCGCTGCACGCTGGAAGCCGTCGCGGCAATGGGACCGAATTCGCGCTGCATCGTCGTGGTCGATGAAAGCGTGACGGATGCCGAGCTCGACCGCCTCACGAAGCTCGGCGCCCGCGGCATCCGTTTCTTCATGCTGCCCGGCGCGCCGCTACCCTGGGAGATCCTCGAGACGATGTCGGCCCGCGTGGCTCCGTTCGGTTGGCACGTGCAGCTGCAACTCGACGGCCGCGACCTGCCCAAACGCGAAACGATGCTCAAGCGCCTGGTCAGCACTCTGGTGGTCGACCACGTCGGCAAATTCCTCGAGCCGGTGCCGCTCGATCATCCGGGGTTCAAGGTGCTCCAAGGGTTGGTCGACAGCGGCCGCACCTGGGTCAAGCTATCGGCTCCGTATGAGGTGTCACGGTCCGGACCGCCCAACTATGATGATGTCGGCAAGCTCGCGAAGGTGCTCGCCAAGGCAGCCCCGGAGCGCATGCTGTGGGCCACGAACTGGCCGCACCCGACGCCGGGCGCACCGGTGCCTGATGATGCATGGATGCTCGACATGTTGCTCGACTGGATCCCCGATGAGGGAGCGCGGCGCAAAACTCTGGTTGAAAATCCCGCGCAGCTTTATGGCTTCTGATCGTCAGGCGCGGAATTGAGGAATATAGCCTTTCCGCGAGCCTTCAATACGGCCCGCAAACGGCAATCCGACATGACCGGGGAACACCAAAGCACCGCTTGAAACGCAATAGTCGAGCACCTTGCGCCGGCTGACTCTTGCCTGCGCCGCATCGGAATTCTTCGGAAAATTCCAGTCCGGATAATGGACCTGCAGCAGGTGATGCCAGACGTCGCCGATAAAGGCTGCGCGTTCGCCGTTGCTCTCCAACTTGAAGAACACGTGGCCCGGCGAGTGGCCGGGCGCGGAATCGATCTCGATGAACTCATTGAGGCGGTAAGGCCCGCCGCTCACCAGATCAGCCTTGCCGTGCTCGAGGATCGGAACCACGCATTCGCGGAACGTGCCGAGCTCCGCCGGACCTTCTTTTAGATCGGCATCAACTTCAGAAAAATAGTCGACGTCCGGCTTGGAAAAAACGTAGCGCGCATTGGGGAACGTTGGCACCCATTTGCCGTCGCGTTGCCTTGTGTTCCAACCGACGTGATCGTGATGCAGATGCGTGCACATCACGAGATCGATCTCCTCAGGTCGCACGCCGGCCGCCGCCAGCCGCTCGAGATAGGGCTCGTTGAGCATGTGCCAGAATGGACGGCCCGGCTTCACCTTGTTGTTGCCGCAGCAGGAGTCGATCAGAATCTTCTTGCCGTCTATCTGCAGCAGCCAGCTGTGAACTGAAAGAATGATTTTGCCGGTTGCGGCTTCGTAGTGGTGCGGTGCCAGCCAGCTTTTGTGCTCGGCCATGTGCGCATCGGTGAAATCCTGAAAAATATCCCTGAGTTGGTATCCGGGCAGATTTGTTTCCTCAATCCGGGTAACGGTAGCCTGACCGACGCGGAACTTCATGTCTGTTCCCTCACGTCAGCTTGCGCAGCAACTTCACAACGACGCGCTGTTCTTCCGCGCTGAGCGGAATGAGCGTTGCGGCGGTTATATCGGCCGCAACCAGCATCGCAGCTTCGGTAGCGCGGCGTCCCCTTTCGGTCAGCGTGACCGCGCGACGTCTCCGGTCGGTGAGGTCGTTGAGCGCTGTCACAAATCCGCGCAAATGCAGCCGATCAACGACGCCCTTGATGGTGGCGGCATCAAGATAGATGAGGCGGCCGAGGTGATTTTGCGAACAGGGACCGACTTCATAGAGCTTGGCGAGTGCGGCAAATTGGGTCTGCGTGAGACCTTCGATCATGCGCGACGTGAAAATCGACGTATGCCGCTGCATCGCGATGCGCATCAAGAAGCCGATCTGATCGTCCAACACATAGCGACCTTCGGATGTGTCAGACTGAGGTGCCACGACCTTTAGTTTTTCACGGCGCAGATTTTTCATGATGCTGTTCCATCTGGATGAAGCGATCCTATACCGTCAGATAAGTCCTTTGCACCTGCGGACTGGCGTCGAGTTCTGCGACCGACCCTTGCCAGTGAATCTGCCCCTTTTCCAGAACATAGACCCGGTCTGATACGAGGCGTGCAAAGTGGATGTTCTGTTCAGACAGCAGGATCGAGAGACCCTGCTTCTTGAGTTCGAGAATTGTCTGCGCCATCTGCTCGACGATCAGGGGGGCTACACCTTCCGACGGCTCGTCAAGCAACACCAATAGCGGGTTTCCCATCAGCGTACGCGCGACGGTCAGCATTTGCTGCTCGCCGCCGCTCATGCGTCCGCCGAGACGGTCGGGCATTTCCGCGAGGTTGGGAAAAAGCGTGAACAACTGTTCGACGGTCCATGACGGCGCAGAATGACCGTCGGCGAACCGCCGCGGCGGCTGCCGGCCGACGTCGAGATTCTCCATCACCGTGAGATCGACGAATATGCGGCGGTCCTCAGGGGTGAACCCAAGGCCAAGCCGCGCGATCTCAAAGGGCTTCCGGTTCGAGATATCCTCGCCGTTAAAGCGCACGGTCCCTTCGCGCCGCGCCATCAGGCCCATGATCGTTTTCATCGTGGTGGATTTGCCGGCGCCGTTGCGCCCCATCAAGGCAACCACTTCACCCTGTGTCACCTGGAAACTCAGGCCGTAAAGGATGCGCGCGGCGCCGTACCACGCACTGAGAGATTCCACCGTCAAGATAGGTTCGCTCATGGCGGCGCACCGGTCCCGAACGTTTTGCCGGTCCCAAAATAGACTTCGCGCACCTGCGGATGATCGCGGATGGAGGAAGCATTTCCGTCCGCGATCATCCGGCCACGCGCGAGCACGACAATGCGATCGGCGAAAGCGAAGACGACATCCATCGAATGCTCGGTGAACAACACCGAAATCTTGCGTTCCACCACGAGCCGCTTGACCAGCGCGATCAGATCGTTGCGCTCGCGCGGCGCCATGCCGGCGGTCGGCTCATCCATCAGCAGCAGCCGCGGCTGGTTGGCGAGCGCCATGGCGAGCTCGACCCTCTTGAGGTCGCCGTAGGCCAGCACGCCGCACGCCCGTCCGGCCTGGTCGAGCATGCCGACCTGAGACAAGAGCGCGTCGGCCTCGCCGCCGAGCTCGGCGCCGAAGCGCGCAAGCAGCGAGCGCAGCTTGCCGGCATGGCTGTAGAGCGCCATCTGCACGTTCTCGCGAACACTCAGGGAGGCGAAGGTCGCGGTGATCTGGAAGGTGCGGCCGACGCCCAGCCGCCAGATCGCGCGCGGGCTCATCCCGGTGATGTTGCGGCCCTCGAACTCCACGACGCCGCTATCGGGCCTGAGCTGGCCGTTCAGCATATTGAAGCAGGTGCTCTTGCCCGCGCCGTTGGGGCCGATCAGCGCCAGCAGCTCGCCCTCCGATACCGCGAAGGCAACGTCCTCGACCGCCTGGACGCCGCCGAACGCCTTGTGCAGCCCGTCCACCTGCAGCACAGCCGTCATGCCGGCCGCCAGCGCACGTAGAGCGCCTTGAGGCCGCCGACCAGGCCCTGCGGGAAGACGACGACGATCAGCAGAATCATCAGGCCGAGTGCGGCACGCCAGAAATCGGTCTCGCGTGCCAGCAGGTCGCGCAGCCAGGTGAAGATCGCCGCGCCCACCACTGGGCCGGTCAACGTCTCGACGCCGCCCAAAAGCACCATGATCAGGCCGTCGGTCGACTGGGCGATGGAGATGGTCGAGGGCGAGATGCTGCCCTTGGAGAAGGCGTAGACGGCGCCGGCCAGGCCGGCCAGCGCGCCGACCAGGACGAACGCTCCCCATTGATAGGCGCGCAGGTCGATGCCGATCGTCTCGGCGCGCAAGGGCGAATCGCGGCCGGCGCGCAGCGCGTAACCGAAAGGCGAGAACAGCACGCGCCACAAGAGCGCGATGCCGGCGCCGCAGAAGGCGAGCGCGAGATAGTAGTAGGCGGTCTTGCCAGCGAGCCAGGCCGACGGCCAGACGCCGAACACGCCGTTGCTGCCGCCGGTGAAGGAATCCCATTGGAAGACGATCGACCAGCTGATCTGGGCGAAGGCCAGGGTCAGCATGGCGAAGTAGACGCCGCGCAGGCGGACGCAGAACCAGCCGAAGGCGAGCGCCAGGAGGCCGGCCGCGACCGGTGCCACCGGTGCCGCGAGGCCGAAGGGCC
>DATBHE010000142.1:0-10566 GCA_036557605.1 Pseudolabrys sp.
GTCGCTTCCAAACAGGAACTCAAGGATCGCATCATGGCTGCCATGGATGAATTCAATCGCCATCCCGTCGTTCACACTTGGTCCTATCAACTCGACCGAGCTGCCTGATATGATTCGAATTTCAAAATCGATGAACTAGTATCCCTGCGTACCTGATCGGGCCTCTTTCGATTCGATGGGTCTGATGTTCGCCCAGCTTCTGCTTATGCTCCGATAGCAGCGTTATAGCGGACATAGCGGCACCCACACTTCGTGCCACAAGCGGTCGTGAGCAGATGCAGCAAATACTGGCGATATTCGACTACCTGGCCGGCGAGGATCGACTGCTTAGATCCTCGGCAAGGAGGCGGTTGATTTTTTGCAAGAGGCGATCGAAATCTACCGGTTTTGTATCGAATTCGTCGCAGCCGGCAGCGAGCGCCTTTTCGAGTGAGCCGGCCATGGCATGCGCCGTCAGGGCAATAATCGGAATGTGGCGGGTCGCCGGCTCGTTTTTGAGCCGGCGCGATGCCTCCCAACCGTCCACCACCGGAAGGTCGAGGTCCATCAGGATCAGATCCGGTCGTTCGGCAATCGCCGCGGCAACTCCCGTCTCGCCATTATCCGCAACGAGCACCTCGAAGCCGTCCAGCAATTCGAAACGCAATTTCAGCATATAGACGTTATCGTCATTGTCTTCGACGTAAAGAATCCGCGTCACGATGCAGCCTCCGCAACGCGGTGCATCTTATGCGCTTCGGCCACAAGACGGCGAAGACCGTCAATAAGCTCGGCCGGCTTGAACGACTCCTTCCGTAGGACAGTCTCGACCCCGGAATTGAGTCGCGCACGATCTTCCGCGCTGAGATCAAGCGCAGTGACGACGACGACTGGAATGCGCCGCCATTGCGGGTGCTCCTGCAATGCCGCGACAAGCTGGAAACCATCCATTTCCGGCATCATCAAATCGAGGATAATGACGTCGGGTGCCGCCTGCTTCAGGCGATCAAGGGCGACGCGCCCATTCTCCGCGTCGCTCACCTGCCACTGCGGCGGCTGTAGCCACATTCGGACGCGATCGCGCTGTGTTGCATCGTCCTCAACGACAAGTACCTTCGTTGGTCCGGCCGGTGCTCTATAGCGGCCTACGAGTTCAACAAGTTTGTCCCGGTTTATAGGCTTTGTCAGATAACCGACTGCTCCCAGCGTCATTCCATGGCGCTGCTCGTCCACGATGCTGGCCATGACCACGGGAATGTCGGCAAGTTGCGGGTCGCCGCGCAAAGCCGCTAACACCGTCCAGCCGTCGATATCCGGCATGATCACGTCGAGAGTGATAGCGATTGGGTGGTACTCTTTGGCGCGCTTGAGCCCCTCGCGCCCGCCGGCAGCGGTAATCACGGCAAATCCGGCCTCGCGGAGGTAATCCGCTATCAGTTCCCGGGCCGTCCTATCGTCATCGATCACCAGCACGCTTTCGTCGGAGCGCACGTCTTCACCGGATTCACTTGTTTCTTTGCTTTCAACAACTCCAGCAGCCGCGAGCGGCAAGGAGACCGTAAAGGTCGAGCCCTTGCCCGCCTTGCTCGCCACCGTCACGTCGCCGCCCATCATCTGGCAAAGCCGGCGCGTAATCGCTAGGCCAAGCCCGGTGCCGCCGTATTGGCGCGCGGTCGACGCGTCGGCCTGCGAGAACTCCTCGAACAGACGCGACATCTGCTCCGCCGTCATGCCAATGCCGGTGTCGGTCACCGCGATCTCGACGAATTGCCGCTTCTCCCTCACGGCCGGCGTGACGCGCAGCTTGACGTCGCCCGCCTTGGTGAACTTGCAGGCGTTGCTCAGGAGATTGAGAATGATTTGCCGCAGCCGCATGGCATCGGCTTCGATCGGCGGCAGGTCGCGTGGGCATTCGACCGACAACGTGTTCTTGTTCTGCTCGGCGAGCGGACGTGCGGTACCGATGACCTCCTCGACGAGCGGCGCAATGCTGACGCTCTCGACGTTGAGCTCCAACTTGCCGGCCTCGATCTTCGACAGGTCAAGCACCTGATTGATCAGCCCAAGCAGATGCGTGCCCGCCCGGTGCACGCGGCGTAGGGGCTCCAGCGCCTTTTCGGTGCCAAAGCGCGGCGCGTTGTTTACCATCATATCGGTGAGGCCGATAATGGCGTTCAGCGGCGTGCGCAGTTCGTGGCTCATACTGGCGAGGAATTGCGACTTGTGCTGGCTTGCGGATTCGAGCTCCCGGCTTTTTTCTTCGATCTCGCTGAACAGCCGGGCGTTCTGTATGGCGAGCACGGATTGTGCAGCGAAGGTCTGCAGCAACTCGATGGTATTCTTCGGAAACTCACCCGGCGCCTGCCGCCGCGCCACCAGCGCGCCCACGATGCGATCGGCCGCGAGCAGCGGCACTACAAGGCGCGCGAGATAGCCCGCCCGCAACATGATATCGCGGGCCACCGATGGCGGTTCTGCACGCAGATCGGGCGTTTGCATCGGCTGGCGCTGCTCGATGGCGAGCGCGACTGCTTTGGAGATTTCGGCGTGCTGATCTTTGACAGCACCGATCAATGATTCAGTCATGCCGTAGGTGGCACGCAGCTGATATTCGCGCCTCGCTTCGCTGAACACGTAGATAGTGCCCGCCTCGGTGTTGGACAGCTGGGTCGCCTTGCTGACAATCGCGCTCAGCACGGCTTCCAGATCGAGCGTCGAATTGACCGTTTGACTGACCTCGCCAAGCGCGCGCAGCTCTTCGACCGAGCGCGCCAGCTCGGCAGTACGCTCTTTGACCACCTTTTCAAGCTGCTCGGCCGCTTGTTCGCGCTCTGCGAGCAACTGATCCATCGCGATCGCCGTCGTGCGAAACACAGCCAACGATTCCGCCATGTGGCCGATTTCGTCGGGACCGCCCGGCGGGAGCGGCGACTTGAGGTCGCCATTGGCCAGAGTCAGCATGCGGTTGCTCAGCGCGGTGAGCCGAGCGACAATGTTGCGTCCAACGTAGAGCCATCCGACGAGGGCCGAGCTGACCAGACTAAGCGCAATCACCAAAAGCAAGCCGATCCAGCCACGATGCTGGACCGACCGCGTCTCTTCGGTTGCATCAGCAATGCCCTGTTTCGCTGCGCTTCCCAAGGCCTGGACCGCCTGGCTCAACCGAGCCGACAGAGCTGAATTCTCAACTATCAGGCGCTGTCCATCGTACGCGGTGTCCAATTCGACCTGCCGCGCGGATTTGATGCTCGAACTTCCCATCGCGCTGGCGCGCAGCTGACTGAGCGGAACAACCAGCGCAAGCGAAACATCAGGATCGAGACCGGAGACCAAATCATCAATGTGCCGGACCGCGCGATTGACCTGTTGCTGAATGCTGTCAAGAGCGGGCTGCGTACCGGCGCCGGCGGCGCGCATGAGACTCTCGAACGCGATTGCAGCTTGCTGCTGAATCTGCTCGAGCGGTGTGAGATCCTGGAGAGCCGAATTGAGGCGATTAAGCGCGGCCAGGCGCGCCTCGGGTGTGCTTTCTGCTGCATCGAGTGATCGCTGCAAGGCAGAGATGGTGCCCTTCAGCTCTTCGAATTTTGGCGTCCAGACGGTGCGGAACTGGCCGTAGGCATGGTATATGTCGCTGACGAGCGTGTCTTTGTGGTTGGCAGCCGCGATGCGTCGCTGTGCAGCCGATTTCAGTTGCCCAAGATTCGCCGTTACCTGATTGAAGATATCTTGGATCTCGATAAGCTTGTCAGCAGGTACACCCTTGTCTGGCAACTCATTGAGCAACAGCGCGGCTTGTTTGACTTCCTCTTCGACAGCAGCCGAAGTGCTGGAAAACTGTGAATTGCTTTCTGCCACCAATAACGCCGGTCCGGCAGCAACTATGCGCTCGGTACGCTGCGCCAGTTCGAGCGTCGCGATGGCCGGAGGGACCGACTTGTCGGTGACCCGGTGGAGCGCCTCACCGATGGCATAGAAGGCATAGACGCCGACAACCGCTGCAACTACTGAAAAGCCGCTGATTGCAACGAACGACAGGAGCAACCGTTCCCGCAGGCCATAGTGGACGCCCATAAGTTTCGATGCATTCGCGACCATTAGCAGATTCGCGGGACGCAACCGTTGAGCTCACCAGCGGCGTACCGTTTCACCTGGCTAGTCATATTGCCCATCAATGCGTGGGGACGAGCGATTCCGGAATTTTGATTCCGATCTCGCGATAGTAGCGGACCGCGCCAGGATGGAATGGCAGGAATGTGTCCTTGTCGACGTTTTGGGGGAGTGTGTCCCTTGCAGCCGGATGAGCCTTCACGAGGCGCGGTTGGTTCTCGAAAACTGCTTTGACGAGTTGATACACCAGATCGTCCGGAAGATCGGCTCGTCCGATCGCAAAATTGTACATTCCGAATGTAACATAATCGTTCTCCAGAGAGCGGTAAGTTCCGGCCATCATCTTTGATGTGCTGAACTCCGGCATCGCTTTGCGGACGGCTTCAATCTGTTCCGGAGAAAGACTGACGAATGTGACGGGCTCGCTCTCCTCCACTTTCTGGATGGCCGGGGTAGGCGCTCCGAGCATCGCCAGGTAGGCGTCGTAGCGGCCGGAAAGCAGATCGGCGGCTACAAGGTCTTGTGCTCCATTGCCGATTTCGCCTGATATCCCCAGAGCCTTCAGGATCGCTGGGACGTAGGTACCCGATGTACCGCCGCGCGGTCCCACGCCAAGGTGCTTCTTGTCGAGCTGTGCGATGGTAGTAATCCCGGATCGCCGTAAGACCACGGGTTGAAAAGGCGTATCGTACATGGGAAACAACGCGCGCATCTGCCGGAACTTTTGCCCTTTGGTCCAATCGCCGGTGCCGGTCCAGCCCTCCAGGCCGACCCCCATCGTGGTCAAGCCGACTTGCACGCCGCCACTGTCAACGAGCCTCACGTTGTGGACTGAGCCTTGGTTCGGCGACGGGTTGACGGTGATGCCGAGCTTCTCGGTCAGGATTTCTGCGAGCGCCTCGCCGTAAACGTAATACACCCCGCCCGGCGAAGCCGTCCCCAGCGTGAGAGACTTCGGCCAATCGGGATTGGCAGCTTGGGCGTTAGCGGAGGTTCCAATTGCGAGTAAGGAAGCCGCGAACGCGAGACCAAGGAACCTGGACATCAGCCGCTCCTCATTGAAAGCACCTTCGCACGACGAATCCGATCAATTCGTTGGGACCAGCGCATCCGGAATTTTGATGCCAAGCTCGCGATAGTAGCGGATCGCACCGGGATGGAATGGTAGGAATGTGTCCTTGTCGACGTTCTGGACCACCGTCTCAGCAAAGGCCGGCAACCTCTTCGCTAGGTCCGTTTGGTTTTCGTACACAGCCTTCACCAAGTGGTAGATGAAATCCTCAGAGAGATCGGCGCGACCGATGACAAAAATGAATATGCCGATGGTGTTTTGATCGACTGTTAAGCCCTTGTAGATGCCTGCGGGGATCTTCGAGGGGGTAATTTCTGGGATCGCCTTGCGCACCTGTCCGATTTCGTCCGCTGAGAGGTCGAGAAAATTCACCGGCTCCTTGGCCTCAAGCTGCTGAATTGCAGGGAGCGGTACACCGGCAAACCCGGCGAGGGCCGCGCAATTGCCTGCAAGTATGTCGGCTACATTCGCGTCCCACGATCCACTGATGTATTGGGCTGAAACTCCCAGAGCCTTCAGAACCTCAGGAGCATACAGCGCGCCGGCTCCCGCTTTCGGGCCGACACCTACGCGTTTTCCATCGAGGTCTACAAAGCGACTGAGCCCCGACCGCCGCAGCGCCACGTACTGAAAGGGGCTGTCGTAGGCTGGAAACAGCGCGCGCATTTGCCGGAATTTTTGCCCTTTGGTCCAGTCGGCGCTGCCGTTCCAACCCTCCATCCCGACGCCCATCGTAATTATCCCGACCGGCATGCTGCCATCCTCGACCAGCTTGATGTTGTGCACTGATCCCCCCGTCGGCATGGAGTTGGCAGATATTCCGAGCTTTTGCGTGAGCACCTGCGCAAGCAATTCGCCGTAGACGTAAAACACACCTCCCGGGGAGGCGCTGCTGATGGTCAACGACTTCGGCCAATCGGGGCCGGCGGCCGGCACGCTGGTCGATCCTCCAATGACGAGTACGCAAACCGCGAGCACGAAACCAAAGAACCTGGACATCTGCCTCTCCCTCTCTCTCAATTAGGCGCACGCGGAGCGGCTACGCCACCGTACCTCAAATCACCTTAGTGAAATCGCGTCGCCGCATGCCTTCCCCGGCCTTGGGGAGCCGGCCAACTCAGCGCATCAGAGCATGGAATTGCAACCGGAGAAATAGGGCTCGCTGGTCTATTTTGATAGCTATGGGACGCGGCGCAGGGCCAGCCCCGTAATGTCATCCGATTGCGGCGCGCCGTTGGCAAAAGCTTTGACGGCGTCTGACACGCTCATGATGATGGCCTCCACCCCGGCGCTGGCGGTCCCGTGCAGCGCGGCTTCCAGCCTCTCCTCCAGGAACGCCTCATCGCTTTTATTGAATGCTTCAGTGATGCCATCCGTATAGAGATAGATTGCATCACCAGGGGCGAGTATTAAGTGCCGGGTTTCGTAGGCCGAATTGCCGCGCACGCCAAGCGCGTGTGCCCTCTGCGCCCTGACCGGGGAAACGCCGTTGCCGCTGATGTGGTAAGGGGGACAGTGACCGGCATTAACGAACCCGATGTCGCCGGTCCTGGGATCAAGAATTCCAAAAAACAGCGTCACGAACATCATTCCGGTATTGTCCTGGCAGAGTTCCCGGTTAGCCGCAGTGACGATCTCGGCCGGGGTCGGCGCCGAGCCGTCGGCGCCGTGCAGAAGCCGCGCAAGCAGACGAATGACGTTCTTGGTGCGGGCCATGAACAGCGCGGCCGCGGCGCCTTTGCCGGAAACATCGCCGACGAAGAAGCACAGCGTCCCGTCATCCATCTCGAAAAAATCATAGAGGTCGCCGCCGACCTCGCGCGCCGGTTCCATCATTGCAAAGATTTCGATCGGTCTCTGCGCCGTGGGTTGGGGGAACACAGTCGGCACCATGCTCATCTGCAGCTGACGAGCCGATTCAAGCTCCTCTTCCATGCGCCGCAAATGCGCACGCACTTCGTCTCGCAGCCGTTTCTTTTCGAGACTCGCCCCGACGCGCGCCTTGAGCAGAACCGGATCAAAGGGCTTGGACAGATAATCGACCGCGCCGAGCTCAATGCATCGCACGACGCTATCGATCTCATTCAGCGCCGAAATCATGATAACAGGAACATTGTGCAAGCGGCCTTCAGCCTTGAGCGATTTGAGCACTTCGTAGCCATCAACCTTTGGCATCATGACATCGAGGAGCACGAGGTCGAACTCCTGCGCCTGCAACAAAGCCAATGCGGCCTCGCCGTCCTCGGCGGTCGCAATATTGTCGTAGCCTTCAATCTGCAGGCATATGATGAGCGTGTAGCGATTGTCCTCGTTGTCGTCGACCACGAGGAGCCGTGCAGCGCCTTGCTCAAGAACGTCACTGGACAAGGGGTTCAGCCTTTACTGGAAACCAAATTGCGTTATTGTCCTGTATGCTATCCTTATGCTGCGTTGAGGTAAGCGGGCTTTCGGACATTGTCCATCGAAAAATGGGTTCTTCAGGCGCTGAGAAGAATGCCACTCTGAGCATCGGCAACGCCATGGCCGAATTGCAGAGGGTTGTTGCCTTCGTCGAGAAGTTCGGCGTCGACAACGATATTCTTCAGGACGCGACCAACGCTCTGAATGTCAGCCTCGATGAGTTGCTCAACAACACGATTTCCTATGGATACAAAGACGAGCTGCAGCATTCCATCACCATCAGATTATCCCTTGCGGGCGGGTGGCTCATTGCCGAGATACGGGATGACGGCAAGCCATTCGATCCGCGCGAAATCGGCTCCGAGCCGATCGAGGGAAGCTTGCGCATGCGCAAGGTTGGCGGCTTGGGTTTGCGTTTTGTGAAAGCATTGATGGATGGGGTGGACTATGAACGGAGAGGGCAATACAATATCGTGAAAATCAAGAAGAAATTGGCAGGAGGCACCTAGGTGGACATCACCGAGGAACACGCCGGCGGGATCACGATCGTTGCGGTCAAGGGCCGCATCGACAGCAATACCGCCAAGGATTTTGGCGACAGGCTGACCGGCCTGATCAAGTCCGGTCGAGCCCGCCTGGTCGTCGACCTCAAGCATATCATCTACATCAGCAGCGCCGGGTTCAGGGCGCTGCTGGTCGCCGGCCGGTCCGCCGAAGAGACGAACGGCGCGTTAGCGCTGTGCAGCCTGTCTTCCGAAGTTCAGCGGCTGTTCGATCTCGGCGCCTTTACCGATCTGTTCCCGATCTATGGCTCGCGCGAGGAAGGTCTGGCAAAGTTGTCCTAAATGGGCCGGCCCAGGACTATCAGGCTGCTCCGTAACCGTCCGCTCCCACAACGCCTTCAGCTGCTATCAATGATCGAAGTAAAAAGTCGCACTTGCGACGGCTTGTTTTACCGCGTTACTTTCAGAGTCTTTCCCGGACGATTGAGATTGCCCTGCAGCTGCGCCAATCGCGAGCGAGGCTAGTGCATGTCGTCACAGGACACAAAGCTCCTGTATGGCGTCAAGGACCGGCCTCCTACCGCCGTATGCGTGCTGCAAGCGCTCCAGCACATAGCGGTGATGACGTCTCCCATTGTCTATCCCATCCTGATAATGCGAGCGGCCGGCCTGGGACTCGAATCGAGCGTCAACCTCGTGAGCGAATCGTATATCGCGCTCGGGATCGGCACGATGCTGCAATGCTACCCCGGCAGGTACATTGGATCGGGGTTTCTGCTGCCGTTCATATTCACTGCGGCCTATTTGCCGGCGACCTTGTTGGCCGTGCAGGCGGGCGGCATGCCGCTCGTCATGGGCATGACGCTGTTTGCCGGAGCCGTTCAGGCGGCGCTGGCGTGGATCGTGCCGCGCTTCCCGTGGCTGTTCCCGGCGGAAATTTCTGGTCTCTGCATCACACTCATTGGACTGGTATTGGGAATCCTCGGTGTCCGGCTGCTGTTGGGGGATAACCCCGTTCCGGGATCGCTGGGTCTATCATCCTTCGAATTCGGCATAGGGGCTGCTGCTCTTGCGCTGATGATCACGCTGCAGATTTGGGGCATTCGGTCATTGCAAACCTATGCTGTCATTTTGAGCATCGCGGCCGGCTATTTGGCAAGTCTCGCTCTAGGAACTCTAGACCCTGTCCTCGTCTCGGAAATCGGAAATTCGGTGCTGCTACGGTTGCCCCGGCCTGCGTTGGCGCTGCCGGCCTTCAGGTTCGATTTTGCCATTCCATTTGCCGTAGGCGCGCTTGCATGTTGCCTACGCGCGATGGGCGACTTGACCATGTGCCAGAAAATCAACAATCGCGACTGGGTGCGACCTGATTTTGCCAGTATCCGGCGCGGCGTGTTCGCCGATGCGATTGGGACAATGATCTCCGCGCTTATCGGCAGCATCGGCGGCAATACCTTTTCCGGCGGAGTCGGCTTGTCCAGCGCAACGCGGATTACATCGTGGCGCATTGGATTTTTCATCGGCTTCATTCTCATCGCCATCGGCATGCTTCCCAAATTCCTCGCCATTCTCGTATCGATCCCAAAGCCGATTACCGGCGCAGCGCTGGTCTTTACTTCAAGCTTCATACTTATCAACGGCTTGAAAATCCTGATGGATCGGCTGCTCGATTCCCGCCGCATTTTGCTCATCGGCATCGCTCTGATGCTAAGCATAAGCCGCGACGTTCTGCCGGACTTCTACGACCACCTGCCGGCCAGCTTGCAGCCATTCGTGATGTCTGACATGGAACTCGGAGTTGTCAGCGCACTGGTCCTCAATGCGCTGTTTCGCATCGGCATCAAACAACGTCGCTCTATCAAGGTCAAGCCTGGCGCCCGGGCGGCCGAGGAAGTGCAGATATTTCTGGAGGAGCAGGGGTCTCGCTGGAGCGCTCGCCGCGACGTGATGGCGCGGGCAGTTTTCGGGACGCTGCAGACGCTGGAAGTCGTGTTCGAACAAATGCGCGAGCCTGGTCCGGTCACTGTCCAGGCGACATTCGACGAATATAATCTGGATATCACCATCTCTTATGTAGGCGAACCCATCGAGCTGTCTGAAAAACGGCCCAGTGACGCCGAGATAGTTGAATCGGAGGCGGGTGCGCGCCGACTGGCCGGCTATCTCATTCGTCGCAATGCCGACCGTGTTGATGCCACCACTACTACCACAGGAGCGATCATCAAACTGCATTTCGATCATTGATACGCAACAGGTTGCGCGGCCACTGCTACGTTGCCGCGCTAGCTACGCTAGACCTGGCACATCCATTGTTGACCTCGTTGTGCTTCGCAGTAAAATCGGTTGCCACTTGGCAGCTTCGGGTCATTTTTGCCCATCGAGGCACCGAAGCAAGTGGTGACCGTGGTCCGGTCCTCATCCGATACCGGTCCGCAGCTCGGGGGAGCCGCACTTTCACTTCGTGCCAGGAGGAGACATCCACGTGTAAATCGCTTTCAAGTG
>DATBHE010000143.1:0-65621 GCA_036557605.1 Pseudolabrys sp.
GGCACGCCGACAGGGTCATTCATGGATGAGGCCGGCCTTGCGGACTGCTGTTCACCGCGAGTTGCTCACGCACCAAATCGGGAAGCGAATGCACACGCGGGTCAAATTTGATTCCGCGGACATTAAAAGCAGCGGCGGCGGTTAGGTCGTCGTCTTTATCACCGATAAGGAAACTCGCGCGTTTGTCGATCGGCCATTCGCGTGCGGCGCGCTCAAGCATGCCCGAGCGAGGTTTCCGGCAGCTGCAGGCCATGGCGAATGCTTTCACCGTACCTTCGGGGTGGTGCGGACAGTAATAGAAGGCATCGACGTGAGCTCCTTTTTCCGCGAGCGCATGTTGCATGTGCGCGTGGAATGATATTACCGCCGCTTCATCGAAGAATCCGCGTGCCACACCTGATTGATTGCTGATCACCAGGACATAATAGCCGGCATCGTTTAGCAGCCGTACGGTTTCCGGCGCTCCGGCGATCCATTCGAGCTGCTCCGGCCGGTGCACATAACCATGGTCGACATTCAGGACTCCGTCACGATCAAGAAATACGGCTGGATGAAGCATGTTTGGCGAGCCCAATGGAAAATCGCTTTGGACCATTGTCGAAATGGTAGCCGATCTTATGATCTGCCTGCGGCCGCTTCGGTGTCCGGCTCAGCAGAGAAAGTCACCGTCCATAAACCGCTGGCAATCCACACGACACCGCCGAACAACCCGATGACGAAACTCACCGCGCCGAACAAGATGGAAAGTGTCAGGCCATCACCTTCGGCCAGCCCGGCATATGAGAAGGCTGCGATCATGCTGCTCTCTCGCACGCCCCAACCCGCGATCGATATCGGTACAGTCGCGATCAGAAGCACTGGGGGCATCAGAAAAAGAATATGAGAAAAACCGACCGGTGCCGCAACCGCTTTGACGCAGCACCATGCAGCACTGATCGTCAGCAAATGAATCATCATCGAGCATCCAGCAACGACTGCGGCAGGACGAAGCGTTTGACAAATTGTTCGGGCGGCGTTTCCGGCGGCTGACAGATGGCGCGTCATCGCCCATCGGCCAAGCCAAGCGCTGAAATGCGAGGTAACCAGCAAGAGTATTATTGGACTTGTGATGGCTCCGAACGCAATGACAAGCAATACCGCGCGTGCGACCGGATCACGAATGAGTTGCAGCGTCCACGGCAGGCAAGCGATCACGATAAGCGCCAGGGCGAAAACACCAAAAATTCTGTCGAGCAAGACCGAATAGGTCGCGCTCGCCCAGCCGGCACCCTTGCGCGCAGCCAACCAGATACGCATGCCGTCACCGCCGACCGTCGACGGCAGGACCTGATTGAAAAATGCGGCAATGAAGTTGATCTGCAGGGCTCCGGTAAAGCGAACGTCAATGCCGCACGAAATAGCTATCTGTTGCCATCGCGATGAGACCAGCAAAAGCTGGATAGAAAGAAGAGATATGGCAAGAACGATCCAGCCTGGCTCAAGGCGATATATGCGTTCGGTCAATGCGTCGAGATTAACCCAGCGCAAAGAAAAGTAGAGCAGCAGAACGGACAGCGCCACCTTGGCCAGCAACAAGAGTGTGCGGCGCATGTGATTCCCAAGTTCCTGACTGTCGCTGGACGGAGCGAGTGCTTGGCATGGCCGATGTGCATGCGCAAGCGGAGCTGCGAGCAATAAGGCGCGTTTTAAGCTTGCCTTCGCAGATGCCAACATTTTCACATCAAGGGCATTTGCCGAACGCACCAAATGCTGTTGTTCATCGCCAGAATTTGGTAGCTAAGCCGTTGGAAACCCGGCATTTAAGCCCTTTACAAGGGGGGCGGGCTCGATCGAAGAAGTTTGCTAAAATAGAACTTGACGCCGGACGCAAGGGGATTGCTTGAACATTGCATCGACCAAAAGGGCACCTTCCGCCCCCACGGGCGCAAGGACCGCTGACGTCACAGTTGTTGGCGGTGCGGGTCATGTCGGCATTCCGCTTGTGCTTGCGCTCGCCGACGCCGGATTGACGGTCAACGTGAACGATCGTAACGAGGCCGCCCTTGCGATGCTGAGCGCAGGCAAGCTGCCATTCATTGAACATGGAGCCGCCCCGCTTCTGGCCAAGGCGCTGAACGACAATCGACTTATTTTTACATCCGGTCCCGGTGAGATCGGACGTGCCGGGCCTGTCATTATTACGATCGGTACGCCGGTCGATGAATTTCTCAACCCAGTGCAGGCCGAGATCCAGCGTTGCGTCGACGGGTTGCTGCCGCACGTGAGCGATCAGCAGTTGCTGATTCTTCGATCAACGGTGTACCCGGGCACGACCGACTGGCTGCAAGGTTATCTCGGAAGGCTTGGGCACAAAAACAGAGTGGCGTTCTGTCCCGAGCGCGTGGTGCAGGGATACGGTGTCAAAGAACTGCGGGAAATGCCGCAGATCGTGAGCGGCACGACGCCGGAAGCCGAAGCGGAGGCAAGCGCATTGTTCGGGCAGATTGCGCCCGAGCTTGTGGTGGTCAAGCCGATTGAGGCTGAGTTCGCAAAGCTCTTCAACAATGCTTATCGGTACATCGAATTTGCGGCCACCAATCAGTTCTACATGATTGCCAAGTCGGCAGGTGCGGACTATCAGGCAGTCATGCGCGCCATGAAGCAAAATTACCCGCGCGCAAAAAACTTTCCAGGCCCGGGGTTCTCGGCTGGTCCCTGCCTGTTCAAGGACACGATGCAACTCGCCGCCTATGCCCGCAATCAGTTTGGACTTGGCCACGCCGCAATGCAGGTGAATGAAGGCTTCGTCCTTCAACTGGTTGATGACCTACGCCGATCGTATGACCTCTCAAAGATGACCATTGGTCTGTTGGGCATGGCGTTTAAGGCCGAGATCGACGACACGCGAGCCTCGCTGAGCTACAAGGTCAAACGCGCTCTCGGGACGCTTGCGCGGGAGGTGCTAACGACCGATCCGTTCGTCACAACCGATCCGGCACTTCTGCCGCTTGACCAGGTGGTCGAACGTAGCGACATCTTGATCCTTTGTACGCCGCACTCCGCCTACGCGCGCGCCAATTTGAACGGGAAACCCGTCGTCGACGTGTGGGGTTTTCTCAAAAATGCGAATGTCGTGTATTGAGCATGTTTGAGCGCCCTGAAATGTTCACCTACCGTCATTCGGCCGGCAACGTGAAAAATTTGGCGTGGAAAATAGCGGAATGAAAATTTTCAAGCTTACATCACGCCAGGTTCTCATTATTTTGCACGATCTGTTGGCGACTGCAGCCGCGATGGTTGCAACATTTTTTCTCCGCTTTGAAGGCAACGCGCTGACGGAGCGATTGGATGGCTTCACGAGATTTCTCCCGCTTTTTCTGATTTATGCGGCAGTCATCTATTTCATTCTTGGTTTACACCGAAACAAGTGGCGCTTCACGTCAGTGCCGGATCTTTACAACTTGTTCCGGGCCTCTACGGTGCTCGCGCTTTCGTTACTCGCGCTCGACTATGTTCTGCTGGCGCCAAACGTTTACGGCACTTTCTTCTTCGGCAAGATTTCCATTCTGCTGTACTGGTTTCTGCAGATGTTTTTTCTGGGGGGCCTGCGCGTCATCTATCGTTACTTCCACTATGTCCGCACCCTGCAGCGCGTGAAGGTAGCGGATGCGACGCCGACCTTGGTTCTCGGGCGCGCCGCCGACGCCGAAGTGCTGCTGCGGAGCATCGAGAGCGGAGCGGTAAAGAAGATCTGGCCGATCGGGGTTCTTTCACCGTCGCCGGCTGATCGTGGCCAATCGATCCGCGGGATACGGGTGCTTGGCGACATTGACGATCTCGAGCAGGTTGTTGCCGATCTGGAACATCGCGGACAGCGCCTGACCCGTCTAATCCTTGCACCCTCCGCACTCACACCGGAAGCGAGGCCGGAATCAATCTTGATCCGAGCGCGCAAACTCGGGCTCAGTTTGAGTCAATTGCCGTCGCTCGACGCCGAAGGGCCTGCGGTTCAGCTTGCGCCGGTTGCCGTCGAAGATCTGCTGTTACGCCCAAGCGTGAAGATCGACTATCGGCGTCTGGAGAATTTCATGAGCGGAAAGGCAGTCGTCGTTACCGGTGGCGGCGGCTCGATCGGTTCCGAAATCTGCGACCGTATCGTTGCGTTCGGCGCCGGTCGTCTGCTCGTGATCGAGCACTCCGAGCCGGCGCTTCATGCTGTTTTGGAAATATTGAAGGCCAGGCAAAGCTCGACCGAAATTCTGGGACGAATTGCCGACGTCCGCGATCGCCAGAGGATCACCGGCCTCGTGGCGCAATTCAAGCCGGATATCGTGTTTCACGCGGCTGCGCTCAAGCACGTGCCGATTCTTGAGCAGGACTGGGACGAAGGCATCAAGACCAACGTGTTCGGCTCGATCAACGTTGCGGATGCGGCTGCAGCGGCAGGTGCAGCGGCGATGGTGATGATCTCGACCGACAAGGCGATCGAGCCCGTGTCTGTGCTTGGTGCGACCAAGCGACTGGCCGAGATGTATTGCCAGGCACTTGATGGCGAACTGTCCCGGCGCAGCCAGCATCCGATGCGGCTGATCTCGGTGCGATTCGGCAACGTGCTCGCCTCGAACGGTTCAGTCGTTCCGAAGTTCAAGGCGCAAATCGAAGCCGGAGGTCCGGTGACGGTGACGCATCCAGATATGGTCCGTTACTTCATGACCATTCGTGAGGCCTGCGATCTCGTCGTGACAGCAGCGAGTCACGCTTCGTCGCAATCTCATGGCGATGCATCGGTCTATGTCCTCAACATGGGCCAGCCTGTAAAGATTGTAGAACTGGCCGAGCGGATTATCCGGCTCAGCGGGCTTGAGCCCGAACGCGACATCAAGATCGCCTTCACCGGCATCCGTCCCGGCGAGCGGCTGCACGAAATTCTTTTTGCGCATGGCGAGGAAACGTCCGAGATCGGCATTCCCGGGATTGTCGCCGCCAAGCCGGTATCGCCCTCGCTCGAGACGATCCGCGCCTGGGTGGCGACCCTGGAGCAGGGCGTAACCCGTGGCGAACGTGCGGCAATCTATAATGTCTTGCGCGATGCGGTTCCTGAGTTTCGTGGCGAGGCGGCGTAAAGGAAGCGGTCGTGAACTTGGCAGCCTTCTTCAAGGCGGAATTTACCGAGCACCATGACGTAGCCCGTCATACCGAGGCGGCATTGTCGGATGCATTTGTAAAGCTGGTACAGGCCTGCGCGAAATCGATCCGCGCCGGCGGCAAGCTGATGTTTTTCGGCAATGGTGGCAGCGCAGCTGACGCGCAGCATCTTGCGACCGAACTGACCATTCGCTACAAAAAGGATCGCGCCGCGATCGCGGCCATCGCGCTGACGACCGACAGCTCGGCACTCACTGCGGCAGGTAACGATCTGGGTTTCGAAAAGATATTTGCCCGTCAGATCGAAGCACTGGGCCGACCGGGCGACGTCGCGATTGCCATCTCGACCTCCGGCAAAAGCGCGAATGTCATCGCCGCCCTGATACAGGCAAAAGCTATCGGGCTTGTTACGGCCGCGCTCGGCGGTAACGACGGCGGCGCCATGCCAACGCACGCCGATCACCTATTGCTAGTGCCGTCCGCGACGACCGCCCGCATTCAGGAGATGCACATTTTGCTCGGTCAAATGCTTTGCGGAGCACTCGAAATCGAGCTTGGACTGGCCGTTGACCCCTAGTTTTCCTGCAAGAACAGGTATTTGCCTGTTTTTATATTCTGAAAATCACGTTCCTTATAATGAAAAGCCTTGACTCGCTCCGGCGGAGGATTTTCCCTTTCCTTCGGGGAGAAATGACCAATGAACGCAACAATCCTGCCTGGGCCGGGCGCCAAGCCGCGGGCTTCGCGTGCCCGAGAGGGCGACGGTCACAGCATTCAATCCGTCGACCGGGCTTTGTTTCTGTTGGAAACCATCGCGGAAGCGGGCGGCGAAGCGACGCTGACAGAGCTTGCCAACCGGACCGGCCTCAACATTTCGACGTGTCATCACCTGCTGGCCACGCTCATTCAGCGCGGCTTTGCGGCGAAGGTGCCGGGCCGGCGCCTCTACGCGCTTGGGCCGCGCATAATCTATCTCGGCCATGCATGCCTGCAGGTCGATCTGCCGCGCCGGGCGCAGCCTTATCTTGAGAAGGTCAATCAGGTCACCGGCGAGACGGTTCATCTCGCGGCGTTGCAGGGCGACAGCGTCGTCACGCTGTCCGTGCGCGAGGCGCGCCATGCCGTGCGCGTCGACACCGGCAGGATCGGCAAGGTTGAGGCGCCGCACGCAACGTCTGTCGGCAAGGCCATCATGGCGTGGCTGCCGGAAGATGAGATCAAGCGCATCCTCGCGAGCGGGATGAAGCGGTTCACCGACAAGACGATCACCGAGTTGCCGGCACTGCTTGAGTCGCTGCGGATTGTCCGCCGCAATGGTTATGCAATCGATCGCGAAGAATATCTGCCGGGCGTCATTTGCGTCGGTGCGGCGATCCGCGACCAGGCCGGCACGGTGATCGGAGCGATCAGCGCTTCGACGCCGACAATGCGCGCGAGCGACGAACACATCGCGCTGATGCGGGAGCAAATCACGGCGGCAACTCGGGGGTTGTCGGCAGAATTCGGCGAGCCCAGCTCACAAGGCGGGGAACGGTCGCAAGCTGTCGCCAACTGAGTTGTGCGAAGTATAGAATTTTTATTGGAGGCGATATGTACGCACCGGCTGGGGTGAAGACCAACCACAATGAGTTTCCGATCCCGGACACGCAGCGCGCCTGGGTGCTCGGCGAGCCCGGCCAGCTGAGCATCGCCAACAAGCCGGTGCCCGTACCGAAGAAGGCGGAAGTTCTCGTTCGCATCGACGCGGTAGCGATTTGCGCCACCGATCTCGAGATCATCTATCACGGGCCACCGGCGTCGATTCAGGGTGGGCTGCCGTTCAACAAGAATTTCACGCCTGGTCACGAATACATGGGCACGGTCGTCGCGCTCGGGCCGGGCGTCGATGAGTACAACATCGGCCAGCGCGTCGCCGTCGAGATCCACGCCGGCTGCGGCCAGTGCAAGCGGTGCCGCGAAGGCATGTACACGTCCTGCCATAACTACGGACTCAACTACGGCGATGTCGACAAGGGTCATCGCGCCAACGGCTTCACCACCGATGGTGGCTTCTGCGAATACCAGGTCAACAATATCAACACGCTGGTGTCGTTGCAGGATGATATGTCGGATGAAGAAGGGACGCTTGTCGTCACCGCCGGAACTGCGATGTATGCGCTCACCGAGCTCGGCGGGCTCGTCGCCGGCGAAAGCGTCTGCGTGACCGGTCCGGGCCCGATCGGCCTGATGGCCGTGGCGGTCGCGAAAGCGCTCGGCGCGCAGCCGGTGATCCTAACGGGTACCCGCGACAACCGCCTGAAAATAGGGCTCGAACTCGGCGCTGATCATGTCGTGAATATTCGCAAAACTCCGGATGTCGTCGCCGAGGTGAAGAAGCTCAACGGAGGCAAAGGTGTCGACTACGTGGTGGAATGCTCGGCTGCAACCAGCGCTGTGAACGATGCCGTGCGTATGGTCAACCGTGGCGGCCGCGTCTGTCTTGCCGCTTTCGCGCACGAGGAAGTGCCGGTCGACGTCGCGCATATCGTGCGCAACAACATTTACGTCTATGGCATCCGCGGTGAGGGCAAGAGCGCGACGCACCGCGCTGAGGCCTATATGCGGCAGAAACGTTTCGATGCCACCAAGATTCACACCCACACGTTTCCGCTCGAGGAACTTCCGACTGCGATCCGCTATGCCAAAGATCGCGTCGAGGACGCGATCAAGGTCGTTGTGAAGGCCAAGATGGGCGCTGCCCAGAAGGAAGCTGCCGAGTAATGCTTCGAGACCCTTCCGCGCGCGGAAGGGACGACGAGGGGCGCGATGCTGACGTGCGACAAGTACATAAGCCCGACCTCGCTGGCCGAAGCCTTTGCCGCGATGAAGGGCAATCGCGGCCGTTATCGCATCATCGCTGGCGCCACCGACACGTTGCCGTGGGCACGCGAGGGCAGGGCCGGGGACGTCCACATCCCCCTCCTGATCGACGTCGCAAAAATTCCCGATCTCTGTGAAATATCGGTTGGCGAGAAGCGAGTGCGTCTTGGCGCGGCAACGCCGATCCAGCGCTTTCTCGATGACCTCGTTCTTGGCCGCGCGTTGCCGGCTATGCCGCGCTGCGCCGTCTGGTTCGCGGACGATCAAATTCGCGCCCAGGCAACCGTCGGCGGTAACATCGTGAACGCATCTCCGGCCGCCGATGCAACGCCTTGCCTGATCGCGCACGATGCCATGGTCGAACTTGTATCTGCCGGTGGCAAACGCAGGATGCCGCTGCAGGAATTCGTTGCCGGGCCGAACAAGACCGCGTTGGCGGACGGCGAATTGCTCGTCGCGATCGAATGCGCCGCGCTGCCTGAACATGGGGGCGCTTTCGAGAAGGTTGGGCATCGCCGATCGCTGGTCATTTCGCTGGTGTGCCTTGCAGCGTTAATCAGGCTCGATCGGGACGGCAGGAAGATTGAAGACGCGCGGCTGGCAATCGCAGGCATTGGCCCCAAGCCACTGAGGCTGACCGAGGTCGAGAATTTCCTGCGTGGCCCACTGAGCGCCGAACGCCTGGATGCTGCCGCCGATATGCCTGTGTCGCTCGTCGCTTCGCGCACGCGCCAGGAGTACCGGCGCGACGTTGTTCGCGGCTTCATGTTGCGCGGACTGATCAACGCGGCGCGGCGGGCAGGCGCCGACCCTGGCGCGCTGATGCCGGCGCTGGAGGCCGCCTATGCCTGACCTTCAGTTCAGCGCAACGATCAACGGCCGAAAGATCGCGCGCAGCGCCAAGCCGTACCAGCGCTTGCTCGATTTCATTCGCGACGATCTCAATCTTACAGGCAACAAGGAAGGCTGCGGCGCCGGTGAATGCGGTACCTGTTCGGTGTTTGTGAATGGCGTCCTGATGAAGTCGTGCCTTATGCCGCTTGCCAAGGCGCAGGGAGCGAACATCGAGACCGTTGAAGCGCTTGCGAAGACCGGCGAATTGAGCGTCCTGCAGAAGGCCTTTCACAAGACCGGCGCGAGCCAATGCGGCTACTGCATTCCCGGCATGGTGATGGCGGCGACCGCTGCGTTGCGTACTAATCCGTTCGCCGACCGTGAGGAAATCAAGGAGCGCCTTGGCGGCAATATCTGCCGCTGCACGGGCTATCAGAAGATCTTCGATGCCGTGGAACTGGCGCGCGATGTGCAGAACGGCCGACTGGCTGCGAATGCGCTGCTCGAGGACGAAACCAAGGAAGGCGACTTTATCGGCAAGAACGTTCGGCGCATCGACACGCCGAGCAAAGTGTCGGGCCGGCTTAAATATGCCGGCGACATGACGATGCCCGGTATGCTGCACGTACAGGTGCTGCGTTCGCCGCACGCGCACGCTCGCATCGTCTCCATCGATACAACGGCTGCGGAAGCCATTGACGGCGTTGAAGGTGTCATCACCTGTGCCGATGTGCCCGGCGAGGACGGCTTCGGCGTCTTCGTCAACGACCAGCCGGTCATGGCCCGCGACAAGGTACGTTACGTAGGGGAAGCGGTTGCGGCGGTGGCCGCCGAAAGCGCCCTTATTGCGAAACGCGCGCTGTCCGCAATCAAGGTCGAATACCAATTGCTGCCCGCGGTCTTTGATCCCGACGCAGCCATGCGGCCCGGCGCGCCGGTCTTGCACGATTACGCCCCCGACAATCTTACCAAGCACATCCCGATCCGTGTGGGCGATGTCGAGAAGGGCTTCGCCGGGAGCGACCTCGTCGTAGAGGAAACCTATACGACGCAGCCGATCGAGCACGCCTATCTCGAGCCCGAGGCCGGTCTTGCTTACGTCGATCACGACGGCGTCGTCACGATCGTCTCGCCCGACCAGAACATCACGCACCATCGTCACATGCTGGCGCGCATCATCGCGAAGCCGATTTCCAAAGTGCGCTTCATCATGAGCCCAGTCGGCGGGGGCTTCGGTGGCAAGGAAGACATGATCTACCAGGGAATGCTGGCGCTGCTCGCGATGAAGACACATCGCCCAGTCCGACTTGTCTTCACGCGCGAAGAATCGATCATTTCCACGGCCAAGCGCCACCCGTCGCGGACAATCCTGCGCATGGGATTGTCGCGCGACGGCCGTATTTGCGCGCTGGAAATGAAGATGATCTGCGACGGCGGCGCCTACGGCCTGTCGACCGAAGGTGTCATGCGCAAGGCTGCAATCCTCGCGGCGGGGCCCTATGCCATCCCGAACGTGAAAGTCGACACTTACGGAATCTATACAAACAATACGCCGTCTGGTGCTTTCCGCTCCTTCGGCGCCTTGCAGACGGCGTTCGCGACGGAATCTCATCTCGATATCTGCGCCGAACGGCTCGGGCTCGACCCGTTTGAAATCCGCCGCATCAACGCGATGCGTGACGGCGCGCTCACTCATACCAAGGCCAAGCTGACGTCGGTCAGTCTCACGCGAGCGCTTGATTCCCTGGAGAAGGCGTCGGGCTGGGAAGCCGGAGCACCAGATTCACGCGGTGATACGCGACGCGACCTTGGCCGCGATGACATCCGTCCGCCTTGCGCGCTCGGCGCGCGGTTCAAGGCTGCGGAAAAGCAGGAAGCGGCGGAGTAAGCGCATGGCCCGCAAGCGCGGACGAGGGATGGCGGCGTGCTGGTACGGGATCGCCCGCACAGCAGTCATCGATCGCGCCGCCGCGTGGGCCGAGATCGACGACGGCGGTAGCGCCAAGATCGTGACCGGCGTTACCGAGATCGGCGAGGGTATTCTCACCGTGCTCGCGCAGATCGCCGCGCACGAGATGGGCGTCAAGCCCGATCACGTGGTGATTGGCGACAATGATACGGCACGTGCGCCGGAAGCCTCGCATGCAGGCGCGAGTCGTCAGACCTACATGATCGGCAATGCCGTCGCGCTCGCCTCGCGCGAGGCGCGCAAGCGGCTTGTCGACGTCATGGCGGAGGTGTGGGACGTCGATGCCGAAACGATCCGCACCGGCAACGGCGAAATCTGGGCCGAAAACACCAATCATCGCATCACCATGGGCGAGGCCGTGAGCGCGGCCAAAAATCGCGGCGTGGTGCCGGTCGGCTCAGCAACCTTCGGCACCGACACGACGGGTCTTCATCCGGTCGATGGCTCCGGAAGGCCTTGGCAGGCTTACGTTTTTGGCGCGCAGGTAGCGGAGGTCGAGGTCGATACCGTGACCGGCGAGGTACAGGTACTCGGCATCTGGGCCGCGCACGACGTCGGTCGCGCGGTCAATCCGCAAGGCGTTGAAGGCCAAATCGAAGGCGGCATAGTGCAGGCGCTCGGGCAGGGATTAATGGAGGACTACAAGCTCGATGGTGGCCGCACCAGCACGTCGGGCTTTGCCAAATATATACTGCCGACCGCGCTCGATGTGCCACGGATCAACTCGATCATCATCGAGGACCCCGATCCGATCGGCCCGCTCGGGGTCAAAGGTGTCGGAGAACCGGCAATGGTGCCGACTATTCCGGCTGTCATGAACGCAATCTACGATGCGGTTGGCGTCCGCATCACATCGCTGCCGGCAACGCCTGAAAAGGTGCTGATGGCGATCCGCGAGAAAGAGCGAAGCGAAGCCATGCAAGTCGCGGAGTAAATTTGTTTGTTTTGTCTGGGAGAAGTTCGAAGCGCACAACGTGAATAAAGCAGAGGGAGGATACAATGAAATATGCGGTAAAAATCGCGGGAGTGCTCGTCGCGCTCGCTATTGCCAGTGCGGCTCAAGCGCAAAACTATCCAAGCCGTGAAATCAAGATGATCGTGCCGTTCCCCGCCGGCGGCCCGAGCGACATTGTGGCGCGCATTGCCGCCGACGGCATGAGCAAGCACCTTGGCCACACCATTGTGATCGAAAATGTCGGGGGTGCCGGCGGCACGCTCGGTGCCACGCGCGCTTCAGAGGCCGCGCCGGATGGCTATACGCTGTTCGCCGCCAGCATGGGCACCATTATCGCGGCGCCGACCTTCTATCCAAATCTGAAATATGATTCGACCAAGGATTTTGAGCCGATCGGCATGTCGGCGAATGCGCCCGCGGCCATCTCCATCAATAAGAACATCCCGGTGAAGGATCTGAAAGAGTTCATCGCCTTGGCGAAACAGAAAGGTCGTGAGCTTAAACAGGCTTATGGCGGCGTTGGCGGTACATCCCACATGGCTTGCCTGTTGTTCAACCAGGTCGCCGGCATCAAGCCGACCATGGTTGCCTATCGCGGCATGGGGCCCGGCATGAACGATCTGATGGGCGGGCATGTCGACATCGCCTGCGAGCAGGCCATCGTCATGGCTGCCGCCATTCAAGGCGAGAAGGTCAAGGGCATGGTGATAGCGGGTCCGCAGCGTCTTTCGGCCATTCCGGACGTTCCAACCGCCAAGGAAGCGGGCCTGGCCGATTTCCAGCTCAACATCTGGAGCGGAATTTATGCGCCCAAGGGTACGCCGAGAGAAATCGTCGACAAGCTGGCGGATACGCTCAACAAGGCGTTGGATGACCCGGCGACAGCCGAGAGACTCGGCAAGCTCGGCGGCACCGTGCCGCCGAAGTCGGAACGCGGCCCTGATTATCTTCGCAAGACCGTGGCGTCGGACATTCCGCGCTGGGCGCCGACCCTGAAAGCGGCGGCGGAAGCGAGCAAGCAGAACTGACGCCGTAGTCATCAGCGTCGCGGTGACGCCTGAGAAAGCGCGCGCCGTGCTGCGCGGAAGGAGAAACGCGAGTGCTGCGGACCGCAGAGTGAATTTCCAGCAAGACAATAAGACGGCAAAACAAAAAATTGAGGAGGCGAAGTCAATGAAGAAAGTTCTGGCAATCGCATTGACGCTTGGCGCCCTAACTGGCGCGGCCTGTGCGCAAGGCTATCCGCATCACAACATCACAATGATCGTGCCATTCCCAGCCGGCGGTCCGAGCGACGTGGTCGCGCGCATCATGGCGGATGGCATGGGTAAGCATCTCGGCCAGACCGTGGTGGTCGAGAACGTCGGCGGCGCCGGCGGCACACTCGGCACCGCCCGCGCCGCCGCGTCGGATGCCGATGGTTACACTATCCTCGCCGCCAGCATGGGCCCAATGGTATCGGCACCAGCGTTCTATCCGAACCTAAAATACGATCCGACCAAGGATTTCGTGTCCATCGGACTGTCGGCCAATGCGTCGGCGGCGATCGTGGCGAAGAACGATTTCCCCGCCAAGAATCTCAAGGAATTCATCGACTACGTGAGGAAGAACAGCGCCACCGTGAAGCAGGCGCATGGTGGCGTCGGCGCGTCCTCGCACATGGCGTGCCTGCTGTTCACCTCGCAGCTCGGCCTCAAGCCGCAGCTTGTGCCATATCGCGGCACCGGTCCCGCGCTCAACGATTTGGTCGGCGGCCATGTCGACTTTTTCTGCGAGCAGGTCGTCAGCGTCGCGGGGGCGATCAAGGGCGGAAAGATCAAGGCCTACGCGGTGTCGGATGATGAGCGTTCGCCGGCGCTTCCGAACGTGCCGTCCGCCAAGGAGGCGGGCGATGCGCAATACATGTTCAACATCTGGAGCGGCATCTACGCGCCGAAGGGCACGCCGAAGGAGGCTGTCGACAAGCTCGTCGACGCACTCAACAAGACGCTGGACGATCCCGAAACCGCCAAGAAGCTGATCGCCCTTGGCGGTACCGTGCCGCCCAAGGCCGAGCGCGGTCCGGATCATCTCGCCAAGATACTGAAGGACGACATCGCGCGATGGGATCCGATCCTGAAGGAAGCCGCGGCGTCGCAGAAGCAGAACTGACGTGCTGACACCCTCGAAAGCAGACAGCCCGATGCGAACCCGCGCGCGCGCCATTCGCGCTGCGGGTTCGCTCGCTGCCGCACTCGAGAAGAGCGCCATCGAGAAGCTTATCGAAACCACGCTGTCGGAAGCCTTGGTGCTCGGCCTGCTGAAGCAGGGGGTACGCAAATATTTTGCGATATTCGGTCATGGTTCGACCGATCTTGGCAACGTGCTGCGTGTCTACGAGGAAGAGGACGTCACGCGAACAATCAACTGCCGCAACGAAGTCGAGATGGCGCACGCTGCCACGGCCTTGCGTTGGCAATACGGGGAAATCTCCGCAGTCATCACGTCGATCGGGCCGGGCGCCATGCAGGCTTTTGCCGGCTCGCTCGCTGCAGCGTCAAACGGCGTCGGCGTTTATCACATTTACGGTGACGAAACGACCTTCGGCGAAGGCTACAATATGCAGCAGGTGCCGAAGGAAGACCAAGGCCTGTTCGGCCGCATGACGGCCATCATGGGTCAGTCTTATATACTTCACACTCCGGAAGCGCTGCGCGATGCGCTGCGCCGCGGCGGCTTGTGTGTGAACCATCCCTATCGCGCAGGCCCCTTCTATCTTCTGCTACCGCTCAATACGCAACCTGCAATGGTGACCGTGAATCTTGCCGCGCTGCCGACGCGGCCCCGGCTGTCGAAGCTCGCGCCAGCGGACCATGAAGCGATCGACGAGGCAGCCAATCTGATTGCGAAGGCGACAAAGGTCGCGATCAAGGCCGGCAGCGGCACGCGCGGACACGATGCAGCGCTGAAGCGACTCGCTGAAGCTGCCGGCGCCGCCGTGATCCTGTCACCAGGGTCGACCGGAGTTCTGCCGGATGCTCATGCGCAAAACGTGCATGTCGGCGGCTCCAAAGGTTCTATCAGCGGCAATTATGCAATGACTGAAGCCGACTTGCTGATCGTCGTCGGCTCACGTGCGGTCTGTCAGGCCGATTGCTCGGGGATCGGATACAAACACGCGCAGGCCGTGATCAACATAAACGGAGATCTGGCGGATGCGCTTCATTACAACAAAACAGTGGCGTTGATCGGCGATATTTCCGCGGTCGCCGGCCTTCTTGCCGGCAAGCTCGAGACGCTGAAGGCGAAGAGCAACAAGGGCCCCTGGCTCAAGGCTTGTGCCGACAAGAAGGCGGAATGGTCCGCCTACAAGCAGAAACGCTACGCGTGCGCGCCGCTGCGCGATGAGGCGTGGCAGAAGCCGGTTCTGACGCAGCCTGCAGCCATCAAGATTGTTGCCGATTTTGCAAAAGAAATCGGGGCGGCAAAATTTTTCGACGCAGGCGACGTTCAAGCGAATGGTTTCCAGATCGTCGAGGATGACCGTACCGGCGATACGTTCACCGAAGCCGGCGCTTCATATATGGGCTTCGCGGCAAGCGCCTTGCTCGGAGCGGCACTGGCCGAGAAGCCGCGCTATGGAATCGCATTCTGCGGCGATGGCTCGTTCATGATGAACCCGCAGATTCTCATCGATGCCGTCGAGCATCGCGTACGCGGCATGATTGTGATTTTCGACAACCGGCGCATGGCCGCCATTTCCGGTTTGCAGATGGCGCAATACCAAGCTGAATTCCGCACCAATGATCACGTTGCAGTCGACTACAAAAGCATCGCCGGGGCGGTTTCGGGTGTGCTTGCCGTCTCCGGTGGAGACAACGCGGAATCGCTGCGCGGTGCGTTGAAGACGGCGTCCAAATATGACGGCCTCTCGGTCGTGCACGTCCCGGTCTATTGCGGCCCGGACGAATTAGGCGGTCTCGGTGCCTGGGGCGAATGGAACGTCGGCAACTGGTGCGAGGATGTGCAGAGCGCCTGGATCAAACAGGACCTTTAGCTGAACCGTGCCCCCGTGGGAGCGTTAGCTCAGGGGAGACTTTCGTGAGTGAGACGCCAGCCATCAACTCGCTGAAGGCGCTGCGCGCAGCGGAAGAAAAATGCACGCGGTGCCCACTTTACAAACTTGCAACGCAAGTCGTGCCGGGTGAAGGGCCCGCACGGGCACGGATCATGATGGTTGGCGAGCAACCAGGGGACCAGGAAGACAAGCAAGGCAAGCCGTTCGTCGGTCCTGCCGGTGGCGTGCTCGCGAAGGCCTTGGCCGACGCCGGCATCGACCGCAAGCTGGTGTTTGTCACGAATGCGGTGAAGCATTTCAAGTTCGAGCCGCGCGGAAAACGGCGATTGCACAAGCGTCCAAATACCTACGAGATCGACCGATGCCATTGGTGGCTCGATTTCGAGCGCGTGCTCGTGAAACCCGACATCGTCGTGGCGCTTGGTGCAACCGCCGTGCGCAGCATTTCAGGCCGTCCGACGAGCATCAATAAAATTCGTGGTCAGGTTCTGACGCTGCAGGATGGTGGCCGCATGCTGGCGACGATCCATCCTTCGTACATACTGCGCATCGATGACGAGGCCGACAAACGCGCGCAATACAGAAAATTTGTCGCCGACCTCAAAGTATGCGCAAGAGAACTCGCCAAGGCCGCCTGACTAAACGACTAAAAGTTTTTCCAGTCGAATTGGCAGTTGCCGCACGCGAATGCCGGTTGCGTGATAGACCGCGTTGGCAACGGCCGCGGCGGTCCCGACATTGGCAAGTTCGCCGATGCCTTTGACGCCTGCCGGGTTGACGAAATTGTCTTCCTCCGGAACTAGGATGACGTCCAGCTGATCGATATCGGCGTTCACGGGGACCATATAGTCGGCGAGATTGTCATTGACATAACGCGCAACGCGGGGGTCGATCTCGGTGGCTTCGTGCAGGGCCGAACTGATTCCCCAGATCATCGCGCCCATGTATTGGCTTCGTGCGGTGCGCGTGTTCATCAGCTTGCCTGCCGCGAAGGCGCCGACTATGCGCGGTATCCGAATTTCCCGCGTTTGCGAGTGCACCCGGACCTCAACAAATTCGGCACCCAGCGCATACATCAGTTTTTCGCCGTGAGAGCCGCCGCCGAGATAGGGCTTGCCGGCATAGAGATTCTTGATGGCGTCAGGTTTGGCACCTGGTGGCAGATATTCGGCGTATTCCTCGATGGCACCGACCTTGAGCTGCTTGAAAGCGGCTTCAAGGCTGTTGCCGCCGGCGGCTTCGTTCGTCGCGCCGCCGCCGCCGACGGTTTCGCTGGAGCCATAGAGCTTGTGACGGATAGCGTCGCAAGCCTTCATGACGGCGCAGCACGCGCTTGCGGTCGTGTTTGAGCCTCCGGCCACAGGTGCTGGCGGCAAGCTCGTATCGCCGAGCTCGACCGTCACGGATGAAAGCGGCACGCCAAGCCGCTCGGCCGCCATCTGCCCTATGACGGTATAAGCGCCATTGCCGATTTCGTGGGCCGCAATCTGTACACGCGTCTGGCCATCCGTCATCAGACGCACACGTGCCGCTGCCGCACCGACGTGCGTTGGATAGACGGCGCTTGCGCAGCCCCAGCCGACCAGCCAGTCGCCGTCACGCATTGATCCGGGCTTGGAATCGCGTCCTGACCAACCGAAGGCTTTTGCCGCCTCATCGTAACACTGCATCAGAGACCGGCTCGACCACTGCTTGCCCATACTGTCGGTCATGGAATCGTTGACGCGCCGCAGCTCAATCGGATCCATGTCGAGCTTTACAGCGAGCTCATCCAGCGCGCTTTCGAGCCCATAGATATAGGGCACCACCGGCGGGGAACGCATGAAACCGGGCGTGTTACGATCGGCATGAACGAGCGTCACATGCGTTTTCACCGCGCCGTAATGGTAGAGCCGCGCGCTGTCTTCGACGCCAGCGACTGCGTAAGGGTCGGGGCGTGAAGTGACTTCCTGTCCTTCGTGGACAAGTCCGACAATTTTGCCGTCGCGTCGCGCGCCGATGCGGATGCGCTGTCGCGTTTCCGCGCGGTAGGTCTGGATGGTGAAGCCTTGATCGCGTGTTGCGACCAGTTTCACAGGCCGATTGAGCTTCTTCGCCGCCAGCGCGATGAAGCCCGTGCGTGGCGAGAATTGCCCTTTGGATCCGAACGCGCCGCCTACATAGGGATTCACAACGTGGACCTTTTCAGCCGGGATGCCCAGCTTCTGAGCCGTGCTGTTCTTCACGCCGAAGACGAATTGGCTCGGTTCATAGATCGTCAGTTGGCCATCATTCCAGACACAGGTGGTGGTGAACAATTCGATCGGATTGTGGTGCTGAGTCGGCGTTCCATATTCGGCGTCGAGCACCACGTCCGCGGATGCTATCGCCGCTTCGGCGTCACCCGCTTGCGGCGGGTTCTTGGCGCGCTCATTGACTTTGCTGGCGTCTTCTTCGGTCACGCCCGGGGAGTCGAAACTCGCGCTCGGGGGCACGGAATTGTAGGTGACGTCCATTTTATAGGCGCCCTCGCGGGCGGCCTCGAAACTGTCGGCAAGCACGATGGCGATGATTTGCCCATCGTGCCAGATCTCGGGTCCTAGGCTCTGCACGGACGTTGTCGCGCTGCCGCCGCTGGCAGAGGCTTTGACATCTTTCAAGCCACTGACGTTCTGATAGGTGAGAATTTCGATGACGCCCGGCACCGCAAGCGCGTTCGCGAGCTCGATCTTTTCGATGCGTCCTTTTGCGATGGAACTGGTGACGAGAAACGCATAGGCCGGGTTCGCTACCGGAAAATCCGAGGCGTAGCGCGCTTCGCCGGTCACCTTCAGCCGGCCGTCTAGACGTGGGGCTGGCTGGCCCATGTTGCGTTTCGGTTCTGGTGCGGCACGATTCATGACTACAGCTCCATGGTCGCGGCCTGGCGCAAAGCCCTCACCAAAGTGAGCTTTCCGAGCTGGATCTTGAAAGCGTTGTGTTCGCGCGGTTTGGCACCGGCGAACGCGATGGAGGCGGCTTCGTCGAAAGCCTCATCGTCGGGCCTGCGGCCCTTCAATTTCTGCTCCGCTTCGTGCGCCCGCCAAGGCAAGGCGGCGACGCCGCCAAGAGCGATGCGGGCTTCACGAACCGAGCCGGCGTCGATATCGAGGGCGACAGCAGCGGAGGCGAGGGCGAATTCGTATGACTGACGATCGCGAACCTTCAGATAGAGCGAACGCTTTATCCATGATGCCGAGGGCACTATGAAGGCGAGAATGAGCTCTCCGGGCTCGAGTATGGTCTCGATGTGCGGCATCTCGCCCGGGGGCCGATGAAGCTCCTCGAAATGGATCCGGCGCGAACCTCCCGGGCCAGCCAGTTCAACCTCGGCGTCAAGCGCGATCAATGCCTGGGCGAAATCGCCCGGATAGGAGGCAACGCAACGCTCACTCGTGCCGAGCACCGCATGGGACCGGTTGATGCCTTCCAGCGCCGCACACCCCGAGCCCGGCTCACGCTTGTTGCAGGCCTTATACGACGTGTCCCTGAAATACGTGCAGCGCGTGCGCTGCAGAACGTTGCCGCCGAGCGAGGCCATGTTGCGGATTTGGGCGCTGGCGGCAAGTTCCAGCGATTGTGCAATCACCGGATAGTTTTCCCGGATATCGGCATGATCGGCTGCATCCGACATGCGTACCAAGGCGCCGAGATGAAGACCGCGCGGGCCGAAACTGATTTCGCCCGACGGCGTATGCTCAAGTGCATTGATGTCCGTGACGCTCCGCGGGCGCATCACGTCGAGTTTCATCAGGTCGATGAGCGTCGTGCCACCGGCAACATATTGGTGCGACGCGTGTACGCTGGCGCTCTCAATCTGGGCGTCTGCGACCGTCGGCGCACGAATTGCTGTCTGCACGCTGTCGGCGCGTGAATAAGCGAATGGGCGCATATCAGGCCCTTTCCATCAGCGGCTTTGCATATTTGATCGCCTCGACAATGTTCGGATAGGCAGCGCAGCGGCAAAGATTGCCGCTCATGAATTCACGGATCTGCGCATCGGTCTCCGCATGACCTTCATGGACGCAGGCGATCGCTGACATGATTTGCCCCGGCGTGCAGTAGCCGCACTGGAACGCATCATGGTCGATGAATGTCTGCTGCATGGGATGCAGCGTGCCATCGGACTTCGTCAGGCCTTCGATCGTGGTGATTTCCTGCCCCTCCGCCATCGCGGCAAAAGTCAGGCATGAGAGCACCCGTCGATTGTCGATGAGAACAGTGCAGGCGCCGCACTGACCGTGGTCGCAACCTTTTTTGGTGCCCGTCAGACCCGTATGTTCGCGCAACGCGTCGAGCAAAGTCGTCCGCGTGTCGAGCGTGAGCCGGTAATCTCTTCCGTTGATCCGCAGGGTGGTATGCGGTTCGGTTCCATCCGTTGGTTTTTCGGGGGCTGGGTTGTCCGCACGCGCGCGCTCTAGCAAGCTGACAGTCATTGAAGAGGCCACAGTGGATTTAAGAAAATTCCGTCGGCTCCAACCCGTACTTGAAGCGGTACTTGCCGCAGTGGGGGCGTGTTTCGTCATAGTTCCACCCCGAAATCTCTTGCTACGTCGGGACCCGGTGTCAGTTTGGAACGTCTCTCGACTATCGGTAGTTCCTATTGGACTCGCGAAAATCTCGCATGGCAGGCTTCGGTTCATAGGAGAGCAGGATGATCGACAAACCGATGGGACGCTCGCGCACTGAGAATGTGAAAAAGCGCGGCGACCAAGAACGCGAGCGAATTGAGCAACAGGAAGATGATGTGATCGTCAATTCCGATGAAAGTTTCCCTGCAAGTGATCCGCCGAGCTGGACACCGGTACAGGGCGTCGGTTCATCCGACGAACGTCGAAGCAAAAAGAGGAAGAAGGGCAAAAGCGATCAGACGTAATTACTGGAACTTCATATTGAGCAGCTTTTCCGCGTTTCCGGAAAAAATTTTCCCGCGATCCGCATCTGAAAGGCCGAGGGCATCGATGGTTTTGATCGTCGGTGCAATTGGGCCGAGCGGGGTATCGGTCGCGTACACCACTTGATCCGCACCAAAAAATTCGAGACCGCATCTCGTTGCGTGCGGGCCGCCGCCAAACATCGCGGTGTCGGCGTAGAATCCATGAAGATAGTCCATGTGCGGCCGTTTCAGCGACGGCAAAATTTTTGAATAGTCTTCATCCGAGGTCCGTTGTCCAAGAACCTTCAGACCGTCACCAACGCGGCCGTCGTAATAGGGGATCATGCCGCCCAGATGATGTGTGATGATCTTCAATTTAGGATAGCGGTCGAATAGTCCCCAAAATGCGAGGCGTACCATCGTCACCGATGTCTCGTAGGGCCAATGGAAGCACCACCACATTTCAAATCGCGATTTTTTCTCGGCCGGATAATCCGGCATTGCTGCGGTGCCGACCGGGTGAAGCCAGATCGGAAGGTCCAGTTCAGCCATCGTCGCGAAGATCGGCTCGAATTTCGGCTGGTCGAGCGGTTCGCCGGCGATGTTGGTGTAGATCAGGACGCCACGCGCGCCGAGATCTTTGATGGCGCGGCGAGCCTCGGCAATCGAGCCCTCGACATCGGTGAGGCACAGCGCGGCTGCAAAAGCGGGGAACCGATCCGGATGCTGCCGGCAAAGTTCGGCCATCGAGTCGTTTGCGATCCGCGCGAGGTTGAGACCGACGTCGGGAGGCGCGATGTCCTCGATGGCAGGATTGGGCAGGGAGATAATCTCCCGATAGTCGCCGAACTCGTCCATTTCCTTGAAGCGCGTATCAAGGTCGAACAGCTTGGTCACACCGCGTAGCCGCTTTCCGATGTTTTCGAGGTTCGGGGCAGCCTTGGTCATCTCCTGGAAAAAGCGATCCGGATAAATGTGACAATAGATGTCGACAACGGTCATGACTTTCCTCTTGCGTCTGTTCAATCACGGCAACACCCGCTGTCGCCATCGTCATCCCGCGGTGTAGCCGCCGTCGGCATAGAGAACGTGGCCAGTGTAAAAATCCGATGCTTTGGAGGCCAAAAACAGCAGCGGCCCGGCGAGATCTTCCGGCTCGCCAAGCCGGCCTTTTGGCACGCGCGCCAGGAACCCTTTGCGCACGGTCTGCGCTCGCTCGCTGTCTTCGTACATCCATGCCGTCAGCGGAGAACGGAAGACCGTAGGGCCGAGCGCATTCACGGTGATTCCCGTCTCGCCCCATTCACAGCCGAGCGCCTTGGTGATTCCGTCGACTGCGGATTTCGACGCGCAGTAGGCGCTGTAGCCGGCAGGGTGTCCGAGCAATCCGCGCGCCGAAGAGGTCAGTATCACCTTGCCGCCAGGTTTGCCGTCTAGACCCTGCTTGAGCATCTGCCTTCCGGCAGCACGTGCCATCAGCCATGATTGGTTGACGTTGGCATCCATCACCTCGAGAAAGTCTTCCACCTTCTGGTCGGTGATCTTGGAAACCTTGTTGAGGCCAGAGGCGACGACGAGAATGTCGACCCTCCCGAACCTGTCGACGGCAGCCTTGACGATCTTCTCGCAGTTTTCCTCGGAACTCGGGCGCAGCGCGATGATCTCAGTCTTGCCGCCGAGCTTCTCGCATTCCGCCGCCACGTTTTTCAGATCGTCTGCCTTACTTGCCGCGAGCACGACATTGGCCCCCGCGCCCGCAAACGTTTTCGCAGCGAGCGCGCCGAAGGCGCCCGAGGCGCCTGTTACGATGGCCGTCTTGCCTTTGATGTCGAACAGGGACAAAGGATTTTTTAGAAAGTCACTCATGTTAGGTCTCATTTCGGTGCGGCAACCGCGACCAGGATTGTGCAAACATCTTTGCCGCGATTGATGATCTCGCGATTTTCGTTCGGCGCGATGAAAACAGTATCGCCTGGCTTCGCCACTTGCTCCTTGCCGCCCGCGATCACGGTCAGCTCACCTTCGAGCACATGGTAGATTTTTTCCGGCGGGGAGGCGTCAGGCCCGGCGCCGCCGCCAGGCTGAAAATGCGAGATGCCGAAAACGAGCGTCTGCGATCCGCCCATTTCCGCGCCGTAGATGCGGAGGGATTCATAACCGCGATGGTTTGGCGCCTCATAAGGCTTTGCCTCGGAGAGCTTGCGGACGATCATCAGAATTTCCTCCCGCGTTCGATACGGTATTTGCCGGATGGATCCACGATCGCGACCAGGCGCACGATGCAACCGTCGCCGCGTTCCCAGTTCCACGGGAAATAGGCGAAGGTGCAGCGTTTTCCGGTCACTTTGTCGATGTCGCCGCCGACGTTCTCGATGCCGAGAATGCCGTTGTTGAAGAGAATCCGGTGAACCGGCTCCCATTCCGGAAAATCATCTTTCCAGTCGCGGCCGCCGGACCACTCACGATATTCCTCGGCCAGATGTGGATGCAGCGGCCCATTGCGCTGTGGGCCGATCGCAGTTGCCAGCGGATGGTCGTTCGCCTGCGTGTCGTGCCCGACGACCTTGACTTTCTTTTTGACGAACCATTCGCCCGCCGACGGCACGAAGCCCGGCGCACGGCAGAAATAGTCCTCGCTGTCCTCATAGAACTTGTGCCAGCCGGTGTTGACGACGATCACGTCGCGCGGCCGCACGATCTTGCCGCAGACCTTTTCCAGATCGTCGCCGGTGATCGGCTCCCACTTGTTCTTCGGAATTGATACGACGATGCCCGAGCCGAAGAAGTGCGGGAGCGGTACCTCGTCAATGAACGGCGTACCCTGCATGACGTGCGCGGGCGCGTCGATGTGCGTTGTATTGTGCATCGAGGTCGTGATCCGTTGCGACAGGACGCCCGATTTCGCCATGTAGTGGATGCGTTCGATCTTGACGTCCTCGAAATACGGCCAGTTCGGGGACTGATAGCCGAAGCGGTGGGACAGATTGTAGAACTCCAGTCCCATGCTGTTTTTGAGATTTTCCTCCAACATCACGCCGCGAATTCTTTTCGCCACGGCTTCCTCCCTTCGCATTATTTCGAAAGTGTCCAGCGCCCGCACTCAGGCGGCCGAAGAATTCATATGAGTCTCCAGGGCTTTTTTGGTGGCGACCAGACGCTCGGCGACGAGCGTCTGCCGGCTTGGAAAGCGCTGACTCGGCACCGGAACGGAAATAGCAATCGCGTTGCCAAGCGGGTCATGCATCGCCACGCCGACCGCGCAGATGCCCAATGTATGTTCCTCGCGGTCGTAGGCGACGCCGTTGCGCCGCGCCGACTTGAGGTCGGCCAGCAGGGCATCGAACCGTGTGAGCGTCTTTGGTGTTCTTGCTTCGTAAGCGCGGCCGATCAGCGCCTCGATGGCCTTGTCGCTTAGTTGTGCGAGATAGGCCTTGCCATTGGCCGTGCAGTAGAGCGGGAACGTGTCGCCGACGGCCGACACAGCGCGGAGCCGCTGCGAGCCGATGACCTGATCGATGAAAACGAGGTGATCTTTCTTCACCGTCGAAAGATCAACGGTCTCGTGCAGTTCTTCTGACAGGCGCTCGAGGAACGGACGCGCCATGGCGACGAAGTCGCTGCGCACCGAGGCGGCGAGCCGCAGGATCGTCGGTCCGAGCCGCACGCGTCCGTTCGGCGTCGCGGCAATGACCAATTTTTCCGTTTCGAGCGCGGCAACAATGCGTTGGACGGTCGATCGAGCGAGATTCACGCGCTGTGCAATCTGACCCAGACTCAGACCGGTGTTTTCTTCTTCCAATGCGCGCAGAATCGTTGCTGCCCGCGCGATCACCTGCACCTGGCTCTTGTCGTTGGTCACAAGCCGATTCATGAAGCGTCCTCGACGGCACCGGCGATCTGAAGCCGCCTTGCATCGTGGGTCACGTTAGCCCAAAATCCGATACAGCTTAAACACAAAAATGAATTGGTCGAGCGGAGGCAATGCAATGGTCAAAAAGATCGCGCTCGAGGAGCATTTTCTGGATCCTGCCACCGAGCCGTATTGGCGGCCGACAATGATCGATGTCGCGCCCACCAAGACCGCGCAGCTTTACGCAGCTCTGACCGACTTCGGTGAACAGCGTCTGAAGATGATGGAACAGCACGGCATCGCGCGGGCGATCCTGGCAATCGCAGGCCCCGGCGTACAGACGGAGCCTGATGCTGCAATCGCTGCGCGCGCCGCGCGCGCCTCGAATGATTTCCTGGCTAAAGAAATTCAGAAACGCCCGGACCGCTATTCCGGCTTAGCGCATCTTGCCATGCAGGATGCCAAGGCCGCCGCCGACGAACTCGAGCGCTGCGTGCGCGATCTGAAGTTTTGCGGTGCAATGGTCAACGGCCACACGAATGGTAGATATCTCGACGACCGCACCTACGATCCTTTCTGGGAACGCGCGGCGGCGCTCGATGCACCGGTCTACTTGCATCCAGCCGATCCGGTCGCCGCTCTGCCGGTGCTCGCGGGTTACAATGTGCTGGTGCGCCCGATGTGGGGCTGGGGCGTCGAAACTGGATCACATGCCTTGCGTATTATCTCGGGCGGCGTCTTCCATCGCTATCCGAAAGCGAAGCTGTTGCTGGGTCATCTCGGCGAAACCTTGCCCTTCCTGCTCTGGCGGTTCGACAGCCGCTCGAAGCCTTATGGCTGGAACTTGCCGAAGCCGCCGTCGCAATACATCAAGGAAAACGTCTGGGTCACCACGTCGGGTATGTATGACGGCCCGCCGCTGCACTGTTCGATCGGCGCGCTTGGCCGTGAGCACGTGATGTTCTCGGCCGATTATCCCTTCGATGCGGAAGGCGCAGGATTGTTCATGGACACGGTGCAGCTCGACGAGTCAGTACGCGCCGACGTCGCTTATAACAACGCGGCGAAGCTGTTCGGACTCTGAAGCGCGACGACCTCTTTTCCCTCTCAAACAACTATAGAAGAGGGAAGCAAACCCGCGCCATCGCCAAAAACTTAGGTGATCACCCGCACAGGCTTGCCGTCGAGCCAGCCACGAATATCCTCGACAATGTCTGGAAAATATTTCCGATAGTTCTGCTCACTGACGTAGCCGAGGTGCGGCGTAATCACGACGTTGTCCATCTTACGGAACGGATGATCGAGCGGCAGCGGCTCGATATCGAAAACGTCCAGACCTGCACCGGCAATTGACTTCGACCGCAAGACTGCGATCAGCGCCTTTTCGTCGACGATCGGGCCGCGAGATGTATTGATGAGGTAAGCCGACTTCTTCATCAGGTTCAATTCTTTTGCACCTACCAGACCGCGCGAGCGGTCGCTCAGCACCAGGTGGATGGTAACGAAATCGGCGGTGCCGAAAAGATCATCCTTGGAGACAAAGTCCGCGCCCGCGGCCTTGGCCTTCTCTTCGGTCAGGTTCTGACTCCAGGCGATGGTCTTCATGCCGAAGGCTTTGCCGATGGCGGCCGAGCGCTGGCCAAGTTTGCCAAGACCAAGGATGCCGAGAGTGAGGCCTTCGAGGTCGCGTCCAATTGTCGTTTGCCATGGTGCGCCGGCCTTCAGCCGGGCGTTTTCAAAGCCGATCCGGCGAGTGAGTTCCAGCATCAGGCCAAAAACAATGCCGCTCGTCGGGCTACCGATTCCACCGGTCCCGCAGACCGTGACGCCTCGCTCGGCGCAGGCCTTGATGTCGAATGAGTTGTTTCGAGCTCCAGTCGTGATCAGTAGCTTCAGGTCGGGCAAGGCCTCAATGACCTTGCGTGGAAAGGGGGTACGCTCGCGCATGCCGACCACGATGGCAAAGCCCTGCAGCGCCTTGATCGCCTCGTCCTGGCTGCCGAACGGCGTGTTGAAGACCTTGATCTCGACGTCTTTCGCGATCGGCGACCAGTCGGCGAAACCCATCGCAACGTTCTGGTAATCATCCAGAATTGCAGCTCGAACCATGCCTCTCAAACTCCCTTCGTAAGCGCCCCGCGAGCGGGGCGCGCCAATTTAGGGCGGGCAAACCGAAAAGATAGGGGGTTTAGGCCGTTGGCTGGCCGTACTTGGCGCGCCAGGCGGGACCGGGACCGCGCATATAGTGCAGTTCCGGCCGGTAGGGACGGACCGCGTCGCGGGTCAGCTCATGCCAGAAAACGGCGACGATATTGCTAACCGTCGCAAATGGGCGGGGAAGCAACGAAATCGCGGAACCCGAGATGGCCAAAATAGCGCGACCCATGGTCCAACTCCCACTGACAAGGCGGACAATCCGGTCCTCTTGTCCCTTGGTCGTCGGATCCGGCGCCAAGGTTCATGTGTGGGCGATCATGAGACCGAACCGGTTAAGAACAGGTACCCGAGCTCGTTCCCGGCATACTTTCTGCGATCAACCTTTCCAGAGGTTTACTTCAATCGCATAGGCAGGTGAGGGAGGGCGCGCTTGCTCTTTCGCGGTTCCGCCGTTACATCAGCCCCGCATTTCCCGACATAACGTGCGGTTGCGCGTAAGCGCGCCCGGCGGATTCGGGCCGCAGGGCAGAGGTTTCAGGAATTCAATGAACGGGCGTCAATTCATCTATCACATGCAGGGTCTGACCAAGACCTATCCGCCGTCGAAGAAGGTTTTGGACAATATCCACTTGTCCTTTTATCCAGACGCCAAAATTGGCGTTCTCGGCGTCAACGGCTCCGGCAAGTCGACGCTGCTGCGCATCATGGCTGGCATCGACAAGGATTTTACTGGCGAAGGCTGGGTCGCTGAAGGCGCCCGCGTTGGTTATCTCGAACAGGAGCCGCAACTCGATCCGCAGATGACCGTGCGCGAGAACGTTATGCAGGGCGTCCAAGCCAAGAAGGCGCTACTCGACCGGTACAACGAGCTTGCGTCGAACTACTCGGACGAAACCGCCGATGAGATGGCCAAGCTGCAGGACGAGATCGACGCCAAAAACTTGTGGGATCTCGACAGCCAGGTCGATCAGGCCATGGATGCGCTGCGCTGCCCGCCGGACGATGCCGACGTGACGAAGCTCTCGGGCGGCGAGCGCCGGCGCGTGGCGCTTTGCCGGCTGCTGCTGGACCAGCCTGATCTGCTGCTGCTTGACGAACCGACCAACCACCTCGATGCTGAGAGCGTGAACTGGCTGGAAGGCCATCTGCGCAACTATCCTGGGGCGATCCTGATCGTTACCCACGATCGCTACTTTCTCGACAATGTCACCGGCTGGATTCTCGAGCTCGATCACGGCCGCGGTATCCCTTACCAGGGCAACTACACGTCCTGGCTCGGGCAGAAGCAAAAGCGGCTGGAGCAGGAACAGCGCGAGGATGAAGCCCGCCAGCGCACGCTCGCGCGCGAAAGTGAATGGATTTCCTCTTCGCCGAAGGCACGTCAGGCAAAATCCAAGGCACGCTACCAGCGCTATGAGGAACTGCTCAAGATCGCCAATGCCAAGGTCAATACGGTCGCCCAGATCACCATTCCGGTGGCTGAGCGGCTCGGCCAGAACGTGATTGACTTCGACCATCTGTCGAAGGGTTTCGGCGAGAACCTGCTGATCGATGATCTTACTTTCAAGTTGCCGCCTGGCGGCATTGTCGGTGTGATCGGCCCGAATGGCGCCGGAAAGACGACGCTGTTCCGCATGATCACTGGGCAGGAGAAGCCGGACAAGGGCACGATCAAGATCGGGGAGTCGGTGCGTCTCGGTTACGTGGACCAGTCGCGTGACAGCCTCGATGGCAAGAAGACCGTCTGGGAGGAAATCTCCGAAGGCAATGACATGATCCTTCTCGGCAAGAAGGAAATGAACTCGCGCGCCTATTGCGCCTCGTTCAACTTCAAGGGCGCCGACCAGCAGAAAAAGGTCGGCTCACTATCCGGCGGCGAGCGCAATCGCGTGCACCTTGCGAAGATGCTGCGGTCTGGCGCGAACCTGTTGCTGCTCGACGAGCCGACCAACGACCTCGACGTCGACACGCTGCGCGCCCTGGAAGAAGCGCTGGAAGACTTTGCGGGCTGTGCGGTCATCATCAGCCATGACCGCTGGTTCCTCGACCGCATCGCTACCCACATTCTGTCGTTCGAAGGTGACAGCCACGTCGAGTGGTTCGAGGGCAACTTCCAGGATTACGAGCAGGACAAGATGCGGCGTTTAGGCACAGACTCCGTAATCCCGCATCGATTGAAGTACAAAAAGTTCAGCCGCTGAACCGCCGCCATCCTTCGGCCATCCCGAATCGCATAAGTTTCGCCGGCGTCCGTCTTGGGCGTGCGATGCATTCAATGGGGATGACCAACTATGTCGATGGCTGCTGACGACGCCATTCCTCCGAGGGGCATGCGGGGCCTGCGTCCGCTTCCCCAGCTCATCTTCAGCTCACGCTGGCTGCAACTGCCGCTCTATCTTGGTCTCATCGTCGCGCAAGGCGTCTACGTCATCCTGTTCATGAAAGAGCTATGGCACCTCGTCCATGGCGCCATGAACCTGACCGAGCAGGAAATCATGCTCGTGGTGCTGGCTTTGATCGACGTTGTGATGATTTCCAATCTGCTGATCATGGTGATTGTCGGCGGCTATGAGACGTTCGTGTCGCGTCTTGAACTCGAACGGCACCCTGATCAGCCGGAATGGCTGTCGCACGTCAATGCCAGCGTTCTGAAGATCAAGCTCGCCATGGCGATCATCGGCATCTCCTCTATCCATCTGCTCCGTGTCTTTATTTATGCAGGCTCGCTCGGAAAGCCTGACGCCCCCTATACCGAAACCGGTGTCATGTGGCAGGCGCTGATCCACGCTCTCTTCGTGATGTCGGCGATCGGGATCGCCGTCGTCGAGCACATCAGCCAGGCTGCCTACGACAGGGCCCGCTCGCATTCCGCTTCCGCCCATTGATCTGAACCTCTAATCTCGGCGGCAGGAAGTACCGCCCATGAATAAGCCGACCCGCGCGCCAAAAAAACCGTTCGTTCTTGAAGAGGCGACGATCAAGGAGCTGCATGTCGCGATCAAGGCGGGCGAGACCACCTGTGTCGATGTCGTAAAGCATTACCTCGCGCGCGTGCGAGCCTTCAACGGCACATCCAATCTGCTCGTTACAAAGGATGGGGCGCCTGTACCTGAAGCGCGCGGCAACGTGCGCGGCGGCAAGCCACTGAAATTTCCGACGCAAACCGTCAAGGCGTCCGACCTGCTGCCGGATTTCGACAAGTATAAAGGTCCGCCACTCGAGTTCGGCCGCATGGAGGCGACGGCGTCCGATCCTTCGGTGCAGCAGCAATTCGGGATGACCGTCGGCAAGCCAAATGCGGGGCAGGTCAACGCGCTGGCCACGCTCAACATTCGCGGCGAACGCTCCGTGACGTGCCGCGGGGATTATGACCTGCACCCCTCGAAAGGGCCTTTGCCGAAAGGCGCGCCGCCGGTGTGTGAATATTTCCGGAATCTTCCCGATGCGCTCGAGCGTGCAGCCGAGCTTGATGCCACATACGGGCGCAATCCCGACCTTGCGAAGATGCCGATGTATGGTGTTGTTTTCTCGTTCAAGGATCCATTCGACACCAAAGATATGCGCTCGACCGGCGGCGGCGATGGTCGCTACGACATCGATTTCCCGGCACGCGATCACGTCCTGGTCGAACAGCTGCGCAACAAGGGCGCAATCATCTTCGCCAAGGCGGTGAATACCGAATATAACGGCCGACCCGATGATCCCGGCGGGCCGTACAAGCCTGACAAGGTGCTCACATCGACGCTCGGCTATCAGCGCAGCACCTGGGCGGGCAATCCGTCCAATCCCTATGACACCACGCGCGCGGCTTCTCTCGGCTCCAGCTCCGGCTCCGGTGTTTCCGTATCCACCAACATGGTCATGTGCAGCCTCGGCGAGGAAACGCGCGCGTCGTGCCGTGGTCCGGCTAATCACAATGCGGTCGCGCTTATCCTGCCCCACAAGGCACTTCTCGGGTTCGACGGAGGCGCAATCGGCGCCGATATCCATGTTGACCGGTCGGGCATCCTCGCCCGCACGATTGGCGATGCGGCAAAGGTGCTCGATGCGCTCAAGGATCCGGAGCAGGGCTATTACGATCCGCGCGATCCCTTCACCACGGTGCCGCGCTCATCGGTGCTCGACAGCTATGTGCGCCACACCGGGCCCGCCGTTTCCCTAAAGGGATTGCGGATCGGCGTGATCCGAGAGTCGATGACCGTGCGGCCCGGCAACATGACCGAAGTGCCGATCACGACGGCGGCGGCGCAGGAAATTAAGTCGGTCCTCGGCGGTAAGCTTGGCGCGACCTTGGTCGAATCGTCAGACCCGCTCTGGAAGCGCGACCCCGATATCGAGCAGATGACGGTGGATTACAGGGTCGCGTTGGCGCGGCTGGTACCTGTTTTCATGCCGGACATCCTTTTCCGGCTCGCTGGTGACGGGCAGCCGGTATTCAAGGAATTCGCGGCGGCGATCCGGCCAATTGAGTTCGAGCCGGGAAAAATCTTCGGCTCCGGCAAGATGAAGCCGATCGACTACATGCTCGATTTGGCTGAGGGACGCATTCCGCCGCCCTCGAATCTCGATCTCGCTACGGTCCAGCACCAAGCGCCGCAGACTGCGTTTCGCTTCCACATCAATCAATATCTGTCGCGCCGTGCTGCCGACTGGAAAGGCAAAGGTTTCACCGAGACGCTGACCGATTTCACCGAACTGAACAAACGCTCGAAATTCTGGGGCGACGACCAACGCGCCAGTTGGCTGAACTGGGACGAAGTCGCCGATCTGCGCAACCCGCTCGGCGGGCGGCAGAACATCGCCGAGCGCATTATGCTGCGCGAGCTTTTGCGGCGCGCCGACATGATGGTGATGCTGGAAAACCGGCTCGATGTGTTGGTTCGTTTGCACACGCCTTGGCCGCCCGGCAAGATCGGCGGCGCGGGGCAGGGGTTCCGCAACAACCTCACTATGGAGTCGCTGAGCGGCCCAAATGCCGGGCTGACGGAAGTGCTCATACCGGCGGGCTTTGTGACCACGGTCTACGATCCAGTCTATCAGCTCAGTGCCGACGGCAAGTCTTACCTTCACGTCCCCTCAGACAAGCCGACCACAATTCCAGAGCCCGGACTCCCGTTTTCGCTGGTGTTCCGCGCCGAGCCGGGCAAGGAAGATGTCTTGTTGCTTGTCGCCGCATCCTATGAAGCGGCTTCACGCCGGCGCATCCCGCCGCCGGCATTTGGGCTGCTGCCGGTGGAGCAGCGCGCCGGTTCGGACTAGTTTGCCGACATGACTGGACGCGCGGTTTTTGTTCTTCTGTGGTTGCTGCTATCGGTGGTGACGGCTCGTCCCGATGCCGCGTTCGACCGCTGGCTTCAGTCGGTGTGGCCCGACGCGCAGGCGCTCGGCGTCTCGCGCGTAACCTTCGATGCTGCTGTGCGCGGCCTCGAGCCGGATTTTTCGCTTCCTGATCTCGCCATTCCGGGTAAGCCCGAGAAGCAACCGGAGCAACCGGAATTCGTTCAGACACCCGCGCAGTATCTGCGCGAGAGTGCATTCCGGTCGTTCACTTCGAGCGGAAAGGAACTCGCGGCGAAATACCGCGACACGCTGGCGCGGATCGAGAGAGAAATCGGTGTACCAGGCAATATCTTGCTCGCGATTTGGGCGCGCGAAAGCGGCTTCTCGCACGAATTTCGCGGTCAGGACGCCATCCGCGTGCTCGCGACTCAGGCCTATCTCGGCAAGCGCAAGGATTTCTTCCGCAATGAATTCCTGCATGCTCTCAAAATGCTTCAAGACGGCGCGCCGCGCGCCGACATGCGTTCGTCCTGGGGCGGCGCCATGGGGCTTACGCAATTCCTGCCATCCGAATTTTACAAATACGCCGTCGATTTCGACGGCAACGGGCGGATCGATATTTGGCACTCGGTGCCTGACGCACTCGCCTCGGCGGCGAAACAGCTCGTCGGCAAAGGCTGGCGCCCTGGAGAGCCATGGGCGATCGAGGTGCATGCGCCGGCCAATGCCGACTGCAGCATCGGCGTGCCCGAAGTCATCAAGCCGGTTCGAGGATGGATCGGGCTTGGCTTCGTGCCTGCCTATGGACGCAAGCTGAGCCCGGCGGAACTGTCGCTCGACGCGTCACTGTTGCAGCCGGAGGGAAGTTACGGCCCATCCTTCCTCGCGCCGAAGAATTATTTCGTGCTCAAGGATTACAATTTTTCGGATCTCTACGTGCTCTTCGTCGGACATCTGAGCGATCGCATCGCGGGGGGCAAACCGTTCGAGACGCCGTGGAGCAAGAATGCACAACTCAAGACGGCGCAAGTGGAAACCATGCAGCGGCGACTGACCGCGCTCGGTCTTTACAAGGACAAGATCGATGGGAAAGCGGGAATGCTCACGCGCGCTGCGCTCGGAACGTACCAGAAGAAAAACGGGTTGAAAGTCGACTGCTGGCCGACCGCCGCGGTGCTCGACCACATGCGGCAGTAAGCCGGTGGTTTAGTCGCAGACTTCGACGCCACGGCTGCGCCAGCCGTAGCCTTCCATCCAGATTTTGCGGCGTTCGATGTGGCAGACACCATCTTCGATAGTTTCCGCCGGCTCGACATACACGGGAGGGGGCGCCACGTAGACCGGCGCGGGCTCGACATAGACCGGGCCACTATTGGCGATTGCCGAGCCGATGATGGCGCCGGCCGCCAGACCGCCAACAACGCCAGCGGCGACGCCGCAATCACGGCAGTGTGCTTGCGCCGAAGACGGCAACGCCGCAGCCAGCGTTCCGGCCGCGGCGAGCGCAATGATCATGTGCTTCATGGGTGTCCTCTCGGGCCGACTGTTGGTTTGGCCCGGATCATCCACCCAAATTCGTTACGCGATCTTTAAGGGCAGATAAATCGCGGCTTGCTCCAGCCGATGAAGTTGCCGTAGCGGTCGTGGATCGGCCGGCGGGCCCAATGGCCGCCCGGGCAAGCGGCCGGATAGGGGGCACCATAGCCTTCATAGACCACATAGCCGGGAGCCGGCGCGTAGTAGCGCGGCTGGCTGTTGGCGATCGCGCCGCCGATAATGGCGCCGCCAATGACGCCGGCTGCTACGCCCGCGCCAACCGCGCAGCCATAGCACCGCGCGTCGGCGGTGGTTGGGGCGCTCATTGTCCCGACCGTCACAGCAGCGACCGTCGCGAGCGCGAGCATCGTCTTCTTCATGGTATTCCCTCCAGGTCAGGTCGGGCAGATAGGCCGACCATTGAGATGATGGTGAAAGTTAAACCTGTCCCCGTACCGAGGATAGTGACGGTTCCAAAATGTCGGAATTTTGTTGAACGGTCCGTCACTCCTCTTTCGAAAAAGCCCGGAGACGTTACCGAATCCGGGCTTTTCTTTACCTTATTGCGCGCCTTCGCAGTGTTTGGCTAGGGCTTAATTACAAACCCGCACACGCCTGACGCGCCAGCCCCAGCCGTCCCAAAATCGCTGACGGGTCCAATAGCATCCGCCGTAATACGGGCCTGGGGCATAAGCGTAGTACCCGGGCCCATAATAGCCGTAGGGACCACGAACGGCCGAGCCGATGATGGCACCGGCGGCCAGTCCGCCGATGACGCCGGCAGCAACGGCGCCGCCACCGCCCCAGTGTCTGGCCTCGGCCGGTTGCGGAGCGGCAACCGCCACGAATCCAAGGGTCGCGGCAGCCGCGAGAGCAGTCAGTGTCTTTGTCGTTGTCATGGCGCACCTTCCTCCGGTTCGCTGAGTTCGTATCGATTGAACGGCTTTTTCGCTCGTTTCCTGCGTTCCTTATGCAGGCCATCAACAATCAGCGTGAACGCGAAGTTCCCGTTTTGCGCGTGAATAGGTTATGAACGGGCCGTTCGGAATCGATTTGGCCGCGGGTTTTCGCGCATTAAATTTTCGCAAGACTTGCGGCAAGATCTGGGCAACGGAGTTCCGCGGCCCTCGCGTCAGTTGAACTTCAATCCGGCTTCCTTGGCGATCTTGATGTTGAGCGCGATCTCACGGCGGATCATGGCGTCCATTTCGGCCGGGGTCAGCGGCGCCGGCTCGACGCCCTGCACCTTCAGCTTCTGCTGAACATCGGGAAGCGAAAGCACTTTCGTGATTTCCGAATAAAGCCGGTCGACGATCGGCCGCGGCGTCTTCGCCGGCACCAGCATGCCGTTCCAGTAATTGAAATCGGAATCCTTGTAGCCGGCCTCGAGCGTCGTCGGAATGTCCGGCAGTGTCGGCGATCGCCTGGCGGAGCTGACAGCGAGCGGCACCAGTTGTTTGTTCTGAATGAAGGGAAGGCCGGACGAAATGCCGATGAAGATATAATCGACTCGTCCAGTCATCACTTCCGTTAGCGCTTCCGGCCCGCCACGGAACGGCACATGTGTGACCTTGAGGCCGGCGCTGACATTAAATCTCTCAGCTGCCCAGTGGGTGGCGCTGCCAACTCCGGCGGACGCAAAGCTCAGGCTGCCGCTCTTTGCCTTAGCGACCAGTTCCTGCACGGTCTTGATGCCTTTCGAGGGCGCGACCAGCAGAACGTTCGGTACATTGCCGAAACTTGCGACAGCGGCGAAATCGTTTGCCGCGTCGTACGGCAGGTTGGGATAGGCGGCCGGCGCGCCTGAGTGTGCGGCTGCATTGATCAACACCGTGTAGCCGTCGGGATCGGCTTTGGCGACCGCGGCCGATCCAAGACTCCCGCCGGCGCCGCCGCGGTTCTCGACCACGATCGTTTGACCGAGTTGCTTTGACAGAGGATCAAGAATTATACGGCCGAGAATGTCGATGGTGCTGCCGGCCGAGAAGGGCACGATCGCGCGGATTGACCGCGCCGCCGGCCAGGCTGCCTGCGCGAACGCTGGCCGAGCAAATATTGGCGCCACCAATGCGCCGGAGGAAAGCTGCAGGAATTTGCGGCGGTCGTGCATGGTCATATTTTCCCCCCGATTATTGTGCGCTCTTTATTATCGTCCGGTCTCGGATGTCGACGCAACAAGGCTGTTGCGCTCATCATTCCACCCTGCCTAGGCTCCCGCGCCCTTAACGGAGAAGACCCAATGCCAGATTACAAGTGGGATCACATCCATCTTCGCACGCCGGATCCGGAAGCCACGGCGCAGTGGTTCGAGCGCATGTTCGGCGCGGAGATCATCCGCTCGACGCAGCAAGGCAAGCCGCGCGTCGATATCAGGCTTGGCGGCGCGATGATCTTCACTGCGCAGGTTACGCCAGGTGACGGCGTGAATCCGGCTCCGGACACGCCCTACCAGGGCCTCGACCATTTCGGCCTTGCAGTTTCGGGAATCGACAGTATCGCCGCCGATCTCAGAAAAAAGGGAGTGGAGTTCACCAAGGAGCCGCACTCGCCGCGGCCCGGCATCAAGGTGTGCTTTCTGCGCGGCCCGCAGGGCATCTCGATCGAACTGCTCGATCGCGATCCGAAATACGCCTGACATTTTCCCGCTTGATTTTTGAACGAGAATCTCATCGCTGTTGTCCGGCGTCCACGACCACGTCTAAATGGAGCCGGAGCCGGAAACAGGGGAAGAAAAGAATGCGCGCGCTTGGACTGGCGGTAGTGGCCGCGACGATTTCGGGAACAATCGCGGTGGCGGCTGACGGGCGCTTCGAACGAAGCCTGAAAATGCTGGCTCCCGAGGCGCGGCTTGAGCAGCTCTGCGACTACACCGCGATGACGCGCATCCGCAACGAGGCCAAGCAGTTTCGCCCTGACCGTGCCGTGGCAAACGCCACGGCCGAGCCGAAGACATCGGGCAATACGCTGGATGTGACCGGCGGCGCCTTTCGCAGCCGCAAAAAATGGTACGCGCTGACGTACAAATGCACAGCGACGCCCGACCACATGAACGTGGTGGCGTTCCATTTCACGATCGGCGAGGAAATTCCGGAAGCGAAATGGTCTGCGTATGGCCTTTGGGAATAACCCCGGGACTTACTCTATTTATTGATGCTGCACGACCACCTTGGTGCCGAGTGGCACGCGATCGTAGAGATCCATCACGTCCTGATTGACCAGCCGGAAGCAGCCTGACGATACCGCTTGGCCGATCGTTTCCGGCGCGTTGGTGCCATGGATGCGGTAGACCGTCGCGCCGAGGTTCATCGCACGCGCGCCGAGCGGATTGCCGGGGCCGCCGGCCATCCAGCGCGGCAGATAAGGTTGCCGCTGAATCATTTCAGGCGGCGGCACCCAGTCTGGCCATTCGCGCTTGAGCGTGATCTTCTGGATTCCGCCCCACTGGAAACCGTCACGGCCAACTCCGATGCCGTAACGCAGCGCCACGCCATTGCCCATGATCAGGTACAGATAACGGTCAGCGGTGTTGACGATGATCGTGCCCGCCGGCTGTTCGGTGCGGTAGTAGACCGACTTGCGGCGCATCTCGGGGGCAAGCTCAGCCTCGCGCCCACTGTGGTCGACGCCCGGGTCGACGTCCTGCATCGTCGGTGCAGATGACGGCAACAAGCTCTGTGCGTAGGACGGCACAGCCGGTGTCAGAAATAGCGCTAACGCAAAAAAGCGTACCCAAAGCATATGCATTACCCCCGAATAGACGTACTGCGCGCGTCAGTTGTCCTTGATTTGTGTATGTGGCCGGTCAGAGCCACGGGCCGTTTCGGTGTGCCATCGACCTTTTTCATCTTCGTATTCGATCGTCTCGGTATGACCGGGAACGGTTTGCTCCGCGGCTGCGCGCTGTGCCGCCGCAAGCGCTTCCGCACGTGAAGGGAAGGGCTCCGAAAACACGCCGTCGACCTTGTAAGCCCAGCCGCCGTCGTGCTCGACGATCTCGTAGGTGACTTCCGCCATGGCGACCTCTGCGCTCCGACAGACCCGATAGGCTAGCGCTTCCAGCCTTGGTTGCGCCAGTCACAAGATGGAATGGGTGGTAATCACGCCGGAAAAATGGCCGTCAGCGCGAGAAAGCCGGGCAAGGCTGTGCGTGCATTCTGAAGCGTCTCCGGCATGACGGATCGGTTGAAGGCCGGCGGTCGTTTGCGGCGCGGCCCCTGATGCGCCTTAAGTGCTGCGCTACAATCGCCGATGGCGTTTCAGGCGTTCGATATAAGCTTCGACGTCGGGCGGCAGGTGATTGAGCCCACGCTGCGCCGCCGAAGACAGCACCGGCCTCCACTGCGAGCCTTTCAGGAACGATGGCTCCTGTCCGGGTGGAATGACGCGGTCGAACACCACGACGAGCATCAGGGCGAGTAGTGCGATGCGGAGCGCCCCCAGTGCTGCGCCCGCGATGCGATCCGGGACGCTGATGCTGGGCCCGACCATTTCGCTGACGGCGAAGCGCAGCAGCGCGCTCAGCATGGCTCCCGCGGCGATGAAAATTGCCAGGATCACCAGCCATGTTTGTGGTGCAGGCATTTTCAGCTGGGTCGCGAGCAGGGATGTAACGCGTGGCGCGCTCGCAACCGCGATGCCCATTCCCGCAATGTAACCGAAGATCGTGGCGAGGCTGCGCAGCAATCCTGTCATGAATCCCATCACGACGGCGACGAATAGACAGACGTAAATTGCAAGATCGAACAGGTTGGTCGAGAAAAAAGAGGTCATTGCGATTTGTCCGGACCGGACTAGGCTTCGGGAGCACGCAGACCTGAGAAAGAATCGGCAAGGAGACGGTACATGGCGTTTACGGTCACGAGCAACAGCTTCAAGGACGGCGACTACCTGCCGAAGGATTTGATCCTCTCGGCGGATTTCGGCTTTGGCTGCGCCGGCGGCAACACTTCGCCTCACCTGAAATGGTCGGGCGCTCCCGACGGGACGAAAAGCTTCGCCGTCACCTGCTACGATCCAGATGCGCCGACCGGTTCGGGATTCTGGCATTGGCTGGTCGTCAATATTCCTTCGAATGTGACCGAGCTTGCGGCAGGTGCGGGCAGTGCCGGCGGAAAATTGCCGGCGGGCGCGCTGCAGACGCGCACTGATTTCGGCGCGCCCGGCTATGGCGGTCCTTGTCCGCCCGAAGGCGACCACCCACACCGCTATCTTTTCACGGTATTTGCAGTGAAAGCCGACAAGCTCGATGTAAAGGGCGATACTTCGGCTGCCGTAGTGGGTTTCAACCTGCACTTCAACACGCTTGCCAAAGCCAGCATCATGGGCCTGTTCAAGCGATGAGAGCGCCGGCGCGTTATTTCGGACGCGCATTGTGGCCGAACTTCTCGATCAGTGCGCCAGCAACAATCTCCGCTCGCCCCCGCGGAAGCGGGGGTCCAGAGTCCACAACGAATGTTGAGCGAGTTGCCCTGGATTCCCGCCATAGGCGTGCGAAAGCACGCCGTTCTTCGAACGGCTATGCGCGGGAATGAGCGGAATGTGTTGCCTGCACATGCCGCCTCTCGATCAGATTCACTTGTCAAACAGCCCGGCTTCCTCGAAGGCGTCGGCAGCCAACGCTCCGCCTCCTGTATTCTTTGTCGAGGCCCCGGGCAGGCCTGTCTTCTGTCCCTCGCCAACAGCGAGGGGGATGGAGCACCGCGAGGCGCACCAACAATCTCCGCGCTTTGGGCGCGGCGTGCGTCCGGTGCGACGCACGCGCCCCGCGGTGCTCCACCAGCGGCTTTTCTATCCCCGGCGCCGTGCTTCCGTGGAGCGCACCTTGCGGGCTTTGACACCCGCAAGTCCGGGGCGGCTTCCGCCACCCGTTGTCGCTCCATCGTCCAGCCATTAAAGGCAGCCGGTCATAGTGCCGGCGGACGACTGGCCGAGGCCTCCCGACCCTGCGGTTACGAGCCGCAGCGGCGGGCGCCGCATCCTGCTCCGCCTTCAGGATCGTCTCTAGAAGACGCCCCTCGTCGAGCAGGACGCGTACAAATTAAATGCGCCGCGTTGACCGGGGATAAGTTTTTTTGTGCGACGTGCCTCTGATATAATGGGAACATGGCAAAAAATCTCCCCGACAACCGCAGCGCCGCCGAGAAGGCGTTCAAGGCCATCACGACCAAGCCGGCGGATCTGCCGCCAAAGACGCCGTCGATACCGGGTGCAAAGGAGATGGTGTCATTGCGCATCGACCGCGACGTGCTCGACTTCTTCCAGGCAGACGGCCCCGGCTGGCAGGATCGCATCAACGCGGCGCTGCGCAAGGCTGCGGGAAAGTAGCATCCCGCGATGACGCGCCTGATCGCCGTGGTTCTGGCGACGTCGGCGGCAGCAGCTGCTGCAGCCGACAGCAAAACTCACCGTTACACTTGCAAGGGTGGGAACTTCACGGTCACGGCTTCCATCGACGGGTCCGGGCGATGGAGCAGAAGCGAACCGGTCATTCTGAGGATTGAGGGCGAGCCGGCGCAGACTCTCGTCGCCGACCCCGATGCGCCTGAAGCTGCCAGCTACAAGAACAAGGACTACGAATTCTACGCGTTGAAGAATTTCGTGCGCCTCACGCGCATGAGTCACCGCGTCGTCGTCAAAACCTACAACGCCTGCCGAATCGAGTAGAGATTACGTCACCGGATTGTCGTCTCGCGCCAGTAGCCACACAGGGCCTTGGTGTCGACAGATGCTCAAACCGTCCGGTAACCGCCATCCGCCAGGATGATCGAGCCGGTCACGAATGCTGACAAGTCGGAGGCAAGAAAGATCGCCGGGCCGACGATGTCGTCCGGAGTGCCCGGCCGGCCGAGCGGGGTGTGCTCAACGAAGATCTTCACGCGCTCTGGATTTTCGGCGCGCATCTTGGCGTTGAATGGCGTCTCGATGAAGCCGGGGCCGATGGCGTTGACGCGAACGCCATCCTTGCCGAGCTCGGCCGCGAGCGCGCGGGTAAAACCGAGCACACCGTGCTTCGAAGCTGTGTAGGCGACTGATGACGGCGTGCGCACGTGCATGAGCGACTGGATCGAGCCGATATTGATGATGCGTCCCTTGCTGGCGCGGAGCGGCGCCATGAATGCCTGCGTCACGTTGAACACGCCATTGAGGTTGGTTTCGAGAACGGCGCGCCAATCAGTGGCCACTGTTTCCATGTCGGCGGTAAAAGGATTGCGCCGGGTGATGCCGGCATTATTCACGAGAATGGATACCTGGCCGAGCTGCTTGGCGATTTCCGCCGCGGTCGCGCGGCAGCCAGCGCGGTCGGTAACGTCAAGCGTGAAGGACTGCGCGTTGCCGCCGGCATCATGGATCATATCGGCAGTCTCGGCCGCCGGCTCGTCGTTGATGTCGAGCGTCGCCACGGTTGCGCCCTCGCGCGCGTAGCCGAGCGCAATGGCACGGCCGATGCCGGAGCCTGCACCGGTCACGACCGCGATGTGGTTCTGGAGGAGTCCGGGCATGCCTGTGTTCCTTCGTCGCAGGGGCTAAGCGAAGCGAGCCCACCGCGGATTACAACTGTCCCGGCGGACCTGGTGCCATCGTGCCTTACCCCACCCTACACGCTCATCGGTCGACAATCACAATGAACTGATGTGCGCTGCTTCGGTGCTTCGTTAAGGTGCTTGGTCGAGGGTACAACGTTAGGAACACTTCGATGGAACGAAAGAAGGCGTCCGATTTTCCGCAGGAGCTCTTGGATCTGTTCGACCTTTACGTGCATGGGGAAATTCCCCGGCGCGAATTTCTTGCTGGCGCGCAAAAGTTCGCGGTTGGAGGCGTGACTGCTGCGGCTCTGCTCGACATGCTCCGGCCGAACTATGCTTGGGCGATCCAGGTCCCGGAAAACGACAGCCGCATCAGGGCTGAATCTGCCATGGTGCAATCGCCAAAGGGTAACCGGAGCATCACGGGCTATCTGGTGCGTCCGGCGAACGTCACCGGAAAACTGCCAGCCGTTCTGGTGGTGCACGAGAATCGGGGCCTTAATCCGTACATCAAAGATGTCGCGCGCAGGTTGGCGATTGCGAACTTCATGGCCTTCGCTCCCGACGGGCTCACCAGCGTGGGGGGATATCCTGGAGATGAAGAGAATGCTGCAAAGCTTTTTTCCGGGCTTGATCGCAGCAAGGTGACTGAAGATTTTTTGGCCGCGGCCGAATGGCTGAAAGCGCGGCCGGACTCGACAGGCAAGCTTGGCGCCGTCGGCTTCTGCTTTGGCGGAGGCGTCGTCAATATATTGGCCGTTCGGATGGGCAATGATCTCGCTGCGGCAGTGCCCTTCTATGGAAATCAACCGAATGCCGCCGATGCGGCGAAGATCAAGGCGCCGTTGCTTGCGCATTACGGCGAGCTCGACACCCGGATCACATCGGGCTGGCCGGCTTTCGACAAGGAGCTCACCGCCGCGCATGTCACCCACCAAGGGTACGTCTATGCCGGAGCCAATCATGGCTTCCACAACGACACGACGCCGCGCTACGATGAGGCCGCGGCCAAGCTGGCATGGCAGCGCACGCTCGACTGGTTCAACAAATATTTGCGCTAGCCATCATCCGGTACGGAGCTGCGTAGCTTATATTCGCCGGAAAGGAGCCGTCGCATGTGCCGTAACATCAAGACGTTGTTCAATTTCGAGCCGCCGGCGACCGAGGACGAGATCCACGCTTCCGCGCTGCAGTTCGTTCGCAAGCTCTCCGGCTTCAACAAGCCATCGCAGGCGAACGCCGAGGCCTTCGAACGGGCCGTGGCAGAGGTTTCGCAGGCTGCCCGCACGCTGCTTGCCTCGCTGGAAACAAGCGCACCCGCGCGCGATCGCGCCGTGGAAGCAGAGAAGGCGAGGGCGCGGGCGCGCGAGCGGTTTGCACCGGCGTCGTAGCGGTTGCAGCCCGACGCCGGACGGTCATCCAGGCCACCAGCCAGTGCGCACATGTTTGTAATCGCGCCGCTCGAGCTCCGTTTGCGCCGAAACGGGCGGACTGTCGCTACGGCTCTCCGCTCACGCGCAGGATCTCGATCAGCTTGCGGTCGCGCCAGCGGCGCAGGTCGTCCATGCTGCGGCCAGCCGCTTCATCGCTTACGCCTTCGATGATCACCCTTTGCGTTTTTGCATCAAGCGTCGGCGTGCCGAGATCGTCCATCCAGCTCTGGATCGCCGGGCCGATGTGATCCATGAAATGCTTCATGCCGCCGTCGCCGCCGGCCATATGGAATGTCAAATGCGGTCCCATCAGCGCCCAGCGCAGGCCGGGCCCGTAGGCGATCGCCGCGTCGGCATCGGCAACCGAGACGACGCCCTCGGCAACAAGATGAATCGCCTCGCGCCACAGCGCCGCCTGCAGCCTGTTGGCGGCGTGGCCGCGCACTTCTTTCTTGATGTGGATCGGGTGCTTGCCGATCTCGCAGTAGAAGTTCATCGCCTTCGTCACGGCATCGGGCGAGGTCTTCGTGCCGCCGACGACCTCGACCAACGGGATGAGATGCGGCGGGTTAAACGGATGGCCGATCACGCAGCGCTCGGGATGTTTGCATTTGGCGGTGACGCGGCTGATGAGGAGGCCCGAGGAGCTCGACGCGATCACCGAATCCGGCGGCGCGGCACCATCGATCGCGGCGAATAACTCAATCTTGACGTCTTCTCGCTCGGGGCCGCTCTCCTGCACGAAGGCTGCGCCTTTTGCGGCTTCCGCCGGATCCCTGAAGAACGAGAAGCACGTGCGGTCGGTGCCCGGCTGCACGGCGTTGAGCTTCCGTAGGGTCGGCCAAGCATTGTCGATGAAACGGCGCGCGAAATCCTCGCCGCTCGGCGCCGGGTCGTAGGCGGCGACCTCGAACCCGCGCGCGAGAAAATACGCCGCCCAGCTTGCGCCGATGGTGCCGGCGCCGATGACTGCGATGCGTTTTGTCATTTGCTTTTCCTTACGGACATTATGGAGCCTCTGATGAAGGCAATTTTGCACGATATCGAGCGCCGGTACCCGAAGAAGCCTTGGCTCGACCGGGAAAGCCAACTCCCCCTGTAAAGCGAAACCACCTCACCATTCGCGATGATGAGGTGGTTTGAGCTCGGCTCCTTGCTGCGGCTAGATCAGGCAGTTGGCCTTCTTCCCGATCTTGCTTTTCGCGTCAACCGCGGCGGCAAAGGTCGGTAGCGATTTCGTCAGGGCCTTGTAGTTCGACGAAATTGGCTTGAAGAAACCAGCCATATCGACGACCTGGCAGATTCTCGTGTCATTCCATTGAATGACACGGTAATCCGTAGCTTGTGCGGGAGTGAGAACAGAGAACGCCCCCATGGCGCCCAACAACGCAAGAGTGAAACGCTTCATCGTTGTCTCCTTGAAATTGTCCTGCCGCGTTACGGCAAGGAAATCGTATGCCGTGCGCCGAGCGTCTTGCAAGACGCGACGTGACTAGTCCGCCAGTAATTCTCTGTTCCGCCGGCGGAGTTCACGGATTTTATGGAACGGTTAGATCGAGCAGCGGCCGTGACGCGCCAGCCGGTTTTTCGCGCGCAGCGCTGCCCTGAAACTCGGCAGCGGCGGCGTCAACACCCGATAGTTGGATGGAATCGGCCGGCCGCCCCAGCCGAAGTCGTATATCTGGCAGACCCTGCTGAAGTCCCACCGGATGACGCGGAAGTCGGGCGCAGCCTGGGCGGGACCGGTGACGAAAAATGCCGCCGCTGCGGCCAGCAATCCAAGATGCCAACGCTTCATTATTCGTGTTCTCCATTTTGATTTCGATCCGGCGGCGTGCCGAATGGCCCGGATCGAAACGCTAACAGGCGGGCAGAGAGATTGTTCCGGAGACGCCACGACACAATTCGTGGCGGTCAGATGATCATGTTGGCAAGGCCTCTTTATTTGCGGCGCACCGCGGCCTTTAATTTTCGGGGGTCCCGCCTTTTATTATGCCTCGATAACCCCGTGCCGCGTACGTCACTCCGGCACGTGCGGTCGTCTCGACGACGTTCGCCGCCTGCTGCATGCTCCTCGCGATAGCGTCGGCAGTTTCGTTTGCCATCATCAAGGCCTCGTTGGCGACCATGCTGACATTGTCAGTGACGAGACGGACCGCACCAAGAGCGGTATCGCGCACGGCGGACTTCGCGCTGTCGATCCGCTCGATCCGAGCCTGCGCGGCGATGGCGCGCTGGCGCGCGGCTTCCGCTTTGCGCAACAGACGCTGGTGCTCGGCACGTTTAATCTTCACGTGCTGGACGACATAGGACATCGCTGCGAAACCCGCGAGCAACACCGCAAAGCTTGCCGATACGTAGAACTGCATGTCGATCAGCAGCGCTGCGCCGAAGCACAAAGCGAGCACGCCGATCAGCGCAAAAAGCCTCTTGCCGCGGCGGGTAATGGCATAAGCGGCGAATTGCCGGACGAAAGCAGCCCACATGGTCGATTCTCCGTAGTAATTCTTCGCCGCTTGTCGGCGGCCTTATGGCCGGGCGGACCATCCCCCGGCACAGTTGGGTTGGCAGATAGGAATGCTGTGAGCGAATCGCAATCGGCAGGGTAAACACCGTTCGTTCCGGGGTTGTTTGTGGCTTTATTACGCCAGCCGCCGAGACACCTCGCAATTCGCCCGCCCGCTAAATCCTGGCGCCGCGGTTGTAGCTTTCGACCAGCTGATTGTAGTCGCGCAAGAGCCGCTGCGGAGAACCCTCGACCATCCAGCCGCTGCCGGCGTTGAGCATCATTTTGTCGCCGGAGCTGTATGGCACATGATCGCGGATGCGGCGCATCAGCTGTTTCGCTGTCACCAGGAATGACTTCGCATTGCTGATGAACATGGAGCCGATTTTGCCGGCGCCGTTGCCGGAAAACTCCTCCGCGCTTTTGACGGTCCCTTCGTACTCATTCAGCGCCTGCGTGAGCACGGCAAGGTTGGGCTTATCGGCATCCTGCGTACGCACCACACGCTTGGCCTGGATCATCAGCGCTTCGACATGATAGCGCGCCTTGCGGCCTTCGCTCTGCTCGATCGCGGCGAGTTTTTCCAACGAGCGCTTGTCGTTGATGGTTTCGACGCGGTTCCGCAATTTCTCATCGGCGGTCGCGAATGTGTCCCACGCAGCCACGAGGCGCGGATGCAGGGCCTTGCCCTTGGCCATCCTGTCGTCCTTGTAGTTCTCCTGCGAATAATAGTCGTCAGCTTCCTTGAGCAGCGGCTCGAGCTTACCGACTGCCTCCGCGTAGGCGGAAGCAGCGGCTTCGAGTTCGGCATCGTGCGGCTCCAGCGCATTGGCCTTCTCGACATTCTTCTTGCAATCCGATGTGTCGTAGATGGTGTAGGTGCCGTAGATGATCCGTTCCTTGCCGGTCGGGCCTGTCCTGGCAGCCCAGCTGAAATAGCGCTTGCGTGAATCATAGGCACGCGCCGACAGCCTGTTGATGCAGCCGACGTAAGCATTGAGTTTCGCATTCGGTGATGGCTCCTGGGCAGCCACGCCGACCGCGACGGGTGGCACGAGGAGAAGTGTCAGCCCGAGCGTAAAAGTATAGGATCGTTTCATATCATTCCCCCGGCGCGGACAGCTCGAGTCGGTGTCATACGCCCTTGCCTTGAATGCGGCTCTCAGGCCTTTTGATGTGGGCGAGGAAGACCTTCACCGCGTTCTCGTCGTCTTGCCGATTTTGGTGTAAGATTTATTGCACAATCGTAGCCGGTTTGTCCGTGAACCGGGCCGAAAAGCCGTGCGCTTGTTCGCGCCTTCAGTATTTCGACGGCTGTGGCGAGTATCGGTGTTGCGGGCGAGACGTGTTCGCGAAAGGATAGCTCTCATGCGCGCACTCACGATCGCTATTCCAACTTCAATTTTGCTCAACATAGCCGCTATGGCCCAGGACCAGGGCCGGCCGTCTCCCAGCCGGACGATGCCTCCACCGGGATCGGCAGGCACGGCAACTCCGCAGGCGCCGGTTGGCCACCGTCAACCGACCGAGCGCTCGCTGCCGCCCGGCGTGCGTAAGGAAGAGGACGCCAAACGGGAGCCCGATCCGTTAGGGCCAATTCCGAGTATCTGCAAGAATTGCTGAACACGGACGGATTAAGAAGAAATGTCGCCACGCGCGGACTTACGCGTGTTTGCGGTGGTCATCGTTTTGGTGGCCGCGGCGAGCGCTTGTCTCGCTGGTGAGATTCGTAAAGGCGTCACTATGCAGGTGAAGGCCGATTCAATCTGGTTCAAGGACGTGGAGAAGTTTTCCCGCTGGCAGGCGCTGAAGAAGAACGGCGATGCAAACGCATTGGCCGCCTATCAGGAGGGGGCGCTGCGCCAGAGGGACGCCTGGCAGTTCGCCAAGCCGTTGGCTGTGAAAATTCTTGGCGTTACGCCCAAGGCGAGCCGCGTCGATGTCGAGATGATGACCGAAGGCCGGCTGCAAGGCAGCCGATGGCTGCTCGACATCGCCGCGATTGATGCGAAAGGGCAGTAGCCCAGCGTCGGCACTAAAGCGGCTCCCGCGTCGTCAGCCCCCAGAACTGCCGACATGCTGCAGAGTCCCGGGCCTGTCTGCAATTCGCGCTCCTCGATCACAGCGCCTTGTTGCTCTCCTTCACCGCTGCCGCCTCGACATACACCTCGCTGCCCATCTGCCGGAATTTCTCCGACATCTGCGCCATGCCTTGCTCTTTATCATTCAAGGTCGCCGCGTAATCGCGCACGTCCTGCGTGATCTTCATAGAGCAGAACTTCGGGCCACACATGGAGCAGAAGTGTGCCACCTTGTGCGCCTCCTTCGGCAGCGTCTCGTCGTGATATTCGCGCGCGGTCTCCGGATCGAGCGAGAGATTGAACTGGTCGACCCAACGAAATTCGAAGCGCGCGCGTGAGAGCGCGTCGTCGCGCAGTTGCGCGGCCGGATGGCCCTTGGCGAGGTCGGCGGCGTGCGCCGCGATCTTGTAGGCAATGACGCCTTCCTTGACGTCGTCGCGGTCAGGCAGGCCGAGATGCTCCTTCGGCGTCACGTAGCAGAGCATCGCAGTGCCGAACCAGCCGATCATCGCGGCGCCGATTGCGCTGGTGATGTGATCGTAGCCGGGGGCGATGTCGGTCGTGAGCGGGCCAAGCGTATAGAACGGCGCCTCGCCGCATTCCTTCAGCTGCTTCTCGACGTTGATCTTGATCTTGTGCATCGGCACGTGGCCGGGGCCCTCGATCATCACCTGACAACCTTTCGCCCATGCCACTTTGGTGAGTTCGCCCAGGGTTTCCAGCTCGGCGAATTGCGCGCGGTCATTGGCGTCGGCGATCGAGCCGGGACGCAGGCCGTCGCCGAGCGAGAACGACACGTCGTATTTGCGCATCAGGTCGCAGATCTCGTCGAAGCGCTCGTAGAGGAAGCTCTCTTTGTGGTGCGCGAGGCACCACTTGGCCATGATCGAGCCGCCGCGGGACACGATGCCAGTGACGCGGTTGGCGGTGAGATGGATGTAGGGCAGCCGCACGCCCGCATGGATGGTGAAATAGTCGACGCCCTGCTCGCATTGCTCGATCAGCGTGTCTTTGTAGACCTCCCAGTCCAGCTTGACCGGATCGCCATTCACTTTCTCCAGCGCCTGGTAGATCGGCACGGTGCCGATCGGGATCGGCGCGTTGCGGATAATCCACTCGCGCGTGGTGTGGATGTTGCGTCCTGTGGAGAGGTCCATCACGGTATCGGCGCCCCAGCGGATCGCCCACACCATCTTCTCGACCTCTTCCTCGACCGACGACGTCACGGCGCTGTTGCCGATATTGGCGTTGATCTTGGTAAGGAAGTTGCGGCCGATGATCATCGGCTCGAGTTCGGCGTGGTTGATGTTCGAGGGGATAATGGCGCGCCCGCGCGCGACCTCGCTGCGCACGAATTCGGGCGTGATAAAGTGCGGCACCGAGGCGCCGAAGCTCTCGCCGTCGGCAAGCGCCGACTCCGCGCGCTCGAGCATCTTCTTGCGGCCGAGATTCTCGCGCTCGGCGATGTAGATCATTTCCTTGGTGATGACGCCGGCGCGCGCCCATTCCAATTGCGTGAGCGGCGCAGTCTTGTTTTCACCTCCCCCTGCAGGGGAGGGTGAAGAAAGAGAAACCGCCCGCCAGGGCTTCGGTACGTTGGAGAAACTGCGCGCGAGATGCTTGCCGGTAACGTTGCCGTTGTCGATCGGCTTCACCTGGCGGCCTTCGTATTGCTCAACGCCGCCGCGCTCTTTCACCCATTCGAGCCGCGTGCGTGGCAGGCCTTTCTCGACGTCGATCGTGACGTCCGGATCGGTGTAGGGGCCAGTCGTGTCATAGACCGGCAATGGCGGCTCGCCGGACGATGGGTCGAGTATGATCTCGCGCAGTGGCACGCGCAGGTCCGGCGCGGCCTCAGGTCGTGAGTAGATCTTGCGCGAAGCGGGGAGAGCACCCGTCGTGACTTTCGGGATGACGAGATCGGCGCCGGTGACGGGCTTGTTCATGATATGACACTCCTGAATCCGAAGTAACAAAGCACGGCGCCGATCACGAGCCAGACCGCCGCCGCGGCGGTTATGATTTCCTTGCTGGTCATTGCCTTCTTGCCGATCTTCAGCGCGCGCTCAGGCGCGAACACGCGCAGCGCGCCGCTGATTACCGCGATCCAGCCGAGCAGCGTGATGATCAGCGGCCAGTTCAGCACCCAGACATTGTGGCTGAGCACGACCGCAAGCCCGGCCGGCATCAGGATCATACCGGAGAAGAAGATGAGTGCCGGGCTGCGCAGGAATTCCGTGGCCATTTTCCGGAACGTACTTTCGTTCATCAGCAGACTGATGCCCACCAGGGTCATAACCGGCCCGATCAATCGCGCGAGAAAAATGGAAGTCTGCATGATTGCCCCTATGCCCTGGAGCCCTTGAATGCGATGAAGCAGCCGGGCGCGATCGGGAGGTTGACGAACATGCCGATGCCGGTCGCCGACAGCACCGGGCCAGCTAGCCTCGCGATGATCAGAGATTTCCGCATTGAATGTCCTGTCCCTTCGCCGGCATGACCCGGATCAGGTTCAAAGGGTTTTTCTCAGCCCCCAAAAAAGGGACACCCCTAGGAACAGTGTTTAATGTATGCGTGAGGATGGGGGTGTCAATGCGGGGTGCCTCACGGTGAGTAACCCGCATTGAGCAGAACGCACGCGGAGCAGCCTGCCCTTATTACTCGATAACTTCGTCAGCCCGTCCGAGCAGAGGCAGTGAAACCGAAAGACCGAGCGTTTTTGCAGTCTTCAAATTGATAACGAATTCAACTTTTGTCACACGTTGGACTGCGAGTTCGGCGGGTTTTTCACCTTTGAGGACGCGTCCGGCATAAATTCCGGTTTGCCTGTGCGATTCCCTGATACTGCCGCCGTAACTCATCAGGCCACCCGCAACGGCAAATTCGCGCACTGCCATGACGGCAGGCATAGAGTGGTTGAGAGTGAGAGCCGCAAGTTCGCGTGCGCGATTATGAAAGAAAGTATCTGCACCGATGATGAGACCGCCGACCTGCAAGTGAGCCAACTTCGCAAAGGCGGACGCAATTTCGTGTTCGGTGCTGGCGTTTATTGCCTGGAGCTGCAACCCCAGAGCCCGCGAGGGCTTCTCCAGATCCCGTAGGGTGACCGCGGCGTTCAGGTTGGCCGGATTGACCAATACAGCAAAACTTCGGGCTTGCCGGACGAGCTCATGCATCAGCTCCAGCCGTTTCGGTCCAATCTCCAGATTCAAGGACGTTACGCCGGTGACGTTGCCCCCTGGCCGGTTGAGACTTTTGACGAGTCCGACGGCCACCGGATCCACACCGGTCTCGAAGACGACCGGAATGGATGTTGTCGCTTCCTTTGCGGCAAGTGCTGCAACACCGCTGCCCGGCGCGGCAATCATCGTAACGCGACGGTGAACGAGCTCGGCTGCCAAGGCGGGCAGACGATCCGAGTGACCATTTGCCCAACGGTATTCGATCGCGACGTTGCGGCCCTCGTCATAGCCGGCTTCGCTCAAACCGCGACGGAATGCTTCCAGACGACTCGCGAACAATTCGGGGGACTCGATGCCCAGATATCCAATGACGGGTATCGGCTGCTGTGCCCGCGCCGCGATTGGCCACCCGAGGGCCGAACTGGCTACGGCGCCGATGAAATCTCGCCTGCGCACTCAAATGCTCCCAGCCGACATGGTCTTTTGCAAATCCTACCAGATGGAGATTCGGCGGTAAGGGGCAGCGTCGACTTGCAAGGAAAGAGCTGGATTTCCGCATAGGCGTGCAAAGCACGCCGTCCTTCGGACGGCTATGCGCGAGAAGGAACGGAGAAGCAAAGACCTCAGCCCTGCGCCGGCGTAAATATCAGCCGCACGAAATCGCGGAACAGCAGGATTTGCCGCGGAACGATGCTCGTGTCCTTCAGCACGCGCCCAAGAATGAGCCCGCCTTCGACCAGTGTGCAGGCGGTATCCGCAAGCGCATCGAGATCGATCGGATGCACAGGCGGATGGCGCTCCGCAATCAGTCTAAGCCGTTCGCCGAAGCGGCTGCGCCAAGCCAGCATGCCGTCGGCATTGAGCTTGCGAACCTCATCATTGAATAGCTGGTCCTGATAGGCGAATGATGCTGCAAGGCAGCCGGGATGAGCCTCCGGCAGGTCGGCCAGCATCTCGGCGAAGAGCTTCAATCCAACCAGAAATCCCTGGAGCGGGTCCTCGTTGAGCTCATCGCCGCGCCGGAAAATATTTTCGAGCACGGCGTGATCCTGCGTGAGGTATCGCAGCAGCAGGCCTTTGGCGAGCTCGCCTTTGTCCTTGAAATGGTAGAAGAAGCCGCTTTTCGAGATGCCGGCCGCCGCGATCAGCTCGTCGATCGATGTCGCTGAAAATCCCTTGGCGAGCACCGCGCTTTCGGCGAGCTTGAGCAGTCTTTCGCGGGTGTCACCGGCTTTCCGTGAACTGTTGTCGAGCATAAGCAACTGTACCATGAGTACAGTTTGTGCCTGACCGCCGTGCGAAAACGCCGCGCCCCCGCACTATCTCGTTCCAAAACAAGATAAAAAGGGTTGCCGGTGGTGGACCATGAGTGTGCTTACGCATCGGCACGACGCGCTGTAGGTGTCCGCAGTCGAAAGCAAAACCGAGATTTCACGGATGCCCAAGTACCGTCAGCAACTACCGCAATTGTCCGGCCGTCTGTTTCTCACCGACGGCGGCCTCGAGACCACGCTGATTTTCCACGACGGTGTCGAGCTGCCCTACTTCGCAAGTTTCGATCTCCTCAAGACGGTGGCCGGCGTCGCACGCATCCGCGACTACTACGAGCGTTACATCGCTATTGCAAAACGGAGCGGTGCCGGCTTCGTGCTGGAAGGCGCGACATGGCGCGCCAATCCAGATTGGGCCGAGAAGCTTGGCTATTCGCGCGCCGAGCTCGCGGTCGCTAACCGTGCGGCAGTCGATCTCATGGTGGAATTGCGCGATGTACATGAGAGCGAGCGGACGCCGGTCGTCATTTCGGCAAACATCGGTCCACGCGGTGACGGTTACAAAATCGATAACGCGATGACCGCGGTCGAGGCCGAGGACTATCACGGCTGGCAGGTCGACATTTTCCGTGACACTGAGGCCGATCTCATCAGCGTCTTTACGATCAACTACGCCGAAGAAGGCATCGGCGTCGTGCGCGCCTGCTGCAAGGCCGGGATGCCATCGGTGATTTCGTTTACAGTCGAGACCGACGGCAAACTGCCGAGTGGGCAGTCCATCCGCGACGCGATCGAGCAGACCGATCGTGAAACCGGCAACGCGCCGGCTTACTACATGCTTAATTGTGCGCATCCGACGCACTTCGCCGATGCGCTGCGCAAGGGCGAAGCCTGGGTCTCGCGGCTGCGCGGCATGCGGGCAAATGCGTCGACGCGCAGCCATGCCGAACTCGACGCGGCGCCTGATCTCGACATCGGCGACCCTACGGACCTCGGCCGCCGCTATCAGGCGCTGCGACGGACGTTCGGGCACTTCACTGTGCTGGGTGGCTGTTGCGGTACTGACCACCGTCACGTCCAGCAGATTTCCCTCGCGTGCGCAGCGGTCACCGCCTGAACTTCGATATCCAAACCGCGCTTCTCTGTTCCTATCCGAACGGATGACTGCAGCGTCGCGCAGGATCCTCACATTTCAACAGTTGCCTAGCGCGCAATTTGTTCCGGCCATCTACATTTTCGGCAGCTGCGTGACGGCGACCTTTACCGTACCGTTCGCTTCCGCGATCACGCGCAGCGTCTTTGCATCGAACTCGATGCCGGTGAGACGGACGCCATCTACTGCGGCATCCACACGCACGCCATTGCCGACCTGCTGAAATTCGGCAAGGGCTGCGGCGATCTTCGCCTTCGCGTCATTGGCAAATGGCTTCAGATCGAGAACAGCCTTGTCCGCAAGTGCTTTCTGCACGTAGGGCATCGCGGCGCGGGCTGCGGTGCCGAGCAGGCCGAAGGCTGCTTCCGACTCGACCGCAAGCGAAATTTCCGTGAGCCGGAGGATCTGGTTTTGCTGGTCGAGCACAGGCTTGCCCCAGATGTGCACGGTTGCCTCGGTGCCGAAGCCGAACCAGCTTTTCTTTTCACGCGCTTTCACGCGCAGGGACGTCAGCAGGCGATCCCCGGATGCCGAAAGACTGGCGCGCAGAACCTCAATGTCGACGGGCCCGCTGCCGTCCTCGGGGAAATGACGGCCCTTGAGCTGCGGCTCCAGCAACTTGTTGAGCTCGGTGAAGGGCAGGTCGATCGGGACGCCGACCGCAAGTGCACCCTCCTGCATCGGCGGCACGAGTTCAAGTTGCGTCGGAAAAGGGCAATTTGGCCTGGTCTCGTTCGGCACGATGCGCGTTTCCGCCTGGACGCCTACGGTAATCGTGACATTGCGCGCATCGACCTGAGGCTGCGCTGCGGCGGCGCGCACCGGCCGCATTTCCAGCCAGAGCGGTGGCAGACCTGTCTTGCCGCCGCCCAGTGGAATCGAGCGGCACATCTTGGCCCATTGCTCGCGGGCGGCGCGCTCGATCATCGGATCGCTGCGCAGGCGCGATTGCAGCGCGGCGATCTGGCTGCTGACGACGGGGTCCAGCACCGGTTTGATCTCGCTGGCGAGGTTAACTTTTACGCCCGCGATGTTGGTGCCGGCGTCGCCGAAGTCGAGCCGGCCGGCGAGATTCGGCTCGATGCGCCATGCGGCCGTGAGCTGCGGGCGCGACGTGACAATGACATTGCCGCGGAAGTCGGTGCGCTGGTCGAGCGTCTTCATGGCGAGATTGTCGATTTGCTTGCCGACCGAGCCGCCGCCGATCAGTCCGCCGATGGTGCCGCCGATACCGCCAACGAGCTTGCCGGCGGTATTACCGATCTGACCGGTGATGCGGATGTTGCCGTTGAGGGGGGTCGTGATGGTCAGTGTGTTCGGTTGGCTGGTGGCATACATCGTGCCACGCGACACCGTCAGTCCGATTTCGGCCTGGCCGAGCAGTTGCGTCACCGGATTGTCGTTCTTGCCGGCAAAGTCACGCGGCGTCACGATATCGAGTTCATGACCGATCGCGGCCAGCGAGACAGCGACCGGCGCGATGACACGCGAGGCGCGTGTGATCGGTTGCAGCGGCGGCAGAGGTTTGAGGATAGCGAGCGCTTCGGACAGGCCGCTGTCGGCCGGCGGAACGAAGCGATTGATCGTCCACAGCGTTGCCGCGAAGAAAAATCCCGCGATGCAGAGGGCGGCGAGGCCCCAGCGGAAATAGCGCGAACGTCCGAAGAGTCGGATCGGCGCCGTCGCGTAATAGATGAATGCGTCGAAACCGCCGCTCATGCACATCCCGCCCGATTCGCCCGCGGCGCGAATCCTAGGCCGCTGACTGCCGCTTCGCCAGCGCAGCCCGCGCGCGCTACGCGTGGGGCACCCTCTCCCTCCGGGAGAGGGAAGAGTGCGGCACACCCAAAGCTTTTTGTATCCGCTACTTGATCGACAAGTTCAGCGCCTTGACCATATCGCCCCATTTGCCGACTTCGGTCTTGAACAGGGCCTCGGCCTGTGCGGGAGAACCCATGATCGGATCGAATCCGATGTCGGCCAGTTTTTTCTGAACGTCCGGGTTCTTGATCGTGTCGTTGATCGCGGCATTGAGCGCGGCAATGATCTGCGGATCGGTCTTGGCCGGTGCGAACACGCCGACCCAGGATGCCGCAAAAAATCCGGGAAAGCCGGATTCGGCAAATGTCGGAACATTGGGCGTCACCGCCACGCGTTTCTCGCTGGCGACGCCAAGTCCCTTGAGCTTGCCGCCGGCGATCTGTGCGGCAGCGCCACCGCCCAGCGTGGTGGCGAGCAGGTCGATCTGGTTTCCCAGCGTCGCATTGATCGCCGGCGCGCCGCCCTGGAATGGTACGTGCGTCGCTTCGATTCTGGCGATCTTCTTGAAAAAATACTCGGCCTGGATGTGGGAGCCGCTACCGACGCCGGCGGAGCCAAAATTAATTGTCTTTCCTTTCGCGGTCTTGACGAAATCGGCAAGGTTATTGGCCGGATTGCTCGGGCTCGTCACCAGCGCTTCGGGACTCGACGCAACGATGGCTACGGTCTTGAAATCGGCGGCCGAGAACGGCTTGGTCTCCCGCAGTGTTTCGTTGATGGCGAGCGCGGTGGTCGTCACCAGAAGCGTGTAACCGTCGGCCTGCGCGTGCGCGACAACCCCGGCCGCAATATTGCCGCCTGCTCCGCCGCGGTTCTCGACCACGACACTCTGGTGTAGGCGCTCGTTCAGGCCTTGCCCAACTATCCGCGCCAATGTGTCGGCAACTCCGCCGGCGGCAAACGCGACAATGAGCGTGATCTTGCTGGACGGATAGGTGTCAGCTGTGGCGCCTCCGGCCGGCAACAGGACCGAACATGCGGCAAGCACAGCTGATGCAAAACCGAACTGTTTCAGTCGTGGCATAGGTGTCTCCCCCCGTGGCTTGTCCCGGTCACGAGCCGGGATTCTTGCGTCAATGCGATCCCATGCGGTGCAATTTGAGCATTATATAGACGGCGTCGCTTGCCGGCGTTGGAATTCCATATTCCTTGCCGAGCGCGCGCACCTTGCCGGCAAGCCAGTCGAGCTCGAGGCGATTGCCGCGTTCGAGATCGTGGGCCATCGAGGCCCGCATACCTCGTTCAACCTTGTTCACGACGAAATCCATGCGCTCGTCAAGGTAAGCGGGATCAAGCGCAACACCTTTCGCCTTCCCGACCGCGAAAGCTTCCTCCATCAGCGCGCGAAAGAAATTGCGAAGCTCCGGGTCGGCAACGATCGGTCCGATGGTCGACCGCAGGCCCGCCGTCGAGCCTGCCATGGCCGTGAGGAAAATGAATTTTTGCCAGAGTTCGCGCTGAATATCAGCCGACAGGTCGATATCGAGCTTGGCCGCTTTCGCCGCATCGACGAAGGCATTGAGTTTGTCATCGGCCTTCTTGTCGGCGCGCCCAAAACGGGCCCTGGCAAAGGCGCTGGTGTGCTTGATCACGCCGGGAGACGCAATGGTGGTTGCGATATAGGCGGCGCCGCCGACGACGCGATCCGCACCGAGAACCGCGGATAGTCGCTCGACACTGTCGACGCCGTTTTGAAACGTGATGAGCCGGCTGTCCGGACCGAGCAGGGCGCGCGCAGCCGCGGCCGCCGTTTCCGTGTCCCATAGTTTCACTGCGAACAGCACGATATCGACCGGGCCTACTTTCGCCGGATCGTCGGTAACGTTCGGCTTCGGCAGGTGAACGTCGCCGTGCACACTTTCGATCTTCAGGCCCTTGCTTGCGATCGCGTCACGATGCGCACCGCGCGCGATGAAAAAAACGTCGTGACCTGCGACGGCGAGCCGCGCCCCGAAATATCCGCCGACGGCCCCCGCCGCCATTGCTGCAATTCGCATGTTGATCCGCTTGCTTTTAAGAAGATCGGTTTAGCGAAACTGAGCAAGGTTGTCATGGCCGGCATAGCCGCACCTGGCCACTCTACGAACGGCTATGCCCGACCCACTGCGGAAGGAAATAGAGGACCTGGTCAATAAACTCCGGAACGGCGGATACGGTCCCATGTTGCCCGGGCAGGCCTGACTGGCTGCGCCGCGTAGGCCTGCGTTGCCGAGAGCTGGTGCACAGGCGCGGAAGACCGAGCGATCGACGTTTGCGGCAACACGACGACCTTCGCACCGACCTGCACGCGATTGTAAAGATCAATGATGTTCTCATTGGTGAGGCGGATGCAGCCGCTCGAGACGTGTCTGCCGATCGTACTCGGCGCATTGGTGCCGTGAATGCGATATTGTGTTCCACCGATATACAGCGCGCGTGCGCCGAGCGGATTGCCGGGTCCACCCGCGGTCATGCGCGGCAGGTAGGGTTGGCGCGCGAGCATCTCAGCCGGTGGATACCAATCGGGCCACTCGGCCTTGCGCTCGACCGACCTCACGCCCGACCACGTAAAACCTTCGCGACCGACTCCGATGCCGTAGCGGATCGCTTTACCGCCACCGAGCACGTAATAGAGATACGTGTGCGGCGTATCGACTATGATGGTGCCTGGCGCTTCCCGTCCCGAGTAGCCGACGATCTGCCGGCGCAGATTTGGCGCAAGTTGCGTGTCGTCGGGTTCATCGGCGGGCTCAGGTTGTGCCACCTGCGGCGCGATTTCTGTCTGAGCGGGTGAGGTGAGAAAGGCGAACAGCGGGTCGGCATTCGCAACGCCGCACGTCAACGCGGCGGCGGCTGCCAGCGCGGCGACCGTAACGGACCTGGACATGATACCCTCGTCGGTACACCCTCCCGTCTTCGCTCAGGAAAATGACGAACAGGTCGAAAGGTTCCCTGTGCCTAAGCGGCATTGACCCTTAGGGCTTGAGAACGATTTGCCGAAAATCGGATTTGGGGGATTCTCAGTCTTTCCGCTTGTGCCAGCCGACGGTGGCATTTGGCACGCTGTCAGTCGACGCGAAGTAGGGCTTGATATCGAGAAGCGGCGTGCCATCAAGGCAGTCGAGCCCAACCACCGAGAGCCGGTTGCCCTCCACACGCAGAAGCTCCACCACACTCATGGCGATAGGGTTGGGACGGGCCGGCGAGCGCAGCGCGAACGTCCCGCGCTGCACGCCATAGTGGCCGGGTACCTGCAACACAAGATTTCGCGGCGACCGATCCATCCAGTAGAGCAGCACCAGGTGGGTGCAGGTTTCGACATCCTTGAGGCCTTCACTCCAGCGCGGATCGACCTCGACCACGCAAACCGCTTCGGATTCCCGCGCGTTCTTCGGGCAGTCTTTGCGGTCCTTCCAGGGCGTATGAATGCGGCCGATGAAGTAGAGCGCGGCGTCGGGCTGCGCCGGCAGGTCGACGGCCTTCTCACCGTCGCGGATGCCAAAGTCCCTCGTAGCCATTCTTCCTCCTGCGGGCAGGACAGCGAGCCGAGGTTTTACAACCGGAGTTGGCAAGTCCCAATGTTTCCGCCCTCGTGGGCCTTGCGAAAGGCTCCTTAAAGGCATAAACATATCCTTATGTAGTGGGAACCGGCCCATATCGATCAGGAGGCGGTCCATGATTACGGGCGGTAAGCTCGGCTTCGAGGCTCTCAATACAGCTCTCAAGGCGGCCGGGGAGGAGACGCGCCTGCGCGTGTTGGCCCTGCTGGCCGAAGCCGAACTGACCGTCTCCGATCTCACCGATATCCTGCGCCAGTCGCAGCCGCGCATCTCGCGGCATCTCAAGCTGCTGGTCGAGGCCGGCCTGGTCGAACGTTTCCGCGAAGGCACATGGGCCTTTTTCCGGCTCGCCGAGCACGGCAGCGGCGCCGAGGTCGCTCGCGCGCTGATCGACCACCTCGATCTCGCCGACCAGACCATCGCGCGCGACCGCGCGCGGCTCGCATCGGTGCGGCAGGCGCGTGCCACCGCCGCGCAGGCTTATTTTCGCGCGCATGCCGCGGAGTGGGACCGCATCCGCAAACTGCACGTTGCGGACGAGGCGGTCGAGGAGGCGATCCGCACAGCGCTCGCCGACAAGCCGTTCCGCTCGTTGCTCGATCTCGGTACCGGCACCGGCCGCATGCTCGAAATGTTCGGCCCGGACATCGAACGCGGACTGGGTCTCGACCTTTCGCTCGATATGCTTTTGCTGGCACGCGACCGCCTTGAGCGCGCCGGACTGAAAAACTGCAGCGTGCGGCAGGGCGACATATACGATCTGCCCCTTGCCAACGGGTCCTTCGACGTCGTCATCCTGCATCAGGTGCTGCACTTCCTCGATGACGGCGCGCGCGCGATCCACGAGGCGGCACGCGTGCTGCGTCCCGGCGGACGCCTGCTGGTCGTGGACTTCGCGCCGCACGAACAGGAATTCCTGCGCGAGCAATTTGCGCACCGCCGTCTCGGCTTTGCATCCGAGACCGTGACGCAATGGATCACGGCATCCAGCCTCGAACCGGTGATGCACAAATCGCTGCCGCCCGAGCCCGGCTCCGACGGCAAGATTGCGGTCTCGCTCTGGCTCGCCCGCGATACGCGGGCCCTGATGGCGACGCCAACGAGGCGCGAGGTGGCGTAATGAACAGTCCGGTGCGTTTGAGTCGCTTTGCGCGCGGGGAGACGCGCCGCATCGGCGTGTCGTTCGAGTTCTTCCCGCCGAATACCGAAGAGATGGACAAGATTCTGTGGGAGTCGATCGAGCGCCTCGCGCCGCTCGTCCCCGATTTCGTGTCGGTCACCTATGGCGCGGGTGGGACGACCCGCGAGCGTACGCACGCGACCGTCAAGCGCATCCTGACGGAGACGCCGCTGACACCCGCGGCACACCTGACCTGCGTCGCCGCAACGCGCGAGGACATCGATGCGGTCGTGCGCAGCTATCACGCTGCCGGCGTGCGCCAGCTCGTCGCCTTGCGCGGCGATCCGGTCGGTGGCGCCGGAGAGCGATACGCGCCGCACCCCGGCGGATACCGCAACGCGGCCGATCTTGTGGGCGGCATCAAGCGGATCGCGCCCGATTTCGAAATCTCGGTGTCGGCTTATCCCGAAAAGCATCCGGATAGCCCGACCGTCGAGGCCGATATCGACATGCTCAAAGCCAAGGTGCATGCCGGCGCGAGCCGGGCCATCACCCAGTTCTTCTTCGAAAACGACCTTTATTTCCGGTACCTCGACCGCGTGCGGGCACGCGGCATCGACATCCCGATCGTCCCGGGAATTCTGCCCGTGCAGAACTTCAAGGCCGCGACCGGCTTCGCGAGGCGCTGCGGCGCTTCCGTTCCGGCCTGGATCGCCGAGCGCTTCCGCGGCCTCGATAATGATGCCGCCACGCGCAAGCTTATCGCTGCAGCGGTTGCCGCCGAGCAGGTCTTCGACCTGGTCGACCGCGGCGTCACCACGTTCCATTTCTACACGATGAACCGAGCCGATCTCGTGTTCGCGATCTGCCATCTGCTGGGCGTGCGGCCCGCGACACAATCGGTGGAGCGGCCGCTTCCCCTCTCCCGTAGGGAGAGGGTGCCCGCGCAAAGCGCGGGCGGGTGAGGGTTCATGGTGTCACGTGTCGGTAAAGCGAGGCAGTTGAGGCGCGAACAAACCGATGCTGAGCGGGCTCTGTGGTTTCGTTTGCGCGATCGCCGCCTAAAAGGTTTGAAGTTCCGGCGCCAAGTACCAATCGCGCGTTCCCTCTCCCCATCGGGGAGAGGGTTAGGGTGAGGGGGAATGGGCTTCAAGGTCGCGGCTATTTCACCAATACGCCATCCATGTTTCGCAGCACTTCGTGGTTCCAGAAGCGCCCTGAGTAAACAGCGAGTCCCAATGTCCCAAGCGTCCCACACCGGCACCCGAACAGCATTTCTTGACCTGTTGCGTCAGCGCATCCTCGTACTTGATGGCGCCATGGGCACCATGATTCAGGCGCTCAAGCTCAAGGAGGAGGGCTATCGCGGCGCGCGCTTCGACGCCTGGAATCGCGAGGTGCGCGGCAACAACGATCTGCTCAATCTCAGCCGCCCCGATGCAGTGCGCGAGATTCACCTCGCATATTTCCGCGCCGGTGCCGACATTGTCTCTACCAACACGTTCTCGTCGACGGCCATCGCCCAGGCCGACTACGGCATGGAAGGCATCGCCTACGAGCTCAACCAGGCCGGCGCGACGCTTGCACGCGAAGCTGCTGCGCAAGCGGAAAAAGGAGACGGCCGCCGCCGGTTCGTTGCGGGCGCGCTCGGGCCCACCAACCGCACCGCCTCGATCTCGCCGGACGTCGCCAACCCCGGTTTCCGCGCCATCACCTTCGATCAATTGCGCGCCGCTTACGGCGAGCAGGCGCGGGGACTGCTCGACGGCGGCGCCGACCTGCTGCTGATCGAGACGATCTTCGACACGCTCAACGCCAAGGCCGCCATCTTTGCGATCTTGGAATTGTGCGAGGAACGTGGGCTCGACGTGCCGGTCATGATTTCTGGCACGATCACGGACCGTTCGGGCCGGTTGCTCTCGGGCCAGACGCCGGGTGCATTCTGGAATTCGGTGAAACATGCCAATCCTGTCACCGTCGGATTCAACTGTGCGCTGGGTGCGCGGGAGATGCGCGCGCATATCGAGGAAATCGGCCAACTCGCCGACACCTTTATTTGCGCTTATCCGAACGCGGGCTTGCCCAACGAGTTTGGCTATTACGACGAGAGTCCAGCGTACATGGCCGAATTGCTAGGCGAGTTCGCCGAAGCCGGCCTGGTGAATATCGTCGGCGGGTGTTGTGGCACCACGCCCGAGCACATCGCGAGCATCGCCAAGGCCGTGGAAGGCAAAAAGCCGCGTACCATCCCAGAGGTGGCACGCCAACTGCACCTGTCGGGGCTTGAAGCCTTTACGCTCTCTCCGGAGATCCCTTTCGTCAACGTGGGGGAGCGCACCAACGTCACCGGCTCGGCCAAATTCCGCAAGCTCATCAGCGCCAACGACTATTCCGCCGCGCTGTCGATTGCGCGCGAGCAGGTGGAGAACGGCGCGCAGGTGATCGACGTCAACATGGACGAAGGCCTGCTCGATTCCGAGCAGGCGATGACGACGTTCCTTAATCTCATCGCGGCGGAGCCCGATATCGCGCGCGTGCCGGTGATGGTCGATTCATCGAAGTTCTCGGTGATCGAAGCTGGCTTGAAGTGCCTGCAGGGCAAGCCCGTGGTGAATTCAATCTCGCTGAAGGAAGGCGAGGAAGCGTTCGTCAACCATGCGCGAACGGTGCGCGGCTACGGCGCGGCGGTGGTGGTGATGGCTTTCGACGAGAAGGGACAGGCTGACACGCTCGAGCGTAAGACGGCGATCTGCAAGCGCGCCTACGACATTCTGGTCAACAAAGTTGGCTTCCCGCCCGAGGACATCATCTTCGATCCGAACATCTTCGCGGTTGCAACCGGCATGGAGGAGCACAACGGTTACGGTCTGGCCTTCATCAAGGCCGCGGCTCAAATTCGTGCGAACCTTCCGCATGCGCATGTCTCCGGTGGCGTGTCCAACCTGTCGTTTTCGTTCCGCGGCAATGAACGGGTGCGCCAGGCAATGCACTCGGTGTTCCTGTTCCATGCGATCAAGGCCGGCATGGACATGGGGATCGTCAACGCGGGACAAATCGCTGTCTATGACGATCTCGATCTCGAGCTGCGCGAAGCGTGCGAGGACGTGGTGCTCAATCGTCGCTCCGATGCCGCCGAGCGGCTGCTCGATCTCGCGAAGAAATTCCATGGCGCCGGGCAGAGCGGTAAGGAGGCCGATCTCGGCTGGCGCGAGCAACCGGTGGAAAAGCGGCTCGCACACGCGCTGGTGCACGGCATCACGGATTTTATCGACGCCGACGTGGAAGAGGCGCGCCTGTGTGCCAAGCGCCCGCTTGAAGTGATCGAAGGTCCGCTGATGGAAGGCATGAATGTCGTCGGCAACCTGTTCGGCTCAGGCAAAATGTTCCTGCCGCAGGTGGTGAAGTCGGCGCGGGTGATGAAGCAGGCGGTTGCCTACCTGATGCCTTTCATGGAGCAGGAAAAAGACGGACGGCAGCACGGCGGTTCCAACGGCAAGATTGTGATGGCGACGGTGAAAGGCGATGTGCACGATATCGGCAAGAACATCGTCGGCGTCGTGCTCCAATGCAACAATTACGAGGTCGTCGATCTCGGCGTGATGGTGCCGGCGGCCAAGATCCTCGAAACGGCGTGCGCCGAGAAGGCCGATATCATCGGGCTCTCTGGGTTGATCACGCCGTCGCTCGACGAGATGTGTCATGTGGCGTCCGAGATGGAGCGCCAGGGCTTCGAATTGCCGTTGATGATCGGCGGCGCCACGACCAGCCGCGTGCATACGGCGGTAAAGATCCATCCGAACTACAAGCGCGGACAGACGGTCTACGTGAACGATGCAAGCCGCGCCGTGGGCGTGGCGCAGGCGCTCATGTCGGTCAACACGCGCGCCAATTACGTTGCCGAACTGCGCGGCGAATATGCGCGCATTGCGGCCGCCCATGCGCGCGCGCAAGAGGACAAGGCGCGGTTGCCGCTTGCTGCGGCGCGCGCCAATGCGCTCAAGCTCGATTGGTCCGGCGCTTATCAGCCGCCGGAGCCGAGCTTCATCGGCACGAAGGTTTTGGCCGACTATCCGGTCAAAGAGCTGATCAATTACATCGACTGGACACCTTTTTTCTCGACTTGGGAACTGTCGGGGAAATTTCCGGCGATCCTGGACGACGCTAAATTCGGTGAGGCAGCGCGGCCCCTATACGAGGATGCGCGCGCAATGCTCGACAAGATCGTGGCGGAGCGCTGGTTCAGGGCGAGCGCGGTCTTCGGCTTCTGGCCAGCCAATGCCGACGGCGACGACGTGCTGATCTATCGCGATGAGGTGAGAGACAAACCGATCGTCGTACTGCATTCGCTGCGCCAGCAATTGGCGAAACGCGAAGGCCGCGCCAATACTGCGCTGGCTGATTTTGTCTCGCCCCGCAGCAGCGGGCTTGCCGACTATATCGGGGGCTTCACCGTCACTGCGGGCATTGGTGAGGACGAAGTCGCGGAGCGTTTCAAGCGCGCCAATGACGACTACTCCGCCATCATGGTGAAGGCGCTGGCCGACCGTCTCGCAGAAGCTTTTGCCGAGCGACTGCATCAGCGAGTGCGTAAGGAATTCTGGGGCTATGCCGCAGACGAAACGTTCAGCAATGAGCAGCTGATTGCCGAGAAGTACCTCGGCATCCGTCCGGCGCCCGGATATCCGGCACAGCCCGATCACACCGAGAAAGGCTCGCTGTTCAAGCTGCTGAACAGCGAGCGCATTGGCGTCGAGCTGACCGAGAGCTTTGCGATGTGGCCGGGCGCTGCGGTGTGCGGCCTTTATTTCAGCCATCCGCAAAGCGCTTATTTCGGGGTCGGCAAGATCGAGCGCGACCAGGTCGAGGACTATGCGCGGCGCAAGGGCTGGACAGTCGCCGAATGCGAGCGGTGGCTGGCGCCGATCCTCAACTACGATGTGCATTCCTCGCCGAGCATTGTGGCCGCCTGATTCCGTCGTCCCCGCGTAAGCGGCGACCTATAGGCCGTGTCCTATCGAGAGATTGCGGAGTATGGGTCCCGGGCCTCACTTCGTTCGCCCGGAACGACAGCAAAAAATCGCAAGCAAAAAATCAAGCACCGGGGAGCTGCCTCCCCGGTGCTGTAACGGTCCCCGGATTTAGTCCGCTATTGTTGTTGGCGTTGTCGTTGGCCTCCTGAACTCAGAATGCCCCTAGCAAAATCGCGCCTACGAAAGCGAACACGGCGCATACCGCCAGCACATTGAGCTTCAAGGCAAGGTCCACGTCAGGTGCCTCCCTTGTTGACTGACAAAAGGTTAGCACGGAACGAACCGGCGCCGAAGCTGCCGGTTACCGGACCAAGATTTTTGAAGACGAAAGCGCTTACCGCACATGCGCAATCGGCAACCGATTGATCGGACGCCTGAAAAGAATTGAAGCACCGAAAATTTTGATGGTGCAAAACCTGCGCGCCGGTGAATTTTCGTGGCTAATTTACGGCAATTACCTTCGATCCTGCGCGCAGTGATTCCACGCGGCGGTCCATCAGCCGTCAATTAGTCGTACGATGACCTCGGTTGCGCGGCGAATGTGCGGGACCGCGAAGAAGGCAAGAACCGCTGCCACCGGCCAGCCCGTGATGAATGCCTTGAGCCAGCGCGGTACGAAGTCGACGCGCAGACCAATATTGGTGAAAGTGACGACGCCGCTCACCACGAAGACAATCAACGCGCTGATGAGAACCGGGAAAATAAATCGTCCCTTACCTTCCATGGAATACCTTCGGAATGTGCAGTGCCGGGCGGAATCAGTATCCGCAATGTCCCCTCGGCATCTGACCTCAGGGAACCTGGTGATTCAAGGGACCAGCCCGCGTGCGGCAACGAGCTGGGTGTGGCAAGAAATTCTTATCCTTAACAAAATAGCCGTTGCCAGCGTTGAAGCCTCATTAAAGAAGCCGCTCGCATTTTGCGGGCATGAAAGGTGGCGTTGGCCTCTATCTCGTCGGCGCAGGCGCGCTGCTGGCGCTCGTAGGTTGCGGGCGGAGCTTCCTGTCGGGAGAGCGAGCTCCGTGGCGGCACCAGGCGGAAGTCGAGTGCATGAAATCCGGTGTCGTGAAGCTCGGCACCGGCGTCGCGCGCATCGAGCCGATCGAAGGGCCGGGCATGTGCGGCGCCGATTTCCCACTCAAGGTCGCTGTGCTTGGCGAGGCAGCCGCCGCGATTGGCTACGGCGATGACCTGCGGCCGCCGGGGTCGATCCCCAATGCATCGGCCCAGATGCCGCGCTGGCCTGTGAATGAGCCGCGCTACGCTCCGCCCGACGCGGTCTCCGGGGTGCAATCGCAACCGGTTCCACCGCAATCGATCCCGCAACCGCACATGCGATGGGTACCGGGTGTGCCACCAGCGCAACGTCCGATGGGATCAGCAGGGCCGCCGGTCGAGTTGAGCCCGCCCGGAATTGCGTCCGGCGTCACGCCGCGCGCGGCACCGC
>DATBHE010000144.1:0-78240 GCA_036557605.1 Pseudolabrys sp.
CCCGCGCCGTTGAAGATCAACTCGGAGACTTGTGTCTGGCCGAGCTTGTTGGTGGCATTGACCATCACCGTATTCTTGCCCGGTTTGGCCAACAAATCGAAGCTCCATGGACGGAATGCAAAACGGCCGAGGTCTTCTCCGAGCTTGCTCGACGACCAGGTCTTGCCACCATCAGTAGAGACGTCGACTGATCGAATTCCATAACCGCCGTCCCAAGCCTGGCCGCTAACCGTGATCTTGCCCGCTTTCACCTTGTCGCCGTCGCGATGACTGGTAATCAGCGAGTTCACGACCATTTCGGTTATCGGCGTGGTCGTCGCGTTCTCCTGGGTGAGGAAGCGATCCCTAACGGGAAATTTTCCGACCGGAATGCGGTAGGCCGGGTTCATCCAAAAGTCGACGAGCGGCTTGGTGAGCGCATTGACCGTGGTGACGTGCTTCATCCAGTACGTGCCGGTCCAGCCGGACACGACAATGCGGGCGGGAAAGCCGTTCCAGTGGGGAAGCGGCTGCCCGTTCATTTCGTATGCGACGATCGTCGAGTCGTCGATTGCCTTCCAGACCGGAATGCTTTTGACGAAATCCGGCGTCGTATTGATCGCGGGGCCGTCGGCGCCGGCAAAGAAGATCTCGATCGCTTCTTTCTTCAGGCCGGCCTTGTCGAGTACGTCCTTGAGCTTCGCCCCTTTCCACCTGGCGCAGCCCATAGCGCCATAACCCCATTCCACACCTGCGACGTGCGGCTTCGACAAGCCACGACGGTTGCCGGAGCACTGGTTAACGGCGACCACTTCGACGGACGGAAGCTTTCTGAGATCGTCGAGGGTCAACTCGGCGGTTCCGTTTGCGCCGTCGCCGCCGACCCTGAGCTTGTAGGTTTTCTCATCGACATTCGGGATGTCTGCGAGGTGATAACGCACGAAAAACTGATCATTGGGTGTGATCGGCGTGCGTAAATACTCAAGCGGTGCTTCGTAATTCGGCGGGCGGTCGGCAAGCTGAATCAGTGGTTTTTTGCCCGGCAGCGTGCCCATGGTCGCGATGCTTGCGACACCCTCCGGCACACCGGGAGTAAGTTTGGCACCGGCGGCCTCGGCTGCGGACAATTTCAGTCCTGACATTGCGAGCGCGGCGCCCGCGCCTGCCGACTCAAGCAGGTGACGTCGTGTGATCATGTTCCTCTCCCCAGAGGTTCGCTGAAGCCAGAGGCCATCGCCACAGCTTCAGATGCATTTATACGAATATGATCGGACGATTTTTCTGGATGGTCAATTATTCTTGCACGTGCGCGGGTTGCGTTGCGGCATGAATCTCGAAAGCTGCGATATTGTGCTGATGATAGGCCTGTGCCGGCTTAACGACCGAGGCGGCGTGGCTGCGGCCGGCTGGCCAAGGCTTTCCAAAGCAGATGATATTTCGGAGTTGCGGCGAGGATCGGATCGCGTTGACCGCAATAGCTGCGGTTACGCTCTGCCTGCGCGAATAACGTGCCGACTTTCGGCTCGCTTCCTGCGGCCAGCAGGGTCAGACGGTCGAGGGCGCAGGCCAGGGTACTCTGATGAATGAATTCGCTGCCGCCCTGGCAGAACCAGCCCGCCAATTGCAGGCGCGGGTCATCGAATGCGCGCACGTAGGCCAGGCATTGGCGCGGCGTTCCTTTCGAGGCGGAAAAGTAAAACACTGGCAGTGGACCAAACTTGGTGGCGAGATCTTGCTCTGCGCGCCTGAGTTCGACTGGCCCTATCGCCGCAGCAACATCAATTATCTCGGCCTCTGGGTCGGCGAAGCTGCGAATTTCCGTGCCGGGTCGATAAATCTCGACATGCAGATAGGGCTCGGTGCTGTCGGCATCTCCAAGTTCCAGTATGTCCTTCCGTCCGCCGCCGTCTGCATGCCGCCGGATAGCGTAGGTCGCGGCGACATTGGCCGCTTCAGGGATGGATAAGGCGAACGCCGGAAATGGCCGCTCGATCTCAATCCAGCTTGATTGATCTACCCGCGTGATGGGCCTTATCGGTTTCGGCGATTGAAAAAAATGTGCGGCTGCTATGGACAATAAGACTATGGCGGACAGATATGAGAGCAGGCGGACGAAGCTGTCCGGCAGTTCGGTTCGCCATGAGCGCAGGCCCGGGTGCATGCTGTTGTCGTCGACGGGGTGCAATTGCGTTGCAGCCGGTTCTCGCCTAGAAGCCCTGCCAGCCGGTTGCCCGCTACCGCACGCCCGGTGGTAATTTATTCTGGAGCGTTAACAATGCGTTACAAGGTCGCCGTGGTGGGTGCCACCGGCAATGTCGGGCGCGAGATGCTCGACATTCTGGCCGAGCGCAATTTTCCCGCCGACGAGGTGGTTGCCGTCGCGTCACGGCGCAGCCAGGGCGTGGAATGCTCGTTCGGTGACAAGACGCTGAAGGTGAAGGCTCTCGATCATTTCGATTTTTCGGATGTTGACATCTGTCTGATGTCCGCCGGGGGCGTTGTGTCGAAAGAATGGTCGCCAAAGATTGCCGCGCAGGGCGCTGTGGTGATCGATAATTCGTCGGCCTGGCGCATGGATCCGGACGTTCCCTTGATTGTGCCGGAAGTGAATGCCGATGCGGTCGCCGGGTTCACCAGAAAGAACATCATCGCCAATCCGAACTGCTCGACGGCTCAGCTCGTGGTCGCCCTCAAGCCGCTGCACGACAAGGCGAAGATCAAACGCGTCGTGGTTGCGACCTATCAGTCGGTTTCCGGCGCCGGCAAGGACGGCATGGACGAGCTGTTCTCGCAGAGCAAGGCCGTATTCACGCTCGATGAGGTGGAAGCCAAGAAGTTCTCCAAGCGGATTGCCTTTAACGTCATTCCGCACATCGATGTCTTCATGGACGATGGATACACCAAGGAAGAGTGGAAGATGGTGGTCGAGACCAAGAAGATTCTCGATCCCAAGATCAAGCTCACCGCGACCTGTGTTCGTGTGCCGGTTTTTGTCGGCCATTCGGAAGCAGTCAATATCGAGTTCGAAAATCCGATCACCGCGGACGAGGCCCGTGAGATTCTGCGCAACGCGCCGGGCTGTCTGGTCATCGACAAGCGCGAGGACGGCGGCTACGTGACGCCTTACGAATGCGTGGGCGAGGACGCAACCTACATCAGCCGCATCCGCGAGGATGGCACCGTCGAGAACGGCCTGCAGATGTGGGTCGTATCGGATAATCTGCGCAAGGGCGCGGCGCTCAACGCGGTGCAGATCGCCGAGTGTCTGATCAACCGCAAGCTGATTCAGGCAAAGCGGCGCGCGGCGTAACCGCAGTTCATCTTTCCGGAACTGAGCTTCTAAGGGCTGCGGGCAGGGCTTTCGTGCGCGCGAATTTGCTGCGCCAACTCCTGGAAATCCGCCAGCGCGGCATGACGCTCGTTATAGAAACGCACGAGACGTTGCGCGGTCGCCGTCTGCAAACGGTCGAAGCTTTGGCGTGCGATTTCGATCGCCTGCGGAGAAAAACTGAAGACCTTACGGCGCAAGATGCAGATATGTTTCACGGTCGGCCATGAAAGGCCGGCAGCCTTTGCCAGAATCAGGGCGAAGTCGCTGTCCGGCCGGGCATCATTCATGACGCTCTCAACAAGCTTGATCGGGGCCCCGGACAACGCCGACAGTGCGGCAACCGTTTCCTCGAATTTTCCATTCTTGGCGTATTCGCAGACGACCGGATCGACCGGAACTCCCGAGCGTCTGACCACATCGAACTGTGCCGCCGCTTCGCGATAGTCCCGTTTGGCCTTCGGCTGCTCGACAGGGTCCTGTCCGGTAATGTCGGTCAGCACCTTGTGCACTTCGTAGACCGCATGCGGATTGCTTGCGGCGAGCTTTTCGAACACGACCTCGGAAGCCTTGGCGATCAATGCATTGAAGTGCTCCTGCGGAATGTCCTTGCGCATCGAGACGCAAATCGCGAGCACCTCGTCGTTGATCGACCGGTCCACCAGCGTGGTGTAACCGGCATCCGAAAAGCGCGCGCCTTCATTTCGTGTCACGGAAAGAACAACGTCACGATTGCCGTGCGTAACCAGCACGTCGCTGACTTTCTCGCTGAGCGATGATCGCTTCGAAATGGCGAGGAGCCGGTCCTGACTCTTGCCGCTTGCGATCGCCAGCAGGTCCTCGTCGGACAGTCTGCTGGACAAGCTCAGGATAGGGCCCGCGACTTCAATCGATTCATCGTGTGCAAGCCTGCGCACGGTCATCGGCGGCGCATTGCGCGCGGGCGCTAGACGATGAGCAAGCTCGGCTCTTGCCTTGGTTTCTATTTTCTCCGCGATACGCGAGATCACGCCGTCGAACAGGTCGACGTGATCGTCGGAGTATTTGTCGGCGCCGGCGAGGAAAAGGTCGGTAACACGGCGAAGGATATCCGCCTGCTTGTCAGCCGATCCCGATGCGAAGGTTCCCTCGATCTCGGCGATAATCGATCGCTCTTCAAGCACGGCTTCGCACGTCCCCGTATTGAGAATGCCCCGGTACCTCTAGCCGGAGGTCATTACTATCGCGTTAGGCAGAAATGGCGCATTTGCGGTAACCCTACGACACCCACCGTCTTCGGATATGCAAGGACAATAGGCCGGATCAGGGTTAAGACGGCGTAAGCCGAAGGATCAGCTCAAAAACGGGGACCCGCAAAGAGTTGGGCGTACTGATCGGCGGCTACCTGTGTGAATCTCCCGGTCGACGGATCGCGCACCGAAAGCTGACCGGTTGCAACTCCAAAATAGGCACCATGCAAGCTGACGTCGCCGCATTCGACCTTGGCACGCAGGCGCGGGAAGCTCATCAGGTTATCAAGGCTGAGTGCGATATTGGCCTTTTCCAGCAGGGTGAGATATTCGTCCATTGAGCGGCTGCCACGTGAACCGACTTTTTCCGCGGCCGGCTTCATCAATTTCATCCAGTTGCCGATGAAATCGCCGGGCGTCAGCGGTTCGGCGTTTTCGGCGAATGCTTTGATGCCGCCGCACTGCGCATGGCCCAGCACAACGATGTGTTTGACCCTGAGTGCAACGACACCGAACTCCAGCGCTGCAGACACGCCGTGCGCCTGTGTATCCGGTGCATAAGGCGGGACCAGGTTTGCAATATTACGCACGACGAAAAGCTCGCCAGGCCGCGCGTTGAAAATGACTTCGGGAGAGCAACGGGAATCACAGCAACCGATCACCATGATTTCCGGAGATTGTCCGCTTCGCGCGAGTTCACGATAGCGGTCTTGCTCGGCGCGCAAGCCGCCCGTAAGAAAGGCGCGGTAACCGTCGATCAATTGGCGCGGAAGCGGCACTTGCTCACCAATGTTGCTCTTTGCCTCTCACACAATCATGCCGTTACCGGCTCTGGCAAGCCGTTGCAGCTGTGGCGCGATCGGATTGCTGACGCTAGGCTCAAGGGTCGCCTGATTGGAGACGACGATGACGATCCGCCCGCGACGCAGCGTCTTGTACATGCCCGGATCCAATGCGCGGGCCCTGAATAAGGCCAAGGCGCTGCCGGCCGATGGCGTGATCCTTGATCTCGAGGATTCAGTTGCACCCGAAGCCAAGGAGGACGCACGCCGGCAGGTCGGCGATGCCGTAAAGGCAGGCGGCTTCGGCAAGCGTGAAGTTTTCATCCGGATCAATGGCGTCGACACGCCGTGGCATGCTGACGATCTTTTTGCGGCTGCGCACGCAGCACCCGATGCCATCCTGGTACCGAAAGTATCGAGCGCAGACACGCTCGAGTTAATCGGGCGACGGCTGCTCGATATGGGTACGGACCACAGAACGCGGGTCTGGGCGATGATTGAAACGCCGCTTGCGATTTTCAACATATTGTCAATTGCTGCGGCCGCGCGAGATTCTGAAACGCGTCTCTCCGGATTTGTAATGGGAACGAATGATCTCGCCAAGGACACACGCGCGCGGCTTGTACCAGGCCGGGCGCCGATGCTGCCATGGCTTTCGATGTGTGTGGCCGCCGCACATATCCATGGCATCGACATCCTCGACGGGGTCTATAATGACATCAGCAATGCAGAAGGCTTTGCGAAGGAGTGCGACCAGGGCGTCGAGTTTGGTTTCGACGGAAAGACGTTGATCCACCCAAGCCAGATCGAGCCTTGCAACAAAGCATTCTCGCCGTCACCCTCCGAAGTCGAGCAGGCGCGCAAGATGATCGCGGCTTTTGACCAGCCGGAAAACAAGGGCAAGGGGGTGGTGTCGATCGACGGACGCATGGTCGAGCGCCTGCACGCCGACATGGCGCGGCGCACGGTCGCGATTGCGGACGCAATTTCGCAGTCATCTCGGGACTGTTGACGGCAATTTTTGTGGAAAAAAAGCAATGGCGAAGTCAGCGGTCTTGCCCTTGGCAAAATTGGTAAAAGATATTTTGGGCCAATAGTTTAGAACGTTTTTAAAAAGCACTTTTATTTTGACTCGGCACCGAACAGCGGTTAGCGAATACCCTACAAGGGTGTCCGATGATCGTCTGTTCCTGCAACGTATTGAGCGACCACGAGGTGCGAACCGCCGCGAATACTGCTGCGCGCCGATCCACGAGCCATGTTTACGGGTGCTTGGGCTGCAGCGCCCAATGTGGTCGTTGTGCCCGCACGATCCGCAAGATCATCGACGAAACCCTCAATGGGGCGAAGGTCGGCTGCCCAGTCGGCTGTGCGTGCGCAATGCACGCCGCGGACCCCATCTAGATTTCCCGCGGCCGAATGCCTTGCGGCACCGGCAGCGCACCTTCCAATCTTTTGCTAATATTCTGTACGGAAGTCGGCGCTCGATCGAGCGCCACGACAGGAGTTGGTTATGAAGGGTGACGCGAAAGTTGTCGAGTTTCTCAACAAGGCGCTTCGGCACGAGCTGACTGCGGTCAATCAATACTGGCTGCATTACAGACTGCTGGACAATTGGGGATACAGGGATCTGGCAAAGCAATGGCGTAAGGAATCGATCGAAGAAATGGAGCATGCCGACAAGCTTGTTGAGCGGATTATTTTTCTCGACGGATTTCCGAACATGCAGGTCCTCGACCCCTTGCATATCGGCCAGAACGTTAAGGAAGTGCTGGACTGCGATCTCGCGGCCGAGATGTCGGCGCGCGCCCTTTATCAAGAGGCGGCGACGCATTGCCACAGCGTGCGCGATTATGTGACCCGCGACCTGTTTGAAAAGCTGATGTCGGACGAGGAGCATCATATCGACTTTCTGGAAACCCAGCTCGATCTGGTCGCAAAGCTCGGCCTTGAGCTTTACGCGCAGCATCACATCGGTGAGATGGGCGAAGACAGCAAGGATTGAACCTGGCGACAACTTTGGCGTTGTCGCGGCATGACCTCACGGAGGACATGCTATGGCTGATATTCAGGAAGGTAATCGCGTCGTAACTCAAATCACGACGGTTAAATTACCGTCCGGCAATCAGGATCAGGTGCTTGACCTGATGACCGAGCGGGCGCGCTTCATGGCGCAACAGCCCGGCTTCGTCTCGATTGCACTGCACCGTAGCAAAGACGGCACACACGTCGTCAATTACATTCAGTGGCACGATGCCGAGACACTCGAAGCGGCCCATCGCTCGCCCGAGTTTCGCAAAAAGTGGCCGCTGTTCGCGAAGATAGCTGACGAAATCGAGCCCTGTCTGTACGACGTCGTGCACGTCGAAGCGGCCTGACGGCGATCAGGCCCACGGGCGTGCTGCCGCCGCTTTCGTCTCAAAACCTTCTATCTTGCTCTGCTTTTGTTGCGTGAGGCCGATATCGTCGAGGCCGTTGAGCAGGCAATGCTTGCGGTGGGGGTCGATGTCGAAATGAACCATGCCGCCGTCAGGGCCGCGGATTTCCTGTTTCTCGAGGTCGACGGTCAGGGTCGCGTTGGCCCCACGTTCGGCGTCGTCGAAAAGCTTCTCGAGATCTTCCGGCGAGACACGGATCGGCAACAGGCCGTTCTTGAAGCAGTTATTGTAAAAAATGTCGCCGAAGGAGGTGGAAATTACGCAACGGATGCCGAAGTCCATCAGTGCCCACGGCGCATGTTCGCGCGAGGAGCCGCAACCGAAATTGTCGCCCGCAACCAGAATCTTGGCTTTGCGGTAAGCCGGCTTGTTCAGGACGAAATCGGGATTTTCACTGCCGTCGTCCTTGTATCGACGTTCTGAGAACAGACCCTTACCGAGACCGGTACGTTTGATCGTCTTCAGGTATTGTTTGGGGATCACCATGTCGGTGTCGACATTGATGATGCGCAGCGGTGCAGCGACGCCTTCAAGGGTCGTGAATTTTTCCATGGTTCCTCCAGCTTCGACCGCAGCCAGTTTGGAATAATTCCGCTTCATAGAACGTCCGGTGTTCTGGTCAATAGGACAATCCGCACAGGAGACCAGATATGCGTATTTCGGCAGCCGCAATGCTCCTCACTGCAGGCCTTATAAATATCGCACAGGCAGCAAACGATGGTCCGTGGTGCTATCGCGACTTCGACGGCCCACAATATACGAACTGCTATTACTATTCGGCCAGGGAGTGCCTGATTGTGGCCGGAATTCGGGGTGGCGTGTGCGAGCGCAATCACGGTCCGGTCGTCCGGACCCCCAAGAAGGACAAACGGAAGGTGCAACCAGGCTAGGCTGGCACACGCTCATCAAGCTTGAATTTGGATTCGCGCACGACGTTACATACCTGCACGCTGTATTCGGAGTAGTAGATTTCCCGGGCTTTCTTCTGCGCGGCCCGATGTTCGGAATTCACGCGCCACGCACGCATCCCTTCCTCGTGCTCGAACTCGACGATGGTGACGCGCTCGCCGTCTTCGGCAAAAAAACCTTTATGCGAGATGTAGCCGGGCATGGTTTTCGCCAATTCGGCCATGCGATCCACAAGGGCGATGTATTCCTCGCGCACGCCCGGGCGCAGTCGGGAACGAAAGACGGTCACGATCATGACGAGCTCCTTGCCGTACGATACTCGCGCGGCCGTGTGTCCTCGACCAGTTCCGATTTTGAATGATCATCATCGCAATTTGAGATCGATGCCAGTCTACTCGACGCTCGCTTCGATTGCCTCGATGTCCTCATCCGACAGCCCGAAATGGTGCCCGATCTCGTGCACCAGGACATGGGTCACGATTTCCTCCAATGTGTCTTCGTGCTCGGCCCAATAGTCGAGGATTGGCCGGCGATACAGCCAGATCATGTTGGGCATGATTTCCGGGAACGCGTCGGACTGGAAAGGTAACCCTACGCCCTGGAACAAGCCAAGCAGGTCGAATTCACTTTCGGCATGCATACCCGCGAGAATTTCGCTGGTCGGAAAATCCTCAACACGGATGACCAGGTTCTCACATAGATTGCGGAAGCGTTCCGGAAGACGTGCGTAGGCTTCGGAAGCCAGGGCCTCGATGTCGGATAAGGACGGCGCCACCTTACCGCGCCAATCGCTGAATTGGCTCTTCATGGCAATGTTGTAGGGGAGGTTCGTGTACCGACCAAGTGGTTGACGGCTTACCCCTCGATGCGCGACCGTTACTGACCCCGACGCGAGGCGCAATTCCGATGGTCAAAATTGAATTGCATTTGGTCCTGGCCGGTCTGGTTCTTGTATTGACTGCCGGCGCCTGGACACCTGCATCAGCCCAGTCTTCCGGATGTGAAGGCCGGCCCGGGATCTCCACGGGCTGTCCGGTTGACCTTGCCGCCCAAACAAGACGGCCGCGCGTGACAATTTATCCGCGGCGAGTTCATCCCGGGCCAAATGCCAAACGACAATGCCACGCCTGGCTTGCGCAGGAATACCGGGTGAGCGGTCCCGTGATCGTTCCCCAAATGCGCTGTTGGTGGGAATAGAGACCCGCGCTCGGCTATATTACATTTGCCAGAGTACGGAGGCACCGGAGGTACAGCGATGTCTGGACTTACGAAGTTTCTCGCAGGTGCAATTCTCATTCTTGGCTTCTTAGCGATCGTGCCTGGCAGCGCCGAGGCGCGCTGGCATGGCGGCCACTGGCACGGTGGTTGGCGCGGTGGCGGTGGCTGGGGTTGGGGTCCCGCTTTCGGCCTTGGAGTCGGGCTTGGCTGGGGTTTGGGCGGGGGATGGGGCTACCCTTATGCCTACTACCCGGGCCCATATTATTACGCGGTGCCGCCAGCTTGCGGCTGGGCGCGCGTGCGCGTCTGGCGCAACGGACATTGGGTATTGCGCCGCGCGTGGCGCTGTTGGTGAAAGAAAGCCCGCCGAAAGGCGGGCTGTTCATTCCAGGCCTGAAATTCGAAAACGCTATTTCCAGTCGCGCACATCGACGAAGTGACCGGCGATCGCAGCCGCTGCCGCCATTGCCGGGGACACCAGGTGCGTGCGGCCCTTATAGCCCTGACGTCCTTCGAAATTTCGGTTCGAAGTCGAGGCGCAGCGCTCGCCCGGCTGCAATTTGTCCGGATTCATCGCGAGGCACATCGAACATCCCGGCTCGCGCCAGTCGAATCCGGCGGCCTTGAAGATCTTGTCGAGTCCTTCCGCCTCCGCCTGCATCTTCACGAGGCCGGAGCCGGGCACGATCATCGCATTGACGTTTGCGTTGACAGTCTTCCCTTCGACCACCCGAGCCACTTCACGCAGGTCTTCGATACGCGCGTTCGTGCACGATCCGATAAAGACGCGGTCAAGCTTGATGTCGGCGATGTTCTCACCGCCTTTAAGGCCCATATATTCGAGCGAACGTTCAGCAGCGATGCGCTTTTTCTCGTCGGCGATTTCCGACGGTACGGGCACCTTGCCTGTGATCGAGATGACCTGCTCGGGGCTGGTACCCCAGGTGACCAGAGGTGGCAGCTTGGCCGCGTCGAGCCTGATCTCGCGATCGAAAAACGCGCCTTCGTCGGAGCGCAACGTATCCCAATAGCGCATCGCCTCGTCCCAGGCCTTGCCTTTGGGCGCCTTTGGTTTGTCCTTGAGATAGGAAAAGGCCTTCTCATCGGGAGCGATAAAACCGGCTTTGGCGCCGCCTTCTACCGACATGTTGCAGATTGTCATGCGGCCTTCGATCGATATTGCCCGGATTGCCTCACCGGCATATTCGAGTGCATAGCCGGTGCCGCCGGCGGTGCCGATTTCTCCGATGATGGCAAGGATGATGTCCTTGGCGGTAACGCCAGGCGGCAACGTGCCATTGACGATTGCGCGCATGTTCTTCGATTTCTTCTGGATCAATGTCTGCGTTGCCAGAACATGCTCGACCTCGGACGTGCCGATGCCGTAGGCCAGCGCACCGAAAGCGCCATGCGTCGCGGTATGGCTGTCGCCGCAAACGATCGTGGTCCCGGGCAGCGTAAATCCCTGCTCTGGTCCTATGATATGGACGATGCCCTGACGCTTGTCGAACTCGTTGAAATATTCGATGCCGAAATCCTTCGCGTTCCTGGCAAGCGCTGCGATTTGTTCGGCGCTTTCCGGATCAGGATTGGGCTTGGTGCGGTCCGAAGTTGGAACGTTGTGATCGACGACAGCCAGGGTTTTTTCCGGCGCATGCACTTTACGGCCGGCAGCGCGCAGGCCTTCGAAAGCCTGCGGCGAAGTAACCTCGTGTACTAAATGGCGATCAACATAGATGAGGCACGTCCCGTCAGGTTGTTCGTCAACCAGGTGGTCTGCCCAGATTTTGTCGTAGAGCGTTTGTGGTTTCATGGCGTCAACTTTGCTCAGAGTAGAGTGGCGGCTTGTACGCGTTCGGTGCGGATACGATCAAAGACCTGCTTGTACCGCTGCCGTCAGCCGGCCGAAAAATCGCCACGGCAATCGCGCGTGGTCGACGAGGACAATCCGCTGAGCTTTGGAAACCATGGCGGTTATATAGCCAATCATTCTGCCGCCTACAACGAATTGGACCGGCAAAGAAAAAAGGCCGCCGTGGCGGCCCCTTTCGCCCGATTTGCCGGATGATTATTCGCTGGCCGCTGCCTCGGCACCTTCGGTGCCGCCGGCGCCCTGCGCTTCGGAGATGCGCGCTTTCTTTCCGCGCAGTCCGCGCAGGTAATAGAGCTTTGCGCGCCGCACTTTGCCGCGCCGCACCAGTTTGATCGAGTCGATCATCGGCGAATAGAGCGGGAATACGCGTTCAACACCTTCGCCGTAGGAAATCTTGCGTACGGTGAAATTCTCGTTCAGTCCGTGGCCCGAGCGGCCGATGCAAACGCCTTCGTATGCCTGCACGCGCGTCTTGTCGCCTTCGACGACCTTCACATTGACCAGCACGGTATCGCCCGGCTGGAAGTCGGGAATGTCTTTGCCGGCCGAGAGTTTCTCGACCTGTTCTTTTTCCAGCTGCTGGATGATGTTCATTGCAATTCTCCGTCGGCAGCGCCAGCAACCGGCGCGCGGTCTTGTCTGGTCTGAATGGGTTGGCGAGCTTGTATTACAAAGCTTTCGGCTTGTCACCCTTCGGATTAGGGCTGATTTTCGGCGCTTTGCGAGCCTTATAGGCGGACCACAGGTCGGGCCGGCGTTCCGCAGTGAGCCGCTCCGCCTCCGCCTGCCGCCAGGCCCTGACCTTGGCGTGGTCTCCGGAGGTGAGCACGTCGGGGATCGGTTGACCTTCGAAAACCGGCGGCCGCGTGTATTGCGGATATTCCAGCAGGCCGTCGGCGAAACTTTCTTCGGCCGCAGAAGCCTCTTTGCCCATGACGCCGGGCAGCAGCCGCACGCAGGCATCGAGCAGGGCGAGCGCGGCAATTTCTCCGCCGGATAATATGAAGTCGCCGAGCGAGACTTCTTCAAGGGCGCGCGTCTTGATCAATCTTTCGTCGACGCCCTCGAAGCGCGCGCAGACGATGACAACTCCCAGTCCGTGCGCGAGTTTTGCAGCACGATTCTGCCTGAGTGGCACGCCGCGCGGGCTCATCAACAGGCGGGGACGAGTGTCGTGCGGAAGGCTGTCCAGCGCGTGCGCGAGCACATCGGCCTTCATCACCATGCCCGGACCACCGCCTGCAGGTGTGTCGTCCACGGTCCGGTGCTTATCGTTCGCATGCGCGCGAATATCGACAGTATCGAGCGACCAGATGCCGGACGTAAGCGCCTTGCCGGCGAGACTCTGCGCTAGGGGCCCCGGGAACATTTCCGGAAAAATCGTCAGCACGCTTGCACGCCACATGCTAACCCCCGTTCGTCCCCGCAAAAGCGGGGACCCAGGAGTCAAGATGTCGATCTCTCGCCGTGTTGCCCTGGATTCCCGCTTGCGCGGGAATGAGCGGGATTTGACTTGCACGCCACATGCTCATTCGTCCCGCGCTTCGATTTCAACCGGTTGCACAAGCACGATCTGTTTTGCGTCAAGATCGACCTTTGGAACTGTTGCCTCATTGAACGGCAGCATCAAAGGTTCGCTGCTGCCCACCGGCATGATCTCGATGATGTCACCGGCGCCGAAGTTATGCAGCGCGTGCACGGTTCCGATTTGAACCCCTTCCGGCGTGACCACATCAAGACCGATCAGGTCAGCGTGATAGTAGGTGTTTTGGTCGTCAATTTCGGGCAGCCGCGCGCGCGAGATGTAAAGCTCGAGGTTGCGCAATCGTTCCGCCGCGTCGCGGTCGCTGATCCCGGCAATGCGTGCGACGAAGTGGTCCTTCGCCGGACGCAGGCTTTCGATCTGGAAGCTTTCCGCACCGTCTTCCGTCTCCAACGGGCCGTAGGCTGCAATCGCAGCGGGGTTCTCTGTGAACGACCAGAGCTTCACCTCGCCGCGCACCCCGTGCGCGGCGCCAATACGAGCAACGCAAATTCGTTCGGCCACGGCGCGAGGGGGCGAGCCTTAGCTCGCCGCAGGAGCCGGCGCGGCCTCGGCGGGCTTCTCTGCTTTTTTTTCTGCCGGCTTGCTGCCTTCAGCCGTAGCTGCCTTGGCTGCTTCTTCTTCCTTCGCTTTGCGTTCCTTGCGTGGAACTGCCTTCTCCGGATTGCTGCGCTTCGGCCGCTTCAGGATTCCGGCGGCATCGAGGAAGCGCATCACGCGATCTGACGGCTGCGCACCTTTCTTCATCCATGCCTGAACTTTTTCGAGGTCGAGCTTGAGCCGCTCGGTCTTTTCTTTCGGCAGCAGGGGATTGAAATAGCCGAGCCGCTCGATGAAGCGGCCATCGCGCGGCGCACGATTATCAGCGACAACGACGTGATACACCGGCCTTTTCTTTGTACCGGCACGTGCGAGACGAATAACGAGAGACATCCTTCAGTCCTTTCTTGCTCTATTGATCAAAGGTCACTTCTTTTTTCCGAGACCAGGAGGCAGCCCACCGGGCAATCCGGGAAATTTTCCGCCGAGACCTGGCAATCCAGGCACGTTCGGCAAGTTCGGCAAGTTCGGCATGTTCGGCGGTAAAGATCCGCCGATGGCGGGCATGTTCGGCGGCAACTGACCGCCCGGCATTTTCTTCGCCAATTCCGCCATTTGCTCCGGAGACGGCATACCGGAACCGAAACCCATCGCCTGCGCTAGACCGGCGAGCGGGCCGCGTTTGGCGCCGCCCATCATCTTCATCATGTCGGCCATGCCGCGATGCATTTTCAAAAGCTTGTTGATCGCTTCAGGCGTCGTCCCGGAGCCGGCGGCGATTCGCTTCTTGCGGCTGGCCTTGAGCACATCGGGGTTGCGGCGCTCTTTCGGCGTCATCGAGTCGATGATGGCGATCTGCCGCTTGATAACATTCTCATCGAGGTTGGCGGCGGCAAGCTGGTTCTTCATCTTGGCAACGCCGGGCAACATACCCATCAGTCCGCTGAGGCCGCCCATTGACTGCATCTGTGTGAGCTGCTCGCGCAGATCGGCAAGATCGAAGGCGCCCTTGCGCATCTTTTCGGCCGTGCGCATGGCCTTTTCGGCATCGATGTTCGCCGCAGCTTTCTCGACCAGCGCGACGATGTCGCCCATCCCAAGAATGCGGCCGGCGATACGGGCCGGATCGAAATCTTCGAGCGCGTCCAGTTTTTCGCCGGTGCCGATCAGTTTGATCGGCTTGCCCGTGACAGCTCGCATCGAGAGCGCGGCGCCGCCTCGTCCGTCGCCATCCACCCGGGTCAACACGATACCCGAAAGGCCCACACGTTCGTCGAACGAGCGCGCCAGGTTGACAGCGTCCTGGCCGGTGAGGGCGTCGGCGACGAGCAGCACTTCGTGAGGATTGATCGCCTGCTTGACCTCAGCGGCTTCGCTCATCATGACGTTGTCCAAAGTCGTACGCCCGGCGGTGTCGAGCATCACGACGTCGTAGCCGCCGAGCCTGGCGGCTTCGATTGCGCGCCGGGCGATCTGTGGCGGAGCCTGACCCTGCACGACTGGCAATGTGTCGATCTGCGCGTCACGACCAAGCACGGCGAGCTGCTCCATCGCCGCTGGGCGGCGCACGTCGAGCGACGCCATCAGCACCTTGCGGCGTTGCCTGTCGGTGAGACGCTTCGCGATTTTCGCGGTGGTGGTGGTTTTGCCCGAGCCCTGCAAGCCCACCATCATGATGGCGACGGGTGGCGCGGCGTTGAGATCGACGCCAATTGCGCCCTGACTGCCGCCGCCCAGTGTCCCGACGAGTTGATCGTGCACGATCTTCACGACCATCTGGCCGGGCGTCACTGATTTCATTACTTCGACGCCGACCGCCTGCTTTTTGACGCCGTCGACGAAGGCGCGCGCAACATCGAGTGCGACATCCGCTTCAAGTAAAGCTCGGCGAACCTCGCGCAATGCAGCATCGACATCGGCCTCGCTGAGCGCGCCGCGGCGGGTAAGGCGGTCCAGGATGCCGCCGAGTCTTTCCGACAGGGAGTCGAACATCGCTTCTTACTGTCCAAGAACGGTCCATTTCGCGATGGACCTATGGCAAACACCTTTGCGCCCGAGGGCGCATCGCGCTGTCGGGCGGTAGCCTCCGGCCTCTCAGTGGACCGGGCGGCGGAAAACGGAATTCACGTCTCTATCGAGAACGCCCGGAACCTAGGGTCGGCGCACCCCCAAGTCAAGGCGAGCTACTTTAAGGCTCCAGCTCATAGCTAACAGTTACGACGGCCCTTAATGTCTGTTCGCCTGGAGCAACAGGAACTGCACCGGCACGCATGGCCTGCATCGGCCGCGGCTGGGGAGACGAACCTTCCTCAGTGATGGACACAACATGGCCGAGCTTGGCCCCGGCCGCCCTGGCGTAGAGTTCGGCCTTGCGGCGGGCGTCCGCGATCGCATCATCCCGCGCCTGATCCAGCAATTTCGATTGCTCCGAGACCACGAATTCGATGCCGGACATCTCATTGGCACCGGCGGCGATTGCGCGGTCGAGAACGGTCGGAAGCTTTTCAATATCACGAATGCGGACGGTGACCTGATTGGTGGCCTGGAAACCTGTAAGTCTCGCGGTGCCCCCTTTGTTCGGATCATATTGCGGTTGGAGTGATAGCCGCGATGTCTGAATGTCGCGGTCCGCGATGCCGGCATCCTTGATCGCCGTAAGCACGCCGGTCATCTGCCTGGCATTCACTTCGCCTGCCTCTCGCGCGGTTTTGTCCTGGCTGCTCACACCGATGCGGATCATCGCGGTGTCCGGCGCGACTGCAACCGTTGCCTCGCCGGTGACTGTTACAATTTTCTCCGCCGCATAGGCCGGAGCGAAAGCGAGTACGCAAATGAGAATGAGTAAACTGCGGAGTATCATCATCACTTCACCGGCACGAACACGTTCACCACCAGCTTGTCGGGATCGCTTTTCACCGGATCGGTGGCGTATTCCTCGATGAAAAGGTCTTTTGCTTCGAGCTGTTTGTCGTCGAGATAGTTCGTTATCGCTTCGTATGTCGTATCCATGGCGTCGTAGGATCCGCGATGGACGAACTTATAGGCCTTGCCTGACGGTGCCGGGCCAACGGCGATGTCGCCTTTCGGCGGATCTTTCGGCAATTCGGTAATCGGCAAGGCAGCCTCGTATGAAAACCCGGTGTCATCGGTCTGCGTATAGATTGTAAAGGCAGGGCCGGCTGGTTTGATATTCTGCTTGTCGAGATATTCGTGTAGCGACTTGAACGAATCGACCAAGGTGTCGAAGGCCGTGTCCCATTTGCTATGGCCCTTCAGGTACACCATGGTGCGATCCGGCAAGGTTACCTGCTCTCCAAAAGCGTCGCCCGGTTGCAGCGGTGATGGAGAAGCCGGCCCGGTCATTGGAGCGGGCTCGCTGGCGCCGGGCTTTGGTGCGGAATTCTGTGCCGTGGCGATTTCGACGGTGAAAGATGAAGATAATGTCAGGAAGGAAAGAGTCAGAATAAGCTTAAAAGGCGACATCACGGTTCTCCGTCGTTCGCGGCGGCCCGGTTCGCCAGCATTAGTGCACATTTTAGCATGGCCTCTGGCCAATCCTTTCTTATTCGCCATATAAACCGGGCAAAACGCGGGCAAAGCACGATATGGGCGCACTCGCCAATCAGGCCTTTGTGAAGATGAACGGAATCGGCAATGAGATCATCGTTGTCGATCTGCGGGCACGTGGCGGCAAAATAGAGGCAGACGAAGCGCGGGCGGCCGCACGGCCGGGCGGGGCACCCTACGATCAACTGATGGTTCTCTATCCGCAGCGCACCCCCGGCACTGATGCTTTTATCCGTATCTATAACAATGATGGCTCGGAAGCCGGCGCCTGCGGAAACGGCATGCGCTGTGTCGCCGATCTCGTGGCGAAGGAGAGCGGCAAGGACGTGCTCGCGTTTGAAACAACAGCGGGCATAGTCAATTGCTGGAAGGGTGGCGACGGCCAATTCACGGTGGATATGGGGCCGCCGCGCTTCAAATGGAACGAGATCCCGCTGGCGGAGGAATTCCGCGACACTCGTGCCATTGAATTGCAGATCGGCCCGATCGACAATCCTGTGCTGCATTCGCCGTCAGTGGTGAGTATGGGCAACCCGCATGCGATCTTCTGGGTCGATGACGTCGATGCGCACGATCTCGCGCGTTTTGGACCGCTGCTTGAAAATCACCCGATCTTTCCGGAACGCGCCAATATCACGCTGGCGCAAATCGTGAGCCGCGATCACATCATCATTCGGACCTGGGAGCGAGGCGCCGGCCTGACCAAAGCCTGCGGCTCGGCTGCTTGCGCGGCTGCTGTCGCCGCTGCCCGCCTCAGGCGCGCAGAGCGCAGGGTTAAGGTTGCGCTGCCAGGCGGCAACCTCATGATCGATTGGCGCGAAAAAGACGATCATGTGCTGATGACAGGCCCAGTGGAATTCGAGTTCGAGGGCCGGTTCGACCCGGCGCTGTTCACCAAGGCAGGCGTGTCGTGACTGTTGAAGTCGTCACATTCGGCTGTCGGTTGAACACCTACGAGTCGGAAGTGATCCGACACGAGGCCGCCGCTGCCGGTATCGATGACGCGGTTGTTGTGAATACATGCGCGGTCACCGCCGAAGCGGTACGGCAGGCGAAGCAAACCATCCGCCGCCTCAAGCGCGAGCGGCCGCACGGCCGCATTATCGTGACGGGCTGCGGTGCGCAGACGGAGGCCGAAAATTTCGCTGCAATGGCGGAAGTCGAACGTGTCATCGGCAATGAGGAAAAGTTGGACGCCAGAGCCTGGACGTCGCCAAACAAAATCAGTGTTTCAGACATAATGGCCGTCAAGGCTATGCGCCCGCACGTCATTGACAGTATCGAAGGGCGAGCGCGGGCCTTCGTACAGGTGCAGAACGGCTGCGATCATCGTTGCACCTTCTGCATTATCCCGTTTGGTCGCGGCAATTCGCGTTCTCTGCCGGTCGAGGCTGTCCTTGCGCAAGTGAGGCGGCTCGTCGGCAACGGTTACCGGGAGATCGTTCTCACGGGAGTCGACATCACGAGCTACGGCGCGGATCTGCCGGACGCACCGCGCCTTGGCACGCTGGTGAAACAAATTCTCAAAGCCGTTCCCGATCTGGCCCGCCTGCGGTTATCGTCAATCGATTCTGTCGAAGTGGACTACGATCTCCTTGATGTACTCGGCAGTGAGCCACGGCTGATGCCGCATCTGCATCTGTCGCTCCAGTCCGGGGATGATCTCATTCTCAGACGGATGAAGCGGCGCCATTCGCGAGACGACGCGGTTTCATTCTGCAAGCAGGTTCACCGGTTGCGGCCCGATGTCGTTTTTGGGGCCGACATTATTGCCGGATTTCCGACCGAGACAGAAGATATGTTTGCCCGCTCGGTCGAACTGGTCGACGAGTGCGGACTGACTCAGCTTCACGTCTTTCCATTCTCGCCGCGCCCCGGCACGCCTGCGGCGCGCATGCCGCAAGTCGACCGCGCCAGCGTCAAAGACCGGGCACGGCGACTGCGTGAAAAGGGCGAGATGGCATTGCAGCGCCATCTCAATGGGGAAATCGGCCGCCGGCGGCCGGTGCTGATTGAGTCGCGCGCACTCGGCCGTACCGAGCAGTTCCTGCCGGTTCGGCTCGCCGGTCCGCTGGAACCCGGTGTTATTCTCGATCTTGCAATCGTGGCCCACGATGGCCGGCAGCTTTTGGCCGCTTAACATGGTCCCGAGGAGAGACGCCGGCTTTCGGATAAGATCATGCGAAATCGCAAAAAGGGGAATCAGCGATGGCTTACCGCGATCATCTGATCACGACGATGGACGCCCTCCAGTCGCTCTATGGCGAAAAGATGGGCGCCTCAGTCGTCAAAGAGATCGATCATATCAACGATGGCTATCGCAAATTGATCGAGGTCGCGCCTTTTGTGGCAGTCGCGACGGCCGGACCGGAGGGGCTTGATTGCTCCCCCAAAGGCGATGCCCCCGGCTTCGTGCGCATCCTTGACGAGAAGACCCTGGCGATTCCCGACCGTCCCGGCAACAATCGTATTGACGGATTTCGCAATATCATCCGCGATCCGCGCATCGCGCTGCTGTTTCTGATTCCGGGCGTTGGAGAAACGCTGCGCGTCAACGGTCGCGCTTCAATTTCGATTGATCCGGAACTGATGCAAAGCTTTGCGGTGAACGGCAAGCTGCCGCGCTGCGTGCTTATCGTGCACGTGGAAAGCATTTATTTTCACTGTTCGAAAGCGATCGTACGATCGAAGTTATGGGACGAGGCCACCAAGATCGACCGCAGGAGTCTGCCATCGACCGGCACCATTATTGCCGAGCTCAGCAAAGGCAGGCTTGGTGGCGAAACCTATGATCGCGAAGCGCCAGAGCGCATCAAGGCACAACTCTATTGAGTCTCACCGCTCCACCCGCAAGCCTTCAACATCTCGCGCATATGCTCCGGCACTGGCGCAGTCACCTTGACCGCCGGCTTGTTCTTTGAGATCGGGACTATCACCTCACGCGAATGCAGATGAAGCGCCGGCCCGCCTGTGCGCGGCGCCTGTCCATAGATGCTGTCACCGACCACCGGCCACCCCATTTCTGCGCAATGCACGCGCAGCTGGTGAGTGCGTCCGGTCACCGGCTCGAGTGCGAGCCACGTGAGGTCCGATCCCCGTCCCAATACTTTCCATGTACTGGTCGACGGCAAGCCGTGTTCGTCGGCCTTCATCCACCAGCCGCGGGAATCGTCACGCTTGCCAAGCGGAATGTCGATACGGCCTTCGCTATCGGAGGGCCCGCCTTCAACTACGGCCCAATAGGATTTGCCGATCTTGCCTTGCTTGAACAGTCTGCCCAGTAGCGCCAGCGCCTTGCGATGACGGCCGAGCACCAGGCAGCCGGTCGTATCGCGATCAAGGCGATGCGCCAGCGCAGGCGCGCGCGGAAGGCCGAACCGCAGCGCATCAAAATAATCTTCAAACGCATCGCCACCCTTCGGTCCGCGATGCACGGGCAATCCCGCCGGCTTGTCGACCACCAGCATCAGCCCATCTCGGTAGAGCAGGCGGGCGAGCATCTCTTCCGGTGTCATGCCGAAACGGCTATCACGGGCACCGAATGAACGACAGCACACAAACCGAAGGCTGGTGGAAGCGTTTGAGCGGCGGGCTTAGACGCACCTCTTCGTCGCTCGGTTCCTCTATCACCGCGCTTGTCACCAATCGCCCACTCGAGCCGGAGACGCTCGATGCGCTGGAGGACGAGCTTATTCGCGCTGATCTTGGCCAGGAACTCGCCCTCCGCATTGTCGACGCGTTGCGGGAAGGGCGTTATCCGCAAGGAATCTCGCCTGACGAGGTCAAGGCGGTTCTGGCCGGCGAGATAGAGAAAACGCTGGCACCGGTTGCAAAGCCGATGGAATTTACGGCGCGACCATTTGTTATCCTTGTCACTGGCGTCAATGGTTCCGGCAAAACGACGACGATCGGAAAGCTTGCCGCGCGCCTTCATGCGGAGGGCAAGACAGTGATGTTGGTTGCGGGCGATACCTTTCGAGCCGCGGCGATCGATCAGCTCGAAATCTGGGGCAAACGCACCGGTGCAAAGGTGATTGCGCGCGAGCCAGGCAGCGATGCGGCCGGCCTTGCGTTTGATGCGATCAATGCGGCGAAGAGCGAAGGCGTGGACGTCGTGTTGATCGACACCGCCGGCCGATTGCAGAACCGGGCGGAATTGATGAGCGAACTGGAAAAAATGGTGCGCGTCATGCGGAAAGTCGAGCCGACAGCTCCGCATGCCGTGCTGCTTGTTCTCGATGCCACGGTTGGCCAGAACGCGCTCAGCCAGGTGGAAATTTTCGGCAAAATCGCCGGTGTCACGGGACTCGTGATGACCAAGCTCGACGGAACGGCACGGGGCGGCATCCTCGTGGCGATCGCCGAAAAGTTCGGATTGCCGGTGCATTTTATCGGCGTCGGTGAAGGAATTGAGGACCTCGCACCGTTCACCGCGCGCGATTTTGCGCGTGCCGTGGTCGGGCTTGACGAGTGAGACAGGTCATGGCCGCGAAGAAGACGCAGCTTAATCCGCTACTGAAGCTGGTATTCGATATCGGGCCGCTCGTGCTGTTCTTCGCCGCCAATTCGAAGTTCGGCATTTTTGCCGCGACCGGCGCTTTCATGGTCGCGGTTCTCGCCGCACTGGCGGTTTCCTACGCAATGACACGACACATAACGATCATGCCCGTTGTCACCGCCGTGATCGTCTTGATCTTTGGCGGGCTGACGCTGGTCTTGCACGATGAGTTGTTCATCAAGCTCAAGCCGACGATCATTTATCTTTTATTCGGCGGCACACTCCTTGGCGGCCTGCTCTTCGGCAAACCTCTGCTCGGCATGGTATTCGATTCGGTCTTCCATCTTCGCGACGAAGGATGGCGCAAGCTCACCTGGCGCTGGGCGTTATTTTTCTTTGCGCTCGCGATTCTCAACGAGATCATCTGGCGCACGCAGACGACTGACTTCTGGGTGAGCTTTAAACTTTTCGGCGTGGTACCGCTGACCTTTATTTTCGCAGCGCTGCAATATCCATTGCTCAACAAGTACGGCGTCGAAAGCAGCGACAAGACCTAACGCAGCGCCTTTTCGATTTCGGGCTTTAGGGTGCCGACGAGATTTTCTGCCGTGATCGGGCCTACAAGCTTGTAGGCGATGCGGCCGTCGCGGCCGACCAGAAAGGTCTCGGGTACCCCATATACGCCCCAATCGATTGAAGCGCGGCCGGTTTCATCGCGGCCCGTTGCCATGAAGGGATTTCCATAACGGTTGAGAAACCGCCGCGCATTGTCGGGTGCATCCTTGTAATTGATGCCGACAAGCTGGATGCGTTTGTCTCTTGATAGCTGTTCCAGGAACGGCACTTCGTCATGACAGGGAACGCACCATGACGCCCATACATTCACTAACGTTACCGCCCCCGTAAATGTCTCATTAGTAAGGCCGGGCACAGGCTTGCCGTCGCGCTCGAGGCCGGGAAGGGACGGCAAATCCGTTACAGGAATGGGACGGCCAATCAGCGCCGACGGAAGCCGTGACGGATCGCCGGCGCCAAGACGATAGAAAAACACGGCTGCCAGCGCGCCAAACGCCACCAACGGCAGAAACACAAGGATGTTGCGCCGTTTTTTGCCGAAGCCGTCGTTCGAGCCGCCGTTCATCGCCTAGACTTCACGCTGCGAGCGGCGCGTGACGCCACGCCCCTCGAGATCGCCGAGGATGCGGCGCTGGGCCCAATAGTCGAGCAATATCCAGGCGATCAGCGACGCCACGATGAATGAAGTCACCGCGTAGGCGGCGACGATGAAATCGGCATGCGGCCCAAGGTTCATGCGTGCATTTCCTGCGCCTGCATCAGGCGCATGGTGCGCACGCGCCGTCGCAGGATTTCATTGCGCATGGCCGCGAGGTGAAGCGTGACAAAAAGGAATACGAATGCCAGGGCCATGATCAACAACGGTGTCAGCAGCGATTGATCGATGGTCGGGCCGCCGATACGGAATACGGATGCAGGCTGGTGCAGCGTATTCCACCAGTCGACCGAGAACTTGATGATCGGAAGATTGACTGCGCCGACAAGCGACAGAATGGCGGCGGCGCGGGCGCCGCGGCCCGGCTCCTCGGCAGTCCAATAAAGTGCAAGCACGCCGAAATAAAGCAGCAGCAGCACGAGCATGGAGGTCAGCCGTGCATCCCATACCCAATAGGTCCCCCATGTCGGCCGTCCCCAGAGCGAGCCGGTGATAAGGCAGATGAACGTGAACGCTGCGCCAATAGGTGCGGCCGCCTTTCCGGCGACATCCGCCAGGGGATGCCGCCAGACCAACGTGCCCAGCGCCGCAACACTCATCACGGCCCAGCCAAACATGCCAAGCCATGCCGCTGGCACGTGCAGAAACATGATTTTCACGGTGGCGCCCTGCTGATAGTCATCCGGCGCATTCATCGCGCGATAGAGACCGAGCGCGAACAGGGCGACGGTTACCGCAATCAGCCACGGCAACACGCGATCCACAATGCGCAAGAAACGCGTTGGATTGGCAAAGTCGATCACGGCCATAGGCAGTCTCTTGTCATTTATTCAAGTCCATGCCGCAGTGCCGCCGCTGCGGCAATAGGCCCAAGCACCAGGCTCGCCAAAGTTAGGGCACAAAGGATGGTGAAAGCGGGGCCGAATGGCGTGGGACCGGTGATTGCCGCATTCGCCGCAGCGACGCCGAAGATCAGTACCGGAATGGTCAGCGGCAATATCAGAACCGCCAACAGCAACCCTCCACGCCGCAGTGCGACCGACAATGCGGCACCTACCAAGCCGATGAATGTCAGGGCCGGTGTGCCGGCCGCGAGCGTCAGCGTGAGCCAGCCGACCGCATGCATGTCGACGTTGAGCATCAGCCCGAGCAGCGGCGCGATGATGACAAGGGGCAGACCGGTCGTGAGCCAGTGCGCGAGCGCCTTTGCCGCGACCGTCAACTCGAGCGGCATTTCTCCCATCATAAGAAGATCAAGTGATCCATCGTCATAATCGGTTGCGAACAATCGATCGAGCGCAAGTAAGCTCGCCAGCAACGCACCGAGCCACAATATCGCCGGACCGATCCGCGCAAGCAGTGCCAGGTCGGGTCCGACGGCGAACGGCGTCATCGTGATCACGATCAAAAAGAAAAGCGCACCCATCAGGGAGCCGCCGCCGACGCGAACCGCAAGACGCACATCGCGTATCAAAATTGCGGCGAGCGACTTCATGCTGCACCGAGCTTGAGTTCTCTCGCGCGCTCAAGACCGATTGGTCCGTGCGCGGCAGCGACAATGATTCCACCGCCGGTGACGTGAGTTCGCATGAGCTCGGAAAGCCGTGCCTGCGAGGGTGCATCAAGCGTGGAAGTCGGTTCGTCGAGCAGCCAGACCGGACGTGACACGGCGACGATGCGCGCGATGGAAAGTCTGCGGCGTTGTCCCGCCGACAGATAGGCGGCGGGCAAATTGGCGAGGGGCGCGAGATCAAGCAATTCCAGCGCGCGGCCGACGTCATTGTACGACCCGAGGAATTTTGCCCAGAACTGCAAATTCTCTAACACGGTGAGAGACGGCTTCATTGCATCCTGGTGTCCGAGATAATGCACTTGCTCGGCAATCGGCGCGTCAGCGGTCCCGCCGTTGAGCGACAGGCGTCCTGCGGCAACGCGGACCAGGCCAGCTATCATTCGAAGGAGGGATGATTTGCCGGCGCCGTTGCGTCCGGTGACGATTAGTGCCTCGCCAGCAGGCACCTTAAAACTCAGGTCCCGGAATACCTCGCGCCCGCCCCGGTTGCAGGCGAGGCCTTCCCCTTGAAGTTCCATCACGGCTGCCAGCCCGGTCGCGCGGTGGGCCGACAACCGGAAAAGCCCAATAATTTACGCATCTTCGGCATTAATCTCGGCAAATATAGCGCTGGGCGCGAAAAGACCTTATAAGCCCGAACTTGCGACGTTAAGTTATTAGAATTCGGACGCAAGTCTCGCCAGCCGAGAAAAAACATCGCCTTGCCAATAACTTAGTCCGAACCAGCGCCGGTCGCCCGGCGGGAATGGAAATAGCCGACATGAGTTCGCTCGACAGTTTTAGGTGCTGCAAGACCCTGCAAGTTGGCAGCAAAAGTTACGCCTATTTCAGTCTTCCCACTGCCGAGCGGAACGGGCTCAAAGGAATTTCTCGTCTTCCGTTCTCGATGAAAGTGCTGCTCGAGAACCTGCTGCGTAACGAAGACGGGCGAACAGTCACCAAGGACGACATCAAAGCCGTTGCCGAATGGCTCAAGACCAAGACGTCCGACCGCGAAATCGCGTTTCGCCCTGCACGCGTTCTGATGCAGGACTTCACCGGCGTGCCGGCGGTCGTGGACCTCGCGGCAATGCGCGACGCCATGAAGCAACTCGGCGGTGATCCCAAGAAGATCAACCCGCAGGTTCCTGTCGACCTTGTCATCGACCATTCGGTGGCGGTGACGTTCTTCGGCAATAATCAGGCATTCAAGAAAAACGTCGAGGAAGAATACCGGCAAAACCAGGAGCGCTACAAATTCCTGAAGTGGGCGCAGCGCTCATTCGACAATTTCAGCGTGGTACCTCCTGGCACCGGGATCTGCCATCAAGTCAATCTCGAATACCTGTCGCGGGTCGTATGGCACCGCAAGGACAAGGTGAAGGCCGACGGCAAGCAGGCGACGATGGAAGTCGCCTATCCCGATACGCTGGTCGGCACCGACTCCCACACGACAATGGTGAACGGTCTGTCGGTGCTCGGCTGGGGCGTCGGTGGTATCGAGGCGGAAGCTGCAATGCTTGGCCAGCCGCTGTCGATGGTCCTGCCCGAAGTGATCGGTTTCAAGTTGGTAGGCAAACTCAAGGAAGGTGTGACTGCAACCGATCTGGTGCTCACCGTCACGGAAATGCTGCGCAAGCGCGGCGTTGTCGGGAAATTTGTCGAGTTCTTTGGTCCCGGCCTCGCTAACCTGACGATCGCGGACCGCGCAACGCTCGGAAACATGTCTCCGGAATATGGTGCAACCTGCGGCTTCTCGCCAATCGACGACGACACGATGCGGTATCTCAAGGATACTGGCCGCCCATCCGATCTTATCTCGCTCGTCGCCGCTTATGCCAAGGCGCAAGGTCTGTATCGGGTGAAAACCACCCCCGATCCGATGTTCACCGACGTGCTCAAGCTCGAGCTCAGCTCGGTTGAGCCTTCACTGGCAGGACCAAAGCGCCCGCAGGACCGCGTTGCGCTCAAGGAAGTGAAATCAGGCTTTGCCACCTCGATGGACAAGGAGTTCAACAAGAGCGCCGAGGCGAAAAAGCGCGTGAAGGTGTCCGGCAAGAACTACGATCTCGGCCACGGCGACGTGGTGATTGCGGCGATCACGTCATGCACCAACACCTCGAACCCGAACGTGATGATCGGTGCCGGATTGCTGGCGCGCAAGGCTGCTGCCAAGGGCCTTACCGCCAAGCCTTGGGTCAAGACGTCTCTTGCTCCCGGTTCACAGGTCGTCGGCGAGTATCTTGAAAAATCCGGGCTGCAGAAGGATCTCGACAAGCTCGGCTTCAACCTCGTCGGATTCGGATGCACGACCTGTATCGGCAATTCGGGACCGCTGCCGCCGGAGAACTCCAAGGCCATAAACGACAATGATCTTGTTGCCGCCGCGGTGCTGTCGGGGAACAGAAATTTCGAGGGCCGCGTCAATGCCGACGTGCGAGCCAACTATCTGGCCTCGCCGCCGCTCGTAGTCTCTTATGCAATCGCCGGATCCATGAATGTTGATGTTGCCAGGGATCCGCTTGGCGTCGACCAAAAAGGCAAAAAGGTTTTTCTCAAGGATATCTGGCCTTCGAACAAGGAAATTGGCGACTTCGTCGCCAAGAACATCACACGACAGATGTTCTCGAAAAAATATGCCGATGTCTTCAAAGGCGACTCCAACTGGCGGAAGATCAGCGTCAAAGGCGGCATGACTTACGACTGGGACAAGAAATCGACCTACGTGCAGGACCCGCCGTATTTTGTCGGAATGGGCCGCCACCCGAAACCGCTCGAGGACATTGTCGACGCGCGTGTTCTTGCGCTCCTGCTCGATTCGATCACAACCGACCACATTTCGCCCGCCGGCTCGATCAAGATCGATTCACCTGCCGGCAAATATCTCATCGATCACAAGGTCAAGCCGGCCGATTTCAACCAATACGGCACGCGCCGCGGCAATCATGAGGTGATGATGCGCGGCACCTTTGCCAACATTCGAATCAAAAACCAGATGGTCCCCGGGGTCGAAGGCGGGGTCACCGTTCACTATCCATCCAAGCAGCGGATGCCGATCTACGATGCCGCCATGAAATACAAGGCAGACCAGGTTCCGCTGGTCGTCTTCGCCGGCAAGGAATATGGCAGCGGTTCCTCGCGCGACTGGGCTGCCAAGGGCTCTATCCTGTTGGGCATTCGTGCCGTGATTGCCCAATCATTTGAGCGCATCCACCGGTCCAATCTGGTGGGCATGGGCGTGATGCCACTGGTCTTTGAGGAAGGGACCTCGTGGCAATCATTGGGTATCAAGGGCGACGAGCAGGTCACAATTCGTGGGCTGCATGGCGAACTCAAGCCCCACCAGCGCCTGATCGCTGAGATTGTCTCAGGCAATGGGACGCTCAAGCGTGTGCCGTTAATTTGTCGCATCGATACGCTGGATGAGCTCGATTACTTCAAGAACGGCGGGATTTTGCAGTATGTCCTGCGACAATTGGCGGGCTGACCGGTATTTTGTTAACAGTCCAGGAATAGGGTCACTCACCGCGAAGTGAGTGGCGGGTGACCGAGGGGGCGATCTATAAGGCGCGTGCGAGGCAGGGGATCGCGGGATCGATATGAATTATCGCCACATCACCTTTGCAGTCGCTTTCGCTTTTGGCTCCATGAGTGCGCCGGCCTCCGCCGAGCCGCGAGCTGTTGTCGAGCTGTTCACCAGTCAAGGCTGTTCCTCCTGTCCTGCCGCCGACAAGCTGCTGGGCGAGCTGTCCCGCGACCCGTCTCTGGTCACTATGAGCCTTCCAGTCGATTACTGGGATTATCTGGGTTGGAAAGATACTCTCGCCCTGCATGGTCATTCGTCGCGCCAGCGGGCCTATGCCGAGGCGCGCGGAGACCGTGAAGTTTATACCCCCCAGGTGATCATCAACGGCGTCGTGCATGCGCTTGGCAGTGACAAATCGGCAATCGAAAAGGCGATTGCACAAACGCGGCACAATCCCATAACTCTCTCGTTGCCAGTGACGATGTCTGTTGCCGACGGAAAGGTGACAGTGAATGTCTCTGCTGGCCAAGGTGAGCGGGCTGAAGTCTGGCTATGTCCCGTAACGAGCAAGATCGCGGTGCATATTGGACGCGGGGAGAATCGCGATCGAACGCTGACCTACCATAACGTCGTGCGGCGCTGGATAAAGCTTGGCGAGTGGAACGGCAAAGCGGCGACCTTCAGCGTCGCGCTGAACGAAATTCCGAAAGAGGACTATTCGCTCAAGGACATCGACCGCCTCGATGTCGTTGTGCAGGGCGGTGTCGCCGCAAAACCCGGGGTGATGCTGGGCGCGGCAACGACAGGCTGCTGCGCAGCCCCGCATTGATATCTGCATAGAGCTGAAAAAGGTCGGGCCGGCGATAAGCCGGCCCGAAGGCATTAGGGGATTGAACCGTACGCGGAACTCAACTGGCCCGGCCGATCGAACCCCGGGGGGCTGGGGGGCTGAGGAATCCGGTGCTCGTACCGGACCGGGCCTTGAGGCAACGCCTGCGTTATCCCAATGCAGCGTGACCGGCGATTGACCGAAATTAGGCGTTATTGTGGGAGGGTTTAACGAGTTCGTGATCGCCTGCGCGCGATTTCGCGAGCTTTTTCCGCAGTCCAGATCCGTCAGGAAACTCTTGCCGAGGCATGCTCCCAGCGCGATCATTGTCATAGAACAAAGGAGGCGCCGCATGACGTTCGGTTCCGGCGAAATCGATCCCAGCCAGTCAGTCGGGGGTGGTGCCTCGGTACGCGCACCCGCCCCCGTGAGCCAGGTGACCTTTAGCCGCCGCGAGCTCAACCGCATTCTCGATTTATACGGACGCAAAGTCGCCGCCGGCGAGTGGCGCGATTACGCGATCGACTTTCTCAAAGATCGAGCGGTTTTTTCGGTCTTCCGCCGCAGCTCGGAAGTGCCGCTTTATCGAATTGAAAAAAATCCAAAACTTGCCCGACGCCAGGCTACCTACAGCGTAATATCGGCGACCGGCCTTATCGTACGACGCGGCCACGAGCTTGATCGCGTGCTGCGGTCAATCGACCGATCCCTGGCGCTGGTTGCCAACTGAACGGTCAAGGCGGCTTACTCGCGCCGGGATCGAGCGCTTTTTGCATCAGGACGGTATCGAGCCAGCGATCGAACTTGTAGCCGATGTTCTCGAGCACGCCGGCATGTTTGAATCCGGCTGCTTCATGAAGAGCAATTGACGCAGCTTGCTTCGAGTCGCCAATAACCGCGACCATCAGGCGAAACCCTTTTTTGGTGCAGGCTTCAATCAGAGCCTCGAGCAAGGCTTTGCCGACACCCTGCCTGTGCCTGCGGGGATCGACGTAGACGGAATTCTCCACGGTGAACCGATAAGCCGGCCGCGCGCGATAGGGCCCGGCATAGGCATAGCCCACGACGGCCTCATCCATCACCGCCACCAGATAGGGGAAACCGTTCACGGTCAGTTCGCTGAACCGACGGCTCATTTCGGCTTCATCGGGAGCCGTGAGCTCAAAAGAGGCGGTGCCGTATTCGACGGCGTGCGCATAGATGCGTGTAATCGCGGAGATGTCGGCAATAGTGGCGGGACGAACAGCGACAGTCATGCGCCGCGGAGGCTACCAAAAAGCAAACGCCCGGGCAGGGGCCCGGGCGCGCATTGCAGTGCTGTATTTTGCGCTTATCGGCGGTCGCCCATGAAGCGCAGAAGGAACAGGAACAGGTTGATGAAGTCGAGATAGAGCTGCAACGCTCCCATGACTGCCTTGCGGCCGACGATCGTGCCGTCGTCATTGGCGCTGTACATCTCCTTGATCCGCTGCGTGTCGTAAGCGGTAAGCCCGGCAAAGATCAACACGCCGATCACCGAGATGGCGAAGTCCAGCCCGCTGCTCTTCATAAACATGTTGACGATCATCGCCAGGATGAGGCCGAACAATCCCATGGTCAGGAACGATCCGACCGGCGAAAGATCGCGCTGCGTGGTGTACCCATACAAGCTCAACGCGCCGAACGAAGCCGCGGAGATAAAGAACGTGCGGGTGATCGACGCGCCGGTATAGGCCAGAAAGACCGACGACAGCATAAGCCCAAGCAGGGCGGCATACACCATGAACAGCAGGAGTGCCGTGCTCGGTTGCAGGTGGCTGATCCGGAAGCTCATGAAGAACACAAGCCCAAGCGTTCCAAGAAACAGCACGATCACCAACGGGCCGCTGAAGATTGCCTGTCCGAACGGCGTCAAACCAGTGATGCTTCCCGCCGCATCCGTGACGACGGCGGCGTTGAACGTGAGCCAGGCGACGACGCCGGTCAGCGCGACGCCGGCGGCCATGTAATTGTAGACGCGGATCATGTAGGCGCGCAGGCCTGCATCGATCGCCTCAGCGCGCGCGGCGCCGAAGCCGCGGGCAGCTACGTTACGGTCGTAGTCCGACATCGAAGTTTCCTCTCTCATGTCCCGGCGTTGGCCGGTTACACGTCATGCACGGCGGCCTGGTGCCGCCGCGCTCGTGTTGCGAATCTAGTAGTTGCACAGGCTCGGCGCCAGATATGGTTTGATGACAACTCTTCAGCATTGCGGAACGTTAATCCGAGGGGCGGAAATATAGCCCAAATACCTCCACCCGGGCTGGTGGGCGGCCGGATAGCGGCGGAATGTCGCAAAATCACAGATTCCGCAGAACGGGAGCCGGCTTCTGGCCCAGCGCTCTGTAGGTGCCGGCAAGGCCAAAGACGATGGTAACCATGACCGCAAGCCCCGCCGCAGCCAGTGCGGGCCACGGCAGCCAGACAAAGGACAGGTGCATTAACTCCACCACAATCAACCACGCGGCGAGCGAACCAGCGACAATGCCGAAGAGTGCGGTCGCCGATGCAATCAACAGATATTCGATGGCATATGCCGAAATCAGGTGTCGCCGTGTGGCACCCAGCGTTTTCAGTATCACGGCGTCATAGACGCGATGGCGATGCCCGGCCGCCAGCGCTCCGCCCAGCACCAATGCGGCGGCGATGAGAGTAACGGCGCTTGCACCGCGGATTGCGAGAACAAGGTTGTGCACGATACTGCCGATCGCGTCGAGTGCCTCTTTCACGCGGACGGCAGTCACCATTGGAAATGACTCGGCCACTGCCCGGATCGTAGCCGCCTCGTCGGAGCGCGTTCCCCCTCCGGGATAGGTCAAGGTTGCGAGATGCGAATGCGGCGCGCCGGCAAAGGAATTGGGCGAAAACACCATGACAAAATTTATTCCAAGACTTTCCCAATCCACCAGGCGCATGTTGGCGATGGTGGCCGTGACGTTGCGGCCGAGCACATTGACGGTGACCTCATCGCCGAGTGACAGGCCAAGTCCTTCCGCAATCCGTTTCTCAAAAGAAACAAGCGGCGGTCCTTGGTAGTCCGGTCCCCACCACTGCCCTTCAACGAGTCGAGATCCGGCAGGGATCTCGCTCGCATATGTGATGCCGCGATCGCTCTGCAGAACCCAAGCCGCGTCATCGCGCGGCTTTATTTTTTCCGCCGGCGTGCCTCCGGCCGAAATGATCCGGCCGCGCAACATCGGAACGTCCTCGAGCTTCGCCGCTGGCGCCCGAGCGCGGATAAAACTTTCGAAGCGTTGCGCCTGATCGGCCGGGATATCGAGAAAATAGAACGCGGGAGCCTTTGCCGGCAATTCGTTTGAAAACTGCCGGCGTAAATTGCCATCGATTTCGATGACGGTGACCACCAATGTGATTCCCAGGCCGAGCGAAAGTACAATTGTAGGCGTCAAAGCACTTGGGCGATGGACGTTAGCCACCGCCATGCGCAGTCCCGTGGAGCGCAAGCGCGGCGCCCGGCTCGCCATTATCATCATGAGAGCCGCCACCAGGCGCAGTAGGATGAACACCGCTGCGGCGGTCGCGACATAGATGATGGCGACACGCCGATCATAGGCAAGCACCACGGCAAGCGCCGCAAGGATGACGACCGCGAGCGCGGTGAGCGCAATATAACGTTTGCGCGGCCAGTGCAGCTGCGGCTCCACCAGATCGCGGAACAGGGCAGCCACAGGTACGTCGTGGGCACGCCCGAGCGGCCACAGGGCAAACGCAAGCGCTGTCATGACGCCGTAGATCATCGCGAGCATCAGCTCTTGCAGGTGCAGGGCCGGCACCATGGGGAGAGGAATAAGCGCACCGAACGTCCACCAGATGAGGAAAGGCAGGGCCGCGCCTGCGGCAGCGCCGATCACGCCACCGACCAACGCAAGCAAAACGACCTGCGTGAGATAGATAATGAAAACCCTGCGGCCGCTTGCTCCCAGAGCCTTCAGCGTAGCGACGCTGTCGCGCCGGCGGTCGAGATGGCTTTTCACCGCATTGCCAACACCGACTCCGCCGACCAAAAGCGCGGTCAAGCCGACGATGGTCAGAAACTGAGTAAATCGCTCCACGTTGCGTTCAAGGCGAGGAGAGGCGTTGCTGCGGCTGCGGATGTCCCAACCAGCTTCCGGCAATTGCACGCGCGCCTGCGTGGCAACGGCCTTTGCATTGTCGTCAGATGCATTGCCTTCGGGCAGGCGCAAACGATAGTGCCAGCGCACAAGACTTCCAGGCTGCAACAAACCGGTCGCGCGCAATGCGTCCAGGCTCACGAGTAGCCGTGGACCGAAGCCTATTCCGCCCGCAAGTTTGTCGGGCTCATTGGCAAGTTCGGCGCGGATCACGATGGTCGCGCCGCCAATGGTCAGGCGTGCTCCCGGTTTGATCTCGAGCCTTGCCATCAACGTCGGGTCGGCTGCACCGCCAAATATCCCGTCGCGCTGCGCCAGCGCATCGGAAACGGATTGCACCGGATCAAATGCGGCTTCTCCGAACAGCGGATAGGCCGCGTCGACAGCCTTTAGCTCAACAAGCGTTGCCTGACCTTCGGCGATGCGTGCCATCGCGCGCATTGTTGCGGTGGTCGATATCCTGCCGTGCGCCTTGAGGAAGGCGATTTCATCCGGCGTTGCTTCGCGTTGGGTCAGCGAGAACGCAAGGTCGCCCCCCAAAATAACTTGTCCCTCGCGCGCGAGGCCGTCAGCAAGGCTCGCGGCGAGAGATCCGACACCGGCAATGGCCATGCTGCCCAGCGCAATACAGGCAATAAATACATAGAAGCCACGAATGCCGGCACGCAGCTCCCGCAATGCGAAACGCAGTGGCAGCCATCGGCTGTCGACTCCCGGGAGTGTTTTTAAATTCATGGCGGCGCCACGCCGTCAATGCGGCCCGATCGCAAGCGCACAACGCGTGCGCAGCGTGCCGCCAACACCGGATCATGCGTTACGAGGACTAATGTTGTTCCTCGTCTGGCGTGACCGGCAAACAGGAGATCGATGATCTGCTTGCCCGTATCCTCGTCCAGGTTTCCGGTCGGCTCGTCGGCAACGACGATTGCTGGATTGGGTGCCAAAGCTCTGGCCACCGCAACGCGCTGCTGCTCGCCGCCCGAAAGCTGCGCAGGATAATGATCGAGCCGATCGCTCAGTCCAACGGCGGTGAGTTCCTCCCGCGCCTGTACATGGGCGTCGGCAATCCCGGCCAATTCCAACGGCACAGCGACATTTTCAAGTGCCGTCATTGTTGGGATCAGGTGAAATGACTGGAAAACAATTCCCACGTGCCGGCCGCGAAAGCGCGCAAGCGCATCTTCATCGAGTCCAGTCAGGTTTTCGCCTGCGACCGTAACAGTGCCCGAATCTGCTCGTTCAAGGCCTGCCATAACCATCAGGAGCGTCGATTTACCCGAGCCCGACGGCCCCACCAGGCCGATCGCCTCACCGGCACCTATATGCAGGTCGATATCTTTAAGGATATGAACACGCGCCGCCCCCTGCCCGAGCGAGAGATTGACGCCGGCGAGAGCAATGGCCGGTCCCGCCTGGGAGTTATTCGTCATGGCACCTCGTTTTTCGCAGTATCGCTCATATGGGAGGAACCCCACTCTGGTCCAGCGCCTTGCCGCAAGGTTGCTGCCCACGTTGTTTTGTGTACTTACACTTGTCGCCACACCGAATGCGGCGGACCGTCCCGTCCGTATCGTCGTTCTCGGCGATTCACTTAGTGCAGGGTTTGGCTTGCCGGCTGACGAGGCCTTCCCGGCCAAGCTCGCGCGGGCGCTCGACGCAAGAGGCATCGCTGCTATGGTCGCGAATGCCGGCGTGTCGGGCGACACAGCGTCAGGCGGCCTCGCTCGACTCGACTGGTCTGTTCCTGAGGGGACCGACGCCGTCATTCTTGAGCTTGGCGCCAATGACGCATTGCGTGGGCTCGATCCCAAAGTCACGAAGGACGCGCTCGATGCAATCCTGCGCAAGCTTTCCGCTCGCCGCATCGCTGTCTTGCTTGCCGGCATGCAGGCACCGCGCAACCTTGGGCCCGACTACGCGCGTGACTTTGATGCCGTTTATCCGGCGCTTGCCTCGACTCATCCGGTCGTCTTTTATCCCTTTTTTCTCGAGGGAGTGGCTGCAGATCCTAAACTGAATCAAGGCGACGGCATGCATCCCAATGCCGCCGGCGTCGACGTGATCGTGGCGCGTATCCTGCCGCGGGTCGAGGAGTTGATTGTCAAGGCCCGGGCCGGACGCGCCTCGTGATTGGAAGTCTCTCATGCCGCGTCTCTTTACAGGTGTCGAAATTCCTCCCGATGTCGGTCAGGCATTGGCAAGCTTGCGCGGCGGACTACCCGGCGCACGCTGGATCGATCCTGAGAACTATCATCTGACTTTGCGCTTTATTGGTGATGTTGACGACGACATCGCGCATGAGGTCGCGTCGATGCTCGGGCGCGTCAAACGCGGCTCATTCGAATTGCGCATGGAGGGGCTGACCTCGTTCGGAGGGCGCAAGCCGCGCGCTGTGGTTGCCAGTGTCACGCCGGCGCAGGCTTTGTTGGACGTGCAGGCCGAGCATGAACGCCTCATGCAGCGCATCGGGCTGGAGCCGGAAGGGCGAAAATTCACCCCGCACGTAACGCTCGCACGCTTGCGTGAGTCGTCCAGTCAGCAGGTTGCCGAATATCTTTCGGCGCGTGGCTATTTCCGCACGTCGCCTTTCCGCGTTTCACGCTTCGTGCTGTTTTCATCGAGGGCTTCGATCGGTGGCGGCCCATACATTGTCGAAGCAGGCTATCCGCTCAACAGCTGACACTATGCCGGTTTGAGCAGTCTCGATTGCGCGTCAAGAACGGCGGCCGTGAGGCCGTGCGCATCGGAAACCATCTCGCGCATCAGCGACAGCAAGGTGAAACGGGGAGGATCGACTTCCCCGACAACACTGCCAAAATCGAACGTCAGGTCGGCTTGAAACTTGCTCGCCAGTTGCTGCATGCGCCGGTTGTCGGCAAGACAATTCATGCGCAGCAGTTTGATCCCACGATTGCGCGCGCTCAGCAGGGTATGCTCGAGCAGGGCTGTCCCGACGCCGTAACTCTGCCAGGGCAACTCGACACTGAAGGCGGCCTCGCCCTCGCGCGCGAATACTGACCCGGCGGAGCGCAACTCAGCGGCGCCGCGCAGCACACCGTCAAGGAAAAACCCGTGCAGCACCACGCCAAGCTTACCCGCGGAAGCGGCATGGCGGGTGACGAAGTCATCGGAAACGGCACCTGAAAACCGTCGGTTGCGGCTCTCGGGGTCAAGCCGCAACAGGTGGTCGCGATAGACGGCCGTTTCGCCGATCCACAATTTGCGAACCGTACCGCCGACAGGCAAAGGCCCATTCATCTCGAGTCTCCACGGTAACACTGGCTGTCGCCCGGCTAGTCGAGGATGTCCGCTCGTCGCCTTTTGGGATCCACGAATCGAGGTTGGCAATATATGGTGCATTGCAGCAAGAATTCGACCGCGTCACGCTGGCCGAGACCCTTGTGCGCAAAAATGCATAGCTGACGACAGGGTACCGTGGTTTTTCTGCGCTCAGGAAATTCGGACGAGAAGTCCAATTTACAGGCGAAGTCGTTCAACCTAGGTCTGATACACCACGCCCCCGCCGTTCCTTCCGTACCATGTCCGAAACCTTCAGCACGCGTTACGCGGCACTCGTTGCTAGCGGTAAGATTGAAGCTGATCCCGGCCAGGCAATTCTCGGTCGGCGTCTGTCTGCGCTCGAAGACCGGATCGATCAGCACCGGCTGGCGCGCAAGTCGTCGTCATTGGGCTGGCTGTTCGGCAAACGCGAGCAGGCCGGCGCGCCGATCAAGGGACTTTACGTTTACGGCGAGGTCGGCCGCGGCAAGACCATGCTGATGGATCTCTTTTTCGAGACCAGCGCGGTGGTCCGAAAACGTCGCGTGCATTTCCATGAGTTCATGGCCGACGTCCATGAGCGCGTTTACCTCTATCGGCAGGAAATAAAAAACGGCGAAGCCAAGCAAGATCCCATCCAGTACACCGCGGCCGCGATTGCTGAGGAAAGCTGGCTTCTATGTTTCGACGAGTTTCACGTCACCGACATCGCTGATGCGATGATCCTGGGAAGGCTATTCACGCGCCTGTTCGAACTCGATGTGGTTGTGATTGCGACATCCAACCTGGCGCCCGGCGAATTGTACAAGGACGGGCTGAACCGGGCCTTGTTCTTGCCGTTCATTGCGATGCTGGAGCGCCACTGCGAGATTGTGCGACTCGATGCGCGTATCGACTTCAGGCTCGAAAAGCTGACAGGAGTGCCGACGTGGTACGCGCCGGATGACGCTAAAGCCGATGCCGCCCTCGACGGGGCTTGGCAGCGGCTCACCGGCGGTCATGCCGGTGCGCCGTGTGAACTGACGGTCAAAGGCCATGCGGTGCGCGTACCAAAAGCCGCTATGGGTGTTGCACGCTTTGCGTTTGACGATCTTTGCGCTCAACCGCTTGCGGCGGCGGATTACCTTCGGATCGCACGCGAATTCCACACCCTGATCGTCGATCATATTCCGGTGATGGATTACCCTCAGAGAAACGAAGCCAAGCGATTTATTATTCTCATCGACACTCTCTACGACAATGCAGTGAAACTGCTGGCCTCGGCACAAGCGCAACCCGAGAACTTGTACGTAGCCGCTGAGGGTTATGAGGCGAATGAGTTCAAACGCACCACCTCCCGTCTAATCGAGATGCGCTCACAGGCTTACCTCGGCTTGCCGCATGGACCGAGGCAGGGGCCGGCATTTGATGCCGAGGAAATCGCCGAGACCTGACAGCCGAATTTGGCTCTGGACTCCGGGCATTTTGGGTGCTGGTATAATGTATACAAGATATAGGCCTTACTGGATTTCGGTGCCTTGTCGCACCAAACCCAACCGGTTAACCACCAAGCGGCCGCACTCCGCGGTAACAATTCGAGAGTTTTCCCATTATGGCGCGTAACAAAATCGCGTTGATCGGCGCCGGGCAAATCGGCGGCACGCTGGCTCATTTGATTGGCCTTAAACAACTTGGCGACGTCGTGTTGTTCGACGTCATGGAAGGAATCCCGCAGGGCAAGGCGCTCGACATCGCTGAGTCCTCGCCGGTCAATGACTTCGACGCGAGGTTTGTGGGTACGAACAGCTACGACGCTATCGAAGGTGCCCATGTGTGCATCGTTACGGCAGGCGTTCCGCGCAAGCCGGGAATGAGCCGCGACGACCTGCTCGACATCAATCTCAAAGTCATGGGCCAGGTCGGATCGGGCATCAAGAAATATGCGCCGGATTCTTTTGTGATCTGCATTACCAACCCGCTCGATGCGATGGTTTGGGCCTTGCAAAAAAGTTGCGGGCTGCCGCAGCACAAGGTGGTGGGCATGGCCGGCGTACTGGACTCTGCACGCTTTCGCTATTTTCTCGCGGACGAGTTCCACGTCTCGGTCGAAGATGTGACAGCCTTCGTGCTCGGCGGCCACGGTGACACGATGGTCCCGCTCATTCGTTATTCGGCAGTCGCCGGCATCCCCGTGCCCGATCTGGTGAAGATGGGATGGACGACGCAAGCGCGCGTCGATGAGATCGTGAAGCGGACGGCGAACGGCGGCGCCGAGATCGTCAATCTGCTCAAGACCGGGTCAGCATTCTATGCGCCGGCCGCGTCGGCTATCGCGATGGCGGAAAGCTACCTGCTCGACAAGAAGCGCGTGCTTCCTTGCGCAGCCTGGCTCAACGGCGAGTACGGAATTGATGATCTTTATGTTGGCGTGCCGGTCGTAATCGGAGCCAAAGGCGTCGAACGGATCGTCGAGATCGAGCTCAATAGCAGCGAACGCGCGATGTTTGAAAAATCGGCGGCTGCCGTGCAGGGCCTCGTCGAAGCCTGCAAGAAGATCGCGCCCAACTTGGGAAATTAGCGGATAGCGGACGGCGAATAGCAATAAAGCACCGTCACTGCCCGCTGTTCTCTACTCACCATTTTGCTGTCGGGGAGGCTTATGAATATCCACGAATACCAAGCAAAGGCGGTATTGCGCGAATTCGGCGTTCCTGTGCCGCGCGGCGTTCCGGCTTTCAATGTCGACGAGGCCGTCAACGGAGCCAAGGAGCTCGGCGGTCCCGTGTGGGTCGTGAAGGCGCAGATTCACGCCGGCGGCCGCGGTAAAGCCGGCGGCGTCAAGGTCGTCAAATCGATCGACGATGTAAAGAAAGAATCCGCGCGCATCCTCGGCTCGACCCTGGTCACGCATCAGACCGGCCCGCACGGCAAGAAGGTCAACCGGCTGTACATCGAGGAAGGCTCGGCGATCGAACGCGAGTTCTATCTTTCGGCGCTGATCGACCGCGAGACCTCGCGCGTCGCTTTCGTGGTTTCCACCGAAGGCGGCATGGATATCGAGGAAGTCGCGCACAAGACTCCGGAAAAAATCCTTACGTTTTCTGTCGATCCGGCGACCGGGATCATGCCGCATCACGGCCGCCGCGTGGCGCAGGCGCTCAAGCTTTCCGGCGATCTCGCCAAGCAGATCGAGGCGATTCTCCCAAAGCTTTATGCTGCCTTCACCAGCAAGGATATGAGCCTGCTCGAGATCAATCCGCTGGTGGTGACCAAAGACAACAAAATCATCTGTCTCGATGCCAAGGTTGGTTTCGACGGCAACGCGCTCTACCGCCACGCCGACATCGTCGCGCTACGCGACCTGACCGAGGAAGACGAGAAAGAGATCGAAGCCTCGAAATACGATCTTAATTATATCGCGCTCGATGGCTCGATCGGCTGCATGGTCAATGGTGCCGGCCTTGCCATGGCGACCATGGACATCATCAAGCTTTACGGCATGGCGCCGGCGAATTTCCTTGACGTCGGCGGCAGCGCGACCAAGGAGAAAGTGACCGCGGCGTTCAAGATCATCACCTCCGATCCGAACGTGAAGGGCATTCTTGTCAACATCTTCGGTGGCATCATGAAGTGCGATGTCATCGCCGAAGGCGTCGTCGCCGCGGTGAAAGAAGTCGGCCTGAAGGTGCCGCTGGTCGTGCGGCTCGAGGGCACCAATGTCGACCTCGGCAAGAAAATCATCAAGGAGTCGGGGCTCAATGTAACCTCGGGTGATGACCTTGACGATGCTGCCCAGAAAATCGTCAAAGCCGTGAAGGGCGCCGCCTGATGTCTATCCTCATTGACAAGAACACCAAAGTCATCTGCCAGGGCTTTACCGGCAAGAACGGCACCTTCCATTCCCAGGCGGCGATCGCCTACGGCACTAGGATGGTCGGCGGCACCTCGCCGGGCAAAGGCGGCTCTACCCATCTCGACCTGCCGGTCTTCGACACCGTCGCTGAGGCCAGGGAAAAAACCGGCTGCGACGCGAGCGTGATCTACGTTCCCCCCGCCGGCGCCGGCGATGCCATCTGCGAAGCGATCCAGGCCGAAATTCCGCTGATCGTCTGCATCACCGAGGGCATTCCGGTGATGGATATGGTCAAGGTGAAACGGTCGCTGACCGGCTCGAAGTCGCGTCTGATCGGCCCGAACTGTCCCGGCGTAATGACGGCGGGCGAGTGCAAGATCGGCATCATGCCGGGTAATATTTTCAAGCCGGGCAAGGTCGGCATCGTCTCGCGCTCGGGCACGCTCACTTACGAGGCGGTTTTCCAGACCAGCCGCGAGGGCCTTGGTCAGACGACCGCGGTCGGCATTGGCGGGGATCCGGTGAAGGGAACTGAATTTATTGCGGTCCTGGAGCTGTTTCTTGCTGACCCGAAGACCGAATCAATCGTCATGATCGGTGAAATCGGCGGTTCTGCTGAGGAAGATGCCGCGCAGTTCCTGAAAGACGAGGCCAAACGGGGGCGTAAGAAACCTATGGTCGGCTTTATTGCCGGCCGCACAGCACCTCCCGGCCGCCGCATGGGTCATGCCGGCGCGATTATCTCGGGTGGCAAGGGCGATGCGGAATCTAAAATTGCTGCAATGGAATCGGCCGGAATCAAGGTATCACCGTCTCCAGCCCGAATCGGTAAAACGCTGGTTGAAGTTCTGAAATCCTGATTCAGTGTTAGGTCTTTCGTAGACTTACAGACGTCATAAATAGAGTTACAACAGACACATCGACGCTGCGGCCGGCTTTCGGTAGCGGCGAGGCGCGTATTTTGCAGGCTGCGCAAGGATCAGACCAAGGACCAGACCAAGGATCAGGTTATGTCCCGCCAGGACGCCAACGCCCTCTTTGCCAATACGTCTTTCCTTTACGGCGGCAACGCCGCCTACATTGAAGATCTCTATGCCAAATACGAGGCCGACCCGGCGGCAGTGGACGCCGAATGGCGGGCCTTTTTCGAGAGCCTGAAAGACGAGAAGGCCGACGTCGTCAGAAGCGCGCGCGGGGCGTCCTGGAGGAAGCCGAACTGGCCTGTGCTCGCCAATGGCGACCTGGTCGCCGCGCTCGACGGCCAATGGGCTGAGACTGAAAAGAAGATCGGCGAAAAGATCTCTGCGACCGCCCGGGCGAAGGGGGGTGAAGTTTCCTCTGCGGATGTCACGCAGGCGACGCGTGATTCAATCCACGCGCTGATGCTCATCCGCGCCTACCGCATCCGCGGTCACTTTCATGCCAAACTCGATCCGCTGGGACTCGAGCCTGAAAAGAACGATGAAGAACTGGATCCACGCTCCTACGGCTTCACCGAAGCCGACATGGACCGGAAGATCTACCTCGACAAGGTGCTCGGGCTCGAGTTTGCCTCGATGCGCGAAATTGTCGGCATTCTTCGCCGGACCTACTGCCAGACGCTCGGCGTCGAATTCATGCACATCTCGAACGCGGCACAGAAAAGCTGGATCCAGGAACGCATCGAGGGCCGCGACAAGGAGATCACTTTCACCCGTGAGGGCAAGCGCGCAATTCTCAACAAGCTGGTGGAGGCGGAAGGCTTCGAGAAATTCCTCGACGTCAAATATACCGGTACCAAGCGCTTCGGGCTCGACGGTGCCGAGGCGCTGATCCCGGCGCTCGAGCAGATCATCAAACGCGGCGGCAATCTGGGCGTGAAAGAAATCTGCATCGGTATGCCGCACCGCGGCCGGCTCAATGTGCTCACGCAAGTGATGGGCAAACCACACCGAGCGCTGTTCCATGAATTCAAGGGCGGCTCGGCGACGCCTGACGAGATCGAGGGCTCCGGCGACGTGAAATATCATCTTGGCGCTTCGTCGGACCGCGAGTTCGACAACAACAAGGTGCATCTGTCGCTCACTGCAAATCCATCACATCTGGAAATTGTCGATCCGGTAACGCTCGGAAAAGTGCGTGCCAAGCAGGACCAGCATGGCGCAACCCCCGAGGAGCGTACGATGGTGATGCCGCTTCTGATCCACGGTGACGCCGCGTTCGCCGGCCAGGGCGTCGTGGCTGAATGCTTCGGCCTGTCCGGCCTTAAAGGTTATCGCACCGGGGGCTCGCTGCATTTCATCGTTAACAACCAGATCGGATTCACGACCTATCCGCGTTACTCGCGCTCGTCGCCTTATCCGTCCGACGTTGCCAAAATGATTGAAGCGCTGATTTTCCACGTGAACGGCGACGACCCGGAAGCGGTGGTCTTTGCCGCGAAGGTTGCGACCGAATACCGGCAGAAATTTCAGAAGCCTGTTGTCATCGACATGTTCTGCTACCGGCGCTTCGGTCACAATGAAGGCGACGAGCCTTCATTCACGCAGCCGCTGATGTACAAGAAGATCCGCGCGCATCCGACGACGCTGGAGATTTACGGCAAAAAGCTCGCCGGCGAGGGCGTCGTCACCGAAGGCGAAGTCGATAAGATGAGGGCCGACTGGCGTACGCGGCTCGACGCCGAGTTCGAGGCCGGCCAAGGGTACAAGCCCAACAAGGCTGACTGGCTCGATGGCCGGTGGTCCGGGCTGAAAGCAGCACGCGACGCCGACGATCCGCGGCGTGGTAATACCGGCGTCGATGCCGGCGTGCTGCGCGAACTCGGAAAAAAGATCACCACCGTTCCGCAAGGGTTTGTGGTCCACAGGACGATCCAGCGCTTTCTTGACCATCGCGCCAAGGCGATTGAAAGCGGCGAAGGAATTGACTGGGCGACAGCGGAAGCGCTCGCATTCTGCTCGCTATTGAAGGAAGGGCATCCGGTCCGCCTCTCCGGCCAGGACAGCGAACGAGGCACTTTCTCGCAGCGGCACTCGGTGCTCTTCGACCAGAACACCGAGGAACGTCATACGCCGTTCAATCATCTTGGCGAGCCGCAGGCTCGCTACGAGGTCCTCAATTCAATGCTGTCGGAGGAGGCCGTTCTCGGCTTCGAGTACGGTTATTCAACCTCCGAGCCGAACGCGCTCACTTTGTGGGAGGCTCAGTTCGGCGACTTCGCGAACGGTGCGCAGGTCGTCTTCGACCAGTTTATCTCATCGGGCGAGCGCAAATGGCTGCGAATGTCGGGCCTCGTTTGCCTGTTGCCGCACGGCTATGAGGGGCAGGGACCCGAGCATTCGTCGGCCCGGCTCGAGCGCTTTCTGCAGATGTGCGCGGAAGACAACATGCAGGTTGCCAACTGCACGACGCCGGCAAACTATTTCCATATCCTGCGCCGGCAGCTCAAACGAGAAATCCGCAAGCCGCTGATCCTGATGACACCGAAGTCGCTGTTGCGGCATAAGCGTGCCGTGTCGCGTCTTGACGAAATGACAAACGGCACCTCGTTTCACCGGCTGCTTTGGGACGATGCGCAGCTGTTGCCAAATGAAAAGATCAAGCTCGCCGGCGACGACAAGATCCGGCGCGTCGTCATGTGCTCCGGCAAAGTTTACTACGACCTCTACGACGAACGAGAGAAACGCGGCATCAACGATATTTACATCCTGCGGCTCGAGCAGCTTTATCCGTTCCCGACAAAGGCTCTGATTGCGGACCTTTCCCGCTTCAAGCAAGCCGAAATGGTCTGGTGTCAGGAAGAGCCGCGCAATATGGGCGCCTGGTTCTTCGTCGACGTTTTTCTGCAATGGATTCTCAACCAGATCGGCGCCAAGCATCGCACCATGCGCTACGCGGGACGTCCGGCGTCGGCATCGACCGCGGTTGGGCAGATGTCGAAGCATCTGGCGCAGTTGAAGCAGTTGCTGGACGAGGCGTTGGCATGATGGCTTTACCCTCCCCTGGAGGGGGAGGGTCGGCGAGCATCGAACGTTAGTGAGATGCGAGCCGGGGTGGGGTGAAATAGCAGAATGGGCACCCCACCCCGCTGTTCGCTTCGCTCACGGCGACCCTCCCCCTGCAGGGGAGGGTGAAGAAAAAGAGATCGAAGGGTAGACGATGACCGACATCCGCGTTCCCACTCTCGGCGAATCGATCACCGAAGCCACTGTTGGAAAATGGTTCAAGCAGCCGGGCGATGCGGTGGCGGTCGACGAGCCGCTGGTCGAACTTGAAACCGACAAGGTGACGCTCGAGGTGCCCGCCCCGGCGGCCGGAGTGTTGGCGGACGTTGCGGTGAAAAACGGCGATACGGTCGCCGTCGGAGCGTTGCTGGGGCAGATCAAGGAAGGAGCCGGCGCACAGCCGAAACCGTCCGCATCACCGACGGCCACAAGGCCCGCCGCCAGCCCGACGGGTGCCCCGGACAAGAAGACCAGCAAGACCAAACCCATCGGCGCCGGTCCTGAGCAGCCACAAGTCCGTGATATGCCGGTGCCGCCCTCGGTTCGAAAGATGGCGGCCGAAAGCGGAATCGATCCGTCGAAAGTCACCGGCACAGGTCTCCACGGGCAGGTCACCAAAGGCGACATGCTGAGCGTGATCGAACGTGCCGCGGCGCAACCGACGCCGGTCTCCGCGCCGGTGCAGATGCGCGCGCCGTCACCCGCCGACGATGCCACCCGCGAAGAGCGCGTGCACATGACGCGGCTGCGCCAGACGATCGCGCGCCGCCTGAAGGATGCGCAGAACACTGCCGCCATGCTCACGACCTTCAACGAGGTCGATATGAGCGCGGTGATGCATTTGCGCAATCAGTACAAGGATCTGTTTGAGAAAAAACACGGGGCCAAGCTGGGCTTCATGGGTTTTTTCGTGCGTGCCTGCATCCAGGCGCTCAAGGAAATCCCAGCCGTCAATGCCGAAATCGACGGCACCGACATTGTGTACAAAAACTACTACCACATCGGAATTGCGGTCGGCACCGACAAGGGTCTCGTGGTGCCGGTGGTGCGCGACGCTCAGGCAATGTCGCTTGCTGAGATCGAGAAGACCATCGCCGACCTTGGCCGCCGCGCGCGTGACGGCAGCCTGAAAATCGAGGAGATGCAGGGCGGAACCTTCACCATCACGAATGGCGGTGTGTACGGTTCGCTGATGTCGACGCCGATCCTCAATGCGCCGCAGTCCGGCATTCTCGGCATGCACAAGATTCAGGAACGTCCGGTGGTCATGGCCGGAAAGATCGAAGCGCGGCCGATGATGTATCTTGCGTTGTCCTACGATCACCGCATCGTAGACGGCCGCGAGGCTGTCACTTTTCTTGTGCGGGTAAAAGAAGGATTGGAAGATCCGGCCCGGGTCGTGCTGGATTTGTAAGATTATGGCCTACGACCTCATTGTCATCGGTACCGGTCCCGGCGGCTATGTCTGCGCGATCCGCGCGGCGCAGCTTGGGTTGAAAACCGCGGTCGTGGATAAACGCGCCACGTTCGGCGGCACCTGCCTCAACATTGGCTGTATACCGTCAAAGGCCCTGCTGCATGCCTCCGAGCTTTTTGAGGAGGCAGGCCACACATTCAGCAAGATGGGAATCGGCGTTTCGGCGCCAAAGCTCGATCTCAAGGCGATGATGGCCTTCAAAGATCAGGGCGTCGACGGCAATGTGAAAGGCGTCGATTTTCTGCTGAAGAAGAACAAGATCGATACCTTTCACGGCACGGGGCGCATCACCGCTCCCGGCAAGGTCGAGGTCAAAGGTGCGGACAACAGGACGCAGACGCTCGATGCCAAATCCATCGTCATTGCTACCGGCTCCGACGTCGCGCGGCTGAAGGGCATCGAGATCGACGAAAAACGCATTGTCTCATCGACCGGCGCCCTGTCGCTGCCTGAGGTACCTAAACATTTGCTTGTCGTTGGAGCCGGGGTCATCGGCCTCGAGCTCGGGTCGGTGTGGCGAAGACTTGGCTCGCAGGTGACCGTCGTGGAGTTCCTCGACGGAATTTTGCCCGGCATGGATGGCGAAGTCCGCCGCCAGGCCCAGCGCCTGCTCGAAAAGCAGGGGATGACGTTTAAATTGTCGTCGAAAGTAACTGCGGTCGACTCGTCCGGAAAGCGGCTGAAGGCAACCGTCGAGTCTGCGAAAGGCGGCGCAGCTGAAACAATCGAGGCCGACATCGTTTTGGTCGCGGTCGGGCGTGTGCCGTACACAGAGGGTCTAGGCCTCAGCGAGGTTGGCGTGAAGCTCGATGAGCGCGGGCGCGTGGCTATCGATCACTACTATGCAACGAACGTTCCCGGCATCTGGGCGATTGGAGACGTCATTGCGGGGCCGATGCTGGCGCACAAAGCTGAAGATGAAGGCGTTGCCGTTGCAGAAATTCTGGTCGGGCAGGCCGGCCACGTGAACTACGACGCGATTCCAAATGTCGTCTACACTTTTCCGGAAATCGCCACCGTCGGAAGAGGCGAAGAGGAGCTGAAGGCCGCCGGCATTGCGTACAATGCGGGCAAGTTTCCGTTCACCGCGAACGGACGTGCCAAAGTGAATCTGACCACCGACGGCTTCGTGAAAATTCTTGCCGACGCAAAAACCGATCGCGTGCTCGGCGTGCAGCTCATCTGCGCCGACGCCGGCAACATGATCGCCGAAGCCGCCATCGCCATGGAATTCGGCGCGTCTGCCGAAGACATTGCGCGCACCTGCCATGCGCATCCGACGTTGTCGGAAGCCGTCAAGGAAGCGGCGATGGCGGTGGCGAAGCGTACGATTCATATGTAGCTTCGGCGACAGCAAGGAAAAATCAGGAGTGTTCAATGGCCAAAGGCCATAAGGATAAAGTTGCGGTTATTACCGGCGCGGCGGGCGGTATCGGGCAGGCCTTTGCAAAGCGGCTCGCCGAAGATGGCGTGCACATCGCCATCGTCGACCTTGGTGACAGCAGCGCTACCGTGAAGATGGTTGAGGCCGCCGGCCGTCAGGCGATTGCCGTCAAATGCGATGTGGCGTCGGAAACATCTGTCGCGAGCATGGCAAAAGAAGTCAGCGAAAAATTCAGCAATGTCGACATCGTGGTGAATTGCGCCGGCATTTTTCCGCAGAAGAATTTCCCCGAAATGACCTTCGCAGACTGGCGCACCGTTCTCTCGACCAATCTCGATGGGACATTTCTGGTAACGGCTGCATTCGTGCCCGGCATGCGGGCGCGCAAGTGGGGACGCATCGTCAATATGGCCTCAAGTACGCTGGGCTCGGTGGTAACCGGCTTTGCGCACTACGTCGCGAGCAAAGGCGGTATCGTCGGCTTTACGCGCGCACTCGCGACCGATCTCGCGCCGGACGGAATTACCGTGAATGCGATCGCTCCGGGATTGACACGGTCTCCAGGCACATTGGTCCGCGCGCCGAGACCTGGCTTCAAGACCATGGATGACGAGTTTTCGGCGGTCGCGCAAATGCAGGCGATCAAGCGCGTGGAAGTTCCCGATGATCTGGTTGGTGCCGTGTCGTTCCTGACCAGCGACGATGCTGCCTTTATCACCGGCCAAACGCTCAACGTCGACGGCGGCCGTGTGCGCAGCTAGTGGCCGGCCAAATGGAGTGCGTGCGGCGCCCAGAGGCCGAGCGCCATAAAGCCAAGGCCGAACACACCCGTGAGACCCGCCAACCAGGCCAGTGCGACAATTCCCGTAATGACCGCCGCCGAAGCAAGCACGATTCCGATCTGGAAGGCGGCCGAAGCGAATTCATACTGGTGATAGCGTGCCAACCAGGTGTCGCGCTCATGCTCAAGTTTTTCGGCCATCGCGCGCAGTTCCTTGCGGCCATCCATTTCTTTTGGATCTGATTCGTACCGATTCACGGTATTGCGCCAATTTTCGATCTGTTTGGTGACCGCTGCCTTGCTTTCTTCATTTGTGATTGCCGGCAATTGTGCTGCCAGGCCTTCGGCGGCAGCACGCAAAGTTGTCTGCCGGACCGTCTTGGCCTGAAAAAAATTCCAGGTATCGGAGGCCTTGATATTGTCGGCGATCGCCGACGTTTGTGCGCTCTTTCCCAGTGTTTCGGAGAAGGCAAGAAACAGCGCCAGCACGGCGATCAGCAGCGCGATCTTCTTGTTTGAATGTGAGGCATGCTCGGCATGTTCAGCATGCTCCAGATTTTCGTGCGCACCCATCGCCCTCTCCTCGTGATCCGAACCACGATGATAGCAGAGGGCGGATAGTTGCAAGAGGGAGCGCTACGCGCGCGGATGAGCGTTGTTATAAACTTCGAGTAAACGCTCGGCATCGACCCCCGTATAGATCTGCGTGGTCGACAGCGAAGCGTGTCCCAGCAACTCCTGAATGGATCGCAGGTCGCCACCGCGCGCGAGCAAATGTGTTGCGAAGGAGTGCCGCAAGGCGTGGGGCGTGGCGGTGTCGGCCAGGCCGAGCGAGCCCCGGAGGCGTGCCATCGTCAACTGGATGATTCGTGGTGACAGGGATTTGCCGCGTGCCCCGACGAAAAGTGGTGCATTCGGAGGATTTTTGTAGGGACAAAGGTTGAGGTAATCAGAGATCGCCTTCGCAACCTGGGGAAGCACAGGCACCATCCGTGTTTTATTGCCCTTGCCGGTGACGATCAGGCTATCGGACTTGGCTGTGAAGTCCTTGCGCTTCAGACCAAGAGCCTCCGAGATCCGCAGGCCACATCCGTAAAGCAACGCGAGCACGGCGGCGTCACGTGCGATGATCCATGGCTCGCGTTCTTCGCCTTCACGCAATTCCGTGTCGCCGATTTGCTTGGCGGCGGAAACAGCCAGTGGTTTTGGTAACGTTCTCGGTAGTTTCGGAGTGCGGACCGCCGCAAGGGCCGCGACTTTCCCTTTGCCGTTTCGCTCCAGAAATCGCGCGAAAGAGCGGCAACCCGCAAGCGTCCGCATCAGCGAGCGATTGCCGGCACCGTCATGTCGCCGCGCGGCCATGAAGGCGCGAACATCTGCTGGGGCCAGTTTGGCTAACTGCTTCAGCGTTGGCGTACAGCCCAGGTGGTCAGCCAGAAAACTCAGGAATTGCGTCACGTCGCGCCGATATGCGTCAAGCGTTTTCGCCGACATGCGTCGTTCGGCGCCAAGATAGCTCAGCCATCGTGTTATTTCGGCGCCAATGTCAGGCGCGACGCGTAATTCGCTCATAGCGCGAGATTGGCATCGCTTTCTTCACCCTTCCTTAAAGGCCCGGAATCGGCCAGACCTGAGGCCATGACCACGCGTGTTGTCGATATTCTCGTGCCAGTGGCGCTTGATCAGACCTATTCCTACAGGGTGCCGGCGGGGCTTGAACTTGCTCCGGGCAACCTGGTGTCAGTTTCGCTCGGGGCGCGCGAATGCATGGGCGTGGTTTGGGCCGAAAATCCTGCGCCGAATCCGCGCTTGCACAATCGACTGAAAGATGTCGATGAAAAGCTGGACATACCGCCGCTCAAGCCGGAGTTGCGGCATTTTGTCGACTGGGTTTCGGCGTACACGCTGGCTTCGCGTGGCATCGTGCTGCGCATGGCGCTGCGGATGGGCGAGCATTTCGGGCCGGGGCGTGAGCAGATCGGTGTCCGCCTGTCTGGTCCCGCACCGAAACGAATGACGCCGGCCCGGGCGCGTGTGCTCAGGCTTCTCGGCGACGGACTGACGCGCTCGAAAGGCGCTGCGGCAAAAGAAGCCGGCGTCAGCGTGAGTGTCATCAGTGGATTGATCGACGAAGGTGCGCTCGAAGCAGTGACGTTGCCGCCCGAACCGGTGGCGTTGCCTCCGACCCCCGATTTCAGCAAGCCCGAATTCTCGCTCGCGCAGCTCGCCGCCGCCGAAATGTTGCGCAAGACGGTCGAGCAAGGCGGCTACACCGTGACCTTGCTCGACGGTGTGACGGGCTCGGGCAAAACGGAAGTCTACTTCGAGGCAGTGGCAGAAAATATCCGGCGCGGCCGGCAGACGTTGATCTTGATGCCCGAGATCGCGCTCACCGCCCAGTTTCTCGACCGTTTTGCTGCCCGTTTCGGCGCAAGGCCCGCCGAATGGCATTCGCAAATTTCGCCGCGCATGCGCGCCCGTACATGGGCGGCGGTGGCCGCGAACGAAGTGCAGGTCGTGGTCGGCGCCCGTTCAGCCCTGTTTCTGCCTTATGCCGATCTGGGTCTTATCGTAATCGATGAAGAACACGATCCGGCCTATAAGCAGGAAGACGGCGTCCACTATCATGCTCGCGACATGGCGGTGGTGCGCGGATCGATTGCGAAGATCCCAGTGGTGCTTGCGTCGGCAACGCCTTCGGTCGAATCGGAAGTCAATGCACGGCGCGGCCGTTACCGGCATGTGCACCTTCCTGAACGCTTCGGCGGGGCGCATCTGCCATCGATCGAGGCGATCGACATGCGCCGGGAAGGACCCCCGCGCGGGCGGTTCATTTCGCCACGACTGGCGGAAGCGGTTGCAGTAACGTTGACGCGCCGTGAGCAGGCGCTGCTGTTTCTCAACCGCCGCGGCTATTCACCGCTCACGTTGTGCAGGTCCTGCGGCTTCCGGCTGCAATGCCCGAATTGCGACGCCTGGCTCGTGGATCACCGCTTCAAGCGGCGTCTTGTGTGTCACCACTGCGGATATTCGATTCCGCCGCCTGCGGAATGTCCAAACTGTCACGCCATTGAAAGCCTTGCAGCCATCGGCCCGGGCGTGGAACGTCTCGAGCAAGAGGCCGCCGAATTATTTCCGCAGGCGCGCATTTTGGTGTTGTCGAGTGACCTGGTCGAATCGATCGAACGTTTGCGGCAAGAGCTCGATGACGTCGCGGAAGGGCGGTTCGACCTTGTTATCGGCACGCAACTTGTTGCCAAAGGACATCATTTCCCCAACCTCAATCTGGTCGGCATCGTCGATGCCGATCTCGGGCTCGGCAATGGCGATCCCCGGGCGTCGGAGCGCACGTTCCAACTGCTACACCAGGTTGTCGGGCGCGCCGGGCGTGAGGAAGGGCGGGGTTTCGGCTATCTGCAGACCCACCAGCCTGAGCATCCGGTGATGCGCGCGCTGATTTCCGGTGACCGCGAAGCTTTTTACAAAAACGAGATCGAGCAGCGCGAACGCGCCGGGTATCCGCCATTTGGCAGGCTGGCTGCGCTCATCGTTACGGCAAATGAGCGCCACACTGCCGAAGCCTACGGCCGCACGCTCGCCAAGGCCGCGCCAAAAGATGAGCACGTCCGTGTACTCGGTCCGGCCGAGGCGCCGATCGCGGTGGTGCGTGGGCGTCACCGTTTCAGGCTTCTTGCCAAATCCCCACGCGCTTTCGATCTCTCGGCCTATCTGCGCGCGTGGCTTGCGGAAGCGCCAAAACCGCGAGGCAATGTTCGGCTGGAAGTCGACGTCGATCCGCAGAGTTTTCTCTGAGCGTTACGACGCGAATTTCAGTCCAGCGATTCCGCAAACGATCAGCCCAATACAAATGAGCCGCGCTGCCGTCGCGGGCTCGCCAAAAAGAAATATACCAAGCGCCGCGGTGCCAACTGCGCCGATGCCGGTCCACACCGCGTATGCAGTACCTACGGGCAAACTTTTCAGCGCAAGGCCCAGCAGCGCGAGACTGACCGCCATGGCTATGGCAGTGAACAGGGATGGGAACAGACGGGAAAAACCTTCGGTGTATTTCAGGCCGATAGCCCAGCCGACTTCGGACAGGCCGGCGAGAAAGAGGTATAGCCACGCCATGGTTTCCTCCCGGAGCCGCTATCACTCGGGCATTTCGTCGTGACGCGCGTTCGGCTGCAGCAGCACGCAGGCTGCGGCCGCGAAAATCATCGCAAAGCCCACGATATCAGGGATGCTCAGACGTTCACCCAGAATGAGAGCGGTTGCGCCGACACCTATGACAGGCACCAGCAACGAACCAAGCGCTGCCGTCGTCGCAGGCAGCCGACCCACGATCGACCACCACAGAAAATGCGCAAGACCTACGCCGAACAGGCCGACAAACAAGATTGCCAGAATCGTATCGTGCGCGAGCGGCCAGAGGTGCGGATAGCCTTCGAACATGACGCTGCCGAAAGTGATGAATACAAGCCCAAACAGCAACTGCCATGCTGCGTTCGCGAGCGGTTCCACGGTCACCTTGGCCCACTTGATATAGACGGTTGCAATCGCCCAGGTCAGCGCGCAGCCGAGCGAATAAAAGACGAATGGCGGAAATCCGGTGGCGAACAGCGGCCAAAGCAGGATCGCTAGGCCGACCACGCACAGTGCGAACGCAAACCATCGAATTGCGTTCAATCGCTCCCCCAAAACAAACCTGCTGAGCATGACAGTCCAGATCGGCATCGAATAGGTGATGATAATGGCGCGCGAGGTCGCGCCACTGAGTTGTGCGAAGCCCGAGAGGATTTGAAATCCGGCCACGTTTAGGAAGCCAGCGATCATCACGTGCACGTATTCGCCGCGCGGCACCCTCATGTTGTGACCCGTGACGGTGGCGGCCAGGAATAAAATTGCCGCGCCGATACCGGAGCCCGCAACGCGCAGACTCCAGGGCGATATTTCGCGCAATGCGAAGGCAGCCGCGATCCAGTTGAGGCCCCATGCGAACGCCAGTAGCACCACCAGCAGCTTGGCCGTCGTGGCGCTGTCGGCTTTTGAATTCGGACCTGACATTGTGTTCGGAAATTCCGCCGGCGAGAGAATCTTGCGCACGCTATAGCGCAGGCGCCTGCATGGCGAGGTAACCCTGCGATGCAAATTTGACCTGCGCGGCGGCCGATCGCGCTCTCGGCGAGCCGCGGCGGAAAGGCCGGCTTGTTGCGCCGCGATGCCTGCTGTGTTAGCTAGCCCTCGATTTCAGGGGGTTTCCGCGGGCTACCGCGACGTCTCCGGGGGTCGGAATTCCCTCTTGGATTCCAATGGTTTGCGCCGCCTTCCGCGACGGCGTCCAGCCTGTGAATGAAGTAAAGGCAGCGAGCGTTCCAGTGGCAGGCGAAGATCAGACCATCTCAGGCGTGGCCGGCCGCTATGCCAGCGCTTTGTTCGAGCTTGCTCTCGAAAACAAGGCCGTCGATGCGGTCAAAAAGGATCTCGATCAGTTCGACGCGCTTATTGGTGGCAGCGCCGATCTCCATCGCCTGGTGCGCAGTCCGGTTTTCGACGCCGACGAACAGCTTAGCGCGCTGTCCGCGATCCTCGCCAAGGCTGGCATCACAGGGCTCGCGGCCAATTTCCTCAGGGTGATTACTACAAACCGACGTCTGTTCGCCGTGCGCGACATGATTCGCAGCTATCGTGCGCTGGTCGCGCGCCACAAGGGCGAGGTGACCGCTCAGGTGACCGTCGCTGAAAAGCTCAGCGACACACATCTCGAAGCGCTCAAGAGCGCACTCAAGTCGGTGACGAAAGGCAAGGACATCGATCTCGACCTCCGCGTCGATCCTGCGATTATCGGTGGGCTCGTCGTAAAAGTCGGGAGCCGCATGGTAGACAGCTCGCTCCGCACCAAACTCAATTCGATCAAATTAGCGATGAAAGAGGCCCGCTGATGGATATCCGCGCCGCAGAAATTTCCGCGATCCTGAAAGAGCAGATCAAAAACTTCGGCCAGGAAGCCGAAGTCTCCGAAGTCGGCCAGGTCCTTTCCGTCGGTGACGGCATTGCCCGCGTTTACGGCCTGGACAATGTGCAAGCCGGCGAGATGGTCGAGTTCGAGAACGGCGTGCGTGGGATGGCTCTCAATCTCGAAATCGACAACGTCGGCATTGTTATCTTCGGCAACGACCGCGAGATCAAGGAAGGCCAGACGGTCAAGCGTACCGGTGCGATCGTGGACGTTCCGGTCGGCAAGGGTCTTCTTGGCCGCGTGGTCGATGCGCTCGGCAATCCGATCGATGGAAAGGGGCCGATCAAAGCAGAAAAGCGCGCACGCGTCGACGTGAAGGCGCCAGGCATCATCCCGCGCAAGTCGGTTCATGAACCGATGGCGACCGGGCTGAAGGCGATCGACTCGTTGATCCCGATCGGGCGCGGGCAGCGCGAACTGATCATCGGAGATCGACAGACGGGCAAGACTGCGATCGCGCTCGACACAATCCTCAATCAGAAGCCGCTCAACGCGCAGCCGGATGAAAAGATCAAGCTCTACTGTGTCTACGTCGCGGTTGGCCAGAAGCGCTCGACTGTTGCGCAATTCGTGAAAGTGCTCGAGGAGCAGGGCGCGCTCGACTATTCGATCATCATTGCGGCGACTGCCTCCGATCCGGCGCCGATGCAGTTTCTGGCTCCGTTCTCTGGCTGCACGATGGGTGAATTCTTCCGCGATAACGGCATGCACGCGGTCATTATCTATGACGACCTGTCGAAGCAGGCCGTCGCCTATCGCCAGATGTCGCTGCTGCTGCGCCGCCCGCCGGGTCGCGAGGCATATCCCGGCGACGTGTTCTATTTGCATTCGCGCCTGCTTGAGCGCGCAGCCAAGATGAATGACGAGAACAAGGCCGGATCGCTGACCGCGCTCCCGGTGATCGAAACCCAGGCCAATGACGTCTCGGCCTATATTCCGACCAACGTCATCTCCATTACCGACGGGCAGATCTTCCTGGAAACCGACCTGTTCTACCAAGGCATTCGACCCGCCGTGAACGTCGGTCTTTCAGTCTCCCGCGTTGGCTCGTCGGCGCAGACCAAGGCGATGAAGAAAGTCGCCGGCCGCATCAAGGGGGAACTGGCGCAGTACCGCGAAATGGCGGCCTTCGCGCAATTCGGCTCCGATCTTGATGCGACGACGCAGCGCCTGCTCAATCGCGGGGCGCGCCTGACCGAGCTTCTCAAGCAGCCGCAGTTTTCGCCGCTGAAGATGGAAGAGCAGGTCTGTGTGATCTACGCCGGCGTCAACGGCTATCTCGATCCGATTGACGTCGCCCGCGTGCGCCCATTCGAAACCGGGCTGCTGACGCTGCTGCGCACCAAGCATGCCGATCTGCTCGACAGCATCCGCAAGAGCGGTGACCTGTCGGACGCCGATGCGGCCAAGCTCAAGGGCGTAGTCGACGGTTACGCCAAGACATTCGTCTGATGGCGGCATAGGGAGCCACCCGGGACCAGTTAGATATGGCCAGCCTCAAGGACATGCGCGTTCGCATCACTGCGACCAAGGCGACGCAGAAGATCACCAAGGCCATGCAAATGGTCGCAGCGTCGAAGCTGCGCCGCGCGCAGGTAGCGGCCGAGGCGGCGCGTCCTTATGCTGAGCGGATGGGGAAAGTGTTGGGCTCGATCGCCTCGGCGGTAGCCGGAAGCGATTCGGCGCCAAAATTGCTGGCCGGGACCGGCACGGACAAGGTGCATTTGCTGGTCGTATGCACAGCGGAACGAGGCCTGTGCGGCCCGTTCAACTCGTCGATCGTGCGGCTGGCCCGCGAAAAGGCGAATGCGCTGATCAATGATGGAAAAGAGGTCAAAATCCTCTGCGTCGGGCGAAAAGGGCACGATCAGCTGCGCCGCCTCTATGGAAAGCTGATCATCGAGACGGTCGAGCTTCGCGGCGTTCGCACCATCGGCTTTGAGCAGGCCGAGATGATCGCCAAAAAAATCATTACACTGTTCGATCAGGGCGCCTTCGACGTCTGCACGCTCTTCTTTTCCCGGTTCAAATCCGTCATCGCGCAGATCCCGACCGCGCAGCAGATCATTCCGCCGGTGTTCGAAGAAAATGCCGCCGAAAACGGTAGCAGCGCCGCGTATGAATACGAGCCGGAAGAGGACGAGATCCTTGCCGACTTGCTGCCGCGTAACCTTTCCGTACAGGTGTTCCGAGCGCTTCTCGAGAACGCTGCGTCGGAGCAGGGCGCGCGCATGAGCGCGATGGACAATGCGACCCGCAATGCCGGCGAAATGATCCGCAAGCAAACGCTCACCTATAACCGCACGCGTCAGGCGATGATCACGAAGGAACTGATCGAAATCATCTCCGGCGCTGAAGCGCTTTAATTTCCGCAACGAGGCACGACATGGCTACACCCAACGCAGTCGGAAAAATCACACAGGTCATCGGCGCTGTCGTCGACGTTCAGTTTGAAGATCATCTGCCGGCGATTCTGAACGCGCTCGAGACCACCAATGGCGGCAACCGCCTTGTGCTCGAAGTAGCGCAGCATCTCGGCGAATCGACCGTGCGCACCATCGCGATGGATTCATCCGAAGGCCTGGTGCGTGGCCAGGACGTCACCGACACAGGCGAGCCGATTGAGGTGCCCGTGGGCCCCGAGACGCTCGGCCGCATCATCAATGTGGTCGGCGAAGCCGTGGACGAGGCGGGTCCGGTCAAAACCAAGCAGAAACGCGCCATTCACCAGCCTGCGCCTGAATACATCGAACAATCGACGGAAGCGCAGATTCTCGTCACCGGCATCAAGGTCGTGGACCTGCTGGCGCCTTACGCCAAGGGCGGCAAGATCGGTCTGTTCGGCGGCGCCGGTGTCGGCAAGACCGTGCTGATCATGGAACTCATCAATAACGTCGCCAAGGCGCACGGCGGCTACTCGGTGTTCGCCGGAGTCGGCGAGCGTACCCGCGAGGGCAACGACCTCTATCACGAAATGATCGAATCCGGCGTGAACAAAGATCCAAAGAAGGGCTCGGTCGAAGGCTCGAAATGCGCGCTGGTCTACGGCCAGATGAACGAGCCGCCAGGTGCGCGTGCCCGCGTCGGTCTGACCGGACTGACGGTCGCCGAATATTTCCGGGACCAGGGGCAGGACGTGCTGTTCTTCGTCGACAACATCTTCCGCTTTACACAGGCCGGCTCGGAAGTGTCGGCGCTGCTCGGCCGTATTCCCTCTGCCGTGGGATATCAGCCGACGCTCGCCACCGACATGGGCGCGCTGCAGGAGCGCATCACGACGACGACCAAAGGCTCGGTCACGTCCGTGCAGGCGATCTACGTGCCGGCCGACGACCTCACCGACCCGGCTCCGGCAACCTCGTTTGCCCACCTTGATGCGACCACCGTGCTGTCGCGCGACATCGCCGCGAAAGGTATTTACCCGGCGGTCGACCCCCTTGATTCCACATCGCGGATGCTTTCGCCCCTGATCGTGGGTGAGGAACATTATGCCGTCGCGCGCCAGGTGCAGCAGATTCTCCAGCGCTACAAGGCACTGCAGGATATCATCGCCATCCTGGGCATGGATGAATTGTCGGAAGACGACAAGTTGACCGTCGCCCGTGCGCGCAAGATCGAGCGTTTCCTCTCGCAGCCGTTCCACGTGGCTGAAGTGTTCACCGGCTCGCCCGGAAAGCTCGTCGACCTGCAAGACACGATCAAGGGATTCAAGGGTCTCTGCGAAGGCAAGTATGATCACCTGCCGGAGGCCGCGTTCTACATGGTCGGCACCATCGAAGAAGCGGTGGACAAGGGCAAGAAACTTGCGGCGGAAGCCGCGTGATACGATGACTGGCCGCTCGAACCTGGTTGCGTTCGCAGTGGTGGGCCTGCTGATCGGAGCTTTGGCCGGCTATCTGACGCGGCCGGAATCGTCGGAAATACAGTTGGGACCGTTGAAGATCGAAGTAACCGGCGATCGCCCCGCCCGCAACGGCGGACCGCTGACGTCGAGACAGTTCCAACACATTGCGCTCATAACCCTGATCGGCGGAGTTATCGGGCTCGGATTGGGATTTGCGGCCGGCAGAAACAAGGGCTGATCAAGCGATGGGTTCATTTCATTTCGAGCTGGTTTCACCGGAGAAGCTGCTGTTTTCCGGCGAAGTAGAGCAGGTGGATGTACCGGGAGTGGAAGGCGATTTCGGCGTGCTCGCCGATCATGCTCCGATGGTGACCACTCTGCGGCCCGGCATCCTGACCGTGCATGGTCCCGGTGGCGCGCAGAAGATCGTTGTCCTTGGCGGGTTTGCAGAAGTATCACCACAGGGGCTCACTGTTCTTGCCGATCTGGCGGATGCAGTCGAAAACATCGACCGCACCGTGATCACAACCCGCATTGGCGAGCTGGAAAGCCGTATCGCAAAGACCGAACCGGGCTCCGAGCTCGACAAGCTGATCACACGGCTCGATCACTACAAGGATGTCGACCGGCACCTCACCAGCACGGCCATGCACTAGACCCGACGCGCGAAGCGCTCAAATTCCTTCACCACGCGTTCATAAGTCCGGCGCTTGAACGGTATGACGAGTGCCGGCAAGTTATGCATGGCGACCCATCGCCATTCGACAAATTCCGGTTTGTGGCCGCCGCCGGGTTGGGCGATGTCTATCTCACGTTCATTGCCGGTAAAGCGCAGCGCATACCATTTCTGCTTCTGACCCCGGTACTTGCCGCCCCAAGCCTGCTTTGCGATCTGGCTGGGAAGGTCATAGGTCAGCCACTCCGGGATTTCGCCGAGTTTCTGCACCGAGCGGATGCTGGTTTCCTCGTACAACTCTCGCAGCGCGGCTTTGTATGGGTCTTCGTTTTCATCGATACCACCTTGCGGCATTTGCCACACATGAGTGGCGTCGACATGTTCGGGCCCGTCGGTGCGCCGACCAATGAACACATGTCCGGCGCGATTGAGCACCATCATCCCGGCGCAAGGGCGATAAGGCAGCGATTTGGTCGAGGGCATTGCTAATAGCGGCGTAAGTAGCGAATAGGGAGTAAAACCTTATCGCAGCATAGGCTTTCTATTCGCCACTCGCTATTCCCTATTCGCTTGGCCGACGAGTCACGACGACTTCGCTCTGATTGCCACCATCGTGATGGGCGCCAGAATGATACCTTTCGATTCCGCTTTTTTTATCCATTCGGCGATGCGTGCGATCGTGCTCGGTTTTGCGGTTGCGTAGCCTATGGCGGCTCCGCCGTCGCGAGCCTTCATCTCGAGGCGTGCAAGCGCATGGTCGATTTCCGCAGCGGTCGGCACTGTATCGAGAACGACATCTGCTTTTGCGAAGGGCAGGTTCTGCGCACCCGCCAACTGACCCGCGATGCTTCGTGAAGATGAACTATCGTCCACGTAGATTAGCCCGCGCTTTGCGACGTCGCGCAGCACAGGTGAAAGGGCCTGTTCGGATGCGGAAAAGCGCGCGCCCATGTAGCTGATCAATCCAACGTAGCCCTGAAAGCGGCTCATCAGCCAATGCAGCCGATCGATATTCTGCTCAGCCGTCAGTGACGTCAGCAGCGTCTGTGGTCCAGGATCATTGTCAGGGTAGTCGAAGGGCTCCATCGGCGCTTGCAGGAGGATTTCGTGCTTCCCCACCCGTGCACGCTCGGCAAGCTTCTCGAGATCGGCCCCGTATGGAGCCAGCGCGAACGTCACAGGTGAGGGCAACCTGGTGAATGCATCGGCGGTGCCCGATGCACTGATCCCAAGTCCGCCGATCACGATGGCGACGAGTGGCGCATCCTTCTTGTCGGGCGGGAGATCGATTGGCTGCGCGTAGCGCGTCGAGGCCCGCGCGCCGTCCGGTCCCATTCTCGGAATAGCACCATGGCGTGTCGCTTCGAACAGCTTGGGATCGAGCAAGGGTTTGGCGGCATTGGCGCCGCTGTCGGGGATAATGAACTGTTGGCGCGCTCCGCTGGACCCGTCGATAATGGTGACAGTTTTTGATCCCGGAGGAGGCGCTGTGCCGGCCTTTGCCGCAGATGCATTAGCGGTACCAGGTTCCGGCGGCTGCGCTGCTCCGCTCGCTGTGTGGTCGGGCGAAGACAGCTTGGTCGCCACAATGGCGACAGGCTGGCCTCCGAGAGGGTCATGAACGAATGTCGCCCATGCGACGACCACAAGGCCCGACAGGCCCAGCACGCCGGCCAATATCTGCGGCGGGTTCACAGGCAGTTTCGGAAGCCGGGTTCCGTTGCCTAAGCCGAGAGGAGTATTCAGATCGTCGGGGACCACGGCGCCGGATCCTTGCGAATCATGGCACCAGCTTACCACGCGGAGAATCCGCCTTGGTTACCACCAACAATGGTGGCCTAAACAAACGGGGCGGCCCCTGGGGCCGCCCCGTCTTATTCAGCTGACGTCAAAGGTCAGTTTGGAATCGGGGACTTCGCGTTCGGCGGAAAAGACGAATTTACCTGCGTCCCGCGGAGAAGATCGAACGCCATGTGGAGTGCTTTGTCGTTCTTGGCGTCGGGCGGGATGTAGGACTGCGAGCCGGTCTGCTCCTTGCCGGCGTCTCCCTTCAGGTGACCGCGCAATGACGCTTCACCTTTGGTGTCGGTCTTTGCCTTAAGCTCATCCGGGACATCCTGCAGAATTTCGATGTCGGGCGAAATGCCCTTCGCCTGGATCGAGCGCCCCGACGGCGTGAAGTAACGTGCAGTCGTCAAGCGCAGGGCCCCGTTACCGGAACCAAGCGGAATGATGGTCTGGACTGACCCTTTGCCGAAGGAGCGCGTACCGATGACTGTCGCACGCTTGTGATCCTGCAGAGCGCCGGCGACGATTTCAGACGCCGAAGCTGATCCGCCATTGATGAGAACAATGAGCGGCTTGCCCTTCGTGAGATCGCCCGCACGTGCGTTGAAGCGCTGCGTCTCTTCCGCGTTGCGTCCGCGCGTCGATACGATCTCGCCCTTCTGCAGGAAAGTATCGGACACCGAAATGGCCTGGTCGAGCAGGCCGCCAGGGTTGTTCCGCAGATCAAGGACGTAGCCCTTGAGCTTGTCCTCCGAGATCTTTGCGTTGATATCGGCAATCGCCTTTTTCAACCCTTCGGTCGTCTGCTCGTTGAATTGTGTGAGTCGGATGTAGCCGACGTCGTCGCCCTCCGTTTGCGAGCGCACCGAACGTACCCGGATAATGTCGCGCGTGATCGCCACCTCGACCGGCTTGTCCTGCCCCTTGCGCATGATCGTAAGCTTGATCTTGGTGTTGACCGGTCCGCGCATTTTTTCGACAGCCTGGTTCAGGGTGAGTCCCTGGACCTGCTCATCGTCGAGCTTCGTGATAATGTCATTGGCCAGGATGCCGGCCTTGGCGGCAGGCGTGTCGTCGATTGGCGCCACCACCTTGATCAGGCCGTCTTCCATCGTCACTTCGATTCCCAACCCACCGAATTCGCCGCGGGTCTGCACCTGCATGTCGCGGAAGCTCTTCGCATCCATATAGCTCGAGTGCGGATCGAGGCCGGCGAGCATGCCGTTGATCGCGGTTTCGATCAGCTTGGCGTCGTCCGGCTTCTCGACGTAGTCGGCGCGTACGCGCTCGAACACATCACCGAACAGATTGAGCTGACGGTAGGTATCCGCCGCCGCCGCCTTGGCGGTCGCGCCCACGAGCATCATGCGCGGCTGAACCGCGAGCAGCGTCATTGCTGCTCCCGCTGCCGCGCCCACAAGTATGAGTGAGGTCTTGCGCATCATCCGCGAACCTTTTCGCCTTCGCCAGCCGCCCACCATGGGCCTGGATCGACGGGAATCCCGTCCTTTCGAAATTCAACGTAGAGCACCGGTTGGCTGGAGCCGGTCGTGAGGATAGCGGCGATATGGGAGCCGTTCCCCATGACTGCAACAGGTTCCCCAGTCAGCACAAACTGTCCGAGGTCAACTGATATCTTATCCATCCCGGCGAGCAAGACATGATACCCGCCGCCGACATTAAGGATCAAGAGTTGACCATATGAGCGGAACGGCCCGGCGTAGACCACCCAGCCATCGGCGGGTGCGGTCACTTGGGCCCCGGCTCGGGTAGCAATGGAAATACCTTTTTCCGAGCCCCCACTGGTATCCGGCGTGCCGAATTCCTTCAATTTTACGCCGTTAACCGGAATTGGCACCCGCCCGCGCAACGACGCAAATGCAACGGCAGGTGCCAGGCGTCCCGGATCGCGGAAAGCCGACAGGGCCGCGCGGCTGTCCGAACGCGCGGCCTCCCGCAGGTCGCGCGTGGCGCTGTCGAGGCCTTGTTCGAGCCTGGCGATCAAATCTTTGAGATTATCGGCCTGTTGCGCGAGCGTGCTCGCTCGAGATCGTTCCGAATCAAGCGCTTTCTCGCGCTCTGCCAGCTGTTTTTGACGTTCCTGGACCAGAGCCGCCATGCGCGTGCGCTCTGCGTCGAGTGCAGCGGCTTCCACTTTCAATTGCTCCCGTTCGATGTCGATCTTTTTCCGAACCGTGAGCAGTTCGGCGAGATCGTTCGCCAGCGTTTCGACCTCACGGCGCATTTCCGGCAGGACTGCACCAAGCACTATTGCCGTGCGCACCGATTGGAGCGCATCTTCCGGACTTGCGATAAGTGCCGGCGGCGGCTGACGTCCCATGCGTTGCAGCGCAGCCAGCACTTCGGCAATTACCGCGCGCCGTCCCTCGAGTGAATTTCGAATGCTGTGCTCGTTCTCATCGAGCGGCCTGAGGCGTTCTTGCGTCGCGGCAACCTTGGCCTCTACAGCACGCAGGCGAGCGGCGGTGTCGATCAGATCCTGATTGAGCTTGGTGCGATCAGCGCCGATCTGTTCGATCTCGCGCTTGAGCGAGGCCTCAAGCTCTGCGGATTTGCGCTGCTCATCACGGAGAGTCTTGAGCTCCTCGTCCCGCTGCTTGAGAGAATCGAGGGGACTTGCGCTCTCATTCTGGCTGGCAGGCGTCTGCCGTTCTTGCGCCGACACTGCGGTGGCGAGGGTTATCGGCAACGCCAATCCAAGTCCCGCGATGAGCGCGGCGCGCGGATCGAGATTACCGAATCCCCCAAGGCAAATCATCGGGGTCACGTTACGCCCACAGTTTTGAACGACAAAGTCATTTTCCCGAAAAACCTATCGGATGAGATTGCGACTAAATCAGGGTTAACGACGATCCCTGCAGTTTCAGGCCCGGTGATAGGGATGTCCGGTCAGGATAGTCGTGGCGCGATAGACTTGCTCAAGCAACATCACGCGGACCAGCTGATGCGGCCAAGTGGCCAAGCCGAAAGAAAGCCGCAGGTTAGCTTTCCCGGTCAGACTGCCTGCGAGGCCGTCGGCTCCTCCGATCAGAAAAACTACGGCCGGGCGATTGTTCTTTCGCCAGTTGGCAAGCTGGGTGGCGAGCGCGGCGCTATCGAGATTGTCGCCGCGGGAATCGAGAACAACGACAGCGGCGTTTTGCGGGATGATGTTGGCAAGCGCGATGGATTCTTCGAGCATTCGCTTGCCGGCGTCCGCCGCGCGGCTTTCCCGGATTTCGATGATTTCAACGTCGCGTAAACCGAGCCGTCGGCCGGTTTCCGCAGCGCGCTTGCGGTAACGCGCGCTCAGTTCCGTTTCCGGACCTTGTTTCAGGCGCCCGATGGCGGCAACGATGATGCGCATCGCGCCGTGAAGATTATCAGCCCGGCCGCCGCCCGTCCCTGCTCGCCGCCGCCCACATCTTTTCCAGATTGTAGAAGGTGCGAATCTCGGGCCGAAAGACGTGCACAATCACGTCGCCGGCATCGATCAGGACCCAGTCGCCCTGCCGCATTCCTTCAACGCGAACACGCGGGCTGCCAGCCTCCTCGATGTCTCTGACGATATGGTCGGCGACAGCGCTGACGTGACGCTGCGACCGGCCGCTCGTCACGACCATGTAATCGCCTATTGAGGATTTGCCGGTGAGGTCGATGACAACGCTGTCCTCGGCTTTCATATCTTCTAGACGCGCAAGGACGGTTTTGAGCGTCTCCTTGGCAGTCGGATGCCGGGAGACGATTTCGGGCTTGTGACGTGATGCCCGAGAGAGTGCAGATGTGCTCAGGGTTTCTGATCCTTTCGTTGCGTCGCACTCACGCCGGCACGAGCCGGCGTTTCACCAAACATAATTACCTCGGTCGTTTCTTGCTACCCCGTCTGCGGCGGGCTTTCGTCGCGGCGGTGGAGCGTTTTGTTCCATTTTTTCTAACGCCTGGTTTTGCACTTTTCGTTCTCTTCGCAGCCTTGCGGCGCGTCATGCTTCCTGCTCCGCGCAGCGCGCGCAAGGCAGTCGAGGATAGCGGGGATTTGAGGCCGTGCAGAAAGGCCCATACAGGAGGTTTTCGGCCGGGGAGCGAGGCGGCGGCGTGTTCCGGGATACGAGCCCGGGCGAGAGCATTGCCCGCCGGACTTGCGGCAGCGTAGAGACTTGGGCCCAAGCGGTCGATAACGACGATAGGCACCAGTTCCGCGATTTTGCGCCACTTCTGCCAGCGATGAAAGCTCCGCAAGTTGTCCGCGCCCATAATCCAGACGAATCGGACGCCTGGGCAGCGTGTCACCAGCCAAGATATCGTATCGTAAGTGTATCTCGTCTTAATGACAGACTCGAGACCGGTAATGTCGATACGGGGATGATGGGCGAGGGCGCGCGCTGCGGCGATTCGCTTCGGCAGCGGTGCCAATCCGCGCGTGTTCTTGAGCGGATTGCCGGGCGTGACCAACCACCAGATGCGGTCGAGTTTCAGCCGCTTGAGAGCCAGCAGCGCAGCTCCAAGATGTGCCTGGTGCGGCGGATCGAACGTTCCGCCGAACAACCCGATCCTCATGCCGGGCGCATGCGGGGGCAGTAAGCGCTCGGACATGTCGGGCTTCGTCGCGATCACGGCCGAGTCTGACCGGTTCCGTGAATGCGATATTTGAACGTCGTAAGCTGATCTACTCCGACGGGGCCGCGCGCGTGCAATCGCCCGGTGGCAATTCCGATCTCCGCGCCGAAACCAAATTCCCCGCCGTCGGCAAACTGCGTCGAAGCGTTGTGAAGAACAATGGCTGAATCGACCTCACGCAGGAACTTTTCGGCCGCAGCCTCATCCTCGGTGATGATCGCGTCGGTATGGTGAGATCCGTAGCGCTCGATGTGATTGATCGCGCTGGATATGTTGTCGACGACTTTGACGGCGATGATGGCATCGAGATATTCAGTGCTCCAGTCGTCCTCGGTTGCCGCCTTGACTCTTTTGTCAGTTGCAAGCGTCGCCTTATCGCCGCGGACTTCGCAGCCGGCTTCAATGAGCATTTCAATCAGGGGCTTGAGATGCGTGCCGGCGCAGGCCCTGTCGACAAGCAATGTCTCGGCGGCCCCACAGACTCCGGTGCGCCGCATTTTCGCGTTGAGCACAATCTTTTTCGCGATATCGAGTGAGGCTGCCTTATCGACGTAGACGTGGCACACGCCCTCGAGGTGCGCGAATACCGGTACTCGTGCCTCCGCCTGCACACGCGCGACAAGGCTCTTGCCGCCTCGCGGGACAATCACGTCGATATTGCCCTCAAGGCCGGTGAGCATAAGGCCGACCGCTGCGCGATCGCGTGTCGGGACGAGTTGTATGGCAGCCTCGGGCAGACCGGCGGTGCGCAGGCCTTCCGTCATCGCCGCGAGAATTGCGCGGCTGGAGCGCATGCTGTCCGAACCTCCACGCAGGATTGCGGCATTACCCGATTTCAAACAAAGGACCCCGGCGTCGGCGGTCACGTTCGGACGGCTCTCATAAATGATGCCGATGACTCCAAGCGGTACACGGACCCGCTCGATTCGCATCCCGTTCGGACGGCTCCAGGATTCCGTAATGACCCCAACGGGATCCTTCAGATCGCGCACTGCCTCGACGCCGGCTGCCATGGCGTTGATACGTTCGGGATCAAGGGCGAGACGGTCAAGGAAAGCTCCGCTGAGCCCCGCAGAGCGTGCCTCAGCCACATCTTCGGCATTCGCCGCGACAATAAGGGACGCTTGCAATCGTATGGCCTCAGCCATGGATGCGAGGGCCCGATTTTTCTGTTCCGCCGAGGTAAGGGCGAGCACTCGGGCGGCCGCGCGGGCGCGGCGGCCGATCTCGCCCATGGTCCCGGCTATATCGCCGGATCTCTCTATGCTTTTGAGCGGCGCGGTCATTTTGGCAAAAGCCCGGAAAGCCCTGTTCTGAGGCCAGTTCCTATCACGTCAGGTGCCGGGCGGCGAGGTCGCCCAGCCAGGGGTACATGGGGGCTCGACCCTGGGGATAACGTGGACAAGTACTGGTGCCATGCAACGGTTCAATTACCTGCACATTGCCTTGGCAGGGTGGCGGCATCCCAGGAGGTAGTCATGGCGTCCAGATCAAGCCGTCTCCCCAGCCGCTTTCCGGTCGGCACAAAATTCGTGATCGAAGGGAAGCGCCGCGGGGAGGGCCAGGTGCACGTGTTCAGCCGGTATCTGGAATTTCCCGACGGCACATTTCTTCCATTGCCGGCCCGGCCGGCAAAAGGAAAACCTGTGGCAGCCGCGCGGCGGCCACAGCGCCGTTCACGGGCCCATTGACCCAGACCGATCGGCCAATGGCCCAGACCTGACGGTCGGCGTGTCCGTCGGCGGACGCGTCACCACAGTCATATCGAAACGAACGACTCGGCCAATGGCCTAGCGCAAACGAAAACCCCAGCCACCGGTTGGCTGGGGTTGACGGGCGATCGGTCAATCGCCTCCCTCACGTATGTCTGCGACGGTAACGCCCGGCGCCGAGTCAGGTTCCTCTCGGCGTCTTTCTATTCCCCGCCAAGAACCAGATCATCCCGGTGAATCATTTCGGTGCGCCCCGTATATCCGAGGATCAAAAGGACGTCGGCCGATGAGCGGCCTTTGATCTTTTCTGCGTCTTCGGCGTCATAAGCAACAAGGCCACGGCCGACCTCATGGCCGTCCGGCCCCCGCACCAGCACCGCGTCGCCGCGTCCGAAGCCGCCATCAACCTTGATCACGCCTGCTGGCAAAAGACTCTTGCCGCTGCGCAAGGCGCGGACTGCGCCGGCATCGATCGTCAATGTCCCGCGCGGCTCGAGTGATCCTGCAATCCATTTCTTGCGCGCGGTTACAGGATTTGCCGGCGTCAGGAACCACGTGCACGCGGCTCCATTCGCAATCGCCTGCAGAGGATGCAACACGCGGCCCGATGCGATCACCATGTGGGTCCCGGCAGTCGTAGCGATCTTGCCAGCCTCGATCTTGGTGAGCATTCCGCCGCGGGCGAGATCGGACCCCGATGCACCCGCCATCGTCTCGATTTCGTGCGTAATGCGAGGCACGACCGGCACCAGCTTGGCGCCATTTCCAGCAATCGGCGGTCGGTCGTAAAGACCATCGACGTCCGAAAGCAATACGAGCAGATCGGCGCTCATCATGGTGGCCACGCGGGCGGCGAGGCGATCATTGTCGCCGTATCTGATTTCGGTTGTGGCAACCGTGTCATTTTCATTGATGACGGGCACACTGCGCCATTCGAGCAACTTCGCAATTGTGGAGCGCGCATTGAGATAGCGTCGACGCTCTTCCGTATCGCCAAGTGTCACGAGGACCTGGCCTGCGGTGACCGAATGCGCGCCGAGCGCTTCCGACCACGCACGCGCCAGTGCGATCTGTCCGACCGCTGCGGCCGCCTGACTGTCCTCAAGCTTGAGCGCTCCCGATGCGAGTTTCAGAACGGCACGGCCAAGCGCAATCGCGCCGGAGGACACGATAAGGAGATCGCGCTTCTGCCGGTGCAGGCCGGCGACGTCGGCTGCGAGAGAAGCAAGCCAGTCACGCTTGAGTCCGCCGGCGGAGGAATCCACCAGCAAGGAAGAGCCGACTTTCACCACGATGCGGCGGAAGTCTTTGAGCAGCGGTGTTTTCGACATGGCCGGCGACAGCGTCATTTGGCGCCGGTTGTCTAGCACGTCAAAAATAGTCCGTCAGGATCGACCAGCCGCCTGATCGCTCGCGTCGGTCGGCATTATGCTTTCCCGGTTAACGCCAGTTTCACCCGCTCCGGTGTGAACGGAACGGTCCGCAGCCGCGCGCCGGTCGCATTGTGGACCGCGTTGGCCAGTGCCGCTCCGACCGCGGCGCAGGCGGCCTCGCCGGCGCCGAGCGGCTTTTCCGTCGGCCGGTCGATCAGGTCGATGTCGATCTTCGGGACGCCGGAGAAGCGCAGTATCGGATAGCTGCCCCAATCGACGCTGAGGACATGCGAGCGGTCGAACGTCACTTCTTCCATCAGCACGCGGCTGATCGTCTGCAGGATGCTACCCTCAATCTGCCCACGAACGCCGTCCGGATTGATGATCTGCCCGCAATCATGCGCGCAAGCCACGCGTTCGACCGCGATGCGGCCGGTAGCGCGTTCGACCGCGACTTCCATGCCCATGCCGACATACGTTTCGCTGTGTTTGTAGTGCACAAACGCGATGCCGCGTCCGTGTGCGACCGCACCGTTACTGCTCGCAAGCTGGTATGGCTGCGACTGCCATTTCATCAAGGCAGCCGTGCGCTTGAGCACCTCGATCGCGCGCGGATCCTTGAGGCCGCGCAAGCGGAATTCGACCGGATCGACCCCCGCGTCCGCAGCGAGTTCGTCGACGAAACTTTCGACTGCAAAGCAATTGGCCGGTTTGCCGGGCGAGCGAATTGGTGCCGGCCGTAGCGGCGCGTCCTTCAACCAATGTGCGATGACCTGGATACTCTCGGCAGCATAAGGCGGATCGGCATTCTGGGAGATCAGCCCGGTGTTCAATCCCGGCACATGCTCGAGGCCGGCGGCTTCGGGTGCCAGCAATGGAATGTTCGGGAGCCCGCGAGTCGTTTTCGGGATCCACATTTCGGTGCGCCAATCGAGAATATGGCCATCGGCGGAAATCGCGCCGGAGATGCCGATCAGCTGCGGCGGTCCCTTCGGATCCCAGCCGAGTTCGTCTTCGCGCATCCATTGCACACGCACCGGGCGTCCGATGGCGCGAGAAAGAATTGCCGCGTCGGCCGCGGCATCTTCGTGGCCGTTCATGCCGTAACAGCCGGACCCTTCAAGGTAGATCAGGCGAACCTTCTCCTTCGGAAGGCCGAGAAATTTGGCGAAGGTCGTCTGATTGCCGTGCGTACCCTGCGATGCGGTCCACACTGTCGCAGATTCATTGTTCACATCGGCGACGGCGCAGGAAGGTCCGATCGAAGCGTGGCTTTGCATCGGCCAGTAGTAAGTCGCGGCTAGAACCTTTGCGCCGTCCGGCCGCTGTGTTGCAGGCGTTCCTTTATTGACCAGGGTTTCGTCGACGATGCCCGGTTCGTTTCGCAATGACGCGGCGAGACCATTCTGCACGGGCAGACCGGAGCCTTCGCTCCACTGCGCCCGCAAGACACGTGATGCGCGCACGGCGTTCCACTCATCATCGGCAACGACCGCAAGCAGATCCTTTACGCGCACGACTTTAGTGCCGGGGATGTCCTTGATCGAAGCTTCATCGACAGACACGAGTTTCGCACCGATGGCTGCAGGCCTGATCACACGCGCGTGCAGCATGTTCGGCACCGCGAAGTCGTGCATATAGACATGCGTGCCAAAGCACTTTGCCGGAACGTCAGGCCGCCGCAGCGGCTTGCCGACAATCGTGTAACTTGCAGGATTCTTGAGCTGCGCTTTGGGATCGAGTTTGAGGTCGAATTGTTTTCCGGCAATCAGATCAGCAAAGGAAATGCCGGCACCCCCGGATTTCGGCTTCACCATACCGCCGGCGGTTTCGAAATCTTCCGGCTTGGCGTTGAGCCGTTGCGCGGCGAGCTCGACAAGCGCCTTGCGCGCGGTTGCGGCCGCCTGCCGGATCTGCATGCCGCCGCGCTGGATTCCGTTCGAGCCTGACGTCCGGCCCTGATCGGGTGTCAACGCCGTATCACCTTCGATGAATTTTATCTTGTCGACGTCGATCCCGAGCTCCTCGGCAGCAATTTGTGGAATCGCGATTCGCAGTCCCTGGCCTAGGTCGACCTTGCCGCAGAACAGCGTGACCGTGCCGTCGCCGTTCACGGCCAGGAACGCGTCGACTTCCTTCGAATCGAGAATGCGTGTTGCGGTGGCCGCGCTTTGAGCGCTCGCACGGGGCGAAACTCCAGCAAGCGCGAAACCGACGGTGATCGCTCCGCCTTGGACGAAAGCACGGCGGGAGAAATGGAGAGCTTTGATCTGAGCGTTCATGTCAGCCTCGCTGTCCGGAAGCCGCCATGACCGCGCGAAGAACGCGCACATGCGAGCCGCAACGGCACAGGTTGCCGTCGAGCGCAGTACGGACATCGTCTTCGCTTGGCGTCTTGTTGCTCTGCAGGAGCGCTGCCGCGCTCATGATCATGCCGCTGGTGCAATAGCCGCACTGTGGTACCTGTTCGTTGATGAATGCGGTCTGCAGCGGATGCGGCGTCGCCGCCGAACCAAGGCCCTCGAGAGTCGTGATCATTTTTCCCTGCGCATCGGCTACGCGAATCTGACAGGAGCGGACCGCGGCGCCGTCCACAATCACTGTGCAGGCGCCGCATTGGCCCAACCCGCAGCCGAACTTTGTCGCGGTCAGACCCAGCTCGCGCAATACGTAGAGCAGTGGTTTGTCGGCATCCGCCGCTTCGGCGGTTTGCGCATTGCCGTTGATGCGCAAATCATAAGAGGCCATGTCACCGCTCCATTTGCCCCGCGGGACCCAATCGATCGACGCCCACTATGGCTGAGGGCGATAAAGCTGCCTAGGCGGGGCGAGACGACGAAGTTTCACAAAAATTTGTGCTGTTGGCCCCGCCATCTTCGCCTGCGGAACGTGTGGCGCGCCTGACCAATGGCAATTCGGATAGGTCCTGGAATGGCGCCCGTGGTATTATAACGCCGAGGGGACGAAGCTATGCGCTATGCGGTCTATGGTGCCGTGTTGGTGATTGCGCTTGCCAGTGTGCTGCTGAGCCTCGATCGCCTTCCGGCGCCGATGTCTCCGATGATCGATACGGCGGCGGGCCTTAGTGCCGCTGTGCAGGCTCCGACCACGCAGCGTGCGGCGCCGGCCCCGACTGCGCCGATGGGCGCGCCGATCGTTCCACCAACGCTGGCCGCGCCCGCCAAGCCGGACCTTCCGGCGACCGCCGCGCCAGCAGCGCAAGCGGCAGTTCCCGCCGCCCCGCCCGCGCAGGTCCGTTGCAATATCGACGCCTGCACTGCCGCATACCGGTCGTTTCGCCCCGCCGACTGCACCTATCAACCGATTGATGGGCCGCGGCGGCTCTGCACAAAATAGTTCGGCAATTCGCGTATCGCCGCGGAGGGAACTGGAACCGGTGGGCCAACGCCGGCGTTTCGTTTGGACGCTTCTCTCGCCGGGTCAGCCATGCAGTTTCTCGTCTACCTTACCGTCCTCATGGTTTCGGTCAGCACCGTGCTGCTCGAGGTCCATTGGCTGACGACGCCGGCGCCGCAACAGAGCCGCGCCGTCCAGGCAACTGCAGCGCAGGCCCGTCCCAAGATCGATGGACCGAGCGCTGAACTGAGCCCGGTCTACCCCACGAGGGTGGACGCAGCGCAGGCATCACCGCAAAACAATACCGCTGCGGCGGTCCCTTCAACGACCGGCGCAGGGCCTCGGGACAACTCGAACAAGTCGCCTGCTGGCGTGCCCGCGACGTCCGCATCGGAGAGCGCCCAAAAAGCGCAAGCCTATGCTCCGCCGCCCAAGCAAAATGAAAACGCTAGTGAGCTCGCGGCGTCGAGCAATCGCTGCGACGTCCAGGCTTGTGCAAGTGCCTACAAATCGTTCCGCGCATCCGATTGCACGTACCAGCCCTTCGACGGTCCACGGCGCGTTTGCGGGAAGGCGCCCGAGCAGCGTGCCGAGCGGGCGCAGAGAGAACAGCCGCAACGCCGGTCATGGAAAAGAGATGACGATTCACGCGAAGTCGACCGCAGGTCACGGTGGGACGTCGACGAGGAGAGTGGACCCGGCGCCGTCGACGACGCGGATGACATGTTCCTGTTCCGCAGAAGCCGCCGTTGGTAGGCGCGGGGTTTTCAATAAATCACCACCGACCTGATCGACTTACCTTCGTGCATAAGGTCGAAGGCGTCGTTGATATTTTCGAGCGGCATTGTGTGAGTGATCAGGTCGTCGATATTGATCTTGCCCTCCATGTACCAGTCGACGATCTTGGGCACATCGGTGCGGCCGCGGGCGCCACCGAAGGCGGTTCCGCGCCAGACACGGCCGGTGACGAGCTGGAAGGGGCGCGTCGAGATTTCCTGGCCGGCGCCGGCGACGCCGATGATGATGCTTTCGCCCCAGCCACGGTGGCAACATTCCAGTGCCTGTCGCATCGTTTGCACGTTGCCGATGCACTCGAATGAGAAATCCGCACCGCCGCCGGTGAGATCGACGATGGCCTGCACGACCTTGTCACGGCCGGTGTCGTCCGGGTTGACGAAATCCGTCATGCCGAATTTTTCGGCCATCGTGCGCTTGGCGGGATTGGTGTCGATGCCGATTATCTTGTCGGCGCCGGCCATGCGCGCTCCCTGGATGACGTTGAGGCCGATGCCACCGAGACCGAATACGGCGACATTTGCCCCCGGCCACACTTTCGCGGTGTTGATGACGGCGCCGACGCCGGTGGTCACGCCGCAGCCGATGTAGCAAATCTTGTCGAAGGGCGCGTCTTCGCGGACCTTCGCCAGTGCAATTTCAGGGAGCACCGTGAAATTCGCGAAGGTCGAGCAGCCCATATAGTGAAACACGGGATCGCCGTCGCAGCGAAAGCGGCTGGTGCCGTCCGGCATCACGCCCTTGCCTTGCGTTGCGCGGATGGCGGTACAGAGGTTTGACCGGCGCGACAGGCATGTTTTGCATTGCCGGCATTCGGGCGTGTAAAGCGGGATGACATGATCGCCCACTTTCAGTGTCGTGACGCCGGCGCCGACATCGCGCACGATACCCGCGCCTTCATGTCCGAGAATTGCCGGAAACAGGCCTTCGGGATCAGCGCCTGACAGCGTGTAGGCGTCAGTGTGGCAAATACCGGTCGCCTTGATCTCAACCAGCACCTCGCCCGCTTTTGGGCCTTCGATGTCGATGGTCTCGATATCGAGCGGTACGCCGGCCTTCCAGGCAACCGCGGCACGGGTCTTCATTCGCGTCTCCCAAATTTCATTACACTGCCTCCTTTGCCTTGGATCTGCCGGTCACGTCACGTGCTTTGTCGATAATCTTCAGCAGTGCCCGCAGCGCTTCCTGCACGCCGCTGCCCGATTGTGCGGACAAGACCAGCGGGGTCTTCCCGCAGGCTTTCTTGAGCTTTGCGGTCTGCGTTTTGATCGCTTCCTTCGTCACGGCATCTGACTTCGATAGCGCTACGATCTCCGGCTTGTTGGTGAGGCCCTGGCCATAGGCCTCAAGCTCTCCGCGCACGATCTTGTAAGCTTCGCCGGCATCGTCACTCGTTCCATCGATCAGGTGCAACAATACGCGGCAGCGCTCGGTGTGGCCGAGGAAGCGGTCGCCAAGCCCGATGCCCTCATGTGCGCCCTCGATCAGGCCCGGCAGATCGGCGAGGACGAATTCGCGTCCATCGACTTCGACGACACCGAGTTGCGGGTGCAATGTCGTGAAAGGATAGTCGGCGATCTTTGGCTTGGCGGCGCTGACAGCCGCGAGGAACGTCGATTTTCCGGCATTCGGCAGGCCGATGAGTCCCGCGTCCGCAATCAGCTTGAGCCGCAATCGGATGGTGTGCTCTTCGCCTGGCTGTCCCGGATTAGCGTGACGTGGCGCCCGGTTGGTCGACGACTTGAAGTGCGCATTGCCGAACCCGCCATTGCCGCCTTCGGCAATCGTCACGCGTTGGCCGACTTCGGTCAGGTCGGCGAGCAAGGTTTCGCCGTCTTCCTCGTAGATCTGAGTGCCGACCGGCACTTTCAACACGACATCTTTGCCGTTGGCGCCGGCGCGGTCCTTGCCCATGCCGTTGCCACCGCGTTGCGCTTTGAAGTGTTGCTGATAGCGATAATCGATGAGCGTATTGAGTCCGTTGACGGCCTCGATGACAACGTCACCGCCCTTTCCGCCGTCGCCGCCGTTAGGTCCGCCGAACTCGATGAATTTCTCGCGCCGGAACGAGACGCAGCCGTTCCCGCCCGCGCCCGACGCGATATAGACCTTGGCCTCGTCGAGAAATTTCATGTGCGCGATATAGCGCGTCGCGGGCGTTTCCGCACCTAGCGCGCCGACAGGAAATGCGTAGTGCCATCCTGCTTGACGCGGTCCAGGAGATCGACTTCCCACGACAGATAGGCATTCATGGCGGCTTCGTGATCATTTGGCCGCTCATAAGGCTTGAGCCAGACATCGATCGGATCGTCGGCCATTTTCCCGGCCGTGGAGAGCGGGAAGCCGGCTATAGCCCATGCCGCGTTGCCGCCCTTGAGCCAATGCACAGGCGTTGTCGCGAGCGCGCGGGCCTCCTCAACGGCGAGGGCGGCCAGTACACCATCTTCGGATGTGAGAACGAGCGCCTGCCGCGGCGGGATTTTCGGCAAGGCCTTATCGAGACGGCCGCGGATGGCGAACCACGCACCGGGGATGTGGCCGCGGCGATAATGCGGGCTGACGGAAAGGTCGATCACCGACACATTGTCGATCTCGAGAACTTTCGAAGGCTCGACTGCCGCTTCCGCAGGGATTGAGCCGAGGATAGCGGCAGCGGGTGTCCCGGTTTCACCGTCCGCTTCCGGCAACACGTGGACATCCTGCCAGCCCATTTGCTTGAGCCAAGACGCAGTCATCAACGCACGCACTTCTTTGTCGTCACTGAGCACGATACGTGCGCCGAGCACGCCAGCGTAGATGTCGGTGGCCTGCACGAGTTGTCCGCCCGGCGTCGAAATCGCGCCCGGATAGTGGCCGGCCTTGTATTCCGCCGGGTCACGTACGTCGAAGACATAGGTCGTGCGTGTCGCATCCTTCCGCCATTGCTCGACGGTGGCACCATCGACGTGTGCGACGCCAAATTTGCGTGCAACCTTTTCCGCGGAAGTTTTGGCCCAGGCGAGGCCCGCGCCCGAGACCTCCGGTGCGCGGCCGGATTGTCCGGTCGCGCAAGCGAGCCCGGCGAGGTGCCAGCCCATCGTGCCGTTGCGCAGCGCGACGACTTTGTTCGGCACGCCGGCATTGATCAAGGACTGGGCGCCGATGATGCTGCGCGTGCGCCCGGCGCAGTTGACCACGATTGTCGTGTCAGGAGATGGAGCGATGTCGCGGATTCGCAGCACCAGCTCGGCGCCGGGCACATTGATACCGGTCGGAATCGAAATGCGCGAATATTCATCGAACGGCCGGCTATCGAGCACTTTCAGGTCGACGCCGCTGCGCATCATGGCATCAAGCTCGGCCGCACTGACGCTCGGCGTATTGCCATCGTGCTCGACGAATTCACCGAATGCTTTGCTCGGAACGTGCACGCCTGAAAACGTCACGAGCCCGGCTTTCTCCCAGGCCGTCACGCCGCCGTCGAGAGAGGAAAGATTCGCGTAGCCAGCATTCGCAAGAATGACCGCGGCACGTTCCACAAGGCCGTCACCGTCGTCACACAGGACAATGCGGGTTGGTTTGCGCGGCACCAGTTGCGCGAAACGCAATTCGAGCCGGCTGAGCGGCACATTTCGCGCCCATAAGAGATGATTTTGCGAGAATATAAGCTCCTCCCGCACGTCGATGAGCGCCAGCTCTTCGCCGTCGCCGAGCATGCCTTTGACAGCGGCTGCAGAGACCGGACGCAAAGTCACCTTCACGTTGGATGCGTGGAGATTCACGTCGCGCGCTGTGCATACATTTTCTCGACCTCACCTGTATCCAGATCGATTCTGATGCGGTCGATCTTGTCGAGATTGGTTCCCGTCACGCGTACGAAACGCGCATAGTCCGGATAGTCGATCGAGTGAATGGCGCCGTCCTGATAGATGCCGGCCTTTCCGGGTGTGAGGCGATATTTTTTCACGGGCTTGAGCTTGGCGTGCCTGGGATCGCTTCCATCGTCCTCGCGCTCCCACTCGATCATGTCGGTGTACTTGGTGGCCTGACCATAGATCGCCCATGAGTCGCCATGGTCGTGAGGCGGCGAGACGCGCGCCTTGTCGTTGATGTGCGCAAGAATCTGGAAACCCAGCTTCGGATCTTCGTAAAGCACCTTGAGCCCGCTTGGCACGGTGTCGCCGCAGTATTCCTCGACGAAATCCTTGTTGGCGAGCAGACGTTCGAGATCCTGACGCACGCGCTCCCGGCCGGCGGGACCGGCATCGCGCGAAAGAGTCGTCCGGCAGTCGGCGATGAATTGGTCGAGGTCATAGGTCATGGCATCCCTCCCGGGCACGGGCTGCGATTATTTTAGCATCCGCTCGTCCCCGCGAAAGCCGAAAGCGGGGACCCAGTTCTTTGTGAAAGCATACTGGATGCCCGCTTGCGCGGCATGAGCGGAGAGTGTGGCACATCCGGCAGATACCCGGGTGCGCGGGAACGCGAGCCTGGCCTACATTACTTTCTTCACGCGACCCCACGTCTTGAGTGCCGACCAGATGCGCCGTTCGAGCCGGAATCGATCGATCGGAGCCGACGATTTGATCGAGTTGATCCGGTAGAGGCCGACGCCCGTCCACTGGAAGCCGCACTTCTCGAGCACCCGGCGCGAGGCCGGATTGGTCACGCGCGCTCCGGCCTGCAATGCATCGTGCGTCAGGTCCGTGAACGCGTAGTCGATCAACGCATGCAGCGCCTCGGTCGCGTAGCCTTTGTTCCAGTAGGGCACGCCGAGCCAGTAGCCAAGCTCCGGCACGTCGTCGTGGCGGAACATGATCCCGCACGCGCCGATGATCGTCTTGTCGCGCAGCGTAATCAGGTACGCAGCCTCGCCATCTTTATTGGCGCCGCCGATGAATTGTTCGGCATCCGCCACTTTATAGGGATGCGGAATGCGCGCGGTGTTCTCGGCGATGCGGCGATCATTGGCGAGCGCTGCAACCGCTTTAGCGTCCTCGAGACGCGCCGCGCGCAAGGCAAGGCGCTTGGTCTCGAGGACGGGGATACTCGCTTCGTGAAATCTTCCGGTCGGTATTTCTTCCAGCAGTGTCATGGCACGGGCTCCAGGTTGAAAAGCGGAGAGGGGGAGCCGGTCACCCGTCTCCCCCTCTCAGAGCCCTTACGAAGCCCCGCCGGTTTGACTGGATGACCGGCGGACCTCGGATTTGTCCACCGTCTTACTCGGCCGCAACCTCCGTCATCGGTACAACGGATACGTAGGTGCGGCCTTTGGCTTTCGTTGCGAACTGAACCTTTCCATCAATGAGCGCGAACAGGGTGTGATCTTTGCCGATGCCGACGTTATGACCGGCGTGCCATTTGGTGCCGCGCTGACGCGCAAGGATATTGCCGGCAAGCACGATTTCGCCTCCGGCCGACTTCAAGCCGAGCCGCCGGCCCGCCGAGTCACGTCCGTTGCGTGAAGATCCGCCTGCTTTCTTGTGCGCCATGGTTGTCTCTCGAACTCTCTCTTACTCTGTACACCGATTCCGTAACGGAATCATCTCACTTCTTTTTGTCCTTGCCTTTTTTGGCTGCCCGGGCCGGCTTTTTTGCGGCGGTCTTGGCCGATCTCTTGGCTTTGGCTCGTTTTGCGTCGGCGGCCGGTGCCGCCTCGGCTGCTGCCGCGGTCGACTCGGACTCAGGCTTGGACTCAAGCTTGGGCTTCGGCTCGCGCTTGGGACGCGGTGCCGCCGTCTTCGACGGCTTTGCCCCGCCGGTGAGGATTTCGGTGATGCGGATCACCGAGAACTCATGACGGTAGCCGCGCTTGCGGCGCGAATTCTTGCGCCGGCGCTTCTTGAAGGCGATCACCTTGTCGCCGCGCGTGTGCTGCAGCACTTCCCCAGCTACGGTTGCGCCCGCGACCGTAGGCGCGCCGAGCTGCGGCGTGTCACCACCCACAACGAGCACCTCGCCAAACTCGACGATCTCGCCGGGCTGGCCGTTGACCCGGTCGATGCGGATCACGTCTTCGGCGGCAACCCGGTACTGTTTTCCGCCGGTCTTGATGACTGCGAACATCTTTCGTCCTCGTGTTCGATCCCGGTGCTCGGACCCGTTCCGGACCGGCTTCTTTCAGTCGGTTTGTTGTTTGTTTTTAAGGGCT